>NZ_JBFTPE010000024.1:0-74141 GCF_056398325.1 Paenibacillus sp. 01T443
TCGTAATTTTGTTGCTTATCTCGATTAGTACGCAGCATCACGACACCATCCGTTCGTTTTAATTACTATAATTATACTATATTAACGCGGTGTCGTGTTAAATTAATTAAACAAAAAGAAGACTGTCGAGACTTTCTCGACAGCCTGAGACAAAGAATTATATTCTTTGTCTTTAGACTTCTTAAAAATCGAAATTATCAGGATCAGGGCCTACGCGGTAATTCTCATTCAGCCCGCTGATCTGTTCCATATGCTCGTTTGACAGCTCGAAATCAAAGATCTCCGCATTGGCAATGATTCTGGCTTCCTTTGTTGATTTCGGGATTGTCACCACGCCGGTTTGCAAATCCCAGCGCAGGATGATTTGGGCAACGGTTTTATGATAGCTAGCTGCGATTTCCAGAAGGAGCGGATTTTCAAGAAGCTGCCCTTGCATTAATGGCGACCATGCCTCTAATTGAATTCCATGTTGCTTGCAGTAGCTCCTTAGCTCCATCTGCGTCAAACGAGGATGATATTCCACTTGATTGACCATAGGTTTGATTTTGGCAGTTGCCATTAAAGCGTCTAAATGATGGGTTTGAAAATTACTGACACCAATAGCCTTGACCTTCCCTTGCTCATACAAGGTTTCTAAAGCGCGCCACGCCTCTTTGAACTTCCCTTCCACGGGCCAATGGATAAGGTACAGATCAAGATAATCAAGACCGAGCTTGTTTAGACTTGTTTCATAAGCCGCAAGGGTCGACTCATACCCTAAATCAGCATTCCACACTTTGGAAGTGACAAACAGCTCCGTCCTTCCGATTCCGGCCAGCTGCAAGCCTTGTTCAATACCTCTTCCTACGCCTGCTTCATTTCCATAAATGGCTGCGGTGTCGATGCTGCGGTACCCATGCTTGATCGCAGAAGCCACTGCGCTCTCTAGCTCTGCACCCTCTTCAACTTTAAATACGCCTAATCCAAACCACGGCATCGATACACCGTTATGCAAAGTCGTAGTTGCTTGTAAATGTTTCATTTTATAATAGCCTCCCATTTATGATAATACTTCTTTTGTTGTATTCTTTTGCTCAAGCTTCATGCTCCAACCGGTCAGGATGACGGCAGCTACAACCATGATGCCTCCAAACCATGAGGTGTGGATAAGTCCCATCGAATCCGTTACAACTCCACCTAAATAAGCGCCAATTGCAATGCCCGCATTAAATGCAGCAATATTAATTGCAGAGGCGACGTCGACGCCGCCAGGCATGATACGTTCCGCCAGCATAACAACATACACCTGCAGCCCTGCTACATTCATGAAATGGAACAATCCCATCAACACGATTGTAAGCAATGCCGCAATTTTGAACGGAGCTGTAAAGGTTAGAAGGAATAGAACAACGGCTTGTACGATAAACATATAAAATAACGCTTTTAACGGCTTTCGGTTAGCAAGCTTTCCGCCAATGACATTGCCTATCGCAATAGCAATACCATAGAGAAGCAGGATGACGGTAACATGTTTTTCCTGAAATCCGGTTATTTCCTGCAGCAATGGGGTT
The DNA here is from genome assembly GCF_056398325.1 of Paenibacillus sp. 01T443. Classification (NCBI taxonomy): domain Bacteria; kingdom Bacillati; phylum Bacillota; class Bacilli; order Caryophanales; family Paenibacillaceae; genus Paenibacillus; species Paenibacillus sp. 01T443. The sequence goes on from NZ_JBFTPE010000024.1 coordinate 1,551, forward strand.
AAATAAGTAAAGACAGCAAATGTTCCGCCATACCCTAATGCGGTGATGATAAAGATAAGCAGCAATCTCCCATTCGTAAACAGCTTAAACTGTTCTCCAAGCGTAGTAGGCGTTCCTTTTCGCAGATCCGACGGCACAAGAATGCTATTTGCCACAAATGCGACAATCCCAACGATTACGATTGCGACGAACGCAGCTCTCCAGCCAAGCTGCTGTCCGATAAACGTCCCTATTGGAACCCCCGTTATCGTTGCAACGGTAAGACCCGTAAACATGATGGCGATGGCGCTCGCTCTTCGGTTCGGAGACACCACATCCGCAGCGATCGTTGAGCCAATCGACATAAACACACCATGCGATAGGGCAGAAATAATTCTGGCGATCAACAGCAGCTCAACAGAGGAAGACGCCGCTGCGAGCGTATTGCCGATTATGAAAATGACCATGATCCAAAGCAATAACGCTTTACGCGGTATTTTTGTTGTTAAGGATGTCAGAACAGGTGCGCCGAAGGTTACGCCAAGCGCATATAACGTTACGGTCAAGCCTGCCGTTGTAACCGATATATTCAAATCCTCTGAAATAAGCGGCAATAATCCGACGCTTATGAATTCCGTTGTTCCGATTGCGAAAGCGCTGACCGCTAGCGCTAATAAGGCTAACGTGCTTCTTTTTTTCTCTATTGTCATCAAGCTTCTCTCCAATCCTATTTTTATGAACTAAATTAATGTAGCTTTGATCGGCCGATGAATGTTATTATCGTTTATGCGAAAGAAAATGACCAGTACGTACTTAAAAGTACTATAGGTACTTAAAAGTACCTGTAATTTGCTATAAGGGAGAATGACTTTGATAAAAAAGAAATATAATGTCCCCGTAGAAGCGACGCTTGAAGTAATCGGAGGCAAATGGAAATGTATAATCCTTTGCCATTTGACACATGGTAAGAAGCGGACAAGCGAACTTAAGCGGCTCCTGCCGGAAATTACCCAAAAGATGCTGACACAGCAGCTTCGAGAGCTCGAGGACGCCGACATTATCGAACGGATCGTCTATAACCAGGTGCCTCCGAAGGTTGAGTATCAGCTCACCGAATATGGACAAAGCTTAAAAAGTATTTTAGATTCGCTTTCTGCGTGGGGAGAAAACCATATTGTAAAAGTGTTCGGGAATAAATATGATGTCTTGGAAGAGAACATCTTTAATAAATAAAAGAAGACTTTCCAGCAGCCGGTTCGGCGAGCAGGAAAGTCTTCTTTTATCTCATTCGTCGTTCTCTACGGTTTATAGGTAAAACCTGGGAATTTGACAACAGGCTGCTTTTCTTTGTGAAGGGCGTTCAGCAGCTCTGGGCCGACATTCACATTATGCTGAACCAATTCCCGCGGAGTTAAAGCCAGCCATTGATTTAATGACACATCCACAAAGCGATCGCTTTTGAACATCTCCAGAAACCATAGCGAATCATCGCCCGTATTTTGAATGTAATGCCCATTTGCAAAAGGTACATAACCTACGTCGCCCGCTCGATAATTGAAAGTGCGGGCAATTCCGTTACCCGCAAATACCGTCATCCGCCCCTGCCCGGCCAAATAGTACTGCCACTCATCATTATTCGGATGCCAATGAAGCTCTCTCATCCCTCCGGGCTCCACCTCAACCAAAGCGGCTGCAATCGTCTTCGAGATTGGAAAGTTGGAGGAATCGACAATACGCACACTGCCTCCCGACGTCCGAATCGGAGGCTGTGCTAACAAACGATGTGTAAAGCTTAGCGGGATCGTCCCGTAGGGCGATTGAACCTTCTGGCTCTCCAGGGATCCAGGCACGTTATCCTGATAGATATAAACTTGTTCATTCGGAATGTGGTTGAAAGCACTCTCCGGTACGCCAAAGTTGGCTGAGAGCACTTCCTTTGGCGTATGGGCTAACCAATCCGATAACGATAATGTATTTAAATCGGAGAAGTTGCCGTCATCAAAAACAAGTAAAAACTCGCATCCGTTCTCCAGTCCTTGGATCGAATGTGGAATGCCTGGCGGGAAATACCACAGATCCCCCTCTCCAATGTCAGCTATAAAATTCCGACCTGCTTGGTCAACGGATGTAATACGCGCTCTGCCAAGAAGCATGTATGCCCATTCTGCTTGCTGATGCCAATGCAATTCACGAACCCCGCCTGCCGTTAAGCTCATGTTGACTGCCGCTATCGTCGTTGAAATGGGAAAATCCCGTACGGTAATCTCGCGCGACCATCCGCCTTGATTCAACTGCATATGCGTATCCGAAAACGAGAACTTCAAATTGGGAAGTAAGCCTGCATCTGTAACAGGCGGCACGAACATATTCGGATTTTCAATATCGCGCATGATATCGCGAGGACCTCGGTCTACATTTCCTGCTCCATCGCTTTGCCTTATTGGCTGAGGAATCTGGGCCTGCCAGGTTTGTTCATCCCGCGATTGGTCTTTCATGTTCCCCCTCCTTAACCTTGCTTGCCTATAAACCGATGCATTCATGACCTATACAGCTTATGATAGGAGTAGGCGGAGTATTCGATTACTGAGATCATGTCATGTCCTATCCATCAAACTGCAACAACTGAATACTTTTATTCGTCAGGTCTAATGACAATTGACAGGTATGTGATAGTAAGAACAAGGGGATATTGCAACAAGGGAGGAATTTTCGATGATCAAACAGGCAGTTACAATCCTTGCACTTTTGATGATTTGTTCTGGCTGCAGCCAGAATAACACATCTGAACCTATAACTACTACTTCACCAAATCCAAGCTCAAGTCCTACTGCACAGCCGACCATTCAACCAACCGTTTCGCCAACCCCTGAACCCACTGAAACGGTAGACCCGCTCAAAGAGAAAATAGCCAACATGACGTTAGATGAAAAGATAGGCCAGATGGTGCTCGTGGGTATCGATGGCACAACGATGCAGGCGAACGCGAGCGAGATGCTTGATAAATACCATGTTGGCGGTTTTATTTTGTACAAAGAAAATATTGCGGATGCCTCGCAAACCTTAAAGCTGCTAAATCAATTAAAGAAAAAAAATAATGGAAATCCAGCTCCGCTTTGGCTAAGCATTGATCAAGAAGGCGGGAAAGTAAGCCGTATGCCTTCGGAATTTACCAAAATCCCCCCGGCAACCGATGTAGGACGTGCAGATCAGCTCGCTTACACACGGAAAATCGGCGAGGCGCTGGCTGCAGAGGTTCGCGCACTTGGCTTTAATATGGATTTTGCGCCAGTATTGGATATTAACAGCAATCCAAATAATCCGGTTATCGGCAATCGTTCCTTTGGTTCCGATTCCGGGACCGTCATGAAGCATGGCATCGAGACGATGAAAGCGATCCAATCCAAGCAGGTTGCCGCCGTGGTCAAGCATTTTCCAGGACACGGGGATACGTCGGTCGATTCTCATCTTGAGCTGCCTGTCGTTAACAAAACCTTGGCTGAGCTTGAAGCATTCGAGCTGCTTCCTTTTGTTGAAGCCATCCAACAGGATGCGGATGCGATCATGATCGCGCATTTATTGATCCCGAAAATCGATAAAAACTATCCAGCCTCGCTCTCCAAAACGATGATCACGGATCTTCTGCGCGTGGACCTTGGCTATGATGGCGTGGTCATAACGGATGATATGACCATGGGCGGCATAACCGACCATTTCGACGTGGGAGAAGCGGCTGTCCGGTCCGTTCAAGCCGGAAGCGACATTATCTTAATCGGACATGATTATCAAACGCAGATTTCTGTACTCAAAGCACTGAAGCTTAGCGCGCGTGATGGCATTATTTCCAAGGATACACTGGATAAGAGCGTTTATCGTATTCTGAGCCTAAAAGAAAAATACAAGTTGCAAGACAAATCGATTGAAGCTATCGATGTGAAGGCTGTTAATCAACAAATCAATGCTGCGCTGCAAGCCAAATAAACAAAAAAAGGCTCAGATCTCGATAACGAGTTCTGAGCCYTTTATTTCTTCATCCTTCAATTCGGCATATTACAAGCCGAGTATATGGTAGCCGGCATCTACGTGAAGCACTTCTCCCGTAATTCCTCTGGACAAGCTGCTCAGCAGGAACATCGTTGCGTCGCCAACTTCCTCCTGATCAATATTGCGGCGAAGCGGCGCTCTTTCTTCAATGGTGGACATAATATCATTAAAGCCGGATACTCCTTTTGCAGCGAGCGTGCGGATGGGTCCTGCAGAAACGGCATTTACACGTATGCCGTATTTGCCTAGGTCCTCAGCCAAGTACATTACGCTGGCTTCGAGAGCCGCTTTGGCAACGCCCATAACATTATAGTTTTTTACGACCCGCTCCGCGCCGATATAGGTTTGGGTTACGATGCTGCCGCCTTCCGTCATCAGCTTCTTCGCTTCGCGAGCAACTGCGACCAAGGAGTACGAGCTTGAGTTTTGCGCTAGCAAATAGCCCTCTCTAGTCGTATCGACATACTCCCCCTGCAGCTCATCCTTATCGGCAAAAGCAACGGAATGCACCACGCCGTGAATAACACCCGTGTTTTTTTGGATCTCGTCAAATGCAGCCGTTATGCTGTTATCATCGAGCACATCGCAGGATACCTTTTGCAGTGCATCGATTTGATGCTGTTCGAGCAGTTTGTTGAGCTTATCCAATGATCTCTCCTTACGGTAGGTGAAAATAAGCTTAGCCCCTTGATTATGCAGCGACTTCGCAACTCCCCATGCAATGCTGCGGTCATTGGCTACACCCATAATAACGATGACTTTGTTGTTCATTAAGTTTGACATGATGATCCTCCTAGTTGTTCTTCCCAGCTTAAAATCGTATATGTTTAACCTGCGTTAGTACGCGGTCATACGCTTTTTTGAATTTGCTTCTTTGATCCGGCAGCAGACTGAGATTTGACATTGCTGCAATCTGCTCTGCAATCTCGCTGACCGTTCTATGCTCCGTATCTATATGATGACCCAATCTGGCATCCGAAAGCCCTGTCACGCATCTTAATCCATATGATCACCAGCAACACCTCGATATGTAACTCCTGCCACTGTTCTATACTAACGATAACCCATGAGATATTCAACTTCTAATTCAAGTCCGCTGATCCTTTAATTGACTGTCTGCTGTCTGACATAGGTTATGTAATCCGTATTTACAGGTACTAAGCCCGCTTGTTTGAGCAGCGTGGCAATTTGACCGCGATGATAGCTGCCATGCAGCGAAACTTGGGTCAAAATATCAATGATTTCCGTAGTAAATGGTGTGCCTTGACTGTTTTTGTATGCGGCAGCCGCAGCAAAATCAGCTTCATGAAGCCGATCGAACAAAGCGAGATAACCGTTATTGTTTTGCTCTGCCAATCGTTCGCATTCCTCAAGCGTAGACGATGGCCAAATGGAAAAAGCGGATGCATCTTCACCCATTATACGGGCAAGCCACACCTTCTCCGCTGCCAGAATATGGGAAAGTAAGCTTAATGCCTTTTCCAATGGATGATCACTTTTTTTCATAGCTTCAATGATCTGAGTATTAGCCCACATGATATGCTTGTAGCTTTTGACAAGTACATTTTTTAGCGGCGATTCTGCGTTTGAAACGCCGTCAGGACTATTAAGATTCATCGCTACACCTCCATTTTATTAGCATCTACAGTCTTTTTTCATAACAAACACTGCTTTCACTATCCACATATGGACCAAATCGATCGATTAAAGAGTAACCATGCTTCCGATAAAAGCTCAAAGCCTCAGGCTGCTCCTCCCCCACTTCTAGCTTGATGCTTCGGAATTCCATCTGCCTCGCCCTGTCTTCCAACTCCATTAAAATACGTTTCGCGATTCCCTTATTACGATAAGCTTCTTCCACGAAAAACCTTTTCAGCTCCGTAGCTTCCTCATCAATCGGCCTAATCGCACCGCAGCCAACCGGAATATCGTTCACATAGGCAACGATGAATAAGATATCGTGAACCTTTGCATCCGATAAATCAAGGCCGAATATCTCCTCCGCCGGGTACCGCTGAAGCAAATCTATATCGAGATGACGGATTAACTGCCGTAAATCCTCATTTTCAGGTGAAACAACAGTCAACACGACATTTTCCATCTTTACTGCACCTCTGTTTTCATTTTTTTCGTTTGATCTGGCTCTAACGACCAATTTATTTATCCAAAGCCAACAGCTCTTTTATGACTTCAATATTTTTAGCCGCCCTGTGATTCAGAGACTTTTTATCCTTCAGGCTTAATGATTGCAGATCATGGCCTGGATCGATAATCAATGGCTTTAACATTATATCATCCAAAATTTGGGCAGCGGTTTTATACGCTCGATGAAGCATATCAATTTCCGCCTTGCTTTTGACCAGCTTTATGATTTCAATAATAAGCTCCGCATACATAAGCTTAACGATGCTGTCAGAAGACATAACATGCCGGGCTGCGAATGCGATGATACGCTCTAAAATCCGGCTGTCTGGATAGTTTTTGGCGATAGCCAGCAATTGAACCGCAGCATCCCAATTCCGAATAGAAAGCTCGCCAGCATTTTTTTCGATTAATTCCTCATACCAGGCGACTTCTTGTTCCTTCGTAATCTCGTAGGTCTTGTACTCCTCGTAATTTCCTTCGCGATGCATTTGAAAATAATTGCCGTAATGGTCGGAAAATAATTGTTTTGCCCGCGTTGATTGCTGATCCATCCTATCTCCACCTTATATTGATAAGCCTATCGATTCTTCAAATCTTTCGCACAAAGCTTGAATATCTTCGAGCCTTGCCAGCTGCTTAAGCCAGTTTTCCGGAATGGCATCTATCCCGTAATAGAGTCCGGCCAAGCCGCCTGTTACGGCTCCCGTTGTATCCGTATCCTCGCCTAAATTAATACCCCGAAGAACGGCTTCGGTATAGCTTTCCGTTGTCAGTAAGCACCAAATACTCGCCTCCAGCGTATGTACGACATATCCGGATGATTGCACATCCTCTATCTTTAAGAGCGACAAATCACCTTTTAGCACGCGATCAAAGCACATCAAATGTTTAGGGTCTGCATCCTTGTAAAGCATTGCTATCGTTTCTCTCATTTTCTGTATGCCTGTCTCTAGATCAATTCCGTTTATCAAATGAATCGCAAGCTCAACGTAAATGACACAAGCGATAATCGATATTTGATGCGCGTGCGTAATCGAGGAAACCTTAGAGATAATATCTGCTCGATCCTCTGGAGTTTCTTCCTTCAGCACATAAGCCAGCGGCAATATCCGCATTAATGAGCCGTTTCCGTTGCTTTGCAGCTGCGTTCCGCCGGCAAGGTCCGGGCGGATGCACATCTGTTTATATCTCCCGATTGCGGCCGCTGTGGCGATTCCCACATCGAATGTCTCACCATGCGGCGTCCAATAGCTATGCTCCAGCCACTTTACAAACCTTTCGGCGAGATCATAGAGATCGATTTGAGGAAATGCAGCGGCGCTTTCCATTAGGCAAAAGACTAGTGAGCTGTCATCTGACCAAGTTCCTGCCGGCTGCGAATGTGTGCCGAATCCAACCATATCCGTTAAAGGTTTTTTCTGCAAAGCTTGACGTGAGAGGAATTCTACGGGAACACCAAGCGCATCGCCGACGCATAGTCCCAGAATGCCATCGCGTACTTTTGTCATGTCTGCATCATCTCCGTTTTTTTGGAGTCAAAACATAAATAATTCCCTTCAGTATAGCAAGATTGCTTTGAATGCGAAACCATCCTGATCCTGACCAAACGTAAATGGCCGACGCCGACATCTGCAGCAAAAGCAATCGTTTGGCTAAAATTCTTATCTGTAAACAAGCGTAAACGGCTGTCGCTGTCCTCAGTGGCAAAAGCTATCGTTTCGCGGAGATATATAAGCACATTTATAAGTGAAAACTTATAAATTCTTATATATTAAAAAGGCTTCACGTCCAATATCGGACGCGAAGCCGCTTCATTTCAATCAATCCCGCTTCTATACAAGCAAGCCCAAGGCCTTTAATTCTCCCTCATACCTACTGATCATCGAAGCCTTCTCGTTTTCTTCTAAGAAAGCTGCAGCTGCCCCGTTCATGATCAACCTTGCCACATCATTCACAGAAAGGCCAAGATGCTCGATCAGCAGCTCGTATTCCTTCTGAATCGTTGTATCTGAGACGGTCATATTATCCGTGTTTACCGTGACGACGATTCCATCCTCCAAGTATCGGCGCAGCGGATAGGCATCCCAGCCGGGAACAGCCTTCGTCTGCAAATTGCTAAGCGGACACATCTCAAGCGGGATTTGGCGCTCTTTGACAAGAGAAACGACCTCGGGATCTTCCAGCATCCTTACGCCATGCCCGATTCTCACTGCGCCTAAGCTTGTAATGGCGACCTTAACATTTTCCGCACCGGCAGCTTCGCCCGCATGGATCGTCACCGGCAAACCGAGCTGCCGGGCATCCGCAAACAGCTGCTGGAACAGCCTTGCCGGAAATGATGCCTCGTCCCCAGCCAAATCAACGGCTACGACCCCTTTTTTATAAAATCGCGCTGCCTCTAGAACAACGTCCTTATTCAATTCATAGGAATGATTTCTCATGCATATAATGATCGCTCTCGCTATCGTTCCAAAGGCTTGCTCTCCACGCTGCAAACCTTTAACGACATGATCGATTACCTCATGAAGGGTTAATCCTTGCACGCTATGCAGCTGGGGAGCGAAGCGCACCTCGATATAATGAACGCGCTGCTTCGCAGCCTGCTCAACCACCTCGAATGCGACTCTCTCCAGTGCGGCACCCGTTTGTAAATAAGGCAAAACAAAGCTGAACTTACTCAAATATTCCTTCAAGCTATCACAATGCTCGCCCACCTGCATATGACTCAACAGATCAGCGTGCGAGCTGACTGATATTGGATTTCCTTGCTCGATAGCAAGCTCCTTTAGCGTATCTGGCATTACGCTCCCGTCTAGATGCACATGCAAATCGACCTTTGGCAGCTGCGACAATAACGTCCTTACAGCTGCCGATTGTTCATTTTTTAACGTCATCGTCAAATCCCCTTTCGGTATATTCATACACATTCATTACTGCTCCTATACATCCCCTAGCGATATCTAACTCCCGCGATACGTACTATACCCTCCGGGAGCCACTAATAACGGGACATGATAGTGCTCGCTTGCATCTCGAATACGAAATCGAATCGGTATGAAATCAAATAAACTGTCGGAAAAAGCGGATAGATGCTCCATCCGGCCAAAATAGTCACCTGCTGCAAATATCAGCTCGTAGACCCCCGGCTGCACCTCATCCCCTTCCAGAAGAGGCTGATCCATTCGTCCGTCATCATTCGTTTTATAAGCACCCATAAGTCGCGGAGCCTGCTCCGCTCCTGTCATTTCACCCAGATACCACAGCTCTATCGAAATGCCTATAACAGGCTTTCCGCCTGCCAGATCAAGAACATGTGTCGTTATCCGGCCGCTCATGCCGGATCGCCCCCTTCCTCGAGATCAGCCTGCGTAAGGGTGAAGCCTTGGAAGCCATAAGGCGGACGGGGTTCCGTATATACACCCGCAGCTGCAGCGTTTTCCGGCTCGACGATTGTCTCCCATGTTCGATTGTTCGATTCGAAACGAACCTCAGCCAGCTGCGGAAAGGTCTTTAGGATACTTCTTCCGATCTGATAGATTAAATATTGAATAGAAGGCGAATTTTTGGAATGGAATAGCGTATGGGCGAGATCATGGATTTGCTCGGAAGGAACATATCGGCTGCGCGTGGTGTCGGCAGCATCCTCTGCCTCCGCATATGTCCAAAAGATATCCAGGAAAATAAATAAAGGGCGGTCAAAGCTCTCGGGCAAAGTAGTGTATTCATCGCGTACGAAGCCGTAAAACGAACTGCCGCTTACCTTAATGAGCTGAATATGCGCTAACGCGCTTTCTTGTTCTGCGAGCTTAACCTCATCGGCGGTGCGAATCCATTTTTGAGAAGCGCTGGCGTGCTCGTTATGCGAGCGGCGAAATACGAGCTGGCTGTCGCTCCACCCGCTTCCTTCGGCTACGGTAACTGAGCTGAAAGGGAGACGGTCAGCTTTAATCTCAATGGCATCAATATGCGGATATCGCTCTAGAAACCGTTCGCTAATGAAAGCGATAAGTCCTTCTGTCGTGCTTCCTTCAAAGCTTGCAGTTTGACGCAAAATAAAGTTTTTCATCGAGTCCGTAGCCACAACTTGTGTATTGTCGCCTTCCGTGAAGGAGGTTAGCAGCACCTCACTGCTGACGGAGAAAGTAATATTATGGGCAAAAATAATATTGCTGTCACCCGTAAACGTCGACTCAGGTATGGCTTGAACATTGAGCGGAGCGGCGTAAGTCCGATAGCTCAGCACATCCCCTTTTCCATAGTAAAGCGTGCGACCGCTGCGTAATTTTAGCATAATACTCCGTCCCTTCCTACTCTATGATGAGATCTCGTAATCGAAACCCGGATATTTTCTCAATTTCACGCATGGCCTGCTCCACTTCTTCAGCTGATGAATTCCAAACTCTCGCTTCCATCGCTTCAAGAATTTGTCCCTTGTTCTTCCCTTTCACCGCTAGAATGAAAGGAAATCCGAATGTTTTTACGTACGTCTGATTTAATCCGTAAAAATGCTCATATTCCTCTGCGGATAACTGGTCAAGGCCCGCTCCTTGCTGCTCCAAAGCGGAGTACTCCGCCACTGCGAGCCGCGTTCCGAGGTCAGGATGCGCGCGAAACAAATCAATGATCGTCTCTGCCCTAGATTCACGCACGACATTTATCATAGCGGTATGCAGAACATCTACGGATGCGAACGGTTTTGCGTAATAAGCAGAGGCCGCCACCCACGGCGAATGTTCAAAAATGGCGCCAAGCAGCTCAACGAATTGCTCGCGATTGCTCTCATTTATTTTTTCCATCGTTATCTTCATGTCCAGTACCCCTCATGCACAGCTACCGCTGCTTCCTCAACCTCTGGAAACGGGCCGATCACTTGAATGGCTTTTCGCCCCTGTGCAAACACGATGCGGCAAGGTAAATCCAGAGTCGGATTCTGTTCATCGTCGCCGGTTAACTGCGCCAATCGTTTCTCCGAAATGCCGTAAACCACCATGCCGACATTTCCCCAATAAATGGAGCCGGCACACATAGCGCAGGGCTCTGTCGTCGTGTAAAGCGTATAGTGCCAAAGCTCGTCTCTGCTGTACCGTTTCGATGCTTGTTCCATTAGCGTTCTTTCCGCATGGCCGGTACAGTTTGACTCCGTAATTTCAACATTTCCTTGCTTTAGCACGATTTCGCCTTCTGCGTTTACCAGAATAGCGCCAAAAGGCGTATTACCGGCTTCTCTGGCCTGCCGCGACACTTCAATGCTCTCCAATAAATAAAATAAATGCGAATTTTTATTTGTCATGTCGCTAGACGCCTCCCTTCCATTGCTCGTTTAACTGCCCGCCATATCCCGCCATAGCCGGTACAACGGCAAATATTTCCCGATAAGGCTTCAGCGATTTCATCCTCCGAGGGATCCGGATTGCTATCAAGCAGCGCTTTAACCGATATGATCATGCCCGGCGTGCAATAACCGCATTGGAAGCCGCCCTCCTCCAGAAATGCCTGTTGGATCGGATCAATCCCGCCTTCCGCAACCCCTTCGATCGTCGTAATGCTTTTTCCTGAGCACTGATATGCCATCGTTAAGCAAGAATTAACGGCTTTCCCATCGATCAGCACCATGCATGCGCCGCAGCGGCCGATTTCACATGAACGCTTCGTGCCGGTCAGCGCAAGCTCATCTCGTATCAGGGTCAGCAGCCTCGTGGATGCCGCCGTCTCCATGGTTTTATCGCTTCCGTTGATGTTGCAATGGAGCGCAAACGGCGTTTGAACTTTTTCTGTTTGATCGCTCATGACCGTTCACCCTTTCGTCAGAAAAAATGGTTCCTCCTGCAAAAAGCTCGGCTCTATCGGCAATTTCGTTACCCATTTGCCGCTCGCTTGCCGCACTGCAGCGGCTATAGCCGGTGCTAAGGTTACGGACCCGACTTCGCCAATGCCGCGCGGGCCATAATCATCATTTTCCGGCAAATGTTCAATCGGCTCGACCTCTACCCGTCCTTGCTGATCAACAATCGTCGGAACCAAATACGTATCCAAGTTACGCGTGATATAATGTCCCTTTTCCATCACGGCATCTTCCATTAAAGTAAAACCGAGTGCCATACTGCTGCCGCCTTCGATTTGCCCGAGATATCCCTGAGGATTCACAACCGGTCCCGCCGCAACCGCATGATATTGCTGCAATACCTTCACTCGTCCCGTTAATGTGTTGAGCTCGACCTTGACCGCAACGGCCGAATACGTATACATAAAATGGGCGCCAACACGATCCGTAGGAGATGTCGGGAACGAAAAGGATGTTTCACATCGGATAGGGGGATTTTCCGATTTTGCGAGTTCTTCAAAGGTAAGAAGCAGCCCTTCTTCTGATACGCCTCTAATTCCTCCGTCACTCAGGCGAAGCTCATCTGCGGAACGATTCAGCATGGCCCCGGCCCGCGTGAGCAGCTGTTCAGAGAAAGGCTTCTTCAGCCTTTGCAGCGATTTCCACATCATCGCAGTTGCGCGTGAAGCCGTTGTTGATCCGCTGTCGGGCACAATATCGGTATCGCCGATTATGATTCGGATATCGCCCGCTCCTAGCCCATACTGCTCGATGAGCATTTGCTCCAGCGTTGCGATGAGGCCTTGGCCGAACTCTTCGTAGCCAAAGACCGCTTCGATTTTCCCGTCAGGCGCAAGCTCGAGTCGTCCGCCTGCCGGATCGGGAATACCAACGCCGAGTCCCGCGCCATGCATTGTAAACGCAGCGCCAATACCCGTTTTTATCCACGGTTCTGAATGAAGAGCTTTCGGCTCATTCAAAGCATTCCTCTCCTGCCACAACGAACTCTTTTCGATTGCACGCCATACCTGCTCGGCACCTTCAGTCATCGCTATCGGCTGATCGAATGGGCCGGGATCCTCCACTTGGCGCATATTCAGCTCGCGGAATACCCAAGGCTCCATTCCCAGCCGTTCTGCTAGCCGGTCCATTTGGCCTTCCAAAGCGAATATCGCTTGATTGCCGCCAAAACCTCTGAATTCCCCGGACATTCCATTGTTCGTAAATACCGATACGCCGTTTACTTCCAAGTGTTCGTATTTATAGGGACCAATGACATGCTCGGTCGCAAAATTCAGCACCTCTGCGCCAAGCGTTGAATACGGTCCGGTATCCGAAAGGATATGGACTTGATGTGCCACTAATTTGCCCTTCGCATCAACGCCAGTCTTCATCGCAATCCTCATGGGATGCCGTTTTAAGCCTGCACGAACCGATTCTTGACGCGAATTATGCATTTTGATCGGCTTTCCGGTTATTACGGCCAGCAATGCCCCATAGGGCTGTACGTTCAGCTCATCCTTCCCGCCGAAAGAACCGCCGATTGGACTGGATACGATTCGAATGTCCTCCTGCGGCTTGGAGAGAATTCGAGCCAGCTGCATGCGATCCATGAAACCATGCTGCGTCGGGGAAAATACCGTCAATCGACCGTCATCACCTGGTACGAATAAGCCGCCTTCCGTTTCCATGTAGGTATGCATTTGACGAGGAGTAGAGTAGGTTTCTTCTACAATATGCGCACAATGCTTAAATCCTTCGCCCGGATTCCCTCTGGAGAATGCTGTCCGGTGCATCGCGTTCCCCTGAGGATGCAGCTTGGGAGCATCCTGCTGGAGCGCCGCCTCCGGATCATCCAACACTTGCAGGATTTCATATTCCACTTCGATCAGCTCAATCGCATGCTGTGCGATGGCTATCGACTCGGCCGCAACCGTTGCTAGCGCGTCTCCGACATATCGCACAAATTCCTCGCATAAAACAGGCTGATCCGGATGAGCAATCCCGAAAGCATTTAATCCCGGTACGTCCAAATAAGTAAGCACCGCATGAACCCCCGGCAATTGCTTCGCCTTATCTGTTTGGATGGATACAATACGGGCATGAGGATGTTCACTCCGCAGCACAAGGCCATAAAGCATTTGCTCGCTTGTCATATCCGTTAAATAAGCTAAGCTTCCCGTCACCTTGCCTAAGCCGTCCGGGCGAATCCGCCATCGCCCTCCGCTGCTTGATCGGTTTAAGAGCATACGCCTCCTCCTCCCGTTTACGTTTCGTTTTTGGCTGCTTTCCATAGCTCCGTTACGATTAAATTCGCAGCTGTCTGCTTGCGATAAGCAGCTGAGGCGAACAAATCCTCTCGAGGCTCATACAGCTGGAAAATCCGGTTGTACACATGCTGAAGCAATGGGGTAGTGACGGTCTCGCCGACGATTTCCTTTTCCAGATCCTCATGTCTAAGCGGAATCATTTGGCCTCCGCCTAGCGCAATGCGGATCTCATTGACTATTCCCGTATCCGATAAAGCTCCGTTGATGGCAACCGTAACGACAGAGGGCGTAAAAGCCTCACGTCGCCCTACTTTATGGTAAGCGCAAAAACGCTTTATTTTCGAAATCACGGCCTGATCGATACCGGCTTCGTCGCCCACCGTTTCCGTCAGCTCATTGAAGGGCAGCTGAATTCCGAGGAGCAGCCGCTCGGTTCTTTGACTTGGATCATTTGCTAAGCGCAGCCAATCCGCCAGTAAAATCCGCTGCTCCGCCGTTCCGTTAAACCAGATCACTTCGGCATCGTATCCGAGCAGAGCAGGCAGAGAATCACCAATGAGGGAGGCGACATTTCCCCCTATCGTTGCCAACTGACGAATGGACGGCGCGGCTATAAGGCGGATGGCCTCTGTGACCATTGGAAAATGGCGCTTTAGGAAATCATTCGTCCGACATGCCTGAAGACTCATTTGGCCGCCGATTTGAAGACCGGCCTCAACGACTCTAATCTCATTCAGCCCCTTAATGGCACTTAGATCGATTAAATGCTTCGGCATAGCTGCCGTACCGGACTCCCAGTGCGTGCGAAGCAGCGTTCCTCCTGAGATATATACGGCTTCCATTCCATAGGTTTGTTTCATAAGCCACGCCTCCGCGGGCGTTTGCGGGTGCCATACCAGAGGAGACGCCATGGTCTCCTGTACATTCATGCCCATCGTTCTCCCCCCGTTGTCTTTAAAATCGTTGCTCCCGAACGTAAGGTACGCCAAGCGCTTCGGGCGAACCGGAAGGCTTGTTGCGATTTCGCCAGCCGAGAAACATCAGGACTAATATCGTTACGATATAGGGAATCATTTTTAAGAAATATGATGGAATGTCGCTCCCGATTAATTGAATGCGGAAGCCCAGCATATCCAAAGCGCCAAAGAAGTAAGCGCAGAAGAGCGCGCGGACCGGGTTCCATCTTGCAAAAATAATTAAAGCGACCGCAATCCAGCCTCTGCCCGTCGTCATCCCTTCGGTCCAGGTTGGCGAGTAAACGAGCAGAAGGTCAGCACCGGCTATGCCGATTAAAATGGAGCCCGCAACGATGTAACCGTAACGAAGAGCTTGCACACGAATGCCCATCACATCCGCGGTAGCAGGATTGTCGCCCATTGCCCGCAAATGCAATCCCCACGAGGTCCGGTGAATAAACAAATGAAGCGCGATGACGAGCACAAAGCTGAACCAAGTCAATAAATCGAGATGTGCAAAAATGCGACCGATAAAGGGAACGGCTTCCAGCCAAGGCATATCCAGCTTCGGAACAGCTCTCGGCACGGGAAGTCCGCTGACCGGCTTGCCGAGATAGGCGCTAAGCCCTGCTCCAAATAGCGTCATCGCCAGACCGCATACGATCTGATTCGCCCTCAGCGATACGCTTAGAAAAGCATGAATGCCGCCCAATATAACACTTATTCCGCAAACGGCAAGCAGCGTTATCGTCAAGCTGCCGGTTTGCAGATAGGTCAGGCACGCCGTAACAGCTCCCATGAGCATCAGCCCCTCGGCGCCAAGCTGAATAATACCCGATCTTTCGATCAAAATGCCGCCAAGCGTTGCGAACAATAACGGTGTACCAGAGGATATGGCGGCCAGCAGCATTTGATACACGATTTCCATCAATTAGACGCTCCTTTTCAGCGGATTTTTCGAAGCCTAAATTTGCTTAAGGTGCCGCCGGCAATGAGAAAAAACAAAATGGCCCCCTGCAGCATTTCGGAGATCGAGGATGGCAAACCGATCGTTTGCACGCTGTATCCCCCAACGATCAATCCGCCGAATAAAAACGAAGAAACGACCAGCCCGATCGGATGTAATTTAGCAAGCCATGCCACAATGATTGCTGTATAGCCGTAGCCTGGGGATATGCCGTACATGAGACGGTGCGTTACGCCGGATACCTCCGCCATTCCCGCAAGTCCGGCCAAGCCGCCGCTGATTAGCATGACCAGCAAAATATGTCTGCTGATTCGGATACCTGCATTTTTAGCCGCCTCGGGATTAGCGCCGATCAACCGGAGCTCATAGCCCCAGCGCGTATATTTAATGAAGAAACCGTAAAGAACGATGGCGATAATGCCAAACAACAAACCGAGATGCAATCTCGTATCCCCCAGCACAGGCAAGGATTGGGCAGCCGTAAACATCGGTGTACCTGGAAAATTCATGCCCTTTGGATCCTTCCAAGGACCAAAAACGAAATAATCCATGGCCAGCAGCGCGACATAATTGAGCATCAACGACGTCACCAATTCATTCACTTGAAAGTACGTGCGGGGAATCGCGGTTAGCAATCCCCAAATGCCGCCGGCAACGATACTCAATACGATCATCGCTGGGATAATAAAGATACCGGGCATATTCGGAAAATAAATCGTAACCGCGGTCGCAGCCATCGCGCCAGCAGCAAATTGACCTTCCGCGCCAATGTTCCATACGGATATTCGATAAGCAATTGCTACGCCAAGACCGCAGAGCAGCAGCGGAATGGTCTTCACAAGCGTTTCCGTTAAGCCGTAGGAGGTACCAAAGGCGCCTGTAAACATTTTCTTGTATACAGGAAACGGGTTCATTCCATTCGCTGCAATAAATATTCCGCATAAGATTAAGGCTAACAATACCGAAAGACTAGGAATCCACCACGCGCTTCCTTTTTTCGAGTTATCCATTTCAATGCGATAGGATCGCCATTTCCATCTGCTAGGTTCAAGAGCCGGTTTTATGGACAGCGTTCCATCCTTGCTAAGGCTCGGCTTTTGTTCACTCATCCAGCTACCTCCTCATCGACCTGGAGACCAGCCATAAACATCCCAATTTTTTCGCGATCTGCTTTTTCCCGCGACATTTCTCCTACAATTTGACCGTTATAAATAACCAAAATCCGATCAGACAGCTGAATCACTTCATCCAAATCTTCTGAAATAAGCAAAACGCTCTTGCCGCCGTCCCGCATTTCAGCTAATAAACGATGGACTCCMTCCGTTGCTCCAACGTCCAGCCCTTGTGTCGGATGAACGGCTACCATCAGCAGCGGCTCTTGATGAATCTCTCTTGCGAATAATAGTTTTTGTTGATTCCCGCCAGACAATTGCTGTACGGGAGCGTCAAGTCCAGAGGTTCTTACATCGAATTGCTCGACCAGCCCTTCCGCCCATGAACGATTCATTCCCATTCGCAGAAAGCCAAAGCGCGAGCGTTCTTTTGTCCGGTAGGATTTGAACAATAAATTGTCGACAATGCCGAGACTGCCGGCAAGTCCGCTTTTCATGCGATTCTCAGGCACATGGGCAATGCCAGCCTCAATCGCTGCGCGAACCGATCCGTTTTTCAAATCCTTTCCTTCAAAAAGTATCGTCCCGCGCTTCCACGTTCTTAAGCCCGTAAGCATCTCGGCAAGCTCCTTCTGGCCGTTACCTGCAACTCCCGCTACGCCTACAATTTCTCCTTCATTCACATGCAGCGTAAAATGATCCAGCGATTTTCTGTCGTGATCTGCATATACGTCAACCTGCTTTACATCAAGCAATCGTTTTCCTGGCGCACGAGGGAGGAACGTCCTGCTTTCACCAAGCTCTTTGCCGACCATCAGTTTGGCAAGATCCCGCTCATTCGTTGCTGATTTTTCCATGCTGTGGATGAGCTTCCCTTTCCGCATCACCGAAATATGATCCGAAGCGGCCATGACTTCCTTCAGCTTATGCGTAGTTAGAATGATCGTTTTCCCCTCAGCCTTCATATGCTGAAGCGTTTCAAACAGCTGCTCGGCCTCACCTGGCGTTAACACAGAGGTCGGCTCATCCAAAATAATGAGGCTGGCGCCGCGGTAAAGCGTCTTTACGATTTCTACGCGCTGCTGCTCCCCCACGGAGAGCTGCCAGATCGGGCGGTTTACGGGGAACGCTAAGCCAAACTGCTTAGCAATCGCTTCAATTTCCTGCTGTTTGTCGTTCATCCATTTCGCGCCGCGCCAAAACGATGATTTTTCGCCCAGAACAATATTCTCAGCAGCTGTCAGTGTCTGTACGAGACGGAAATTCTGAAAAACCATGCCGACACCGAGCTTCATCGCATCCTTTGGCGATCGGATCTTTGCCAGCTCACCATGCAGGAGGATATCGCCGCTAGTTGGTCTGTACACGCCTGACAGCATGCACATCATCGTACTCTTGCCGGCACCGTTCTCTCCAAGCAGCGCATGAATTTGTCCAGGCTTCGCGCGAAAATCGACAAGATCATTCGCTACAACAGAGCCAAACTGCTTAACGATCTGGCGCATTTCTACCGAATAAGTTTCATGCATGCAATACCTCCTAAGGTTTGTGGAACAAACCATTTTCGTAAGCAATAGCTTAAAACTTGTGGAACGAACTTGCTTCATAAGCTTGCTCTCTATCCGAAAAGCTGTGAATAAATCAACAAATCCCTTAATTCAGGGATTTGTTGACTTCTCCATATATGCAAAGAACAATTATTTCGGAATCGTGCCCTCTACTCCGTCTACGAACCAATCCATGATCAAAATGTCATCAAGCGTTAGGGTCTTGCCATCCTCAACCTTCACGGCTCCCGAAGCGTCCTTTATCGGACCCGAAAACACATTAAGCTCGCCGCTTACTAGCTTCGCTTTCGTTTCGGTCACCAACGTCTTCACGTCCTCCGGCACGCTTGGTCCAAGCGGCGCGATATCTACCATTCCGTCTGCCATAGAGCCTGAATACTGCTCGCTTTTCCAGGTCCCGTCGATGATCGATTGTACGGTCTTCGTATAATAAGGACCCCAATTCCATATCGGATTCGTTAAGTACGCTTCTGGAGCAAATCTGGTCATGTCCGAGTCATTGCCGCCAGCCATAGCGCCTCGCTCGGCTGCAGCTTGCAGCGTTGCCGGTGAATCCTGATAAGCCAGCAGAACATCGGCACCTTTATCCAGCAAGCTTACGGCTGCCTGACGCTCAGTCGTCGGGTCATACCAAGTATTTGTCCAAACGACACTAACCTTTGCATCTGGGTTTACGCTTTGAACGCCCAGTGTGAAGGCGTTTATGTTATAAATAACCTCTGGTATCGGAAATGCACCCACATAACCAATGATGTTTTTCTTCGTCATTTTTCCGGCTGCAATACCGCTTAAGTAGCTGGCATCAAAGTTTTTGCCGAAGAAGGTTCCCATGTTATCATTCGTTTTGTAGCCGGCCGTATGAAGAAACTTCACGTTTGGAAATTTCTTTGCGACGTTAAGAGTGTAATCCATGTACCCGAAGCTTGTTGTAAATATAACGTCATGGTTCTGGGCGAGCTCTGTAATAATACGTTCCGCATCCGCGCTCTCAGGCACGTTTTCAACCGTATCTGCTTTAATGCCCAGCTTTTCTTCCATGTACAATCTGCCCTTGTCATGCTCAAAAGTCCAACCGCCGTCACCAGGAGGCCCGATATAAACGAATGCGACGCGCGGCAGTTTGGCCGGCGCATCGGTTGCAGTGCCTTCGGCAGCCGATTCAGTAGGAGAATTCGCTGCACCTTCATTGGCGTTGTTCGCATTGCTGCCGGAACAGCCGCTAATGACGAATACAAATGCTAGCAATAGGGCTAAGCTTACGGATAATGCTTTTTTGTGCTTTTTCATACGGTTCCTCCCCGACTCTCTATTTTTTTCGAAAGCTGATAACGTACAAGTCTTCCATGTACACTGTCAATCTCTCATCGCGAAATCCTTTCGATTTGTGCCGGATAAGGCTTCAATCGAATTCGCTAGTTTTGGAGTAAAAAACCAACAACGTAATTTCAATATAGGACGACGTTAACTATATGTCAATATATATAACATTAATTTTTTAAGCCATAAGAATATACTTGTTTTTGTGCGAATCGCACAAATGAACTGTCATTTATGTTATATATATTCACATTAGATTGATCTAGCACAGGAATTCAGTGTCTAAAAAGTGTTTTTTGGCCCACTCCAAATCAGCAGGCGTATCCACATCAAATAAAGCCTGCTCATCTGCAGCCACTAAACCATACCCTTTGAATTGTGGCGAATGAAATAGTTTACGAGCTCCAGCATCACCCTGTAAGCCTAGCAAAGCAGCGAACATGGACCTTGATAAAACAGCAGGAGGCGTTAATGCGATTTCTTTTTCCTCTGTGTCATGGATTGCTGTCGCAACAAAATCCAGCTCAGGCCTCTCAATCCAGTAACGGATCAGCTCTGCAATCATTTCAGCACAAATAAACGGCTGATCTGCCAAAGTGACCAATATGGCATCGGTAGCCGGCTCATCGCTTATGATGGCGTGAACGCCTTGTCTAATCGAATGGGACATGCCCATGGTTGATTCTGCGCATGAAACAATCGATAACGATGGGCTTGCAGAAGAAATGGCGAAATCCGCTATCCCTTCTGCTGCAGCGATCCACTCTAGTGAATCCTCCGTACTCACGACCACCTTTATGCTATTAAGAGGGCTGGTTAATAGAGCACGCAGTCCCAGACTTGCGAGCGGCTGGCCCGTCGCTAATTCGAGCGACTGCTTTCGCGTCCCCATGCGTTTGCTCTGTCCCGCTGCCAAATAAAGGGCTGAAATAAGCATCTCTCCCTCTCCCCTTTCGCTGACCCGCTTGACGTCCTGCGCGAATAGCAATCAATTCGGCAGCAATGCTAACCGCAATTTCATAAGGGCCGTCCGCACCAATAGACAGTCCGATCGGCGCCCTAACATTTGATGGAATTAAAAATGTCTCAAACAGCATGCGAATCCGTTTTTTTGAGCCTAATATTCCGAGATAAACAAGCGGAATCGGCAGTGCCAGCCGAATCATATCCTTATCCCGCTGCAAATTGTGGCTGCAGACGATTAAATAATCAGTAGAACGAAACTGAAGCTGCTCCGCGATTTGTTCAGGCGTACCTATAACGCATTCCGCCTCAGGAAAACGCTCCTTTGTACATAAAGCCGGCCGCCAATCCGTCATTACCACTCGAAATCCGATTTGTTTTACGAGCGCGTAGATCGCCTCTGCATCCTTGCCCGCACCGAATAAAATCAGCCTTGGTCTTGGGCTTATCATGACGGAAAGCTGATTAGGGACATCATCCTTCTTATCCAAATAGGCAATGGCGAAATGACTTTCCGATTCGGCATGAAGCGAATATTTGATTTCTTTTTCATCCCAGATGCGCGCAAGCCTAACCGACTCTCCCGTTTCGTTCCGTCTTTTTGCTTCGAGCAGCAGCTCTCGCAGCCGGTCCTCAACGGGCTCCAGCAATATCCGAAGCTCACCGCCGCAGCCTATTGCCTCTCCCCAAATCACATCCTCATCTGCATTCAAGTTATAGGTCATGCATTCAAATCGGCCCGACTCCCTTACCCTTATCGCCCTTTCTTGCAAATCATGCTCCAAGCAGCCCGGGCTAACCGAACCAATTTGTATACCGCTCGCCGTAAACAGCATCGACGCACCTGCTTTGCGATAGGAATGCCCCTCAACGCAGAGGATCGTCGCAATTACGCTTTGATCATTGCCGCCCTCTATCCATTCCAATATCTCATGCATATCCATTCGTTATTCCTCCCTAGGCATCAGCCCATATAAGGGTTGAATCCAACGCTTTGAACGAATCCCATTCCTATAAACGTTCGATTAATCTTCGCAATGCATGATCCGCTTCTTTTAGAACAATCTTTTTGTCAACCGTTCGCACCAGCTTGTTCTCCATCACAATTTGACCATCGATCAATACCGTATCCACATCGCCTCTCGTTGCCGCATAAACAACTCTCGAATACCAATCCGCGTCAAAGGACGGATACACATGAAAATCCTCTAAATCAAGAAGCTGTAAATCCGCCAGCTTCCCTGGCTCGATGCTGCCAATTTCCATCTCTAGCCCAAGTACCTTGGCCCCACCCATCGTCGCCATCCGAAGCACCGTTTTAGCGTTCATAATCGTAGGTCCATGTTTCACCTTTTGCATATAAGCGGTTAGACGCATCTCCTGGAACATATCTAAATTATTATTGCATGGCGCGCCATCCGCACCGATTCCGACATCAATGCCTTGTTCCAGCAGGAGCGGGATCTCCGCTATGCCTGAAGCAAGCTTCATATTAGAACCCGGGCAGTGGGTCACCTTAACGCCTCTCTCCCGGATGATTCTTTTCTCTTCATCATCCAACCATATACTATGTGCCAGTATCAAATTAGGTTTAGCCAACCCAATATGATCCAAATAAACTACATTCCGCATGCCGCGTTCTGCTTCTACCATTGCGATTTCGCCTACATTTTCCGATGCATGCGTATGCACCATAACACCGTACTTCGCAGAGAGATCACGAACGCCAATCAGCAGCTCTTCCGTACAGGAAACAACGAACCTTGGACAAAAGGCATAGTGAATTCTTCCATTTTCCGCGCCATGCCATTTCTCCAACAAATCCACGCTGTCTTGAAGCGATTTTTGCGTATTCTCCTGCAAGGCAAGCGGTACCTCCGAACCGTGATCCATCATGACCTTGCCTGAAAGTGCCCGAATCCCGCTTTCTTTAATGGCTTGGAAAGCCGATTCCGTGTGATGCACGGTTTCCATGTCCAAAATGGTCGTCGTACCGCTTCGAATCAACTCCCCGATTCCCAGCATGGCGGAGTAATAAACGGAATCCTCGCTGTGAGCAGCTTCAAGCGGCCAAATCTTCTCTTTAAGCCATTCAATCAATGAAAGATCATCCGCTCTGCCGCGGAATAGCGTTTGACAAAGATGAATATGCGTCTGAACGAATCCGGGAAGCAGCACCTTACCGCCAGCATCCAGTATGCGATCCGCTGAGCTCACTTCCAGCCTTTCTCCCATTTGGGTTATCCGGTTTCCTTCTATTAATACATCGCCAGTGAAAATAAGGTCCTGCTCATTCATTGTCATCACGACGGCGTTCTGAATTAGTATGGTTGTCATATTAACCCTCCTCAAGCCTCTATTGCCGCTTCTGAATAACATATTCAACACAGTCGATATGCACGCTATATTTCCTTGTTGTAATCAAAAAGCAAATGATCGTAATATTCTGTCTATTATAATTACGGATTCCCCATCATTTTGCCAAAGAGCAAGGTAAAACTGAAGAACACTTGCAATATGTAAGATTATCTAACATCATAATGCAGAATCGATGGTTAGGCAATACAGTATACAAAATATTTATATACTTCAGGTTTACTTCTCGCACGTACCTGACATATATATAACGCGTTTTTTGCTATAAAACATAAAAACAGCCAACGAATCTCAGTCATTCGTGAAGTGACCCCTTAAAGTTAGACA
This sequence comes from Paenibacillus sp. 01T443, assembly GCF_056398325.1. Taxonomy (NCBI): domain Bacteria; kingdom Bacillati; phylum Bacillota; class Bacilli; order Caryophanales; family Paenibacillaceae; genus Paenibacillus; species Paenibacillus sp. 01T443. The sequence continues at coordinate 25,393 of NZ_JBFTPE010000024.1, forward strand.
ATATTTTTATGCAACCTGTTGGGCATGAGTTCGGTATTGTACCGGGCTCATGCCTTTTAATTTTGACTTGATGCGTTTGTGATTATAGTAATCAATGTATCGTGCTAGTTCTTGCTTGAAGTGATCTACACTTTCAAACTCATTAAGATAAAGAAACTCTGACTTCATAATGCCAAAGAAGTTTTCCATTACTGCGTTATCGTAACAGTTTCCTTTGCGCGACATGCTTTGGGTAATTCCTTGTTTCTTCAATGCATGTTGATACTGCTTCATCTGATAGTGCCAGCCTTGATCCGAATGCAGGAGGAGTTCATCCTCGTCGGATAAGCGTTTTAAAGCCTTATTTAGCATCTCAGAGACTAATGAATAGGTAGGACGAGTCCCTATTGTATAGGTTATAATTTCACCGTTAAACAAGTCCAGAACAGGTGATAAATACAGCTTCTCACCAAACAACTTAAATTCCGTAATATCGGTAACCCACTTCTCATTTGGCCTATCTGCTTGAAAATTACGATCCAGTGCGTTAGGCGCAATTTTGCCTACTGTTCCTTTATTGGAACGATATTTCTTCATACGCACCACTGATTTCAAGCCTAATTCTTTCATGATACGCTGCACTTTTTTATGATTAACTCGGTGTCCCCGATTAAATAGTTCATCACGGATACGACGATAGCCATAACGTCCCTGATGTTCCTCGTATATGGATGTTATAAGGAGTTTCAGGTCTGCGTCTAGATCGGGCTTGTCAAATTGCTTTACCCAGTAATAAAAGGTACTACGTGGGACGTCAGCGAACGCTAGCAATGCAACCACCGGGAATTGAAGCCTTAATTCATAGACTACTTGCGCTTTGTCTTGTTTGGTGATTTTTCCTTGTTTTGAACTAAGGCATTCAACTTTTTTAAGTAGGCATTTTCCATACGCAAACGTTCTAATTCAGCTTGTAGAGCTTCAACTGAGCCCTTGGCAGGTACTTGTTTCTTCGTAATGTTTTCGTTCTTATCTGTCATGAGTGGACGCCCCTTTTTCTTTGATTTCAGGGCGTCCATTCCATGTTCATTGAATTGACTGCGCCATTTTCTAATGATCCCAGGAGAGGATATATTGAAAATGACAGCAGCTTCATTTGGTGACGTCCCATTCTCGTTCATATAGTTGAGTACGTCTAGTTTAAATGGCATGGTGTAAGTTGTATAGCTCTTTTCAAAAGCTTCTATGCCGTGATATTCGTATTGCCTAATCCACATACGTAAAACTTCATGATTTATCCCTAATGATTTCGCAATGCTTTTGACTCCTTCAGCACCATTCTGATACCGATGGATGGCCTCCAATTTCTCATCTAAACTGAATTTAGGCAAAAAAACTGCACCTCCTTTGTTAGTCGTGTCTAACAAATGGGGTGCAGTTCATCGCTGGCTGTTTTTTTCCCAGACAAGCAGGAATAATATGCTCGAAGATAAGACGCCTCGACCAAATGGCATCGTTTCGTTTCGTTATTTGTTTTCGAACGACAATGACAAGCTCATGCTGGGGAGCTGCAAGCAAATATTGACCGCCATGGCCAAAAGCAAAATAACAATCGCACTGCCCGTTGTGGCTCTCGGGTGAATGCCACCAATGGTAGCCGTAGCCGCCATAAATCGGCGGCTCATATTGCAACAACCCGCGATGATGCAGCCTTGTTGATTCCTCTACCCACCCAGTCGAAAGAAGCTGACGATCTTCACAGCGGCCATTTTGAACAAATAGGCTCCCGATCTTAGCGAGATCTTTTCCGTACAGATAAAGGCCGGTGCCGCCTTCGTTTACGCCTGCACGTTCCATCCAGCGAGCCCCCTGAAAACCAAGAGGACCAAACAAATGATCCTTTGCAAAAGAAAGCGCCGACCTCCCTGTTGCTCTCGTGAGTATGACCGATAATAAATGCGACCCGCCTGAGTTATAGGCGAAAGCCATTCCTGGATCAGAGATAAGCGGCTGCTTAAACACAAATTGAACAGGATCTTCCGCCGCTTTAAAAGCCTTATAGGGCTTGTCAAAGTCCGGCCAATCAAAGCCCGGCGTCATCGTCAGCAGATGCTCGATTGTGATCTTTCCGAGCGAATCGCTGATCTCCGGTGGATGCTCCAGAAAATCGGAAATTGGTTGATCAACGCTTGTAATCAGCTGTTTATCAATTGCGATGCCAATCAAAGCGGATAAAATGCTCTTCGTACAGGAATAAAGCGGACCGATTGAATCCTTTCCGCTGTCAAACCATTCCCCAAGCAGGTCTGTTCCTTTTAGCACAATGACCGATTTGATTTTTTTATCGGTAAACTGTTTGCAGTAAGAGTCCAGATCAATGGAATTCATAGGCTAAATCGACCTTTCTAAGAAGCGTTTCTTTGCTGCTGTACGACTTGTTTAAGCTTTGGCATCCTTAGAGAAACAATGACGACAAATACCGATAAAACGGCAACCCAGATGAAAATCGTATGTAAGCTTCCAGCAAGAACGGTTGGTTCAATCCGATCTGCACTTCCTGTTTGCAGCAGCAAGCCAAATATCGTTATTCCAATCGTTTGACCCAGTGTACGAATGAAATTATTGCTGGCAACAGCCGAACCGCGCAGCTCCCATTCAACAGATGAAGAAACGGCAACGGTTAATGAGGTCAGCGACAATCCAAAGGACAAACCTGCCATAAACGTATATGCGATAAATAAAACAATCGAGGTGTCAGCTATCATGAAAGAAAATCCAATGCTGCTTGCTAGCAGGAAACATGACCCTGCAACAGAGATGTAGCGCAGACCTTTTTTGGATATCCAATTTCCGGCTAATATCGAGCCTAACGGCCAGGCAATCGAAAGCGGAATCATGGCGAGACCTGAATAAGTAGCCGGCTTGCCATATACACCTTGAATCCATAGCGGCAGATAAAAGATAACGACGACATTTATAACGCATAATAAAAAACTGTCAATATTGGCCATTCTGATGATTTTATTCCGGAAAAGCTGAAATGGAATAATCGGCTCAGGCGACCGTTTTTCGATTCGGGCAAACAGGATGAAAAAAACAATGGAAATGGCAAGTAGCACGCCAATCAATCCGATAGCGCCCGTACCGCTTCCTTCCTCGTTACGAATGAGCGTCATGGCATATAAGAAGCAGAACATCGCGATCGTAAAGGTGATAATACCCGGAAAATCGATATGTCTTTTTTTCTTCTCCAATGCTTCCCGAAGTGAAGTAGATAATAAATAAATAGCTACGATACCAAACGGAAGGTTCATATAAAATATAGCCCGCCAGGATATATAGTCCACTAATAATCCGCCAAACAGAGGACCGGAGATACCAGCTATTCCCCAAATGCTTGACATCCAGCCCTGCACTTTAGCTCGCTTCTCAAAAGAATACAAATCCCCGATAATCGTATAGGGTATAGTCGTTAGAGCCCCTGCGCCTAAGCCTTGAAGTGCCCGAAACCATATTAACTGGTTCATCGTTTGAGCCACGCCCGATAGCATCGAGCCGGCAAGAAAAATTAACGCTCCAATGATAAACATTGTTTTGCGTCCATACAAATCGGACAGCTTACCGTACACCGGCGTTGTTATGACCGTTGCCAGCAAGTAAATCGAAATAATCCAGCTGTATTGCTGTATGCCTTGAAGCTCACCCGTGATGCTGGGCATTGCCGTGCTGACGATCGTACCCTCGATGGCAGCCAAAAATGTGGCAACGAACAAGGCGATCGTTACTTTCTTCCGAGTTTGATTCGCGTTCATTTTTCCTCCTTACAGTATCTTGCAAATAGTGCCAGATTAAAACCGAAGATGACCTATTCTATTATGATCGCTGTAAGCGCGAAATATCAACTTTTTATTCCGATTAAGATGTTCTTGGAACAGCATCCATCTTCCATTGTAAGCAGACCCTGGTACAAAGCCGCAAGAGATAAGGCTGCCGTTCGGTCTCTGACAATTTCCAAAAAGCCTGATCAGTGAATAGTTGGCATAGAACATGCTCCGCCGCTTTGCTTGCTGCTTGTTCATCTATTAACAGCGTCACGCATAATGTATAACTTAGCGATTCATATCGCCTTAACGCCAACACCTTTTGCCCGAAATCAAACATGAGAATAGCCGCCCCTTCATACACATCAAACCTATTCCCTATTGTATCTGCTCCGTTTATGTAATTAGTTACGAAATGGTTAAATTTGAATCCTTTCGTCACGATGTACGTATGTATGGTATCCTTTCGGATGCGGATATGTTAACATATTTGAAGTGATTTAATATGAATTCTAATTTTTGGAAGGTTAGGATGTTGCGTAATGTATGATTTATTATTAAATATAATCGAAGAAATCGGATATTTTGCCTTATTTCTTGTCTTATGTCTCGGGTTAATCGGATTACCTATTCCCAACGAAGCAGTCGTGATGACCGGCGGCGCTTTAGCGGAATCAGGCGTTTTATTGCCATTACCTGCATTTATCATGACTTGCCTCGGCATCTGTTCTGCAATGACATTCGGATACAGCATCGGAAGGTTTGCTGGCAGCAAATTATCCAACTGGTTTAGCAGCAAAAAAAACATAAGCAAGTTTGTAACCAAATCCGAACAGCTTAGCGAACGTTATGGCGGCTATGCCATTAGTCTTAGCCTTTGCCTTCCCTTTCTAAGGCATGTAACCCCCTATGTGATGGGGATGAATCGGATGAATTACAAACGATTTGCGCTCTTTGCCTATCCTTCCGCCTTTGTCTGGACCCTGATCTACTTTATTATCGGTTCATTCGTAGGGGATCAGGTGCAAGCTCTCTCAGATCATATTTACAAATACGGCATTTGGATCGTTTATGCGCTGGCCGCTGTTGTTTTAAGCTTTATTGTTTATCGATTTGTGAAAGGCAGACAACAAAAGAATCAGGTTGAGCGGCCGATGTAGAATATTTACCAACAAAAGAACCATCGCTAACGGGCGATGGTTCTTTTGTATGTCAACAACTATTTATCGAAAATAAAGAATCCAAGTGAAATGAATAGCATTTCATCGATGTAAGCGCTTAAACGAAGTTTCATAACATGATTATCGTTCATCTTTTGATGTATAATTACGCTCAGTGTGCATCGGCCCCGACTTTTCTGAGAGTGAAAAGTCATCTAGGAGATACATCTGCTCCAAACCATCTTCGCGTTTCAATTATTTTAAGGGAGGTTTCTTTGCTTTGCTTGAAAAACTAAAAAAATCATGGTTTTCGAATGTACGAGGCGATATTCTGGCAGGGATTACGGTAGCTTTAGCTCTCATTCCAGAATCCATTTCCTTCTCGTTAATGGTAGGAGTCGGACCGATGGTTGGCTTATATGCCTCATTCTGCATCGCAGTCATTATTTCTATTGTCGGCGGTAGACCCGGCATGATCTCAGCAGCGACGGGTGCTATGGCTTTGTTAATGGTTTCGCTTGTCAAGGACCATGGCATCGAATATTTGTTTGCAGCGACAATTTTGGCAGGACTTTTGCAATATATAATGGGGGTTCTAAAGCTAGGACAGCTCATTTCATTTGTGCCACAGTCCGTCATGCTCGGCTTTGTCAACGCGCTGGGCATTTTAATCTTCACTACTCAGCTTGTTCATTTTGTAGGCGCGAGCTGGATTATGTATGCGTTAGTTGCTTTGACATTAGTTATCATCTACACGCTGCCAAAGTTCACCAAGATCATACCTTCACCTCTTGCCGCGATCATTATCGTTTCCATCATCGCAGTAGCCATTGGAGCGGATCTCAAAACCGTTGGCGATAGAGGTCTAGTGGAAAGCACGCTGCCTATGTTCCACATTCCGGATATCCTATTCTCGTTTAAGACGCTATGGATCATTTTGCCTTATTCCTTCTCATTATCTATTGTAGGCATATTAGAGTCGCTTTTGACTGCATCGGTGCTTGATGAAATGACCGATACAGGCAGTAATAAAAATAAAGAAGTTCGCGGTCAAGGCATAGCTAACATGGCGACCGGCTTTTTCGGCGGTATGGCCGGCTGCGCATTGATTGGTCAATCGGTTATCAACACCAAATCCGGAGGACGTACAAGACTTTCAACACTAGTGGCAGGCGCCTTTTTATTTTTTCTAATTATGGCACTTAGTGATGTTGTTAATAAAATTCCGATGGCTGCCTTAGTAGGTGTCATGATCATGGTCTCGATCAGTACTTTCGATTGGAAGTCCGTTTTCCAAATCCACAAGGTACCGCGAACCGATGCGGTCATTATGATCGTTACCGTAATTATTGTATTAATTACACATGATCTGTCGAAAGGAGTTTTTGCAGGCGTTGTGCTTAGTGCCTTTGTATTCGTCGGCAAAATGGCAAAAATACGCGTTTCTGCTGCTGCAAACAATTCCAAGACACGAACCTATAAAGTAACGGGTCAGTTGTTCTTCGGTACAACCAGCCGTTTCGTCTCCTTATTCGATTACCAAAATGATCCTAAGCATATCACACTGGACTTCAGCAGCTCGCATGTGTGGGATCAATCAGCCGTAACCGCGATCGCGAAGGTGAAAAGCAAATACGAGCAATTGAACAAACAGGTATCGTTCATTGGACTTAATGAAGAAAGCAAATTGATCATTCGCAATTTAGGTTTAACGTCATCAGGCAGCCATTAATCAAAAAAAAGCCCATGCATACACACTTTCATGTGTGATCGCATGGTCTTTTTAATGAAACGGCTATTCTGGTTTTTCAAGCTTTTCCTTTGCCGTATCGACAAGAAAATCAAACAGCTCATCATCTTCTTCCAATAGATCCTCAAGCGCTAGCAATTGCTCTTCCTTACCTGATTCATGCAAGAAAAACAAGCCGTAGCCCCATTCTTTTCCTTTCTTGCTGTGAAGAGCTATTTCGTACTCATTCACGTGGCCTTCTACCCCGAAATGCACCTTGCCAACATAACCGTCTTCCTTTGAATAAGTCATCGATGCTTCCAATACGTTGATGTTAATCACTTTCATTCTTCCTTCCTGTTCGTTCGTTACGGTGTCAGTTGATTAATTTGGTTGAGCAGCTCATTGATTTTGATGATCGTATCCGGAATTCCCGTTGATTCGAATACAGCTCTTCCCTGCTCGATATTGGTGAGAGCTTGATCAATCCCCTTTTGCAGCGACGCATTATATTCTGCAATCGATTGATGGAGCTCCTTGGCATAATCAGGCACCTGCAGACCTTCATAATGAATGACCTGTTCCTTCAGCGCAACGAGCTGCTCTTTCAGATTAGTTCTTGCATCAAGATCATTCACAGCTTGTGCCGCAAGTGTATTCATATCTTGTCCGAAGTCCGTCAGCGTTTGCAGGTAATTCGTCGTTTCCGTTGCAAAATTTACCGTTTGACCTACTTCTTCAATCATACCACAGCCTGCTGTCAGAAGCATTATAGAGAGCATTAACATCGTTATACTTCGCTTTATCATAAAATCCCTCCTAGTTAAAATCGTCCCGAACCCGAGATGAACGCCTATCTTTGATCATGCATACATTACTATACGAGTTCAGCAAATGCTGGTTTCGTGTATCTCACAAGGAGATGATCGGGATGGACATTCAATTAACGGCTCTGCATTGGGTTTATTTGGGCTTCATCATCGCTATTATCGGTTTCATGCTGATGCGCCGCGATACGACGTTAATCTGTATTGCGGGCATATTAGGCATCGGTATACTTGCAACCACTTCAGCCAGCGGTTCAGTAAGCGGAATTTTTAACAGCTTTATTTTCGCTATAAAAGAATTACTGGGAACGATTTTAATTATATCCATTATCGTGGCCATGAGTCGCATTCTCATCMGAACCGGAATAAACGAAATTATGATTTCGCCGTTCACCCGGTTTTTAAGAACGCCTGCACTAGCCTTCTGGGGAATCGGCTTGATCATGATGGTCACTTCATGGTTTTTCTGGCCTTCGCCGGCGGTCGCTCTCATCGGTGCCGTTTTGCTGCCGGTTGCATTGCGCGTCGGTTTGCCAGCTCTTGGAGCCGCGGTTGCAATGAACTTGTTTGGTCATGGCATTGCCTTATCAGGTGACTATATCATTCAAGGCGCGCCTAAGCTCACAGCGGATGCCGCAGGCATTCCGGTCAGTTCTGTCATGGAGGCCAGCATACCTTTAGTCATTGTCATGGGAGTTGTGACGACGGTTGCCGCCTATTGGATGATGCGAAGAGATCAGAAATCAGGCAAATGGCGGGATGGGCTTGTGGTCTCGGCGGCAGAGACTACTCCAGACTCCGATCTTAGCGCGGTAGCTGACCGTAATGCGCTTTCTCTGCGCACGAAGCGTTGGTTAGCTGCTATTATACCTATCCTGTTCGCTTTAGATGTCGTAGCTATGTTCATCCTGGATCTTCAAGGCGGGGATGCTACTGCGCTTATCGGCGGAACAGCCATTATTATTATGCTGTTTATAACGATGCTTACACATCGCGGCAAAGGCTTCGAGAAAACAACGAGTTATTTAATAGAAGGCTTTCTATTTGGTTTTAAGGTTTTTGGTCCCGTTATCCCTATAGCCGCTTTTTTCTATTTGGGCGACTCTGGATTCCTTGCGATGTTCGGCGAAAAACTTCCTGATGCATCGCATGGAATCGTTAACGATCTAGGTATTGCACTTGCGCATGTCGTTCCTGTGAATGGCGTCGTAGGCTCTATTACGTTGACGCTTGTAGGCGCTGTGACTGGCTTAGACGGCTCCGGCTTCTCAGGCATTTCATTAGCTGGCTCGATCGCACAGCTGTTCGGCCATGCTATCGGCTCCGGCATTTCCACTTTAACGGCTCTCGGCCAAGTAGCAGCAATATGGGTTGGCGGCGGCACGATTATTCCTTGGGCGCTTATTCCTGCTGCTGCCATCTGTGGCGTTGATCCCTTTGAACTCGCTCGCCGTAACTTGAAGCCTGTGTTCATTGGACTATGTGTAACTACGATTGTTGCTATGTTCTTGATTTAATCTGTTTTCGTTTGTGGAAAAAGAGAATCATAATTGCCATAGCCGCAGCCGCTCCTATAGAAAGGAAGAACAAACCTAAATTTGAATCCTTAACGTCATGCTCAACACGATCAGGCTGCGGAGGCAATGAACCGCTTCCCAGCAGCTCAATATGCTCGCCCGCTTCACTGAGCAGAACCGTTGCACTGCAGCTTGCTTCTAGCGATTTTCCGGTTGCTGTCGCATACACCAAGTAGCGCTCACCTTCTTTAAAGGCAAAACCGCAGCTATCTTCCGCATCAGCGGTCAGCACTTCAATGGATGGCGCTACGTGGCCCTTCCATACTTCGTTCACTTGAAAGCTTGCTTTGATCGTTTTACCGCCCGAACGGAATACGGAAAGCGAAGATGCCTTTACCGATGTTGCCGTTCCTTCAAATACGGCATCGCTGCTGCTTTTGCTCTCTAGTACAGCATCCGATTTTACGCATATACATGCATTTGCAGCCGTAGGGAATGAAAAAAGGCCAGTCGTGCTCAATACGAAAATTAAAGCGATGCACATCCAAATCTTCTTGTTAGCCATTCATAATCCCCCGAATTCTCTCTATAATAGGCTTTTGAGCCTTTAAAATAATACGTTTATATATGGGAAAATGTTGCACGGATGGAAATATAAAAGGCAGTTGCCAACGAAGCCGAAGCTTCGTTAGAAACTGCCTTTCTTTTCTTACCCTTTTAAAGTCTGCTTAGCCTCTTCCACGAACTCGGCTTTTGCAGGCCAGAAAGCTTTTTTACCAAGCAATGTCGTGATCGCAGGAACTAAGAATGGACGGACAATGAAGGTATCCATTAGAACGCCAATCGCTGTTATTAATCCGAATTGGACGAGCACTTGGATCGGAAGTGACGCAAGCACGGCGAAAGTAGCTGCAAGAATAAGACCTGCTGAAGTGATGACACCGCCTGTTTCACTTACCCCCTCTTTTATCGCCTGCTTAAATGGCATCGTTTTGCGTTTTTGCCAAATGCTTGAGATCATGAAAATATTATAATCTTCTCCTAACGCAATCAGGAAAACAAACGAATAAAGCGGAATTGCTCCTTGTATGGCGTCAACGGCCATAAAGTAATGCAGAATAATCCAGCCTAAGCCAAGCGCCGCTGCATAAGAAAGCAATACGGTACCAATCAAGTAAAGCGTTGCTGTTATCGATCTTAGGTAAGCAAGCAGCAATACCATGATGAGACCAATAACTAATGGAATAATGACTAGGTTATCGCGATCGGTCAGCGCTTTAGAATCGTACTGTGCTGCCGTCTGTCCGCCAATCCAAACCTTTTGTACAGCATCCGTTACCTTCGCACCTTCGAGCGCCTCAACTGCCGCTTCTTGAAGCAGCGGGATCGTGTCCATCGCTTCTTGAGAGTAGGGGTTCGTGTTCAGGATAACGGAATATGAAAGCAAATTCGGATCATCCACGCTTTGCTTTGGTTCTAGAACATGATCAACAAGCGGCACGGCGGCCAGCTTTTCTGCCAAATCAGAAGCCGCACCGTCGGTTTGGGCAACGACAGTAATCGGGGCCAAATCGCCTGGCGTATACGTCTTGGAGATGACTTCGAACCCTTCTCTTGAGGGCATGTCTTCCGGAAAAGAAGATAACAGATCATAAGTGAATTTAATCTGGCTCGAGAAGCTTGCTAAAATACCAAGGATCAATACGGATGTAATGACCACCATCCAAGGTTTCGCAATTACCAGGCTGCCAATTTTGGAACCCAGCTTTTTCTCTGGATTAGGCTTAAGATAGATTTTCCCTTTTTTCCCTGCGCGTGCCTGCTCCATAAATTCCGTGCGCGGGATAAACGGGAAGAACGAGGCTCTGCCAATGATGGCAAGCAAAGCAGGTACCAATGTTAAGCTTGCAATACCCATAATGAGTATGGACAAGCTAAAAGGTACGGCAAAACGATCGTAAGCGCCATATTGTGCTGCCAGCAGGGCCAGTAAAGAAAGCACCACCGTAAACCCGCTCATCGCAATGGCTCCCGATGCGTCCTTGAAGGAACGCTTCAGCGCAATTAATTTGTCGCTCTCGCGTGTTAGCTCCTGACGGAAATGCGAGATGAAAAACAAACAATAATCCGTGCCCGCGCCGAACAAAAGCACCGTCATAATGGAAATCGCCTGCGCATCTACTGTTATCCAGCCCTCGCCTGCCATCCAGCCCAGTAATGGGCTCGTAACCGCATACGCGAAGCCGACGCCGACAAGCGGGATTATAGCGAGAATAGGCGAACGGTAAATGAGCAGCAGCAGTACAAGAACGATTAGCACCGTTGCGATAAGAAGCGATACATCCGCTCCTTTGAACAAATCAGTAGCATCAACGGAAATGCCCGCCGGACCGCTCACGCGCACGCTTAGCTCTGATGGATCGTCGACAGCTGTCTCAAGAGGTTTCTTACCCGAAGCGTCGCTGATCACCGTTTCTATTTCTTCGATATTTTCTTTCAAAATTTCAGTTTCTGTCTGTTCACCGAATGAAATCGGCTGCACAAGTGTTGTACCATCCTTTGAAGCAAATGCCTTCAAAGCAGGCAACGGCATCTGATGGAGCGGGATAACCTCGCCCTGCGCTTCCAACGGATTTTCTATAACATGCTGAGTTGTTTTCTGAATGAGGCTGTAATCGTCATCCGTCAAACCTCCCTCGCGATGCCAGACGACTAGAGCCGGTATACCTGATGAACTGGGAAATTTTTCTTTAATGAGCTGATCTGCAAGTACTGACGGGCTGTCCGATTTAAGATTAGGAGCATTACTCTGTTCTTTCTCGCCTACAGCAGGAAGAAACACACTAAGAAGTGCAGCGAGTATAATCCAAGCGATTAACGTTACCCATCGCGTACGGGGCCCTGCGATCAATCCGGCAAATTTTTCAATCATATTTTAAATCCTCCATTTCACATATAACCTGTTTTAGTTTAAAATTAAAACAAGTGGTTAATTAATTATATATACCCGAAGGTTAATTAATCAATCGATATATATTACAATTTTATGAATGGAGGTCATGGCCATGAGCGATGAGCAAATAAAACGCAAGCCAGGCCGCCCTAAAGGCACAGGTTCAATTCAGACAATGCAGCAAATATTGCGCACCGCTGCTTATCTATTTATGGATCAAGGGTTTGAGAAAGTATCCTTGGAGGGTGTTGCTCAAGCTTGCGGAATTACGAAAGCCAGCGTTTATTATTATTTTAATAATAAAAGCATCTTGTTTACGGAATGTCTTCAGTTTGTACTGAAAATGGCACATGATCAAACCGCTATGCTTGTCCATAACGAGGGATCGCTCAAGGAACGATTGCTGCAGGTCGCAGAGCGTCATATGAACAATGCGCATGTAGAGTTCGAAACGATGATGCGCGAAGCCTCCACTGGCTTATCCGAGGAGCAAATTGCGAGTATTCGAACCAGTGAGAGCGCCATACACGAGTTAGTCAGCTCTGTGTTTAAAAAAGCCATGGATGAAGGCGAAATCGTTCAAAGCGATCCGCTGCTGCTTGCTCATGTCTTTACAGCCATGCTGACCGTACGAAATCGCAAAGAAATTATTAATAACAAAAAAACAGTGGAACAAGCAGCGGCCGAAATCGTAGAATTACTGTGGACTGGTTTAGTGCCGCGTTAGAATGACCATTAGATGGAGGTAATCAGATGTTTAAAACCGCATTAGGCCGACTGCGCGTAGTCGGATTCTATGAAGGGATATCCTTTCTTGTGCTGCTCCTTATCGCGATGCCGCTCAAATATTGGGCGGATATTCCACAGGTTGTAACCGTTGTCGGCGGCTTGCACGGGCTATTATTTGTCCTTTATTTACTAGCCGTTTTGCATGTATGGATCACACATCGTTGGTCCATCATTAAGGTTGCTGCCGCGTTTATAGCTGCCTTCCTTCCCTTCGGTACATTTGTACTCGATAAGAAGCTGCTGCGCAACCAAGCTTAAACGAAAAAAAGCTATTCCAATACCAAGGAATAGCTTTTTCCATTTTCCAATTGACTCACTGCAGCTTTTTTAGCACGGCTTTCAGATTATCGTGAATGTTTGGGATTCCCTTCTCCATATACGAACAAGAAGACCAAGGCTTGTGCCCGGTCTTCTTGTTCTGTTTATTTATAAGCTAATGCTCGTTTAATTATGGAATTCCTGACCGTCATGAACGGCTTTCACATAACCCGCGCGGATAACAAAATCCCCGAAATGCTCGCCAGTCTCACGTTCCTTCGCGTACTGGTTAATAATCGGCTTTAACGTATCCAGAATCTCGGTTTCACCGATATTTTCGCGATAAAGCTTATTCAAACGCTCACCCGCAAAACCTGCGCCTAAATACATGTTGTATTTGCCGACAGCTTTGCCGATAAATGAGATTTCACCCAATGCCGGTCTTGCACAGCCGTTCGGACAGCCTGTCATCCGAATGTTAATTTCTTGGTCGCGAAGACCAGCTTCATTAATAATCGGCTCAAGCTTATCAATTAGAGTCGGCAAGTAACGTTCAGCCTCTGCCATTGCAAGTCCGCATGTCGGCAGCGATACACAGGATATAGAGCTTCTGCGAAGTGCAGAATGCTGAGCGCCATCGGTAAGTCCGTATTGCTCAATCAATTCCGTGATTTTGCGTTTCTTCTGGCTCGTTACGTTACCGATGATGAGATTTTGGTTTGGCGTAATACGGAAATCACCTGTGTGAACTTTTGCGATTTCGCGCAAGCCAGTCATAAGAGGATAGCCCTCTTGATCATCGATGCGTCCGCTTTGAATATACAATGTCAAATTCCATTTGCCGTTGCTGCCCTTCAACCAACCATAACGGTCGCCGCTATTATCGAATTGAAAAGGACGAACATCCTCAAGCTGCCAGCCTAGTCTGTTTTGAAGTTCAGTTTTGAACCAATCAATGCCATGACGGTCGATTGTATATTTAAATCTTGCATTTTTACGAATGGAGCGGTTTCCGTAATCGCGTTGGATCATAACCGTTTTCTCTGCCAAAGCTACGATACGCTCAGGCGGACAGAAACCAATTACTTTACCAAGCTGCGGATAAGTCGCCGTATCGCCGTGGGTCATCCCCATGCCGCCGCCAACCGAAATGTTAAAGCCTTTCAGCTTGCCGTCTTCAACGACAGCGATATATCCGATATCCTGCGAGAACACATCAACATCGTTATGAGGTGGAATCGCGAAACCGATTTTAAACTTACGAGGCAGATAAACCGGACCATAGATAGGCTCAACTTCGCCTTCTTGCTGTCCGTCTATGACCTTCTCGCCGTCAAGCCAAATCTCATGGTAAGCGCGAGTGCGCGGCGCCAAATGATCATTCACCTGACGTGCCCAGTGGCTGACCTCGTCATGAACATCTGATTGAAACGGGTTCGGGCTGCACATTACGTTACGATTTACATCGCCGCAGGCTGCTAAAGTTGTCATCAGCTCGCTGTTGATTTTCTGAAGCGTAGGCTTCAGGTTCCATTTCAAGATACCGTGCATCTGAAAGGTTTGACGAGTTGTCAGACGAAGCGTGCCGTTACCGTACTTATGTGCTAAACCATCCATTGCAAGCCATTGCTCAGAAGTTGCAACGCCGCTAGGCAAAACAACCCGAATCATGAATTGGAATGCAGGTTCCAGCTTCTGGCGTTCACGCTCGGTGCGCAAATCCCTGTCATCTTGCATGTAGCTCCCGTGAAACTTCAACAACCGATTGTCGTCCTCAGGCAATCCGCCCGTAATCGGGTTTCTCAACGTATCAACCAATGCTCCGCGCAGGTAATTACTTTCGATCTTAATATGTTCAACTTCACTTGGCGGCCCACCGATAGGCTTTACCAATTGCTCTTTTGCCATTGTTGCTGTCTCCTCTCGCGATCATTCACAAACTCTTGCTGATTAAAATTTATCTATTAATACACGTCACGCTGGTAGCGCTGCTGCTGCTGCATTTCATCCAAGTAAGCCGCAGCTTCTTCTGCGCTTAATGAACCTTCTTGTTGAATAATAGTTAATAACGCTGAATGCACGTCATGGGCCATATGCTTCTCATCGCCGCAAATATAAACATGAGCGCCTTCTTTGAGCCATTCAAACAGCTCGCGGCCTTTCTCCAGCAAACGGTGCTGTACGTAAACTTTCTCTTCCGTGTCACGGGAAAAAGCCACATCCAGCTTCGTCAGTACGCCGTCTTTAAGCATTCTCTGCCAATCCGTCTGATACAAGAAATCAGTAACAAAATGACGGTCGCCATAGAATAACCAAGATTTCCCTTCTACGCCAAGCTCTTCGCGTTCCTCAAGGAAAGCACGGAACGGAGCAACACCCGTACCAGGACCAATCATGATAACCGGTGCATCCGGGTTCGACGGCAGCTTGAAATTCGGATTTTCTTGAATATAAATTGGAAGGCTATCGCCGGGTTGAACGCGATCCGCGCAATGAATCGAACATACACCGTAACGATCACGGCCATGTGCTTCATAACGGACAGCTCTAATCGTTAGGTGAACCTCATCTTCATTCGCTTTGAAGCTGCTCGCAATTGAATACAACCGTGCCGGAAGCTTGCGCAATATGCCTACAAAGTCGCTCGCCGAAGCCTGCCAAGGAGCAAAATCCTGTACCAAATCAAGCAGGTCACGGCCGTTGATGTAATTTTTGAGTTCTTGCTCTTTGCCCGCAGCCACCAGCTCGCGCAAAGCGGAGTTGGACGATAGTTCGGCTGCTTGCGTAAGCAATGGCTTCGTCAGTACCGTAATTTCATAATGCTTAAGCAGCGCCTCGCGTAACGAGCCCTGCTCGCCGTTCTTATTGATCGGCACGATTTCTTCAGGATTCCAATTAAATTCCTGGATAATCGCTTCCACCAATGCAGGGTGGTTCTCCGGATAAATACCAAGGCTATCGCCTGGTTCATATTGTAAATTGGAGCCTTCTAACGACAGCTCCAAATGACGTGTTTCCCGATCAGAGCCGCGACCATTCAAGTTCAAATTCGCGAGCACTTCAGCCTTAAACGGATTCGTACGTGAGTAAGCTGATGGTTCAGCTTTAACTTCATTGATAGAATCGCTGACAGCAGCAGCTGCACCAGAAGAACCGTTCATGCGCTCTTTTAAAGAGCTAATAACCTGTGCGGACCAGCTTGCGACGAACTCGTCATAATCCAGATCACAATCCACGCGCGGAGCAAGGCGGTTTCCGCCAAGTTCCTCAAGGCGTTGATCAAAATCCTTGCCCGTTTGACAGAAAAACTCATAAGAAGTATCACCTAGCGCCAACACGGAGAAATACAGGTTGTCGAATTGTGGCGCTCTCTTGCTGTAAAGGAATTCATGGAGAGCCCGAGCATTGTCTGGCGGCTCGCCTTCGCCATGCGTACTTACAACCAGCAATAAATTTTCAACCTTTTTCAAGCCATTCGTCTTGAATTTGTTCATTGGAGCAAGCGTGACTTGCATGCCTTGCTCTTCAAGCTTGCGTGACAAGCTAGTAGCTAATCTCTGACAATTTCCGGTTTGGGAACCAAAGAGCACCGTTACCTCACGGGAAGCCGCAGGCTGACTGCTTGTGGCGATGCTTTCCGCTGCGCCGGCAGCTTCTGTAATCGCTTGAACATCACCAGCAATGGATGGCGCACCCGTGGATGCTTGACGAGCGAACAAAAAGCCTGTAAGCCATACTTGCTGCGATTCCGTCAGCGTTGGCAGAAGGCGGTTTAAAAGCTCGACTTGCTCTTGGTTAAAAGGACTGTTCGTTACCTGAAGTTGCAACAATATCCACCTCTCATAAACATAAAATCAACTTTAATTTTCATAGTCAGTAAAATAACAGTACTTCATCAGTACTCTAATATTACTTAACCTAACATAATCAGACAAAACCTTCAATCGGGTACGTTCTTGCAAAAAAAGCCATTTTTATGCAAAAATCCATTATTCGCCGCAAAAATAAAGAAATCAGGGCAAAATGCCCTGATTTCTTTAGATTTATTAGAAAAAGTGATGGCTTGGATATAAATAAGTGATAGGTCTTTTTTTACGTTTTCCTTGCATTTTCCCCTAATTGAAAACCATTCTCGCCGCTTCATGAGTATTACAATAATTGCTCGAAAACGGAAGCGCGAATTTACTCAAAAGTATTTCTTATGTACCTTATAAAATAATAAAATAAAAGAGTGCCGCTAACGCAAAACGATAATAAGCAAACCATGAAAGTTTGATTTTTTTCATCATGTTGATGAATGTTACAACAGCAATCATGCCGACGATAAACGCTGCGATAAGACCAATTAAAAATAGAGGTAAGTCTGCTGTTGTAAGAAACTCTCGGCTCTTCAGCAGATCAATTCCGCTTGCGGCCGCCATAATCGGCACCGATACGAGAAACGTGAATTCCGCTGCCGCTTTCTGGCTAACGCCGAACAGCATGCCTCCCGATATCGTAGATCCCGAACGCGAGAAGCCCGGCCAAAGAGCTAGCACCTGAAAGCATCCTACCGCGAAGGCCTGCTTATAGGTAATGTCATCAAGCTCCTCCGCGCTCGGCTTCTTTCGAACGCGATCGGCGATAATCATCAATATTCCGCCGGCAACGAGGCCGATTAGAACTTTTTCGGCTGTAAACAGTTCTCCTTTTATGAAAGAGTGAAGCAACACAGCGCATGCGCCAGCCGGAGCCATTGCTAAAATAATATGTAAAGCATTCAAACCAGAGCCTTTGCCTATCTTAAAATTAAGCAGGCTTGCAAAGCGCTTTCGGTACAAAACGAGCACTGCCAGCACCGCCCCGAATTGAATAACTACCTCAAAGGTCTTCGCGCGGTCTCCTGTGAAATTAAGCAGCTCTGCCGTCAATATCAAGTGACCCGTTGATGATACAGGTAAAAACTCGGTCAGTCCTTCTACAATCCCCATAATTATCGCATTAATTAAATCGCCCAACGCCCGATCTCCCCCTCGAATTTGGCTGCAATTTTTTTGCTCCTTACCAGCTTATGCATGTCCGTAGGTGCCCATTTCACTTTCAAGCAATTCCGTTTGAATTTCGATTTTCCGAATACGATTATCGTCACGCTCGCGAATGATGAAGGTTATGTTGTCATACGTCCACGGCTCCCCAATGGGCAGTTCCGGCTTCAGGTTGAAAAGCCAGCCTCCGATAGAGTCTACCTCGTCGCATACGAGGTCCGTTCCCGCGGCTTCGTTCACATCGCTAATCAGAGCTTTACCATTCACTAAATAACGCTGCTGCTCCAATATTTCAATTTCCTTCACTTCATCCTCGTCAAACTCATCGCGGATTTCCCCTACAATCTCCTCGATGATATCCTCAATGGTGATAAGCCCTGCCGTTCCGCCGTACTCATCCAATAATATGGCAATGTGGACGCGATCCTGCTGCATTTTGCGGAGAAGCTTATTGATAGGCATCACCTCTGGTACCGACATGACCGGCTGCATAAGTGAGTTTACTTCAATATTTCGATCTGATTCGTAACGCAGAAAAAACTGTTTCGTATTCAGTATCCCAATGATATTATCCTTGCTGCCTTTAGCGACAGGAAAGCGGGTATACTGCTCTTTCTTAATAATCGCTAAGTTTTCTTCGAGAGATAGATTCACGTACAAACAAACCATATCGGTTCTGGGCACCATAATCTCACGTGCCAGCCGATCGTCGAATGCGAAAATGCGGCTCACATAGCCGTATTCGCTTTTGTTTATTTTCCCGCTTTCATAGCTCTCCGATAATATGATACGGATCTCTTCTTCGGAATGCGCTTCATGCTCGTTCGCCGGCTTCAATCCCAGCAGCCTGACCAATGAATTCGCAGATCCGTTAAGCAGCCAAATGAACGGATACATCACCTTATAGAACACGATGATAATCGGTGCCGTTACCTGACTGACTTCCTCCGATTTGATGATGGCTAACGTCTTCGGAGCTAATTCTCCAAGCACCACATGCAAATAAGTCACGATCAAGAAGGAGATGACGAAAGACAGCACGTTACTGATATCGCCCTCCAAATGTAATCGATCGAAAATCGGATGCAAGATAAGCTCAATCGTGGGTTCACCAAGCCAACCAAGTCCAAGCGCAGTAATCGTAATGCCAAGCTGACAAGCGGATAAATAACCGTCCAGCTTGTTCGTTACTTGCTCAATGGCTTTGGCATTTTTGATCCCTTCGGCCACCATCTGGTTCACGCGGCTTGAGCGCATTCGAATAATAGCGAATTCCGTCGCTACGAAGAATGCGGTAAATACGAGCAGCAACACAAATAATGCAAGCTTTAAAACCATCGTCTTCTCCCTTTTATGCAAATGGAGATGCTATTAGTAGCCTACCTCAACGGATGCATTAACGACGTAGATCAAATCGTTTTTATCATCTTTATCGGGAAGAACTACACCGCTAGTCGTGAGCATGCCACCGTCCAGCACCTCAATGGTCACTTGGCCATATGGCAGTACAGCTTTCACCTGCTCGACATCGAGCAGCTCATGATCGCAAGGAAGCGCGAGCCTTACGCGCACCTTCATGTTGTCCAGCGTTCCGCCTGGCAGCACTGACCGCAGTCCCGGCATCGAATTGTGGTGAATGGCGTTTTGTACCGCCCGCACCGATGCCTTCGTAATATTTTGACCGTGCAGATCGCATCCCATGCCTATTTCTATAAAAAATAAGTTGTCCACTTAAATATCCTCTCCCTCAGTCTTAAAATTCATACCTGCGGCTTGTTTACCAAGGCACATCATCGTTACTGCTTGTACCTTCACCCGCAGGCGTGTAGCTGTAACCCGAGTCAGCATCATCAGCAGGCACTTTGCTGCCAATACGAGGCATGACATCAACTAAATCCAATGGCTGTACGAGCTCAACCGGCGACATGCCCTTCTCAAACTGGAAGAAGTCGCCTTCGATGACAACGACATATCGGCCATTATGCTTGGCAAAATGAATGCTGTCGCCAAAATCAGCCAAAAGTCCTTTTACCGTTACGTCGCCTAGCTTAAATGAAAACGGCAAATCCGGCTTCTGTTCCACCAAAGCCGCGGCCGCGACCTCTACCTGCTCCGGAGTCCACCATTCCTGAAGGTCTCGCTTCTCGCTTGCCGCCCATACCTCAACCGCATTTTCTTCCTCGCGGCGCTCGGAGCTCTCATCCTCTTGCCATTTGTCAGCGATATATTGATGTACCATCTCGACAACCTGCTCACCCATAACCTCAGGCAGCGGCTTCTCATAAGAAACATACTTCAAGAAATCCTCGAAATAGCGGGCATGCGACGCTTGATGGATTTTGAGCTCCCAATGCTCGAGCATCCCTTCCTCCGGCATATGCGGATATTGAATCGACTTGATGCTGCGGGCGCTGATTGCCATTTCCACTTGCGAAATCAAGTTTTTCTCATCGGAGATTCTTGCGATCTTCGGTTCAAAATCACATTTTAGCAAAAATAGAAAAGGCTCATCGAAATACGTATTCAGCTTCGAGAGGGCAATGATAAACGCGCCTCCCCTCACCGCGCTCGTATCCATATAAATCCGGACGAGCTCATCTGCGATTCCGATAAAACGTTCCTTCGAATCGGCATCGCGAAGCCGTTGAAACAAATTGTAGTTTTGATTGCTTCCAAGCTCATAGCCGGGCTCGACCATAAACCTGCCGATTTTCGTAGGCGCGTTTGCAGAGTTTGGATTACGCTCTACCTTTCTTTTTACGATCCGCTTAAACTCGTCGTCCAGAAACTTTTGTATCTCGCTGTCCTCATAGGTGTCCTCTTCTAAAGTCTGATAATGCTTGAATCGTTTGCCTGACGAGGTCGCGCTCTCCTCTCCATCGGTATGAATAACGAAAAAAGATAAATATTGCATATTAAAATCCACGTTTATAATTCCTCCAAGCCAGCTGATGTCATCTCCTTAGGATAGCATATCTCGACACGTCGCGACATCAGCCGTGAGAACCTCGCAGGATGATAAAGCTGAACAAGTATTTATGGTAGATTAGCCGCAAAAGCATAACTTAACACAATGATCATGCTCCATCCCTCATTCCAAAGCATGAACAGGGGGTCAAAAGCAGCATGTACCAATGGGCCCAATCGCCTCGAGCGTTTCTATCGTAAATTAGCGCAAGTAAGAGTGCGAGGTTGCTCACAGCTTCTTTTGGAAAAGCCACCATTCAGGCAGCTTCCACTTCCCTAGCCACTTTGGTTGAAGTAGCAGAAAGCCTATCAGAATGTATGCAGCATTTTCAAATCTCCTTTTCTTAATTTAATAGTAAAAGTTTTGCCAGAACCGTATTACCGTTCCGTTAAGCGTACAGAATGGAATTATAAAGGAAAATACGCGGGTATGAACCTATTATCAACCAGATAAGCGAATTCAAATCAGGAGGATTATACGATGAACAAAAAAGTAGATGTTAGCGCAGCCATAAAGAGCTGCTTGCCATGGATCCATTGAAATCGATGGTTCAGAAAACAGAGCAATATTTGCGTCATCCGCATCTTAGGCAGCTTTTCAACTATATGGTCATGTATACCGGATCCTCGCCGTATGCAGCACCTGCGATACTTTCCCAGCTCATCTATGTTCAAATGGGTCTTGGTATCTATTACGTCGAGGGAGGCATGTATAATATTGCACGAGGCATGCTCAGGCTGCTGATTGAGCTGCGCGTGGAGGTCAGAACGAACTGCGAGGTGCTTGAGGTTATAACCGAGAACGGTAGAGCAAGCGGTGTCAGGCTTGAGGATGAGATCCTTTCATGTGATTGGTGGTCTGCAACTTGAAAGCGGTGCCCGCTCATAAGAGCGTTCTCAGCCATCATCTCCAAAGCGCGGCTCAACTACAGAAGCTCGCGAAATACGCGCCAACCGTTTCAGGTCATGTCATGTTGCTCGGCGTCAATCGAAGCTATGACCGCTTTAAGCATCATAACCTCTTATTTTCTAAGCAGCCTGAACGGGAGTTTCAAGATATGTTTTTCAGTAAAAAGCCGTCCGCCGATCCTACGGTCTATGTCGGAATATCTTCCAAAAGCGACCCATCACAAGCGCCTGCCGGCAAAGAAAATTGGTTCGTTTTGAACACGTCCCCCGCTTCGCGACGGTGAAAGCTGGACCACGTACCAAGAGGCCTACCGGGAGCTTATACTGGATAAACTGGAGCGGATGGGCGCCTATAATCTGCGGCAGCATATCGAATGGGAACATCAATTTCTACCTGATGATATCCATTCCTTGTATGGTGCGAACGGCGGTTCCATTTACGGGGTTGTCACGGACCGCAAGCTGAACGTCGGTTTCAAAATTCCTTCCCGCAGCGCCATGATTGGCAACTTGTATTTTGTCGGCGGATCAACGCATCCTGGCGGAGGTGTGCCGATGGTTACTTTAAGCGGCCAATTAACCGCTGACTTGATTCGTGAAGATTTATTGAAGCAAGCCGTTATTTAAATCTCAGTAAGGCACAGGCTGGGACCGATAGACCGGCGAGCGTTCGATATCGTCATAGCTGCGATGCCATATCCCTGTCGTTGCAGGAGACATCGGCGGTATGAGCCATGACCACCGTCCCGTTACCTGCCTTCCCTTCTCTTGCTCCTGCTTCTCGAATCGCAGGAATTGCTCGGCAGCAGTGTGATGGTCGACTATACTAACGCCGTGCTTCTTGAAAGAATGGAGCACGGCTAAGTTTAGTTCGATTAATGCCTTATCCTTCCACAGCGAAGTATTCGTCGTCATGTCCAATTGAAATAGCCTTGCTACAGCAGGCAGCTGGTTATATCGATTCGTATCGGACAAATTTCTTGCGCCAATCTCAGTCCCCATATACCATCCGTTAAACGGTGCAGCCGCGTACGATAAGCCTCCGATTTCAAGCTCCATATCGGAAATAAACGGTACCGCATACCACTGCAAACCCAGCTGTACGAAACGTTCATTTTCAGGATGGGATAACGGCACCTCCAGCACAGTTTCCTCGGGCAGCGTAAACCACTTCGGCTTTTGATCGCCTTTCTGAATCACAAGCGGTAACACATCGTAGCGTGTTCCTTCACCTTTCCAACCCAGCTTCTCGCAAGCTGCCGTAAAGGCTAAGGATGCCGAATCCCCCACGATTTCTACCTTATTGCCGTACCCCGCGTAACGAACAAGTTGATGATTCCAAATACGTATGCGATTTTTTGAACCATTAGCCGGAAAAATCGTAATTGCCGGACGAACCTTGCCGTTATTCGTGGCATAATTCATATGCTGGAAAATACGATTTGCTGCATCAAGCTCGTCATCAGTATCACGCGCATCGAATACTTCTAGCGTTTGCCAAAACAACCGTCCGATACAACGGTTATTGTTTCTCCATGCCATCCTAGCGCCGTGCTTAAGCTCCTCATAAGTATGTACATAGGTGCCTGTTCGATCAATCTCCTGCATGACCTCATGGATTCGACGCTTTGCATCCTCCTCGGTTTTCTCGAGCTCAAAATAGGCTTCGCCTAAAAAAGCTACCGCTTGTTCGGCAATTTGTTTTCTCATGGTCATCGTCATTCTGCTTTTGCCTCGTTCTCTGCGATCTTTATCATGACTCTGCGTTTTCTATACAGCATGGTCGCAGCCTCAGCCACGTCATTCAGCATGCCTCGGTTAATAAAAGCACCGAACAGCATACCTGCCACAGGAATCATTTGGAACAGCTTCTTCCACCCAAAATTATCTCGGTATACCGTCACGACCTCGCGCCAGCCTTGCAATTGCGACATCATTTGGTTGCTGCGGTTTGCTTTATCATAAGCGCTGAGCTCCTCAAGAATAGCCTTTTTCCCTACGATATCCGACGATGCAAATTGCATCACTTTGACAGCAAAAACGCGCTCCTCCTTAAGCTTCGGGTCAAAACCGTAACAAATGGCAATCTCTTGAATAATCTTCAGCGATAATCCGAGTACGGCCGGTATATCTACCGCTAACGTGAAAATCCCGCCTATTCCGGTTGTTGCGCCCTGAAGCGTTGCCATTGTGGAACGGCTTGAGGCTAATTGCTCGGCAGATAAATTCATGACCGATAGAGGCATTTGAGCAGCATGCTCGATGGCTAGCGGCTCTCCTTCCTCGGATTGAATACTGCTTTCCGGTCCAGCGTTCCGCTGCAATCGTTCGATCACCGAACGCTCTGAAATGAGATATTTGCCGCCATTCTGAATGTAGCTGCCAATCTCATCTACCGCTTGTCCCAGCTTTTCTTGAATAAATTTCGGTGTGATTTTATCGAGCAGCATGAACGGCAGTCGTCCAAGCTTCTCCCAGAACCAAAGATCTTTTTGAGCTCGCTCCCATGCTTCAATCTCTTGCAGGGAAATCTTTAATTCGTCTTGCGTATCGTAGTCCAGCGCCACTTCGTTCACTCTCCTTCTTTCGCAAGTAATACGCGGTTAGGAACCATTCGGATTCGTTGTTCACATTATTGTTCTAATTTCCGCCCCGTAAACAACAGCATAATGAACGAAAAGACAACGATCGCTGCGGTCCATGCCCAAGCCATTGTCGTTTCACCGGTCTCAACGGCAATATAGATGGCGGTAGGAACGGTTTGAGTCCGTCCAGGTATATTACCCGCAATCATCAAGGTTGCACCAAACTCCCCTATGCTTCTAGCAAACCCAAGCAGGTACGCCGTAGTTAGCGACCGTTTTGCCAGAGGCAGCGTAATAAAGCGAAAAACCTGTATCTCGTTCCCCCCGGCCGAGCGCGCGGCATCCTCCAAATGCCGGTCTACGGATAGAAAGCCTACTTTGCTTGTTTGGTAAACGAGCGGGAACGCAACAATGACCGCCGCGATAACCGCGGCGATCCAGGAGAAAACGATAGGCTGCATAAATAACCACTCATACGCTTGTCCGATCCAGCTGCCTCTGCCTAGTAAAACAAGCAAAATGAATCCGACAACGGTTGGAGGAAGGACAAGCGGCAGCATAAAAAACGTTTCAACGATGCTTTTGCCTCGAAAGGAATGCCGCGTCATGAATCGTGCGACGAGCATTCCGATAAGGGCAACGATAATGCTTGCGATAATAGATATTTTTAAAGATAGCCAAACAGGCGACAGCCATTCGTCCCAGTTCATTTCGTGAAGCCTCCGGTCAGACGGTAAGATGCTATTTATTATACCGAAGACTGACTTATTCGCCCAGTAATGATGTGAGTTCCCCCCGGTAATACAGCTTCAGCTTGTGCAGAGCACGCGTGCAGCCTACGTACAAAAGCTTCGCATCCAGCGATGCATAGGCTTCAGCACCGGCATCCGCAACGAGTACCGCATCGAATTCCAGCCCTTTCGATAAGTAGACCGGAACAACCGACAAACCGCCTCCATAGGCAGGTTGCTTGCTCTGTACGAGCGATGCTTCGTGCCCTTGACTGATTAAATACTGGTGAATGTGTTCACACTCAAGTGCTGTCCTTCCGATGACGGAGATCGTTTCATAATCGCCTGCTGCTTGCCATTCCCGTACGGTTGCTTCAATGGCCGATAGCCAGCTTTCGCTGGATACCTGCTCGGTTATAACAGAATCGCCGCTTCGGAAAACAGGAACGGCAGGTTTGACGCCGCCAGTCATGCTTCCTAAAATTTTGTTCGCAAATTCGATAATCTCCATCGTCGATCGGTAAGAACGGTTTAGCTCATAGAATCCAATCTTCTCTTCTTCGAATAATACCGTCAGCTCATCCCAGCTTTGTACGCCTGCATACGCATGAATTCCCTGCTGCAAGTCGCCTAAAACAGTCATCGATGCCGTTCTTTGACATAGTCGAAGGACTTCCAGCTGAAAAGGAGAGTAATCTTGAGCCTCATCAATCACGATGTGATCGAAGGCCTGCTTCGGCAAACCGAACAGCTGAAGCTGAATATAGGCTAGCGGAGCCAAATCCTCCGCTGCAGCTATCCCATTTTTCAATCGCTCAGCAGTGGCTGCAGAAATGCGCTTAGGAATGCTGCCAAGCGATTGCTTCCCGCTAAACAAGGAAGCATAGAGCTGCAATGAGGTATATGCCGGAATTTTTTTGGTATAGCTGTTGAATTTCGTAAGTGCCTTTGCTCTTACCTTCTTATCCGCAATGCCTTTCATTTTGAGCTCGGATTCAAACCAGCGGCGAATTCGGCTAACCAGACGATCCCGCTTCTTCATAAGCGTCTCTTCGCCGTAGTCCGTATCATACCATTCGCGCATTTGTACCGGCGAAAGCTCAAGACCATCGATAGGTACAAATGGCACCACAGGAACAATACGCTGTTCAAAATCAGTGATTCGTTCATCTACAATCGTTTTAAAGGCCAAACTCCCTTTAAATCGCCCGGAAGCATGTTCAATCTCATCCGCGGTTCGGCGTTCTTCAAACCAATAGGCCATTGTATCAGATGGATCGCTTACCGCTATCGTTTTTTCAAGCAGCTCAACCGTCCAATCGCTGAAAGTGGTTTGTTGGATATCACCTACACCAAGCTCCGGCAATACACCGGATATGTAGTCGAGAAACATGCGGTTGGGTGCAAATATGATCATCCGTTCCGCTCGCATACGGTCGGCATATTGATAGAGCAAGAAAGCAAGCCTGTGCAGCGCAACGGTCGTTTTACCGCTTCCCGCCACGCCTTGTATGAACAATGCTTTGTTTCGATCCGCACGAATAATCTTGTCCTGCTCGCCTTGTATGGTGGAGACGATATCGCGCAGCTTATTGTCCTTATTCTCGCCCAGGCGATATAGCAGAAACTCATCCGTCACGCTGCCCTCTTCCTGGCCGCGTACATAGCTGTCGACCAAGCGAACGAGCTCTCCTTGACGAATCATGAAGTTCCTTTTCAGATGAACATATCCTTCGATTTCCCCGTCAGGCGATTCATACGAAGCAGGAGCTTCTCCGCCTGTAAAGGAATAAAAAACGCTTGCTGCTGGCGCACGCCAATCGATAACGAGCAATTCATTGCTGTCTTGCTTGGCTACGCCTGCTTTTCCGATATATAGCGGCTTTTTGTCGCCTGCCGGCAGCTCTTGAAAATCAATGCGGCCGAAATACGGCTCGCGTTTCGAGATCTCTAGTCTTAACCTGCGTTCCTCTTGCTGCAAATCGAGCATTTGCTCCGTAAAGTCGTCGCCCTTGTACCGGGGTCCGATCGCCTGCAGCTGAGTCAAAATGTCCTGCAGTGATTTCGTTAATCGTTCTTGTTCTTCTTGATAGGCACTTTGAACTGTCAAGTCAGTTACCTCCTAAGTTATGGTGTTCGAGATAAAAAAAGAGAAGCCCCAATATACCATAGGACGGCTTCTCAATGCAATCAAGAGTTAGGAGCCATTCCAATGAGCCAAACAGCTCCTAGAATGAGCAGCAAATTCAAACCAATCAAAAGGGGAATGCCCACTGTAAAAGTTCGGTGCTTTGTTTTATGGCGCCAAGCTTTCATCGCAAGCCAAGTGCCTCCAGCACCACCTATTGCGCTAAGGAGGAACAAGCGCTTTTCAGGGACGCGCCTGCGCTGCTTCTTCGCACTCTTTTTATCAAAGCCCATCAACGAAAAGGTGTATATGTTCATTATAAGTAAATAGATAATAAGCAAAAAATACAGCATTGCTGCAGCCACATCCTCTCTTTATTGCCGACAAATCATATAGGTTGAGCAGCTGTCCAGCTGGTTAACGAGGGCCCGGCCTCGGTTTAGTACGGTTCGTCGGTACAGCCGCATAAGGATCATCCGGCCAATAATGCTTCGGGTAACGTCCCTTGAGATCCTTTTTGACCTCAAAATAAGCATTCTCCCAAAAGCTCGCCAGATCGCGCGTGACTTGGACAGGCCGCTGCGACGGCGACAACAGATGCAGCGTGACAGGCAGTCTCCCTCTTGCCAATCTTGGCGTATCCTTCATTCCAAAGAGCTCCTGAAGACGTACCGCTAGGACGGGAGATTCGGGATCGCTGTAATCCACAGGGATACGTGATCCGCTGGGCACGACGATATGCGTTGGAACCTGTTCGTCGAGCTCCTGCTTCTGTTTCCAGCTAAGACTGCTCTCAAGCAGCTGCAGCATTGGGAGCTTCTGTAAATCCGAGCGGCTCTTCATTCCGAAAATATGCGGTTTCAGCCAATCCTCCAGCGTGCTCAGCAGCACTTCGTCAGAAGCCTCAGGCCAATCATTGCCGGCAAGCGACATTAGCATCATTCTAGCCTTCAACTGCTGCGCCTGCTTGGTCATCGGCAGCAGCGCAAAGCCTGTTTGGCGAATGGCCGCGAGCATCACATTAGCGACCTGTTGCTCATCAGGACGCTGCAGGATGGTTTCATTGATCATGATTGCGCCTAGCCGCATACGCTTCCTCGCCCGCACGGCTTGAGCCGACGCATCCCATTCGATCGCTTCCTCGCTCACTAAATGCTCAGGCAAATACCGTTCGATATCGCTTAATTGCAGCTCAGCCGCAATCCGTATTCGGCCTTCCGTTCCGGCATCGTCAAGTTCGCATATCGCAAGATAAGGAAAGAGAGACAAGGGCTGCTGCTCCGGCAGCGCTGCCCCTCTCCCATTGGCCAATAAATATCGGCCGTCACTTCGCCGCTGCGCGATGCGGTCGGGATAAGCAAATGCAAGGAGAACGCCGAGCGGAATGGGATCCGATGGCCGGACCTGTTCTCCAGCCTCTTCTTGTGGCAAGGCCAGCCGCGCCCATTGTTCGGCTTGTGCCATGATCCGGCGCGCGGCTCCGGCGGATGGATGCTCCGAGCCGGTTTGTCCATTCGGCCTTCGGCCATAACCAGACAAATCCTTGAGCAGCTCAAGCCGAAGCTGAATATCGACATTCCGTTCCTGTGGAAGCAGATCTCGTTCATTTAATAAAGCCGCCGCCTCACAAGCGACACGCGCTGCGCCAAAGCCTGCCGCCTGCAAAATCATCGCTCCTAACCGCGGATGTAATCCAAACTTCGCCATTCGGGCACCGATGGCGGTTGGTTTCCCACTCGCATCAATCGCGTTCAGCTGACGGAGCAGCGAAGCGGCTTGTTCATAAGCCGCCTCGGGCGGCGAGGTTAACCACTCCAGCTCTAGCGGATCCTGTATGCCCCATATGGCTAGCTCAAGCACAAGTGAAGCAAGATCCGCTTCCAGCAGCTCAGGCTTGCTCTGCTCAGGCAGATATGAATGCTCTTGCTCCGTCCAAAGCCGGAAGCATGCGCCGGGTGCCAGCCGTCCCGCTCTGCCTCGCCGCTGATCAGCTGAAGCCGCGGAGACAGGCAACGTTTCCAGTCTGCTCATTCCTGTTTTTGGCGAAAACTTGGGGACACGCATCAGACCGCTGTCTACAACGATTTTGATACCCTCGACCGTCAGGCTCGATTCAGCAATGGATGTTGCAAGAACAACCTTTCGTTCACCGGGAGAGCATGGAGCTATTGCGGCATCCTGCTTCTCAAGCGGAAGACTGCCATGCAGCTCTTCAATCCTAATGGATGAGGAAAGACCAGACTCGTTCAGCCACCTTGCCGTGCGGCGGATCTCTGCGACACCCGGCAGAAACGCTAATACATCGCCTTCATATGCTCGCAGCGACTCAGCAATCGTCCGAGCCATTTGGGGCTCAATCGGACCATTCAACCTTAATGTCGCATAATGCGTCTCGACCGGAAAAACCCGGCCTTCACTGCGAATGACCGGCGCGCCGCCAAGCAGTTCGGCAATCGGCGCCGCATCCAGCGTTGCGGACATGACGAGCAAGCGCAAATCCTCACGCAGCAGTGATTGCGACTGCAAGCAGAGCGCTAATCCCAGATCGCCATGCAAATGCCTTTCATGAAATTCATCAAAAATAACGGCGCCAATCGTTTCCAGCGCCGGATCCTCCTGCAGCATACGCGTCAAAACGCCCTCTGTTACAACCTCAATGCGCGTGTTCGGCCCTATGCGAGTATCCAATCTTACACGGTAGCCAACCGTTTGCCCGACCTGTTCGCCTAAAGACCTTGCCATAAACTGGGTGGCTGAACGAGCAGCCAGCCTCCGCGGTTCCAGCATAATGATTTTCTTTCCGGACAACCAAGGCTGGCCCAGCAGCGCAAGGGGCACACGGGTTGTTTTCCCCGCTCCCGGCTGCGCCACTAATACGACATTCATCCCGCTGCGCAGCGATTCCTGAAGCTGAGGCAATACCGTATCAATCGGCAATAACAGTTGACTCATACTGATTGCTCCCTTACCTTGTACCATCTTATTTTATAATTCTCAGCATTTGCACGACCGGTCGGTTATCTCCAGGCAGCGAAGCCTCGCTGCTTAATAACTGGGATGAACCGTCGCCGTCTAGAAAAATTCCGTCAGCCAGCGTACCCTCGCCAACCGTCTGGATAATGGCTTCCCTAAATAACGCAAGTGGACCCTTTGTCTCACTCACGATTAAATATAACGCACCCTCTTTGTCGTAAACAGCAGCTGAACGAAGACGGTCATCTTCTGGAAACGGCGCATTCTCAATCACCGTCTGCTTGATCCAATTCGCATCATCGCCTAAGCTCATGCTGATTCCGCCTTGTGCCCAAAAGCGAGTGTGATCCTTTACCTTAAGCTCCGAAGCTTTGCTTGCGACCTGCACGCTTAGCTGGTCCGAAGCTCCATCCCAGACAAGCGTTCCCCGGGCGTATTTCACGTTTTCACTGCCTGTTCCAAAATTTCCAATTTCCTTATTAACCGGGATACTGTTTACCACGCCGATACTTAGCAATTGCTCGCCATAAAAAAAGCCGCCGTTAATTCCGACCTTACCCGTCAGCGTGATATTGTTATTAATCGTCTCCAACGTGACATAGGCTGGTTTCGTCTTCAGCACATGCAGCTTCATTCCATTTGGAGAGGTATGCGAATCATAGGTATAATGCAATGCTTGCTCCGATTGCAATAGGTTAGCTTCATTGCGGTTGCCAAGCGCGATTATCATAAAATAAAGCATAATGACCAAAGCAAGCAGGATGCCTGCCAAAATACCAATGACCGCAAACAGCCGTTTTCTGCTCAGCCGAGCAGGTTCTTTCACTTCCATTGCGGACCAATCTCCTTCATTCCTATCATTTAAACCAGCCTTTGCTGCGGAACCAAGCATACATGCCGATTCCGATGACGAGCATAACCGTTATGACTGCATAGTATCCGCCGCTCCATTCCAGCTCTGGCATATTGCGAAAGTTCATTCCGTAAATGCCCGCTAAAAACGTCAAGGGCATAAAGATCGTCGTAATAACGGTCAATGTCTTCATAATCGCATTCATACGATGCGAATTAACGGAGATATAATTATCCCGCAGATCAGCGGTCATTTCTCTGCTCGTATCCATCATCTCTGACAATTTAAGCAGATGATCATAAATATCATGGTAAAATGCCAAATAAGGTCCCATTCCGTCAATACGGTCCGAATTCGTTAGGCGGTATAATAAATCTCTCATCGGAATAATCGTTTTACGCAAGCGCAGCAGTCGGGACCGAATATTGTAAATATCGGTCATCAGCGTTTGGCTTTGTCCTTCACCGTTTCCTATTTCCATATCGAGCAGTTGATCCTCCAGCTCATGCACCGCAGGGAAATATTGATCTACAAGCTTGTCCATCACGAGATAAGCTGCATAGAGCTGCCCCTTCTCGCCTATCTTCTTACTGCTCATAAGCTTAATCCTTGCTTCTTCTATTTCAGGTGAAGGCTCGTAATGAAACGTCACGATAAAGTTTAGGCCAATGAACATATTGATTTCATTCACCGTCAAAGTCTTCCGTTCTACCTCATGCAGCACGAAAAAATGAACATCCTCGTAATGATCAATTTTTGGGCGCTGCAGCAAATGATAGCAATCCTCGATGGCTAAGGGATGGAAGTGAAAAAAAGTATCCAACAGCCTGCACTCGTCTTCCTTCGGATTGTTAAAATCAACCCAGTACCATTCCAGCTCGGTCGACTTTAAGTCTTCCATCGTTAGGTCAGTCAACCATTCCTTTTGTTTTGTATAACCTACAATCCGTATCAAAGGATAAGTCCTCCATTCTAAGTGTTGCTTAACCTGTAGCTTCGTCGAATGTTCAACTTAACCATTTTACACGATATCGCAGCTCCTGTAATAATCATATGCTATTTTTTGAGACATTGTTTTCATGCTTATGCTGGAAAAGCTCCTGAAACTTGCGCCTTGCTTCCAAATTTAAAGTTACTCTTCGTACTGTGTACGTGCCGCTTCGAGCACGGTCTCATATACTGCCTCGCCGATGCTGCAGCCAATTGTCGTCGCAGCTCCTGCATAGGCATGTACGGCATTCCAACTAGCTGCCTGACTAACTCCGATCACGATCGCGTCAGTTGTCGTTCCAGTAGCAATTTCTCCTGTCGCCAACTCGACGATTCCCAGCTGCTGCAATGCAGCTGACTTTGCTTCGGTTGCGGTTATTACTGCGTTCACCATTGCAGCTTCCGTCATTTGCCCGTCAATCAAAAGAATTACATTAATCGTTCCCGCCGAATAGACCGAAAAGGTGCTGCGCGGCATTCCAGCTCTAGCGGCATTTCGCGTGCCAACCGTTGTGCAGCATAACAGCTTGAAGCGATCGCCTTCGAGCTCTGCTACGGATGCATGCGTCAGCTTCGCTGCCGTAATCAAACCGACCGTACTCTCCGGATTGCAGCCCCAAGCCTGGCACTGCTTCACGATATCGCGAACAGGATCATCACATTGGTAGGTGAGCGGCACCTTCCAGTTTATAATTCGGTTAGCAGAAGAGAATCCTCCTGGATGGACCGCACTGCTCAAGGCATAGAGATGATCCTTGGAAGCTAATTCAATCCGATCCTCGAGCAGCTGCAATCTAACCCCTTTCCACAGCTTTGATTCATAGAGATTCCCATGACGGAAAGGCTGTGTCATCGCGTTCCCTCCTTCGAATGACCAAGCAGCTCGTAGATAAGCGGTATATTAAGATAACGGCGAGCATGCTCAGCAAGACGATCAAATGCCGCTTCCCTTCTTTCATGAAAGCGTAAATCCGCAGGCAAGCTTAACAATCCTTTTGCTTCCCGTAAGCCATTCAACCATTGTCTGCGAAAATCATCGTTATGCAAGATGCCATGGATAAACGTTCCCCACTGCTTGCCATCGTTTGCGCTCGCGCCTTCGGCTGTATATCTAGAGGAAGCTTCTAAGTCAGAACCCGAGGTTAGTTCCTTTATTTGAAAAGGACGTTGAATAGATTCCTCACCCATGTGCCAAATAACCTCGCCCATATGGATCTCATAGCCTTCGACGCTAACGGGCGAAACTGTCTCACTTAATTGACCAGTGCCTGAAACTCGAACCGTTCTTTTTTCCGCCGTAAAACGCACCTCAAACGGAAACAAACCAAGTCCCTCCGTTTCCTCAACAGACGATTCTACATGCAGCGGATCATATAGCCGAGTGCCAAGCATTTCGTAACCGCCGCATATGCCTGCCACCGCTCCTCCCCCAGCTGCATGCTTTTGAACGAAATCAGCCAATCCCGTTTCTTTCAGCCAAACGAAGTCTTCGATCGTATTTTTACTGCCGGGAAGGATGACGGCGTCAGGACTTCCCCATTGCCCTGCATGCTCAATGTACCGAAGATGAACATCCGTCTCAAAGCGCAGCGGGTCCATATCCGTGAAATTCGAAATGCGGGGTAATCGAATGACTGCGATATCCAGCTCGCGCTTCTGGTTCGAGGCCTCTGTTTCTACTGCGGCATGCTGCTTGCTTAGAGATAAAGAATCCTCGTCCTCCAGTTCAAGACCCGGCATAAAAGGCAGCACGCCGATAACCGGCTTGCCTGTCCGCGCTTCCAGCCAATCCAGTCCAGGCTGAAGCAGGGAAACATCACCGCGAAATTTATTAATGATAAAGCCGCATATGCGGTCACGCTCCGATGGCTCTAGCAGTTCCAACGTACCGACTATAGAAGCAAAAACCCCGCCCCGATCGATATCAGCTGCAAGAATGACCGGAGCGTCTGCCCATGCTGCCATCCGCATGTTTACGATGTCACGGTCCTTTAAATTAATTTCAGCGGGACTTCCTGCTCCTTCCAGCACCACAATGTCATTTGCCTCTCGTAAACGCTGAAGAGCCTCCCTTACGATTCCGCCGGCTGCCGGCAAATAGTTCTCGCGGTATTCGACTGCATGATAATCACGCAGAGGTTTGCCATGCACCACAACCTGCGAGGACATTTCTCCGGTCGGCTTCAGAAGGATCGGATTCATATCAGTCGTCGCCAAGATTCCGCATGCATCCGCCTGCATGCCTTGCGCGCGTCCGATTTCTTTCCCGTCCCACGTAACATAGGAGTTTAAAGACATATTTTGCGATTTGAATGGGGCTACATGCCAACCGTCCTTGGTAAACACACGGCATAACGCCGCCGTAATTAAACTTTTGCCTACGTCAGACGCCGTGCCTTGAATCATGATCGTTCTGCCCAACGCCTTATTAGAGGCTTCCTGTTCATTTAATGTCATTAAACACCTCGGCTCCTGTACTTGCCCAAGCTATGCTTTAATGCCGCTAAGAGCTGTTCATTCTGCTTGCGAAGTTTGATGGCTACCCGAATATAAGTATGATCCAGTCCGGAAAATCTCGATGCATCACGTATAAGCACGCCTTGTTTTCCCATCTCAAGCTGCAGCATGCTTGCGCTTATTCCTGTATCCTTAGGAATTCGTACGAGCAAATAATTAGCAGCGCTCGGGTTCACCTCAAAGCCAATGGCCTGAAGCTCCCCGACTAGCCATGGTCTCTCCTTTTGAAGCCATGAAATCGTCCGGTCCGCATAATCCGATTCGTCCAGTACGGCTTCCCCTATTAGCTGCGCCAACGAATTCACGCTCCAAGGTACCTGTAGACGCCTTAATCCGCTTAACGTTCTCGGCATGCCGACAATATACCCAAGACGAATGCCAGGTATGGAATAAAACTTTGTCATCGAGCGAATGACAAACAGCCTTTCATGTCTCGTTGCCTCTTGAATAAGGCTGTAACGGGATTCTTCCGGCACAAAATCCATAAATGCTTCATCTACGACCACATACGCACCTTTTCTCAAAAGCGTGCGGATCAGCTCCGGATCGACGAGCTGCCCGGTCGGATTGTTCGGAGAGCCCAGCATAAACAATGAACCCGTTGACGCGGCTCCACATAAATGCTCTGAATCCAAATCCAATCCAAAATGATTGTCTTGGGTAAGCTTGATCTCATATATGGCTCCGCCGATTTTGCGTATCGCATCGCCGTATTCATCAAAGCATGGAATAGCCAGCGTCGTTAATTTGGGCTGAAGCGCCCTTACAATTAAATCAATCAATTCAGCTGCGCCATTGCCGACAACGATAGATTGCTCATCGATATCGTGAAGCACGGCTAGCTTTCGCCTTAGTCCGCGCACCGCGGGATCAGGATATTGCCCAATGAGCTCCGCATAGGAATGTAGCGCTTGCTTCACGCTCAGCGGAGGCCCCAGCGGATTCATGTTCGAGCTGAAATCAACAAACTTATGAGCAGGTATATCAAAGGCTTCCTCTGCGGTCCGTAAATCACCACCATGACCGTATCTTTCTAACATCTTACCTTCCAGCTCCTTTTCTAATATGCATGCAGCCAAACAACAGCAGCAAACAGCAGCACTGCTTCAATGGCTTCGTTCATCGCTCCATATGTATCACCTGTTAGTCCGCCCAGCTTATGATTTAGCCAAGAAGCAAGCATACCGCCAACAACAAACACACAAAAAACAATAGCGAGCAGATATAGAACAATTTCATCTATGCTAATTCCAATCAATCGCAATATAAGCGCTGTACCGACAGCCGATAAAAGGAGCGCCGCAGCGGCTTGAGCACCTTTTACCTCATGAAATAGAATGGCTATTCCTTCGCCTTTCCGGGCGAACGGCCAACCGGCAATCGCTGTGCTCATCCAAGCTCGGCTCCACATCGGGATAATCACAAACAGCGGCCCGAACAGCTTGAAATTCTCATGCTGCAAAAGCTCAGCCAGCAGCGAAGCTTTAAAAAGCAGCAAAAATACAGCAGCAAGCACCCCCATTGCGCCCACCCTGCTGTCCTTCATGATTTCGAGCATTCGCTCACGGGAGCGATGACTGAGTACGCCATCTGCCGTATCCATCCAGCCGTCAAGATGCAGTCCGCCGCTTAGCGCCGTCCAGAAGATGAGCACCAGTACCGCGCTCGGCCAAGCAGGTACGAATAGAGCTAACAACCAAGTGATGGCATAGATGCAAGCGCCAATGATTGCTCCAGCCATCGKAAAATAAACGACGCTACGTGACAAAACGGCACCTTGAAAGGGAACCGTCACGGGAACCGGGAACCTTGTTAAAAACTGTAAAGCAGCAATTAGGGCTTGAATCTGCAGCTTTAATTCACGATGAACCAACCTGCAATCACCCCCGCAAATAAAATAAAGCTGACCCGGTACAATAATCGAACAGCCAGAACGATATCTTCAGCCACAAGCGGGCGTTTCGGCCAGCCCATGCGCGCCCGCTCGCTCGTCACGCCAAAATAGGTATTCATGCCGCCCAGCTCAATGCCGATCGCACCTGCGACCGCTGACTCCGGAATACCGCTATTCGGGCTTGGATGAAGATGAGCAAAGGCCTGTATGGAACGAAAAGCATCCTTGGCACTCATTCTAAGGTCGAACAACGCAGAAATCGTAAGCATTACGCCTGTAATCCGTGCCGGGATATAATTGAAAACATCATCCGTACGTGCAGAAAACCAACCAAAGTATTTATATTTTTCATTACGGTAGCCTACCATGGAATCCAGCGTATTTACAGCGCGGTATAGCATTGCTAGCGGAGCTCCTCCGATTAATGCAAATAACAATGGAGACACGAGCGCATCGACGGTATTCTCCGCGACCGTCTCGACTGCTGCCCGCGAAGCTTCCCGTTCGTCAAGGTCCGCGGTATCCCGCCCAACGATGTAACCGACATATTTCCGCGCCTCATCCAGTTTTCCTTGAACCAAAGGCTTATAAACCAGCATGGCTGCTTCCTTTAGTCCTTTAACCGCAATCGTCGTTGAAATAAACCAAGCGCTCACCAAATAGCCAAGCCATGGATGCACGGCATCCGCTGCCCATACGAGCAGCCACATGAAACCAGAACTTATAATAAGTGTTAACAAGGTTAATACGATTCCCAGGCCTCTAACAACGGCAGGCCTCTCCTTCCAGCGCTCTGGGTGGAGATGTCGTTCTAACCCGCGTATTAATCGCCCTATCCAAATGACTGGATGCGTCGGCCATTTCGGATCCCCCACAATCCAATCCAGCATCAGCGCGGCTCCTGCAAGAAGAAATAACTCCTTAAAGGAATAAAATATCATAACTGCTCCCACCTGAATGCATGAGCCTTCAGTTCTATCGGTATGCCTGCCGTCACCAGGAACACACGCTCACAGATCGCGGCGACCCTTTGATTAAGGCGGCCTGCTTCATCTCGAAAGAGCCTCCCGAGCGGATATGCTGGAACAATTCCGTCCCCTACCTCATTCGTAACGATCAGCAAGGGATGAGTGAAGCTTTGAATTCCATCAAGCAGCTTCGAAATTTCGATCTCCAGACGAGAAGCATCTAATGCTTCATGCTCGATTCGCATGAGCCAATTCGTCAGCCACAAGGTTAAACAATCAAGCAAAACGACTACCGGCTTTTTTCCGTCGGCAACGGCAGCATCCTGCGACAACTCTTTATCTATTTGATGGAGCCGATCAGCCGCATCATAGGGCACCTCGAGCGTTTCCCAGCTATAGCCGGTATCCGTGCGATCTCTCTGATGAATAGTAATCCGCTCGCTCATCTCCTGATCGTATGGCTGGCAGGTTGCGATATAAATACCGCGAGCCGCCACCCTCATCGCATATTGCTCCGCGAAGCTGCTCTTGCCGCTGCGTGCCCCGCCGGTTACTAATACTGCCAACTTTCATCACCTAGCCCTTGGTTACGCCTGCGCTTTCAAAGGTCGCCATCTCCTGCATAAGAAGAAGCGCAGCGTCAATAAAATGAAAACCTAATACAGCACCCGTACCTTCGCCAAGCCGCATCTCCAGCTGCATCATCGGAAGTAAACCAATCGATTCCAGCAGCTTCAAATGACCCTGCTCATGGGAAAGATGAGATGCCACCATATAGGACAAAGACTGCTTTGTAATTCGTGAAGCAACAAGCGCTGCTGCGGAAGAAATATATCCGTCAATGACGACAAGGCAACCGTTAGCCGCCGCACCGATAATGACGCCTGCAAGTCCGGCGATCTCGGCACCGCCTACCCTAGCCAGCACATCGATAGGATCAGCATCAGCATCCAGCTCATTTACAGCAATCGCCCGCTTCACGACATCCACCTTATTTAACCAGCTCGAATCATTAATCCCCGTACCACGTCCAACCGATTCTTCCGGTGATAACCCGGTTAAAACCGTTGTAAGAGCCGCGCTTGCTGTCGTATTGCCGATGCCCATTTCACCTGTAGCAAACAAGCGGAAGCCGAGCTTAAATTGTTCGTTAACGATATCTACACCGACCATGATCGCTTTAAGGGTTTCTTCCCTTGTCATCGCGGGCTGCTTCGCCATATTGGCGGTACCCCGCACAATCTTCCGACTAAGAAGCCGTTCATGCTCTAAATCTGCATTAACCCCAATATCGACGCATATTACTTCCGCTCCTGCTTGCCTTGCCAATACGTTGACAGCCGCTCCCCCATTCAAGAAGTTCATTACCATTTGAGGAGTCACTGCCTGAGGAAACGCGCTTACTCCTTCTTCGCAGACCCCATGATCGCCAGCCATAACAATGACTGCTTTACGCGATAAGTCCGGCCAGAGATGACCCGAAATTCCCGCAATTTGTGACGCAATCGCTTCGAGCTTGCCCAGACTGCCCGGCGGCTTCGTTAAGGAATCAGAGTGCTGCACTGCCTGGGCCGCAGCCTCTTCGTCGAAGGGTTTAATTTTCTTAATCGTTTCTACTAGCTGTATGTATAAATCTTCTGCCATTCCAATCACTCCTTCTCTAGCATTTTTATGATTCAGATCTTAAATTCGGCTGCAGCATAATTTGCGGCGCAGCGGTCACGGGATGGGAGATAACGGTAGTCTTCGTCTCATATACCCGCTCAATAAGCGAAGGTGTGAGCACCTCATGCGGCGTTCCTGCTGCGGCAACCTTCCCTTGATGCAGCACGACAAGTTCGTCGCAATAAAGTGCGGCCAGATTTAAATCATGGAGAACTGCAATAACCGTAAGATCTCGTGTCTGCTGCCAAGCCCGCACCGTGTCAAGCAGCTGTACTTGAAAACCAATATCTAAATAGGTCGTCGGCT
Organism: Paenibacillus sp. 01T443; assembly: GCF_056398325.1. Classification (NCBI taxonomy): domain Bacteria; kingdom Bacillati; phylum Bacillota; class Bacilli; order Caryophanales; family Paenibacillaceae; genus Paenibacillus; species Paenibacillus sp. 01T443. The sequence goes on from NZ_JBFTPE010000024.1 coordinate 64,933, forward strand.
CATCCAGCAAAATAATAGACGGCTCCTGCGCCATTAGTTTCGCCAGAGCCACGCGCTGTCGTTCCCCTCCGCTAAGCTGATCCATCTTGCGCTGCTCCAATTCTTGCAGTCCCATCGCGGTAAGCGCCTCATTGATAATGGTATCCGAATCCTTCTCATCACTGCCCAGCCAATTCTGAAACGGATACCTTCCCATACTGACAACCTCGCGTACCGTGAAGCCTACTGGAGGAAGACCGCTTTGCTGCAGGACAGCCATTTGCTTGGCAAGATGCTTTCTCGGATAGGAAGACAATCTGCGTCCATCAAGGCGTACGTCACCGCTTTTCGGCCGCTCCACACCGGACAGCACCTGCAGCAGCGTTGATTTGCCGACGCCATTTGGTCCAATTACGCCATACATTCGCCCTTTTTGAAATAAACAGGATAATTCATTTAGCACTACTCTTCCCTGAACGGTCTGGGTAATGCTGCGCGCCTCTATCATAACGTGCCTCCTTGCTTCATCTTCCGCCTATGCAGCAAATAAGCAAAGAACGGCGCTCCGATCAACGCGGTAACGACGCCTAGCGGAATTTCTTTTGGCGTCAATGCCATCCGTGCAAGCGTATCTGCCCAAAGGACAAATACACCGCCTCCGATCGCGGACAAAGGAGTAATTAGACGATAATCTGGGCCCACCAGCAGACGAATCAGATGAGGGACAACTAAGCCGACGAAGCCAATTACGCCGGACACAGAAACAGCCGCCGCCGTAAGCAGCGTCGAGCTGATTAACACAACCAGCTTCGTTCGTTCAACGTTTATGCCTAGATGGGCCGCATGCCGCTCTCCTAAAACAAATAAGTTAAGCGATTGGCCGTAGGCAAGCAGCAGAGGGAAGCCGAGCGCAAGAAACGGGATTAGCATATATACGTTTTCCCAGCTTCTCATGGCTAGCGATCCCATTAACCAAAATAAGATTTGATTGACTACACCCTCAGACATGGAAACCATAAAGGAAACAAAAGCGCCTAAAAAGGATTGAATGATGACCCCGGAAAGAATAAGCGTTTCAATATGCATAACCCCTTTATTACGTGACAGCCAAAAAACACCTAACAGCGTAACGGTACCTGTTCCGAAGGCTACAAGCGGAATCGTCCACATGCCGAGTACGGTTTGAAGTCCGAACAAAATGATGAATGCCGCACCTACCGAGCTGCCAGAGGCAACGCCAAGCGTATAAGGATCAGCTAATGGATTGCGCAGCACCCCTTGAAAACCTGTACCCGCAAGCGCAAGACAAGCGCCGACAAGCACGGCAAGCAGCACACGCGAGAGTCTTACCTGCGTGACAATAGCAATTTCCCCAGGTGAATAAGAAGTTTGGTTGTCCGAAAGCCAAGGCAGCTGGTGCAGCAAAATGCCCCATACATCGCGAACCGAGATCCCGGACGAACCAATAGTTAAACTAACAACGATAGAAACAGCAAGAAGGAGCATAGCTGCTCCTCCATACCAAGCTAATTTATAGGTCATAGGATTATTTTACGAGATCCGGATGAATCACTTTGGCAAGCTCGAGCAAACCGTCTGCCAGTCGCGGACCTACGCGGACGAGCGGATTTTCGGTCACTGCAAACATTTGCTTGTTCTTCACCGCATCGATGACATCCCAGCCTGGGCGGCTCTCGATACCAACAACGATCGGATTCGGGTCCTCCTTCAGATCAGGGTAAATAATGAGTGCCGGGTTTTGTGTCACAACTTCTTCAGCGTTAACCTCGTACCAGCCAGAAGAACCAGCAGAGATGTTGTTACCTCCAGCCAAGCTCAGCAGCTCATCAAGGAAAGTGCCCGAGCCAACCGTCCAGCCCGGTGAAAATTCTAAATATACCTTCTTTTTCTCTACATCTTTTACAGCATCCGATACCTGCTGCTTTACATCGCGCATATGATCAGCTACGGCCTTAGCTTCGGATTGTTTATTCATAATATGACCTAAATTTTCGATTTTGGCAATAACTGCATCATAGGTAAGCGGATCAGTCGCATACACCGCAATTTTCAGCTCGCGCAGCTTGGTAATTGCATCTGTATTCAGTGACGATGAAGCAAGCACGAGATCGGGATTCAAGGCTACGACAGCTTCTATATTGGTTGTCATATCGCCAACCTTCGGCTTCGAAGCAGCCTCTTCCGGATAATCGCTCCATTGATCGACACCTACGACTTGCTCTCCCGAGCCAATGGCATAAATCGTTTCCGTTTCACTTGGTACAAGCGTAATGACCTTGGTTGGCTGTTTTTCAAAAGTAATTTCTGTTCCGGTATCATCTTTAATCGTCAAAGGATATACCGTCGTATTCGCAGCTGGCGTTGGCTCAGTCGACGCTTCCTGCTCCGTATTGGCCCCTTGTTGATTGTTCTGGTTTACTGCATTCTTGTCAGCCCCGCACGCGCTCGTAACGATAAGCATCATGGTGAGAAGCAAGCCAAGCAGTATTTTCATCATATTGCGGTTAATTCCATTCATCTTTCACTGCACCCCTAATCATTTATTTCGTATAAATAAAAAAAGCATCCCTGGCTAATGTGCCAGAAATGCTATCATACGCTTTTCCCAAAAACAGCTAAGCGATAAGCTTCTCCAACACTGTACCTAAGTCCACGTAGGTTTAAGTGTTTAATTTAGACAGGCAGATTTTCTGACTCGGCTAGCACAGTACATCTATATTACTGCTGCGCTGCCTTACAGTGGCGGGTCCGTGCCGGATTTAAACCGGGCTTCCCTATTAAGCATCAATGAGTTCCAATAAGCTATCGCTTCCTTATCGGACAAACTCTTATCCGCACCTGTCTATAAACTATGAAATTATCCGTTGTTAATATACACTGTCCTTTTGATTTTGTCCAATACAATTGGCACTCCTAACCCTGATCTATTACGTTCTGCTTCATAGAATTACTGCATAGGTAACTTAAAAGTGCTTTATCCAATACAGTCGCACGAAGGAGGTTAAGCAACATGCTGCCGCATCATAAAGAACATTCGTCACTATTCAAGTTCGTCTTTTTTTTCATAATCATTGCGCTGCTTGCCGGTATAGCATTTATTTGGCTTCGCCCGGGCGATGAAGCGCCTCCGCCTGTTACTGAGCATGCTTTCGAAGAAGGAAATATCATTTGGACAATTGACGCATACCCGGCCAAAGCACTTCACCGCAATAGCTTTATAATCGATTTGACCGATCTGAATGGAAGCCCCGTTAAAGGCGCGTCCTTACACGTAAAGCTTGAAATGCTCGATATGGTTTGCGGCGATTATGAATTCAACATGGACGAATCTGCACCCGGAAAATACGAAGGTGATGGCGTTCCATTAATGGCAGGTACTTGGAAGGCTACCCTAACGCTTGAGATGTCTGATCATACCTATACCATCGTTAGGCTCCTACGAGCAGTCCACTAGAACGTCTACCACAACCACGGGTTGATCGATGGAATCAAACCATTAACAGCAAGACCGCGCAAAATTGAAATAACGCCGACCGCAATAGCTGTCACCAGGCTTGCTTTGCGCATAAACCTGCGCCATTTTTTGTTTGCGAAGGCTGCGACAGATGCAGCAAGCGCTAATGCGGGAAAAGTGGATAAGCCGAATAACGCCATGACAGCCGCACCTTCCAGCCCGGAGCCGGTAGAGGCGGCTGTCATCTGCATCGCGTAAGTCAATCCGCAGGGAAGGAAGCCAAACGCGATTCCCGTCGCCAGCAAATGCAAGGTTTCTTGCTGCTCGGAACGTTTCGCGCCTCCAGCCAAGCGTTGGTGAAGGAAGGATGATAACCGGTTCATCAGCGGCAGCTGGAATCTCCGCCACAGCCACAGCAGCAAGAAACAGCCGCCGATGATGGAAGCTAAGCCTTGTACGCCTGCAAATTTGCCAGCCACGTCAACAAAAGAGCCAACGGTGCCCATTACTGCACCTAACGCGGCATAGGATAAAATGCGTCCCGCATTGTACAGCAGCATGGATTTCCTCAACGTTGCCGCGGAATTCAGAGACACGGCTGATACGATTCCCCCGCACATCCCAATGCAATGCGGTGCGCTGAATAAGCCGGTCAAAATAATAAAGCCGATTTGCTGCCATGTTAGCGTCATTGATTTAGCCCCGACTTACGCCTAAGCTGGCCGCTCAGCCGAAGCGCGTTCCCGACAACGGAAACGGAGCTAAGCGCCATAGCAGTGCCTGCCATCCATGGTTCAAGCAGGCCAAATGCCGCAAACGGTATGACAAGTACGTTATATACAAATGCAAACGATAAGTTTTGCCTGACGTTACGAATCGTAAGCCGGCTTATTCTAATCGCTTCAGGTATCGCCTGAAGCCTTGAGAATAATAAGGTCATGTGCCCTGCGCTCAGCGCGGCGTCCGTCCCCTCCCCCATGGCAAGGCCGACATCCGCAGCCGCCAAGGCCGGAGCGTCATTCCAACCATCGCCCGCCATGGCTACGCGTCTGCCTTTTCGCTTCAGGCGCTCGACAAGCTCAAGCTTGCTTTCTGGCAGCATAGAAGCATGCACCTGCGCAATGCCTGCCGCTTTGGCGGCAGCGAGCGCCGGCGCCTCGTGATCGCCAGTGGCGAGAACAGAAGCAATGCCCAGCTGCTTTAATTGTTTAACCGTTTCTTTGGCATTTGCTTTAACTCTGTCACTGAATGCGACTGCACCGACGCATATATCCTCTAGCGCCAGATATAGAACCGTCTCCCCTAATTGTTCATGAAATTTGGCAAAAACGATGACTTCGCTGTTCAACGGCCACTTCCGCTCGCCAGCATACTTAGCGTTGCCAATCGAGAACTTCTGCTCTTCAACATCCGCTTCAACGCCTCCACCCGGCGTAAATACGTGGTTGCTGGAAGCCGGAATAACGAGTCCTAGCTTAGCGGCTTCAAGTCGAATAGCTACGGATAGAGGATGCGCCGATTCCGCTTCTGCGGCAGCTGCCTTTCGCAGCAATGCTGCTCGGTTGCCCTTCACGGCCAATATTGCGCTCACCTGCGGCTTTCCTTCGGTTAGCGTCCCGGTTTTATCAAAAATAATCGTTTGGATGCTCGCCAAGCGTTCCAGAGCTCCCGCTTCCTTAGCGATTATTCCTTGCTTAGCCAGTCTCCCGGATGCGATAACTAACGAGATTGGAGCAGCCAAGCCTAGCGCGCAGGGACAAGCCGCAAGCAAGACGGCAATCCCGCATATGAACGCTTTGCTCCAGTCTCCCGGCTCGAGAAATAACCCCCACATGATGACGGTCACCACGGCGAAAATCAGCATAACCGGAACGAACCAGCCTGCCGCCGCATCAACATTACGCTGAATGGCTGACTTCGAGCGTTGGGCGAGGCGGACCAGCTCCTGAATGCGGTTTAGCATCGTATCATGACCGGCAGCCTGCGTGCGGATCCGAAGCTGTGCCGTTTCATTTCGCGTTCCGGCCCAAACCTGGTCACCCTCACGTTTGGCAACTGGTAAACTCTCGCCTGTCAGCAAGGACTCATTCGTGGCTGATTGCCCGGCGATTATCATTCCGTCTACCGGGATAATTTCACCAGCCAGCACGATAATGATGTCGTCTGCTCGAACGAATTCCGTCTGCAATCGTACAATTTCGCCTGCCCTCTCAACGACGGCCGTTTGGCTCTGTAGCTTGCTGTAACCGTCAGACCCGCTCTGGGCTTTTAGCGATGCCGAGGTTTCAATGTATTTGCCCAGCAGCACGGCAGTCATTACGACTGCCGATGTCTCGAAATACAAGGGAGGCGCATGGGCGGCTGTTTCGGCAACCGGTCGGAATAAGCCATTTTGAAAAACCACATAATGGCTGTATAAATAAGCTGCGGTCGTCCCGATTACGACCAACACATCCATATTCGCGCTTCGTTCCCGCAGAGCGTGATACGCGCCAAAATAAAACGGCATGCCAATCGCGAATTGTATGATCGTTGCAAGCGATAGCTGCAGCCAAGGAAGGCTCAGCCAACCCGGCAAATAGGCAAGTAAAGGCTGAAGCAGCGGAATATGCTGGAGCATGCTAACTAACAGCGGCAGCGTAAGAAGTGCGGATATGACGAGCCTTATCCTGAGAACATCATGCTCCTTACGCAAGCCTTTTTTTGCGGTTTCATTCAATAAAGCTATAAAACCCAATTGCTTTACCCGCTCAGCGATTTGCTTGGCTTCCACTCGTTCAGGCTTAAACTGCACCCACGCCGTTCGCAGCGGAAAGCTGACAGCAGCCATCTGAACGCCTTCCATTTTGCTGACTGCTTTCTCAATCCTTGCCGCACAGGCAGAGCAGCTCATGCCATGCACCGCGAAATCTATCGTCAGGCCTTTTTCCGATTCATTTTGATTGACCGTTTGCTCCAACTTGCGCACCTGCCTTCCATTCATCGCCCTTTACGCCTGTACCTCTGCGTTTAACTATATGACAGGCAATCGGATTGCATGAATGGAACCTGTGGCTACATGCGGTTTGGCGTTGGAATTCCTAATATTTCAAGCACGTCCTTCATCGTGCGCATATAGCGCTCAGTGAGCCAAATACGAAAGTCTTTGGTTTGGCCTTCTGCCTTAATCACCGTGCAAGTAGCATAGAAATGATTAAACAGCGTAGACAACTCATACACATACGTGCACAGCTGGTTAGGAGACAACTCATTTACGGCTGCTTGCAGCGTTTCAGGCCAATAGGCAAGCTGTCTCAAGAGCGAGTGCTCCTGAGCTTGGAGCTCACTCATATCCAACAAGAAACGATTCGTAAAAGCAGACTCGCCCGCATTCTTCAAAATACGGCTCGAGCGCGCATAAGAATACATCAAATATACGCCCGTGTTGCCGGATATCTCCATCGCTTGCTCTAGATCAAAGACGATCTCCGTCTGTAAATGGAAGCGGAGCAAGTAATAACGGATCGAGGCTGCAGCAATCGCATGACTGGACAAACCTCCTTTCTTCGATTGCTTAGCGGCAATCATTTGCTCCATTTTTTCTAGAAACTCCGCAATTTTGATGCCGACGCCCTGCCTGCCGGACATCGCATAGGCATGTTTGCCGTCAGAAGTATCGATACCAAGTCCCTTTGCCGTTTCTGGGCTTAGCGATACAACTCCATAGCTAACATGATGCAATTGATCCGCCTGTTTCTGGAAGCCTAACGCTTGCAATGCTTGCTTGACCATTGCTTGCGGATATTCTTGGCGCTGGTCTATCACGTTAATTACCATATCGGCGCGGCCGATTTTCTTTCTGACTCCACTGGAATGCGTTGTCCATAGGCGGTCCTCAAATTTTTTGTAGCGAAAATCCTGCTTCAGCAGTCCAAACTTCCAAAGATGGTAAGCGATATCCTTAGCCGTATAGGTTAAGATGCCGTTTGAGCGAACGAGCACCTTGTCGGTTTGAAACTCCGATTGTTCGTCTGCCTCTCCTTTATCCTCTGAATGCTTGAGCACAAAGCAGCCCTGAAGCTTCCCTTCACTCTCTTGACGAAATATTTGCGTCGATTGCAGCAGCTCAAACGCACGCGCCCAGAAGCCTTCACGCACAATACGGCTCTCCCATACGAGGACATCGTAGGTTATTCCGAACTGCTTCATTTCCTCGACATGTTCTCTTACGATACGCTCTGCTACAAGCAGGCCCATCCAAGCTGTATTGGAATGGCCTTCCTCAAGCTCGGTTAGAACTCTCGTGCGTTCCTTAAGCAGCTCAGGCTGCTCCTTATAGGCTTTGTTGATGCTTGCATATGTGTCCCAGCAATAATCCCCAAAACGTTCATGCGGCTGTGCATGCTTTGACTGAAGGATTCCAACTAACGTATCGGCCAGCTGGTTGCCCAGATCATCGATATAGTTATGCACCTCAACCAGATACCCCGTTCTTCTCAGCATGCGAGCGATCGTATCGCCGACGCAGGAATTTCTTAAATGACCGATATGCGCTGATTTATTTGGATTAATCGACGTATGCTCAACAAGCACCTTCTGGTTGCCGGAAAGATTAATCTCTGCCGGCGAAGACGTTTGTTCAGCCCACCAAGACCAATTCAAATAGAAGTTAAGAAACCCGGGCGGAGCCAGCTCGATCTTAGCAATCGCTGCTGAAAGGCTTGGGTGCTTAAGCAGCCTTTGTCTAAAATCATTCGCGATTTGCAGCGGAGCCTGCTTCAATACCTTTGCCAATTGCATTGCGATGTTGCTGCTGTAATCGCCATGCGCAAGACTAACGGGATGCTCGACTGCAATTTTAAGCTGTTCCGGTCGTACCGCATTCGCCTCCAGCAGTATGCTTTGCGTCGTTTCTTCTATCGCGCCGATAATTTGTTCATGAATCATACGTATGCCTCCCATCGATTAATACGAGTGTAAAAAATACTAATGCAAATAAAAAAGCCCCCGTCTCTAAAATAAGAGACGAGAGCTTTATAGATCCCGTGGTACCACTCTAAGTGCCAAGCCTAATATCGGCTTAGCCCCTCGTTTTCGTAACGGTCGATGACCGGATTTGCCTACTTCTGCATGCACGGTTCGGCAAACCATTTCTTGGACCCGCTTCATCTCAGACTTCCGTACCGGCTTCCACTGACCCGGCTCGCTGTGACTATCCGTCAAAGATTACTGTTCCAATCGCTAATGTTTTCATTTCCAATTGATTGCTTAAATGTATTTATACAGGATGTGATTTCATGTGTCAAGTGGGAGTGGGAATATCAGGACACTCATCGCTACAAACATTTCTGTTCATTCTCGGTAACCCCTTCATTGTCTATAGTAATTAGTGTTCTGCCGGAGAGCGACTCTGTGTATCCGCATGCACTGGTTTCTTCGATGTGCCCTCTGCCGTCCGTATACTTCAAATAGACGGCGCCTTCTCCCGCTAAGCTTAATTGCGGTCTTATCCGCAAGCTTTCGCCTGATTTAATTTTTCCGGAGAAGTAATCCTTCTCTGTTCCTGACACGATTCCCATTTCTACCGAAACGATATCATAGTCCGATTCATTATTTATCGTTACGGAAAAACGCTGAAAATAACCGAAGTTATCGGTATTCTTTCTCACGAAACCAAACACTAAAACGACTAATATCAAAGATAAAACGCCCATCAACATCCATCCTATTTTCTTGTCCACTTTTATTCCTGCCTTCTGAAAAGTTAATTTGATTT
>NZ_JBFTPE010000025.1:0-68598 GCF_056398325.1 Paenibacillus sp. 01T443
TGTTTGAGCAGCGTGGTGAGGATTTTGACAACCGTAGTCTTGCCTGCCCCGTTGGACCCGAGCAACGCGAAAATACTGCCCTTTTCCACCTCGAAATCTACACCCTTTAGGACCTGAAGATCCTTATAGGACTTTTTGAGCCCTGTTACTTTAATTGATTTGTTTAGCATATTTTTATCCCTCCTTAAATTACGGTAACCTTAGACAGATCGGCCTCCATGCTCTTAAGAGAGGCATAAGTCAACTTATCCATCATCGCTCCGTCAAAGCAGATTGTTTTAATGACGCGATAATATTTCTTCGTTAACGTAAAACCTGAAATAAAAGACACATTTTTAAGCGTTGCTCCCCTAAACGAAACTTCGTTTAATGCCAACCTCCATGTTTGTATAATACGACACATTACCTTGACTGTCAAGGTAATATTCCTAATTAATTACTTTGCCTATAAGTAAAGGTTCTTATCCTCAATGAGGAATCACAAAAATAAAAAAGCCGCGCTATGCGCGGAGCTTCATGGATGTATATTCTTGTCATTTGACTACACAGTGTCACTCTAAATAGTTACCTTTTCACCCGACATGTCCCAAGTTCATTTGCCATTCGGTTTGACCTTAGTGATACATATTAAAATGCTAATTTCCACGCTATCCTGCCCGTTAGCGTAACGAGGCTGCCATCAGATCTGATGGCAGCCTCGTTGTGTAGTTTATTTGTGCTATCGTTCTCCATTAGCACGACGATACGCTTTTTCATGGAACTGAGTAATGCTGCGAAACAGCAACTTCCCATCGTCCGGCAACCGATTACTCTCTTCGAAGTTCAAATACATCGCATGATAGGGCTCCGGAACCCAAATGTACTGATGAACATAAGCAGTGAGACGGAAACCGTTTGTTTCCCAGAAATGGATTCGCCGGCAGTTTTCCTCGGTTGGTTCGGCTTCCACTTCGACGATGATCCCTTTGCAGTTCGCAACTGCACGCGTCCATTTCTTGATACATTCAAGCAATTGTCGGCCGTATCCTCTGCCGCGAAGATCCTTACGAACCGCTATATAATCAATTAGCAAAGCTCCTGCTTGCTGATCGATTCCGGTCAACGCCATCCCAACAATTTCTGAGCCCTGGGCAATTGTGTGTAGTTGGCACATACGTTTTTCAAACATGCGACGAACGATATCGAGGCTTTTCTTGCCGTCAAGGGGAAACGCTTGCTCGTAGATTCGTTCTACTGCGCTCCACCGAGCTTCATTCCATTCGTCGGCGATGCGGTATTCCAAAGCCTCCAATGATGTTCACCACTTTCAAAACACTAATCTATAAATTTCATGGGATTACGTTATACTTCCCCTTAGCGTAGCGAAGGGCTGCCACATGGCAGCCCTTCAGGGGAGGAACTATCGTTACCCGTTAGGTTAATAGCTTTCGATTTCACCCATAACGGCAATTGCTTGATCCTGACCCGTTTGAAAACCCTACACCGGCTTTACTCAGGTCGTCCGAGTCCGGTTGAATATTCGGCCGGCGAGGTCGACTCCTTCGACGGCCCCACTCTCATCGCGGGTGAAGAAGCCACGCTGCTCCTTCAAACCGCAGCAGTTGACGGCATACTCGTCCCAGTCGCCTCGCAGTAGAGTACCTTTTTAAAATTCAACGATTCAACTCAATTTTCGATTAGGCATTACCTACCTTGGAAGGTTTGTTGCTGGGTGCAAACCACCCAATAAGGGCTATCGCCACCAATACTATATAGAAGACGGAAGTCCAACCCGTGCTATGGGGAAAATCATGATCCAAAACCCCAATATCCTCATGGGCAAGCGTAATGACGGCAAGCTTTACCCCAACCCAAGCAACGATCGCGTAAGCCGTTGTCTCAAGTGCTGGGCGTTGGCCAAGAAGTTTTACAAACCAAGTAGCGGCATATTTGATTAAGACTAAGCCGGCGATTCCGCCAAGCACGACTACAATAAATTGTCCACCGTCCATACCGCCGAATTCTCCAAGCGGCGAGTCTGGCAGTCCAAGCGCAAGCGCTACAGCAGCTAGAATGGAATCAATCGCAAAGGCGAGGTCTGCCAACGCAATTTTTCCAACCGTCGGCCAAAACCCTTTCCCTGCCGCTTCTTGCTTCAATTCTTTGTGGATATTCTCATTCTTATTACCGAAACGCGCTTGGATGATATGCTTTAACCCTAGGTATAGAAGATAGGCTGCACCGATCGCCTGCACTTGCCAGACATTCGCGATAAAGGATATCGCAAAAAGGGCGGCAAAACGAAAGACAAAGGCCATAATGATTCCATAATTGATCGCTCGTTTCTTCTGTTCGTCCGGTAGTTTCTTCGCGATGACCGCTAACACGAGTGCATTATCAGCCGACAGCAATCCCTCCAAACCGATAAGAATGATTAAAGCCCATGCATATTCCAACCACAATGACTCCATCTTGAATTTTCTCCCCTCAAAAACCATGGTAAGTATAGGCAGTCAACAATTACATATGTGAATAATATTCACTTGCCCGACAATAGATATACGTAAAAAATCACCGATGGAGTTCAAATGCCTTCGAGCGGCTCCGAAAAAAACTTGCCGCTACTTATGATAAGGCTCTCCGCACATGATCTTAAACTATCCTGCCAATTCATCGAAGCTTCCGTTCCATGCCGGCAGCCTCATTCTGATGAATATCACCCATACGATACCAATTGAGGTAGTTTTTTATACAATGCTTTTTCAACAAGATTAGCCATTGGTACGCTAATCAACAAGGGATCGAATATTAACTTCGTTCCTTGTGATTTGGCACAGTCGGGATGGTTGACACCAACTCCAATAGTGAACGTATATTAAACGTGTTTCTCTTCCAAAATCAATCGACAAACTGTAATTAGATATTGTACAAACGTTGCAATTCGAGCACCTCTTAGAAACATTGATTAAGCAAGCGCATGCAAGATATCATCGATTTTTTTAATGTTGGAGATAACACCGTAATTCATCCATGTCATAAAATCCACCTCATATACGCGGTTTTTCCTCACAGCCGGAAGCGCGGACCAAAGAGGATGCTGAAGCAGCGCTCTCTCTTCACCTTCAGCCTGACTATGCCATTTATCAAATGTAACAAACAAATGATCAGCCGTTAGCATGGATAACTCATCCAGCGTGAGCCTTGTCATTCTTGCAGTACTTGCTCCGGCCTCCGCTTTCTGTATCCGGTGTGGAGACAAACCTAAGTCTCCATAAAGTACGGCTGTGGCAAAACCTCTCCCCGTATCCGTGTATTGATGAACGAAATCGGCTGATATTCGCAAAAATGCGACACTCTCTCCACTCATGCTGCTCAGCTTGGCGCGTGCCTCTCTTACTTTTGCCTCGTAATCCGCGATCACTTCCTCGGCCCGCTCCAAGCGTCCGACATAATTGCCAACCATTCGAAGCAGCGACCGCCAATTATCGCTTTGCTCATCCAAAACACAAAAAGGAGATACGCTGCGGCATTGTACATATTCACTGTTCTGATATCGATCCTGCAAAATAATAATAAAATCGGGATTATACACAGTAAGCGCTGTGAAATCTTCTCTGAACTCATCGAATGTCGGGACATGGTGAAGCGCTAAGTAATCCTGCTTCCCCCATTTAGCATGCGAATACTGCACAATCGGAATTATATCTAGCGCGACTAGGTAATCCTCCAAAAACGGAGCCGCCACCCTGGGCTGGTTGCGGTGGTTGCGTCGAAATTGTCCTGGCGATACGCCAACCATTTGCTTAAAGCGCCTATTGAAATAATATTCATTCGTGAACCCGGCATGCTCCGCAATATCGGACAAGCGCTCTTCTCCCCGCATCAGCCGACGTTTTGCTTGCTCAATCCGTACCCCATTCAAATATTGGAGCGGCACTAACCCTGTCTTTTCCTTAAACAGACGGGTATATTTCCAGCGGTCAATTCCCGCTAAGTCCGCCAGCTCCTCAACCGTCAGCACATTCCGGTAATGCTGCTGAATATGGCGAATGGATTGATCAATACCTTCCCATTCAGCTGAACCAAGCCTGCCGCTTACTGCTGCACGGTCTTGATTCTGACTAATGAGCAGCAGCAGAAGCTCCTGAAAGCGGACATAACAGTGAAAATGTCTCAGCTCTTTCTGCTCATGAGCGCAGCCATAAATATCCTCCATTAGTTCCAGCACTCTGGCAAACGGCGTGCAAGCCAGCTCCACCTTCTCTGGCAGCAATCCCTTCCCTGCTTTATCCTCTTTAATCGATTGCAATCCGAATATGAGCAAGTAGTAGGAAACGCCTTCGCCTTCCGGCTTCAATGCGGCAGAAGCCTCTGGTTGTATCAAGAAGCACTTTCCCGTACCCATCGCAAGCGCCTCTCCTTTTAAATGAATGCTGCCCCTTCCCCTCGTTACAATGAGGAGCGCATAGAAGCTTTCAGGTATATCCGGTTGATGATCACGCTGTGCATTCCTGATGAACCTAATCGTATGTAGGCTATATTGAGCGGCAGGAGCCGTAATAATAAGTTCGCTGTTGTGTTCTTCCATCGTTAAAACCCCGTTCCGATAATGAGAATGATTATCATTATTTATTGTAACGCAAAAAGAGCGGCTCTTCAACCATAGTTGAAAAACTGCTCTCATTGGAATTAAAACAGCTAGTAATACATTGCCTATTATGATCGAGCCGTTAAGGAGCCAACAGTTTCAGCAATTCGTCCATTTTTTTGAAATTCGCTGAGATCGCGCCCGTTTGCCAATAAGATCTTTCAACCGGATACACATGGCCTTCCTTTACAGCAGGAATTGATTTCCATATTGGACTATCCAGCATTTCCTGCAAAGCTTTGGCGTTCTCCTCATCCTCCCAAGTTCCATTAGAAGGGAGCAGTACAATATGATCCGCCCCAAGCTCTGGTAAGGATTCCTCAGCCAATACCATATTGCCCTCAGTCATCGCTTGCGCATAAGCAGGCGCTTTGAGCTCCAAGTCCGTATAAAGGAGTTCTCCAATAAATATGTTCTGAGTGCCAAAAATATTGATGGAATGGTCAACCACATTCATCCGCAGTACGACGAGACTCTCATCTCCAAGCGCCGATTTTAGCTCCTCTTTTACTTGGCTGATCCTACTCTCGTAGTCTTGCAATACCTGCTCGGCCTTATCTGGCAAGCCCAATAGATCAGCAATCACCTTCAACGTTTCACGGGTATCGGACAGCACCTCATTCGAAATGTGGTAGGTAGGCGCAATCTTAGAGTAATTCTCATACTGGGCTGCATCTCCCTCTCCAGCAGTTATAATCAAATCAGGCTCAGATGCAATAAGTGCCTCAATGCTACCGGTCACATCTAACAATGGAACCTCTAACTCGAGATAGTCTTGCTTGCCCCACATCGGGTTATAATATTGCACGATCGGCGTCACGCCAAGGGCAACCAAATAATCCTCGCGATATAATGCGGTTACGCGTTTCGGTTGTATCGGTATTTCTACCTCTCCGAATTGATCCGTGACGAGTCTTTTTTCCGCTGCCGCATTTCCTGCTTGGCTATTCGTACTTGTTTCTGTCGTTGCTGAAGGCTGCTGTACCACCGCATTCTCCGTTTGATCTCCCTCAGCGCCGCATCCAGACAGCATTATCACTGCGGATAACAACAATATGTATCCTGCTTTTACTAATCCATGCAAAGCCATGACCGTACCCTCTCCTATGCCCAATCGTTTTTGTAAATTCAAATAATGATTATCATTATCATTCACATAGGCTCGATTGTATCGCACAACCATTACAGTTCTCAATGCACATTCTGAACAAAAGGATTTATACAAACTCGGCAGTTGCTTAAATGAAGGACTTAATCCCAGGTTAAACGGTTCATATCCGATTATTGTTTTCGCTTCATTGGTTGAATACTTCAATATTAAATTTATCGTTCACTCACTTTCAAATGTTGTACATGCATTATTGATAAGTTGAGGTTATCATCTACGAATGAGCTTAATGAACGACTAGAACTTGATGAGTGAACACTGACCATGTGGAACAAAAACCGTTTAGCAAAAGTAGAATTAAATCAGATTTATGATTGGAAACCCGAAACGGTCGGAGTGGTCATTTTTAATGCACCTTTTGTAAAGTGGTTGCATTTTGGGAAGTAAAACCCGTTGCATTCCCCTTCTGTGAAGCAAAAGTGGTTGCAATCAAATAAAGCCATTTTTATCAAGGTTTAATGCAAGCTATTTATGTTCACCGTACAACTGGTCCCATAAGTGACAAGAACTTGTCCCTACGCGAAAAAAAACACTCAACACAGGGAATCCGCTTGCGCGGATTCCCTGTGTTGAGATTTCAGTTTATAATGTCAATCCGATTGGGGGAAGCCTCTTACCGTTCGCGAATAATCCTTACCGCGCATGATTCCTTATTGCGCCTGCGTGCCGGTGTCCGTCGTCCCTTGCGGTGCGGCTTCAGGGACCGTGCCATCAGCCGGGGGCTGACCGCCCTCACCTCTCATCGGACGCTCACCGCCGCCCATGCCGCCTCTGCCTCCGCCCATTCCGCTCTGTGCAGTCGTTACGCCCGACTCGTTCACCCAAGTCACGGAGCTCGTAATCTCGAAGCTGACGACCTTCGTACCACCCGTGTACTCGCCGCCCTCATACAAGCCGTTCGTTTCGGTAGCGGTAGACGAGCCACCCGAGTAAATTGTGTACGAGCTGCCTTGCTTCAGGTCAGGCGAGCTGATCATGATCGATTGGAACGCCTTTGCCGGAGCGACCGTCGCGATCGCGTTTCCTTCGCTGTCCTCGAGGCGTACCATCGTTCCAGCTTCCAGTGCCTGCGGGAATGTCATGAGTACCGATTGCTGCGTCGACGTATCGGAAGTCGATTGCACCATGCCCGAGCTGCCCGCAGCGATCAGGTAGCCGCCCGTCATCTCGAAAGTGCCGTCGTAATCAAGCGAGCCGTTGCCCGCATTGGTAGGACCACTAACGGTTACCGTGCCGCCGCTCATCGCGATAGATCCGTTGGAGTCGAGTCCGTCGCCGGTCGCGTTCACGTAATACGTGCCTCCGGTAATCGTCAGCATGTGCGTTCCGTCGGTAATCGTGTTCTGTCCCGCACGTCCGTTCACTGACGAACCGTCGTTACCGCCTCCCACGTTCACGCCGTCGTCGGACGCAGTTACCGTCGTCTCGCCGCCCGCCAACGTAATGACGGAGCCTTCGATGCCTTCGTAGCTCTTCGTAATGTTGATTTTTCCGCCTGCGATCGTAACCGCTGTATCCGCATGGATACCATCATCACCGGTTGTGAGCATGAGCTCGCCGCCAGCTATCGTCAGATTGCCATTGCTGTGGACGGAGTCGTCCGCTGAGTCGATCTCGAAAGTGCCGCCTCCCACTTGTATATCCGTACCTGCTTTCAGCCCTTTGGCACTTGTCGATTCTTCTTCCGTTGCCGCCGAATCCGTACCGGTCGCCGTGCTTGCCGTATCTGGCGCAGCTTGTTGACCGCCGCCCCAGCCGCCGCGCTCTTCGATATGAGTCTCTCCGTTCACGCTGCCGCCGCCAGTTATGAGCGAGAATGTACCGCCATTAACCAGCATTGATGTTTCCGCTTGAAGAGCGTCGTTGCCAGAAGTAATGTCGAACTTGCCGCCGCCGATGGCAATAATGCCTTTGCCTTCTTCTTCTGCGTTCGTCGCTTTCACGCCGTCTCCGCCCGCTTCCACCGTAAGCGTCGCACCTTCCAGAGCAGCCACGCGGTCTTTGCCCAGTATGCCGTCGTCTACTGCCTTAACCGCGATCGTACCCGATACCAGCTTCAAGTCATCTCTGCTGTTGATGCCGTTGTTGAAGTTGCCTTCCACCGTCAGCTTGCCCGTTCCGTTAATCGTCAGGTCCGCCTTGCTGTACAAGGCAGCATTCGATTCTTCGGCGGTCGCATCTGCATAGACGTAGTTCGTGCCGTCCGACAGCTTGTTTTCCGTGCCTTCTTGCAGTGTCATGACAACCTTGCCCGCTTCCACAACATACAACGGAGCACTGTCGTTATCATGCAGCTCCACGCCGTTTAGGACCAGGTGTACTGTACCGTCCGGCACGTTCACCGTCAACTGGCCGTCGTTCAGTGTGCCGCTTAATACGTACGTGCCGGCTTCTGTAATGCTCACCGAACCGCCTTCGCCTGCAGCGGCTCCGGCTCCCGTCACGCTAGCCGATGTGCCGTTATAAACAATCTTCGTCGAGCTGTCTTCGCTCCACTCCGTGTTATAGTCTTCATCGTCGAACTCCACGAGTTCGTCCATCGACAGCTCTGTTGTCGCAACCGTTGCTGTCTCCGTCTGCTGATCCGTCGAAGCGGTCTCCACGACCGCTGCATTGCCGGATGCCGCCGTATTATTGCTGCCATTGCTGCAGGCCGAAGCCAGCAGCACCGTGCACAAAGCGATTACGCCTACATAATGTTTTATTTTCGTCTTTTTCATATCGATCTTCCTTCCGAATTGTAATTGTTGTTGCATTAATACTCGGCCTGAGCCGTAGGGACCATCGTCAGTGACAAATCCAAGTTGCCATTGCGGCATCGGATCGCGTCGAGGAATTCCTTCTGGTTCGTGTTCTGATCCAACGTTACGGAATAGACGAGCTCATACAAGCTGCCAAGCTCGGTCGTGCGGATTTTTTTCAGTTCATACGGAACACCAAACATAGTGAATACTTCAGCGAATGCTTCTTCGTAGCCTAGGCTCTCCGGAATCGTGACTTTAAGCAGCTTCTGAGCCGACTTTCTCGCTCCGAAGTTGGTTTTGCTCAAGATGAACATTAAGGCGCAAAGGATTAAAGTAAACAATACCGCGTAGCCGAAGGCGCCTACGCCGCAAGCCAGACCGGCCGCCATCGTGAACAGGACGTACGCGATATCCTTCGGATCACCGGGCGCGCTTCGGAACCGGATGATGGAGAAGGCTCCTGCAAGACTGAACGCTCGTGCAATATTGCTGCCGATCAGGAGAATAATAATGGCGACGATTGTGGGCAGAATGATCATCGTTAACGTGAAATTTTGCGAATAGCCGGTCGGGCTCGTCTTCATGTAAGTGAAGCTGATAATGGCGCCGAGGGCGATAGCGACCAGGATCGTGACGATCGAGCTGCCAAGCGTCATCGTGGTGGTCGTGGTCGTCGGATTGAACAAGGTTTCGAAATCAAACATAGAGTACACGCTCTCTTTCCATAAATGGTGTTGTTTTTGTCGTTTGCTTAGTCGGTGTTGTTTGCGCCCGCAACGTCGGTCGCGCGTTGCCGTGTCTTACCGTCTTCTTGTATTCATTGCCGTATTTGGAGAAGCTAGTGCGGTATAATCCGTGCTCCGATAACAGCCGCGACAGCCACAGCGGAATCGTATTCTCCGCCTTTACTTCCATCAGCCACATGTTGGCCGGGTCGAGAAGCTCGCCATGATCGCCAAGCTCCAGTCCCAGGTCGTACCTGCGATGGCGGATGTTCGTGTCGAACGTGATGCGGAGATCTCGGCTCTCCTTGCTAAACATCGCCTTCCGCTCGTAAGCCAGATACACCTTCGGTTCGAGCTCGTAGCGGCAGAGGAAATATTTGATTTCCTCGATCACCTGCTTGTTCATGTAAGGCTGGAATACTGGCTCGATCCCTGTTCGCACGAACTCGTACGCTTCGTTCAGCTTCAGCCCCGTCCTTCGTTTGTTGACGAGACCGAATACCTTCTTCTTCATCTCCAGGTAAACCTTCGCGTCGCCGCTTGGCACGCCGTACGCTCTGAGCCGAAGCTTCTCCTTGTATTTCGGCTTCGACAGGCTCGTCCGGATAAGCGAATCGTGCGGAGTATCGAAGTAGAGGTTGCTTATCGAATAAAATTCATGCTGCTTGTTATAATCATCAAGCTCCATATAATCAAGCAGGTCGTTATAGAATCGAAGGTACGCATCATGGTCCAGCAAGTATTTGTTCTCGTACCGGTTGAATACCTCAATGGCCATCCTTGTTTCATTCCTTTCCGCGGTTCGCTGTGGTCTCATCTCTCATGTCTGTATCTTAGTCCCCTAACCTTTAATGAATCTTAAATCGATTTACAAATCCTTAAAAGAATTGCGTTTCCTATATATAGCGACCGGAAGCGATCGAACGAAAACAGTTAAGGTTGGCTAAAGGTTCGCTTGCTATAATGGGGATATCAAGTCTAGAAAAACAACAAAGGATGAACAGCCGATGCGAATTTTGATCGCGGAAGACGAAATACATTTGGCGGAAGCCTTATCCCAATTATTGAAGAAGCAGAACTACTCCGTGGATGTCGTCCACGACGGCAGATCCGCTTACGATTACGCGCTGAGTGGCATCTACGATCTCCTGCTGCTCGATGTCATGATGCCGGAGATGGACGGCTTCGCCGTGCTCCGCAAGCTGAGGGGCGATGGCGAGGCGACGCCGGTCATCCTGCTCACGGCCAAAGGTGAGATTACGGACAAAGTAACCGGACTCGATTACGGCGCGGATGACTATATCGCCAAACCGTTCTCGACCGAGGAGTTGATGGCCCGCATACGCGCAGCGTTGAGGCGTAAGGGAGAAGTCGTCCCAGAGGACGCGCTGACGTTCGGTGATATTGAGTTGAATACGACGCTATTGAAGCTGACCGTCATGGGCAAGGAATTGAAGCTGAACTTAAAGGAAAGCGAGCTGCTCGAGCTGCTTGTGACGCGGAAGCTGGCCGTCACATCGAAGGAGCAAATTATAGAAAAACTGTGGGGCTTCGATTCAAACGCTGAATACAACAATGTGGAGGTGTACATCTCGTTCTTGCGGAAGAAGCTGACCTTCCTCCATTCGTCCGTGAAGATTGCGACAATCAGGGGCGTTGGGTACATCCTAGAGGTGATGGAGTAGCATGTTCAAAAAGCTTAAAAACCGATTTCTCCTGCTGAATCTGATCACGATCACCGTCATGATGCTGGCTGCTTTCACGGCCATCTACGCAATCACCTACCAAGACGTGAAACGCGACATCGATATGGAGCTTCATCAAGTTTCGGAATCTTATCACAAACAGCAGGACGGACCTAGACGGTTCGAACCGGAAGATGACGGCGCATCACCTCCGGATGAGTTTCAGGGCGAGCCACCTGCAGGCATGGTAGACGATGGCTGGCGACCCGAACGGTCAGTATCGTTCAAGCTGGAAGCGGACAGCTCCGGCACGTTAACTAGCACCGACTCGCGGTTTGATATGGAGGATTCCTTCTACCAAGAGGCACTCGAAAAGGCACTAGCTACAGGGAAAACGACCGGCCAACTCAAGCTGGACGGCAATGAATGGGCGTTCATTGTTCAGCCAACTGCTGCTGACGGCAGCATGTTCGTCTTCATGGATGTCACCGCGCAGCAGGGCATTTTGACGAATTTGATTTATACGTTCGGAGCCGTCGCTCTCGTTATGCTCGTTGTTATTTATTTCATCAGCCGTTATTTCGCCAGCCGATCCATCGCTCCGGTTAAGGAGGCGTTCGAGAAGCAGAGGCAGTTTATCGCCGACGCTTCCCACGAATTGAAGACGCCCCTCGCGGTCATTCAGACCAATGCAGACGTGCTGCTCGCCAACAGCGAGGATACAATCGGGAACCAAGCCAAGTGGCTGCATGTCATTAAGCAGGAAACGCTTCGCATGGCCAAGCTGACGGGCGATCTCCTCTATCTGACCGAGATGGAGGACTCGCGTTCCGCCATGATGCGCGCAGAATTCAACCTGAGCGAAGCGGTGGAGACGATTATGTTGACGATGGAAGCCGTTATTTTCGAGAAGGAGCTCCAACTCGACTATGATATTGAGCCCGGACTGACGATGAACGGCATTGTCGAGCAGATCAAGCAGGTCATCATGATCTTGCTCGACAATGCCATCAAATACGCGGGTCCGCGCGGATCGATCGAGATTGCGCTGAAGAAACAGCATCAGGATGTCGTCCTGTCGGTCACTAACACGGGCGAAGGCATTGCCTCAGAGCACTTGCACCGGATCTTCGACCGATTCTATCGGACGGACTCTTCCCGCTCCCGCGCCCAAGGCGGCCATGGGCTGGGTCTTGCCATTGCCAAATCCATCGTCGAACAGCACGGCGGCAAGCTTTACGCGAAGAGCGAGCTTGGGGAATCGACGACTTTCTATCTGCATTTGGACTAGAGGCCCTTGAAACGAAAAAAATCCCTTACGACCATTTCAGCGGTCGCAAGGGATTTTTGATTTTTGTCGTTTCGGGACATCCTATAATTACAGGATACGTCGAGCCGTCGAATAACGGTGCGAGTAGTCGCTCAGGTTAATCCGGACGCCATTGAAACTGCTGCCGATCGTGTTGTGAATGATCTTTCCGTTGCCGATATAAATGCCGACGTGACTAACCTTCCACTCACGCGTCTAAGGACATATATTGATCGTCGCTGACTTTTTCCAGCCATTTAACAGCCAGTCCTTCTAGACGTTCTTGAATGGCTATATGAGTCATAGCTGTGGTGGGTGATGCTCCATGCCAATGCTTCTCGCCCGGCGGGAACCAGACCACGTCACCGGAACTAATTTCCTCGATCTGGCCTCCCCAACGTTGAACCCGTCCCTTGCCTGCCGTTACGATCAGCGTCTGACCCAGCGGATGAGTATGCCATGCTGTCCGTGCACCTGGCTCGAACGTGACGCTGGCTCCAGCAACGCGTGCAGGATCGGCTGCTTCAAACAGCGGATCGACGCGAACCGTGCCGGTAAAATATTCAGTTGGTCCTTTGCCGGAAGGTTGAGATCCAACTCTTCTGATTTCCATTGTTTTAATCCCTCCTGGTTCTTAGCTAATGTGGCCCACACTTTTTGGTTTTCGCTAGGAGCACCTGCCGCGGCTGAACTGTAATCCTATTTGTAGATACATAATAAAAAGAAGTTAAGCGGTAAAAAGGTGGCTCAAGCAATTTAATCTGTATTGTTGTAAAAAGGTGTTTGGACATGGTGTAGGTAGTAGAAGTATTGATTATTAAAACACAAACAACCGAAAGCGGACACTTTTTCTAAAATATCTATCTTGTGGGATACATTTCACAGGGTGGACGCTTTTTTATTTCATTTCTTCCCATTTGGGTTCGGAAGAGAAAACCTTGTATTTTTTGTTTTTTCCTCTGGATATGGCTGGACGTTTCTTCATTTTAGATTCAATCGCAACTACTTTCTGGTTATCAGTCCTCACGGCATATTTCAGCGAAGAATCGCTAGGATTCCGTTTATTGTATGATCCGTAAAGGAGCGATCGGGACGGGATTTCATCATAACGGTAAGCCCAATTAGCGAGATGACGAGTGTATGAGCAAGTTCCCTAGCGTCGAGGTCGGCGTTTAGTTCACCCGTCCGCATACCGCGTTCGATTGTTTCCTGAAAGAGCGCTGAAAGATACATTTGATGTTCTCGGGTCAAAATTTCAAATTTCTCGTCATGTGGAGAAAGCTCCACCATCGAATTAATACAAAAACAGCCCCAGTTCGGAGCATTCATTTTATCTTGCGCCGCAGCTCCCTCGAAAAAACGACGGAATGCCTCCTTCACGGAAGATTGGCTTTGCAGTTGGGCACGAATCCGCGCCGCGTGCGTGCTGTTATACTTACGCAACGCCGTCTCAAAGAGTCCTCGTTTATCTCCGAATGTCGAATAAATACTGGGACGCTCGATGCCCATACGTTCGGTCAAATCGCTTATAGAGGTCGCATGAAACCCCTTCTCCCAAAATACGCCCATCGCGGCATCTAGTGCTTTCTCTATGTCAAATTCACGCTTTCGCGGCATGTATCCACCTCTATTTCCTTAACGATCAGTATAATATAATTGTATCTGCCACTTTCGCTTTGGTCAAGAAATTACCCGATTATAATCAGGTTATCTTATATTATTGATTAATATCTCCTCTTTACAATCATTACCGATGAGATTATAATTCGTTATTACATACCGAACAGTACGTTATAATTGTTTAGGTAAGACCACATATGGAGGAGATCTATTGGAGAACAATGTTGAACGCCTGCATACCGTTTCAAAGGGTGATCAGGAAACACTTGCGGAACCGGAATACGCAGAGACGACACCGGCCCGCCCTATGCCTCGCTATATAACGCTCTTGTTCGCGGTTTCATGCGGATTGGCCGTCGCCAACGTTTATTTCGCGCAGCCCCTGCTGGACGCGATTGCCAGCGAATTCCGAATCTCTCCTGCATTCGCAGGTATCGTAATCACAGTTACTCAGGCTTGCTACGCATTGGGATTGCTGTTGCTGGTGCCGCTAGGAGATTTGTTGAATCGCCGGCGGTTGATCACAGGACAGATGCTTTTATCCGTCTTGGCTCTAATCGCGGCAGGGACCGCTGCTTCCGAAACGGTCCTTTTCGTCGGCTTGGCGGCGGTCGGACTTCTTGCTGTCGTGACCCAAACGATCGTTGCGTTCGCCGCTTCTTTAGCGGCTCCGGCCGATCGGGGTCTCGTCGTCGGCCGTGTGACAAGTGGAATCGTCATTGGCATTTTGCTTGCTAGAACGTTTGCCGGCGTTTTGATGGATCTGGCCGGGTGGCGCTCCGTTTATCTGGTTTCCGCGGGATTGACACTGATCGCCGCAATCGGATTGTTTATGGCACTTCCGCTCGGTGAGCAAGGAAGCCAAGGAAGCTCGCCCTTGTCCTACCTCAGATTGCTTAAATCCACGATAGCGCTTTTTAAGCAGGAGCGAATCCTGCGCATCCGCGCTGCGCTGGCATTAATGATCTTTACTGCATTCAGCACGTTATGGACTCCAATGGCTCTGCTTCTCAGCGCGTCTCCTCTATCACTCCCGCACTCCGCGATTGGAGCTTTCGGCATCGCCGGGATTGCCGGAGCGCTAGCGGCATCGCGCGCTGGTCGCCTTGCCGATCGAGGATTAGGGCAGAGAACGACCGGGTTTGCATTGCTCCTGTTAGTCGCATCTTGGCTGCCCATTAGTTTTACGACGTATTCGCTCTCGGCATTGGTTCTAGGCATCGTTCTATTGGATCTAGCCGTTCAAGCAGTCCATGTGACGAACCAAAGCATGATTCTTGCCGTGCGTCCCGAAGCCCGAAGCAGGCTTACCGCGGGGTATATGATTTTCTATTCAATCGGCAGTGCCGCCGGATCAATCGCATCCACCTCCGTCTATGCCGCTTTCGGATGGACCGGCGTTAGCCTGCTGGGTGCAGCCGTCAGCGCGACAGCCCTTTTTTTCTGGTATATGACCCGCGGTGTTGAAATTCCGAAAGGCTTGAACGCAGCGGAGCAAGGGGCTGGGTCAAACATAATGGCTAAACATACACTTTCCAAATCTTGCTGTAACCAAAAAAGCACCTCTTTTTGAAGGATATACCAAATCATACGCGCGGAATGAACCCCGGGGTTCGCCCCTATTGGTTTCCACCAATAAAACAGAAAACCAATTCCGATGGTATAGACATGAGTGATGTCGCTTCTGCAGTTGCAGCGTGATCGTACATTAGTGAATTCTTCGTGTACTCATTAGTCGTGGATCGAGCGTTTCTTTATCGTCATACGATTATTGCTAAAAGGGCTGTCCCAAAGGTCTTTAACCTTTTGTGACAGCCCTCACTATTTACTAAGAACAATAATTATATCTCAACCTTATTTGGACAATCCATAAGCTTTTCGGACGAGTGAGAAATATTCATCAGCCTTAACGATTTGGTATTCTGGCCCAAGAGATTCAGTGATAGCTAAAACATCCGATGGTCTCATACTCCAAGCGTTGATCCCAATCGAAATAAACTTTGAAGATTTTCCATCCCAATCTTTTTTTGCATCAGACAATAAATTTTTACCGTCCTGAATAGTTGAGATACCTCGCATAATAGATACCGGCAGACTCCCATTCATGATCTTAATATCGTCTTTATCTTCCCCAGCCAAGAAAAGACCTGGGAGTTTATAATTTTTTTCATACGCTGCTGCCGTCGACTCGCTTAGTGGAATGTCTTTTCCAAATTCCCGATTCAGCACATAAGGGTACGACATGCCGGTTTTTTTAAGATACGAATATGATTGTTTCAGGTATTCCGAAAATGTTTCCTTCGGCCAGACATGCGGATTGAAGTAGCCGGCTCCAGATGGTCCTGCGATAAGCAGATCATTTTCCGTTGCAGTTGAACGGTAATAATTCAGAATGGCAGGAGCTGCATCATACAGCAGCGGACTTGAGGTCCAGTTCATTGGCACTTTGCCTCGAGCGGGATCATCCCATAAGTTACGCATATGATTCTGGTCGTATTGCAAGTTGTCACCTTCGCCAAAGGTATAGGTCACGTAAATTTTATTCTCCAGCTTAGGATCAACTCGTATTGGTGTCGGTTCTTGTTTTACTTTTGTTCCTGAAAATACGGTCATGTTATGAAACCAGTCAGAAGGTAAAACATAAACACTATGACGAGATGTTAGTTCGAGACCAGCGACCTCCCCTTCGAAATCATTGTCGAACCACCCCATATAAGGTGTCCCTGGCTTTACATCGGATAGAATCTTCTCGAAAAGCGCCTTTTCCTCAGGTACACTTGTTGATAGCCAGAAGACCATCGCTTTGTTTGCTACGGCATAATCACGTAGAAAACCATAAGGTTCCTTCTCCTCAGATGAAAGTGGTTTAGTATGGCTTGCAGATACTTTGTATTGGTTCCACATTTCAATAGATACTATTAATTGCTTCGTATTTGCTGTAGGTTTAAATTCGTATACAAAGTAATTGCCGTTATCTACGAAGCGGTGATCGCTACCAGGTAAAAATTTAGAATTATGTCGGTCATAGAGAAAAGGTTCTTCATCGGAGGTACCCGTTTTAAAATCTGAGATGACCTGTCCGTCTGCCTTCACAGTCACTTGATGAACTGCAGGCCCCCATCCATCCTGAGGAAAGGCATCATCGAAGCGGAGATAGACAGCTTCTTTTCCCAAATATGAAGACAAATCATATTCATATGTTTTCCGATTACTTCCATCACGCACTTGTTCCTTTTCGATAGCAATCGTTTGGAACAATTCAGAATTTTCTGGCGGGATAGGTATGGATGTGTCTGGACTCAATCCGACCAACATTCTATGTGTCGTTTGGCTCCAGAGATTCTCATATTGCCAATTGTACGCATCCATACGATTCTTAAATTTGCCTTGTAAGTCTTCAAGTACCGACAGGTGATACGGTGCAGCAGTTAATTGTTGTGCAAGCTCAGGACTGGCGACAACGGCATCTTTTAGTCCAGCAAGTGTAGTTGCCACATTAATCGAATCCGGAATATTAGGATCATATACAATCATTCCTTTAATCTCTTTTGCATATTTCTTGAAAACATCCATAGCGTTGTCATGTTGCTTATAAGGAACCTTTAAATCCTTCAGCCAAGGGTCAACTTTATTCTGAAGCACATAAATTCTTGGTTGTTCCCTGTTTATAATTCCTTCAAGAGTTGTCAAAAGCAATTTTATATCCCCTGATGCTCCATATACATTGGCAACATCCAAATGTTTTGCTTTACCGAAGTTTGGAAGTGCTTGATTTGGGGGCCATTTCAAAGAATTCACTACCGTTGAAGCATCAGTAGCGGCAAATGCACTGACCGATAACACTATTGTACAGACTAAGGTAATACACAAAACTGCTAACTTACGAATCATAATTTTCATTTCTCCTTTAATTGAAATGTGATGTAACGGATCAAACAGCGTTCTTTTCTTATACACTCCCTCCTTCAGAAATAACTTTTATATGATTCATCTATATATTAAATATGTTGTATATTAATTTCAATGCCTTTGACAAACGTTCCTATTATTCTACATTTATTTACAAAGTTACGACTTATTCCACAGAAATTCAGCGATTATTTTTGGGTTTACAGTTTGAAGTCATTTCCCTTTCGATTTCACAACATGAAATCAACGCTTCAAGTATATATATTGAATATATATTTATTACGGTTTTTTTCACTCTTTGCGTCAGCTTCCACTCAAATTCTCCAGCCATCATTCCGGCCACCTTGGAGAAGTTTGCAATCCTTCGGTCGCCCGTTCCGGTAGCGTTCCAATCCGCGCGCGTCCAGCCAAGCAGCAGCTCCCAAACGACTAGGAATTCGATTAGAATAACGGTATTCTCCAACGTTGTTATTGTGTTTTGTGGATTGAAGGTTTGTTTTCTCTACGATTAACACGACACGTTTTGAAATCAATTTGTCGTTTCAAAAATATCACTGATACCATCCCTTTTCCGGCGAAGTGTTAACGCATTTAGGCTTACCCTAATACGCATGTCGGGAATGAATCAACGTTCTTGTCACTCATCGGGAATGTTATCAAGTTCTTGTCATTGCAATTTGACAAGAACTTGATAACATAAAAAAATGCCGCATTAAATGCGGCATCCAAGAGGAAGGCACCGGGCCTTCCTCTTGCTTTTGCTTATTATTTTCCAGACTGATTATGATACACAGTGACGGTAACAGATACAGCCGTTTGGTTGCCCGCTTTGTCGGTTGCCGAATACGTGATGGTATAGATGCGCGATTTTTCCGCACGCAAGCTGAACGAATCGACTGCTGTGCCGAATTCGGCCTGAATGTCGCCTTTATCGAAGTCGGGTTTATTGCAAGTAAT
Organism: Paenibacillus sp. 01T443; assembly: GCF_056398325.1. Taxonomy (NCBI): domain Bacteria; kingdom Bacillati; phylum Bacillota; class Bacilli; order Caryophanales; family Paenibacillaceae; genus Paenibacillus; species Paenibacillus sp. 01T443. The sequence goes on from NZ_JBFTPE010000025.1 coordinate 18,745, forward strand.
GGAAGTTAACACCACCGATTCAATGCCCGATCCGGCATCACTCGCATTCAGCGCGGCATGGACCGTCACCATTTTATGATTCGCCGGCCAAATTGAATGCTTATCCAGCTGAACGGATAGCACCGGCGCGATCTTATCCATGTTGCTGACTGTATAACTGGTTACCTTCGATACATTTCCTGCAGCATCCGTTGCTCTTGCATACACGGTCTCATTATCGGAAACAACGAACGGAGTGGTGTATGGCGTCCATTCCCCATCTGCGCCCTTTTTGTACTCATTGACCACAGCATCATCGGGATATCTGACCGTTAAGGTAACGTCGCCGTTAGTCGGCGTTGTAACGTCCGCCGCGATGGAGGGATCGGCAGGGGCCGTCTTGTCCACATGAACCGTAACTGTATGCGGCTGTTCCGCATTACCTGCAAAGTCCACACTCCAATATACCAAAGTATGCGTCCCCTCCTCGGTCAAAATAACCGAGCTGCCGGTTTGCTGCGCGCCACCGTTTACTGTGAAATAGGTAGCCGCTACCCCGGAACCGATATCGACGGCATCGAAGCTTACCAACGCATCCTTATTAACGGATCCGTTCGGTGCGTCATCCGATGTCATCGGCGGTATCAGGTCTGCCTCTTTCACTTTCCCATGCAGTCTCAATTCCGCCATATTGCCAAACCATGCATTCGGATTATAAATGCGGATATAACGGTAAGCTTCCGTACCGCTGATCGCGAGCGATTGCCAATCCGCCGTTACAGCCGCTGGCTTCGAGATCGTTGTCCAATTCGTAAGTTCGTTAGATCCCTGAATCTCCGTCCCCCTAATCCGGGCGTATAAATTATTATCCTGTCTCGCAAGCAGTTCTACACTCGATAATACGGCTTGATTGCCTTCCTTGAAATCGAACGTAATGAAGCCTCCCGCTCCACCGCCGTTCATCCGGAAATCGGAGCTCGTAAGCGGATTGTTATCGAATAGATAATTTGCCTGCTTTAATGTTTCTGCTGCTGATCTTCCGGAAGTAGAATCGATTAAATGGGCGATGCCGGTAACATTGCTGATCAAATCCGACTCGTCAGCGAGATACAGCTTGGTGTTATCGGTCGTAGTATACGTCGTATCTCCTTCCGTTCCGTCGTTCGCCTTATAGTCAATTGCAAATTCGACCGAGCCCGTCTGGACGTCTCCGTTCAACGTCGCCGCGGCCGTCCAATAGATATTGTCCTGCGTACTCACCATTGCATCCCGGCCTTGGATCTTGACCTTTACGTTCTGGACCGGTTCTTTTGCTTTGATCGTTAATTTTGCCATATTGCCCAGCACGATCCGGCCATTAACGCTCTGGTCAGAGCTAAGCGACACGGACTCCAGTTTGTTATTCGTCTCATGACGCTCGCCAAAGATTTTAAGCTCGGCCAACTCTAGCATATTCTGAACCTGACCGCGGAGAGCATCCGGCTGTGGATCAATCATTTGGATTTTAATATACCGGAATTGGGCATTTTTGTACGCATCGTCCACGTCCAGCGTTGCGATCCCGTCGGTATACGCCGTTTGTCCTGGTGTCAGCCGCGTCCAGTTTTCTCTGTCATTGGAACCGAATACCGTCGAGCCTGCCATCCGATCCACAAAATTCATTCGCCCCTCTAATGCAAACGCATCAGCCGAAACCTTATAATCAGGTCCAAAATCGATGATATGATACAAATTCGGATACGGTGCCAGCGAATATGCCGGGAATGTATTATCGTTGCCATCCGTTAAGAGCGAAATCGCGTTTCCAAAGGTGGATGTCACGAGGCCCGTATAATTCATACTTTCGTCAGCCGCGAATAAAGGAGTCAACAATTGAAGACCCTCGGCCGCTTTTCGCAGGGCTAATAATTGCTGATAGAAAGCTTCATTTGTCGCAGCTTCCAGCTGACTCATTGTATCCTCGTACACGGCTTTAAACTGATTAAGAGATGCCGTCACATAAAGAGTACTCGAATTATAAAGCGCTGTAGCTGCTTGTACGGCAGAAGACCGGTCTTGACTTACAACGATATTGACATTTTTAGTTGAAAGCGTTGTGCCGTCGGAAGCCTGGACGATAAAAGAATACGTTCCGGCTTGCGTCGGCTGCCAGGCAAATGCGCCGGTGCCCGCATTAAGTTCCGCGCCTTGCGGCATATTCGCAATCTCATATGCGAGGACATCCTCTTGACCGGAATCGTCAGCGGAAAAGTCCAGCTTCACAGTAGCGCCAACAAAAGCATAACTATTCACATTCGAAGCTCCGTCTTTAAACGCAGGAGGGGTCAGTTGTTCGCCTGCTTTTACATTCAGGTGGTCAATATCAACTGTTGTGCCTGCTCCTTTCACCTTTACATAAAGGAGGCTGTAGTCGCCGTCAAGCTGACCGTAGGTAACTTTGTTAATGCCCATGTCATAGGTCATGTATTTCCACTGCCCCTTCGTATCCGGCAGCGTCAGCGTATGGTAAGGCGTCGAACCGATTTCTTTGCTCAGCTCTAAGAAAGCTGTGCCGTTCGTACGAAACTTGATGCCAATAAGCCGGGAATTCGTGCGATTGGCATATGACAAATTAAGAAGGACAAATTTGCTTCCATCTTCCGTTGCTTTTGTCTGCACATAAGAGGCCGCTCCTTCATGGACGGTAGCCGTATGCTGATCAAATACCGTGTACCTGTCTTCTACTTCGACCAGCGCATCGCTTGTTTGCTCTTTGGGTACATACTTCCCGCCTTCCGACTCCGCTTCCTTCGGAATGTAGATCCAGAAGTCTCCGCCTCCGTCCGGACTTTCCCATGCTTGCCTGAGTGTCCCTTGATAATAATAATTGGACGGAATTTTCCTGGTGAAAGCTTCATAGAAATACGGAGCTTTCTCCGCTACGTTGATCCCTTTCTCGTAGGTGTAATAATAGTACATGTCCCAAAACAAAGCCGTATTCATTCTTCCTCTATACGAGTCCGAGAACTTTTGGTAGATGCCTTTCACCGTTCCATCCGGAAAAATAGAAAAAGGAACCGGTACCCAAGGCGTGTCATAACCAAGCATGTATTTCCAGAAAAAGTCGGCCGCCGCTAAAACCCGATCATTCAGAAATTCATAATAGCCTACGGCATTATCCTTTGTGGATACGGTGCCCTCCACCGGGTCGATCTTAGTTCCCTGAGCAATAAACATTCGCGACAGAATCGCCGCATTCGTTAAGTCTCCGGCTCCATGCGCCTGGTCCCGGCCCATTTCCACCTGCTGGACGACCGGCGTGTCCAATTTCTCCCCTGTCTCTGCATTGGTGTCGACCAAACGGAACAATTGCTTAATGGAGCCATTGAAGCCTTGATTGCTGGCCGTCTTGTTCACAGTGGCCCATTCGACAGCCTCATTATACCTCTCCCGGTTATCGGTAAAAATATACCCCGCCATCGCTCCGAGCAGTGGATAGTTATGCTGGTTCATAAATTGGTTGTTATCATGCTGAAAGGTTTCGATAACCGGATTGATCAAATTATTCGTAAAATCAGCGGTATCCTTGTCGGTCCATTTCAGCTCTTCCGATTGATAGCTGGAATACCTTAAAATTTCTGCCGCAGTGACCATTCTGTTGAGCGGAATGCCCGTATGGATATGAGCATCAGTAAAATACCGGTATTTCGCAGGGTCCATCCGGCACCAAATACGGATAATGCTGATAGCATTCGCGCGGTACACCTCATCGCCGGTTATATAATACATAAGTGATTGTGTATACGCTTTCAGACCATCTGCTATAAATCTCGAATTAAAGCCCTGACTGTCAAAAGCATTGATTGCCGGCATCGTCGGATCCTCAGCACTCTGGTTGCTCGATGTAACCGTCTTTGACGCCATCCCGGAGACGGTCATGGCCTTATAGTAGGAATACCAAGGCTCCTTTTGCGCTAGTACTTGATCTCTCATGTTTTCAAGTATTGCTTTGGTTACTCCGACACCTGGATGCGTAAACCCATTGGTAACGGTTTCATTTATTTCGACAGTAAAACCTGTGCTGCCGGCCCCGCCGTCATCCGCAGCCGAAGCCGTGCCGATCGGCACAAGCGCAGCAACAATGCTCACAGCAATAATGACCGCCAACAGTCGCCTCCATGAATCTCCGAAATGTAATGCATCCTTGCGATTCATCATGTTCCTCCTCGTTTGATGGAAATAGAATACATGCTTTTGAACGATCCCTATTTGGCATAAACGAATCATTCTGCTTCTTATTATAAATATCTGCTCAAAAACGAAAAGGAAGTTTTTTAAGGCATTACCGATGCTTTTTGCAGAACTTCATCCATAGATTCTATAAACTGTTGCAAGTCTTGTCGCAAAAAAAAACGGCAAGCCAAGGCTTGAACCTTGACCTGCCGTGCTTTCCCGGGCATGAGCCCGGATCTATATTTCAACTTCGAGTATTGCTCCATACTGATCAGCTCAAACCGGTCTTGTTAATCCGGATTTGCAGTAGCTACATACCTACTAAAAACGGAACATGCTAGCAAAGAATATGCGATAGTTCATGAATAAATGTTTTTGAGTTCGCTTTATTCAACAATCATTCCCGTTAGCACCTAAACTTCATTACAAATCATAATACATTCGAGCCAGATACCGAAGCCCCTGCTCCTCCGACGCCTTGGCTTGTTGCAGCAATCGAATAGCCGTCTCCGCGGCCCCGGACTCAGATGGGTCGCCACCATGCGGAAAAGGAAAGCGCTCATGCAACTCCCCAAGCGCAGAGGCAACCTCCGCATAGTGCCTCGCTGCCGCCTCCGCCGAAGCGGCCATATGGCCCGAGTCGAAGCCGTAGCCGCCGTGTCGCTTTGGCTCCGCAAACACTCCATTTCGAAAACGATCCCGCACTTCATTCAGGAATTGCACCGCGAACAGCCTCGCGTCATAGACATAGAGTGCGTTGTAGCTGTTTCCGAGCGGGTCGGCTGACCGCGTTTCGAAAGCCCTAATCCAGGCATTATAGGCAGCAAGCCCCGGCCTGAATTCGGTTATCCCGTCCTCTGGATATCGTCCATGGGTCAAAGACATCGCGAGTGCTCGACTTAAAGAGTCTACATAGTTGAATTCCTTCTCTTTGACAATTGTAAGTGTCATAATGTGACCGTGAGAGAGCTTCTCGTAAGGAACCGTTCCTTCATGCTCGCGGTCTTTTACATGGAACAACTGCCGTTCGTCGTCGTAGCCGTAGACGACAGCAAAATCCCCGCCAAACAGATCCCAAACGATCGCAGGAACGTTTCGGTCAAGGGTTCGATGAATATGTCCGAGTGCTATCTCTACATGCTCGGGTGGGATAGGATCTATAATCGGGTCGAAGCACACCGCTTCGAATCCCAAATTTCCGACCGCCCTTCTATAGAAGGAGCCCCACACATGAGACGTCGGCCCGTAAAGCCCCGCCTTATCATCAACACGAATGCGAAATGCGTGTGAGGTCAGACCCATAACATCAATGAGTGAGAGGTCCTTTCGCACCGTATATTGCAGCATGGCATGAATACATTGTGCGATCGAGGAGCGTGTGCTCTTCAGGTCCTGACTTACTGTTTCCATATCCACGTCATCACCCTTTCAAAATGATCTTGTCCGGGTCTAGCAGAACCCGCGCAGGCTTCGACTCTTGTTTTCTACATTCGACATACCCACGGATGCAGATGCGAATGCGTTCCTGGCGTACTTTCACACGCGCACGCGATAGGTGATTGTACACACTGCTCGCTGTTGTTCCGAAGAGAACGGCAATCTCGTTCGACGACAACTCCCGGAAAAAGTGGGCATCAAAAATTCCTCTCTCCTTCTCGGTCAAGCAGCTCAGCAGTTCGCGGAATGTCTCCAATACTTCACACCTAGCGACAACCTCGGCCGGGTCGAGACCGACGTCCCCATTGTAATCAATCTTTTTACTTAACCTCGCCAAGAGCTCATCAATATGCCCGCCCGGTTCCCTCTCCTCCTCGGCGGTAACAAATCCCGAGAACGGCCGTTCCTTGCCGTAGGGACCGCCTCTTCTTAGCTTCATGTGCACTTGATTGTGCACAATGGTTTTCAGCCATGGCTGGAATCTGCGGCTATCCAGTAGTTGGCCAAGCTGCAGGAAAGCGCGAATCAGCGCTTCCTGCACAATGTCTTCGGCGAGATGGCCGTCGCGTGTCAATCTTGCCGCCCATCCATACGGCATTGCCCGATGCCGACGGACGAGCTCACCGAACGCTTCGTTACTTCCTTCGCGTGCCGCCTCGACAAGCACCCGGTCGGGCCGTTCCCCCTCCTCTTGTACAACTTCCCTATCCGCTAGAACTTCCGCCGCATTCCACATGGCCAAATTCTCCTTTCCTCCTACTACTTGCCGTTCCGTAAAAACTCCTTCTTATAATCGTCCTTCGGGTCCCACTGTGACCAAGCCGCTTCGAGCATGTTGCCAGCAGGATCACGGAAATAGAAATACTTCGCCTCTCCATTGCCAAGCTTCATCAGCGGTCCGGGATTGATCCCATCCTCGGAAAGCCGACGGTGAGTGTACTCTATGTCCGGGCAATTCAATGCCATAATAGGAAATGGAGCTCCGTTCCTTGTGATTTCCAGCGTTTCCCGATCCTCAGTTTCGATTAACAGTAGCGCGATTGAGTGCTGATGTGGATGATGCAATACCGCGAGGAACGAACCTCTGTCCTGAAACTTGTTAATCAGCCGAAAATCTAAATGGCGAGTATACCACTCAATCGATTCATCGATTCGCACAGTCGGAATATAGACATATCCGATACGGCTAAATTTGAACGCTTCTTCCATTTCGCCACACTCCTTGATCATCTATTCGTTATCTAGATGCCAAAGCCCCTGAGGTTTCTATCCTCACACCGAAAAAAACATTTGTAAGGAAATACATGTTTAACACAAACCTGCCCATTAGCGTAGCGAAGGGCTACCATGTGGCAGCCCTTAAGGTGTGGTACTATCGTAACCCGTTAACTTAATAAGAAATAGGTATTCTATTGCAGTGGAACTTCAATTTCCCCGACTAATTCCTCTGCTTGGCTTATAAAGTATTTCATATTACCACTAAATTGAATATTTAACCCTAACCCCACTTCACGAAGTATTTCTTGCAACTCTTCAAAATTTTCTTTATCCTCTTCGGTTAAATCAGCAAATTTATATATTTCATCATTAGGAAATTGATTTAACTTATTATACAAGTTATTCAGAGTGTCCTTATTATTTTTAGAGAGGTTTCCTAATTGTCCTCCGATTATTATACCGCGCCAAACCCCGTTCAGAACGTCTCCCAATTCACTCGTCACCAAGTTGGGTTCTGACCAATTTTTTTCTTTTTGTATTGCAATTGAGCCTTCCAGTTCTACTAAATTATGTTGAACCTCAGCAATGAATATATGTTCCTTCACAAGTTTCATCTTTATATGTCCCCAAGCTACAATTGCGATTAGTAATATGTTCAAAACTATTGATGTATTTAATATTAACTTTTGTTTTTTGCTCAATATTTCTCCCCCTTTCCGTACTGATTTTACCATAAAATCCATAATTAATATTAAACAATTCTGCCCATTAACTTAATCAAGTATCGTCAATCTAAAACTTTATATTCTTAGAGCCATATTACCCTTATTGATTCAAAACATTAGGAAAAGGGTAAACATACGATAAGTGGGAAGTGGTATTGAAAAACAGCGAAAACCGGAATTCAATTTTAGTTTCCGAAAGGTTGTTGATTCACCATGAAAACACGAAGAAGGATAAAAAGTTCGAGATTTCTGATTCGATACTTTTTGAGTAAGACGTAGCTTTAGAAGCACATTTTTAAACCGCTTCCCACTATAAGAGGACTCTGCGATTTCATTCGCGGGGTCCTCGCTTTTATGATGCCATCAAACATTTTCACCTTTGTTACCAATTGTCGGCTCCGTCTGAAGACGGAGCTTCATTTCATCCGCCAGATGGTTCAGACGCAATGATCGATCCCATATAATGAAAACGATAAGATGATGAAAGAATCGAGCTAATTTTAAAGGAGATATTTTTATGATGAAAAACCTACGTAAAAACAAGGATGTCGGTATTTATGGCTTAACTGCTAAGTGGTATGATAAGAATTCTCGCAAAAGTCGAATGACTCAAATGCAAGAATATGCGAATGAAGTTGCATCTTTAGTCAGCAAAAGTGCAAATATTTTGGAAATTGCACCTGGGCCGGGTTATTTGTCGATTGAACTCGCCAAGAAAGGGTTTAACGTTACTGGAGTAGAGATAAGCCCTGACTTTGTGAAAATTGAAAAAAATAATGCAAAGGAAGCAAATGTTTCGGTTGATTTTAAAGAAGGTAACGCATCTAACCTACCATGTGAAAATAGTTTTTTTGATTTTATTATTTGCAGTGCAGCATTCAAGAACTTTAAGGATCCCGTAAAGGCTTTATGTGAAATGTATCGAGTGCTGTCAGAAGGTGGAACATCCCTAATCATCGACATGAATTACGAGGCAACATCTGAGGATATTAACAATGAGATTAGACAGACAGGTATGAAAGGATTTGACAAGCATTTTGTGAAATTTGCATTTAAAACTTTCCTAAAACAAGGTGCTTACACAAAAAAAGATTTTGAGTCACTTTTAAAAGAAACTCCCTTTAAGAACTACAATATCAAAAAAGAGGGCATTAGTTTATTTGTCTATCTTTATAAATAGAAGGTTCGTTTTAAAAAAACTTGAACAAAGCTATGCAATTGCAAATGCAACTTTTTGTAAAAAATTTTTCACTAAAATCTTTCTTCATATTCTTTAATAAAAGATTCTGTTCGCTCCTCTCTTAAATAATCTCCGATGATTTCCCCATCCAAAGAGGTCAACATATGGCAAATAATATAAGGTCTTACCAAGGTTATCCCCCTTATAGCAATAAACTGCCCCAACGTACATGATTGGGGGCAGTTGAATATATAATCTAAGTCTCCAAAGCATAAAGCGGAAATGATTGTGGCCATACGAGTCATCCAACTTTTCTTTGAAATGAATAACATTTAGCGTACGAGATTCGAATTATTTTAGCTTGTTATATGCCATATCTGTTACTGGTTCAAACCATTGAGCAGGACCCACTGTTGTATCTGGATCAATGGCAAGATGAGCAAACCAACTATTAGCAGCTGCACCATGCCAGTGCCTGACATTCGGAAGTATTTCCACGACATCGCCAGGATGCAATTCTTGTGCAGCTTTTCCTTCTTCCTGATACCAGCCTCTTCCACCAGTAACTAACAGAATCTGTCCGCTTGGATGTGCGTGCCAGTTGTTGCGGCATCCTGGTTCAAATGTTACATTTCCGATTGAAGACTTTAACGAGCTGTCAAAGGGTACAAGCATTTTGAGATAACTAGTACCCGTAAAATACTTTGCAAATGCTTCTGGGGCTTTGTCACCGATTGGAAAAATGATACCTTCGCTTACCTTTTGTTCGACTGCCATATTTTGCATCTCCTCATATGTCCAAAGTTTTATATACCCCTTGTTTTGGCTTGATACATAGAGTACTTTGTACTGCTTAACTGATTCTTACTATAGATTCTTCCCAAAAAACTCCGTTAATTTGGTTACAGCCTGAGCTACGTATTCAGGTGTGTCATACATGGCAATATGCGATGCACCTTCAACCCAAAACATTTCTTTTGGTCCATTCGACAATGCATAAGCTTGTTCGCTGAAATCACGTGTGTCAGCCTCTGTTCCGGCGATCATTATAAGAGGTTGCGTTAGAAAGTCGCTAATTTTAATCAATGCCGAGAATGCCATGATTTTGTCAACGCTTCTAAACAGGAATCGATTCGTTGAATTAGGGTGCTGTGCTCTAGGCGTTCTATAGTATTCATAGCCCTCGCGCATAAGCACTGGCGTATTTTCATTAAATTCTTCAGGAGAATCTGGCACATAATTAAGGAACATCAGCTCTGCTCCCTTTGCTTCTGCTGTACGCTGCTTAGCAACCGCTTCAAGTGTTTGTAATTGTGTTGAAACGTTTCCTCCCGTACCTTCTCCCCGGAACATTGCTCCGATATCGATCCCGCTAACGTTCGCTACTGCTTTAATACGACGTTCAGTTTGAGCGGCAGTTATGGCATAACCACCACCGGCACAAATACCAAGCACTCCAATTTTTTCATCGTCAACAAATGGAAGGGTAGTTAAATATTCTACTGCAGCGCGCACATCTTCCACTCTGGCAGACGGATCTTCGAGTAAACGCGGCTCACCGCCGCTCTCTCCTTGGTGCGACGCATCAAAGACTAACGCAACAAAACCATTGTTGGACAGATTCTGCGCATACAAACCAGCAGCCTGTTTCTTTACGCCTCCACCGGGATGGACGCTAACGACTGTTGGATATTTTTTGTTTTCCTCAAACCCCTCAGGCAAATACAGCTCAGCTGCCATTGTTAAATTACCGTTTTTAAATGTTACGGACTTTTTCATGTTTTTTCTCCTCCAGATAAAATTGATGTCAGTTGATTAATACACATTGATACGATATCGCACATCTGTGTATAATATAAGATGAAAATAGGATGTCCACAATAATCAAATGAGCACGATCTGTGCCTTATTGCGCAAGCTGATAATAATTGTGCAATTATTATTAAGAAAGTTTGGTGATGCTACAATGCCAGTGATGGATAGAAGAATTCTTAAATCTCAAGAAGCCATAAAAAACGCATTTATCGAACTGATGTCTGAAAAAAGTTTCGATCAAATTACAATACAGGATATTTCCGATCGAGCGAATGTTGGCAGGAGAACCATATATCACCACTACATGGATAAATTCGATCTTTTGGATAAACTCATTGAAGAGCACATCAATGAACTGGAAATAATATGTAAATTAACCTCTGATTTGGATTTTGTCACAGCAAATTTGATTATGTTCGAATACTTTGAAAGCAATTATTCTTTCTTTTCGACAATGATGGCTAGTAAAGGTGCCCCTTTTTTTCGCACTCGCCTGCTTGAATTTATGATTGAAGAGTTAAAAAATGAAGTAGTTGTAACCGAAGGAATAAATAAAGGTTTAAATAAAGAGGTTATTGTTAAATTTTTTGCCTCAGCAATTGTAGGAATGGCAGAAACGTTCTTCACAAGTGAACTACCCGATCCGCCTCGAGTCATAGCAAAACAAGTGGGGATATTGTTAGAGAGGAATTTAAGTTAATCTACCGAAATGAATAATTTGAAATTGTGTAACATTTCTTAGAAGTGCTACCAATGAGCATGCCATCGATTTATCCGTTTCTACAATAACGTGTACATAGCCCCTTCTGCTGTGTCGCTAGCAAAAGGGGCTATGTTTCCCGACCAATAGCCGGAGTGGAAAGTATGTCATGCGTGACTTGGGGACACGGCCTATTCTGAGAAGGACCACAAATTAAAAACGTATGATTTTCAGTGACCTCTAAATATGAAATAACGTGCCCCAGATGCTAATGGATGTTGTTCTAAGGAATCGATAGTATCTTATTCATTGCTAAATTGCGCGGCATAAGCGCCATATCCTCTTTTTTCAAGGTCCGCCTTCGGAATGAACTCCATGGCTGCAGAGTTCACGCAGAATCGCAGTCCCGTTGGTCCAGGTCCATCTTTGAACACGTCGCCTATGAAGGAATCCGCATTCCGGCTTCTGACTTCTTCGTTCCCAAAAAATAATCCTTTGCGTTTAAGCACAACGTTGTTTGACTCCAGTGGCTTTGTAAAACTAGGCCAGCCTGTGCACGCATCGTATTTGTCCTTCGAACTAAACAATGGCTCGCCCGAGACGATATCTACGTATATACCCTCATCTTCGTTATCCCAGTATTCGTTACCAAATGGCTGCTCGTCCACGCCATGCTGAGTTACGTTATATTGGAGTTTAGTCAGCGTTTTCAACTTTTCTTCTTTGTTAAAATCTCCATTAAAGCCTTGCTTTGAGCTGCTTTTCATTTCGCAATCACTCCCCAAAATTTTGTTCAAAATAAAAACCGCGACCGGAGATGAACTCGCTCACCCTCTACTTTGTTGTTGTGCGGACTTTTTCGTAATAGTCCTGATGTTCGTCCTCGGCTTTGTAAAACGTTGTTGCTGCAGCGATCTTCGTTACAACCGGTTTATTAATCCGTTTAGATGAATCCAATTCCTTTCGGGATGCTTCTGCCAACTCTTTTTGTTGATGGCTTGTATAAAAGATGGCGGATTGACTATCCGCATCCGTAGGATCAACGTTTCTCCAGAAAATTCGGAGCAACTCGTCATACGTAATCACATTCGGGTTAAAATGAACTTCAACCGATTCGATATGGTCAGTAGTTTTAGAAACGACTTCTTTATAGGTCGGATTTTTTTTATGTCCACCCGTATAGCCGGTATGCACACTCGAGACGCCGTCAAGCATCTGGAAAGTATCTTCCATGTGCCAGAAGCAGCCGCCAGCAAAAATAGCGGTATCCGAAGACTTATTCGAGTTTTCATTAACTGTCGTCAAAATATCTTGAACCTCAGCAACTTTCGATTTCAGCGATTTAATCATGCCGTACACGATGCCTTGGTGATAGAACAAATGCAACGAAGTCGAGTAGATAAGCTCACCGATATTTTGGGCTTGCAGGAAGTTCTCTTTCACGGGCTCATCCAGTCTATCCTTCAGCGTCTCGTGGACATAATTACGAAGTTCTTTCAGCTTGGCCATCAATTCATCCCACTCAGGCGGTTCTTCTTTCCATTTCGTAGGTTTCGAACCGTAAGCGAAAAAGGCTTTATAGCTTTCCGGAAGGATAGTAGGTTGCCCCGAAAGCCCGAGCACATCGAACTGAGTAACGAAAAGAACATGCCCCAGATGCCAATGGATGTTGTTTTTAAATCCTTCTGGAATGACTCTGCGTTTTTCCGGCGGACATTGATTGAATACATTAATCAAATGATTAATGTGTTTGTCAAATATATGAAATACGAATTCAGCTCTCATTTAATATCCCCTCCATTGCTTTCTCAATAAATTCCATAGCTGCAGAGTTCATACAGTATCACAGTCCCATTGGTTTGCGAGCGTTATTGAACACATCTCTTAGAAGGAATCAGTTCACTTATCTTTACTCTTTAACGTCGATAAGCATTGTATCATCCGAATGCTAATTACAAATGATAACCTACGTGGCGTTCCAGACAATAAAGAAATCCAATGGTAACAGCAGGATTAAAATGGGCACCCGAAATATGTCCGAAAGTATAAATAAGGGCCGTAACAACCAAGCCAAATGTGTTGCGTAAGGCTTTGCGTTATCTCGTTAACAACTACGCTCCGGTACCCGCAAATACTATAAAATAAGTGCCAATAAATTCATCGATCAGTTTCTTTTTCGTATTGTGTTTGCAAATGCGAAAAATTTGAGCAAATAGGGTTCATCCATTAAATAAAGTTTCCACTCAGTTTATGCGTTCCCCCTCAACGTTTGTAACCACTAATAGTGTATTAACTAGTTACTAAACATACAATATCACGAACCATAATGTATTTCAAGTAACTAACTATTATTTTTTTTATGGTTACAACGAAGGAGTTTCCACATGAAAATAAGACTTCACTCGTATGACACTTACTTATCTCTCGTGCACCGTTAGTTCAAAAAACCTGCATGATAGCCTGGTGCTTTTCTATTATTCGTCACTTTGTACCCTTCCAAACGCAACCCGTCAGCTCGCGTCCACTCATACAGTTTTATAATTAACCCGTAAAGGACTGTGGCCACTGCGCATGCCAAAAAGCCGCCGTAAACGGCGGCTCTTCGACACACAGAGCATCAGAAACCTTAACTCCCCGAGATAACCATTTCGATTATTCGGTTACCACTCTAATTGATACAAGGATCACCTGGAATGTGCCTCGCTCAGTTATGCCCGGTCGTTCTGAACGGTCTTGCCTTCATAGAACATTCGACCCGGGGCCTCTTCTTTCTCTTTGGCCGCCATTGATACTGCGGTTAATTTATAGATTGCGGTTTTACTACCTAAGGTGGAAACGTATCGTTCTAAATGACTCCGCCCCAGCGGTCGATCATAATAGCCTGGCACATATTTGTCCAGCATGACCTGCATGGCTTCCGTTGCCTCGTTTATATCGGTTACGCGAAGCAAGGATCCTTCAATGATGACACTCATATAGGCGGTATCTGTAGCAGCGGGTATTGGACTTGTGAGGGTCCCATAATTCTCACTCACGGTGAAGCAAGCCCGTGGGTTATGCTCGATATAAGTGACTTTTCTTCCTTCTTCTGCCCCATGAAAATAGATGGCGTTGTTCAGCCAAACGAAATTGAGTGGAATGACATAGGGGACGTCTTCTGAAGATAAGCCGAGAAATCCAGTCCGGGCTTGTTCGAGAAAGTGCTGGATTTTGCCGGTATCCGTACAATTGCGTTTCTGATTGCGAATGGGAAACATCGTATTCATCACCTTTTTACTTTGTTTAGGATAACTATGAGCGGCAAATGGATTTACTTTGGCGATTTTTTATTCGCGATGCTCGTCTTCCGGAAACTGCCGTCATGGGTCATCGTGCTTGCGGGCGCTGGCGGAGATTTGGTGCTGGAAGGGATACGAAGTCCAGAGAGGCTTTTTTCGCCTTTCAATGTTACAAGGATAACAATTGGAGTTGACTAGAATCCTTATCCAGCTTCTCATCATTCAGCGCGGCGAACTTCACCCGAGTACTAGTTCCTCTTGTCGTAGCTGCAATCCCATCCGTTAGTCTAAGTTTCCACTCGGATCATTCGAATTCCCCTCTATTTATGTAACTCTCTAATATAGTTATAACAGTTACAAAAACACTTTATCATGAACCTCTATGGCCGTTAAGTCACTAGCTATGGCACAACTTGGGGGTTACAATCGAGACATTTCACATGAAAAAAGGGAGTCTCGACACGATGTTATGGGACGGTTTACTGAAAAGTGATTATCACGTCTGGAGAGGCAGCGGTCATTCCTAAGACATTCTAGACAAACCGGGATGGTTGGAACAATGGCTGGCCATTCACAACCTTCCCTATCCGTGCGCTACGTCCGCGGATGAATTGGATGATCTGAAGCGATTGAGGGGACACATGCTTCATATCGTCCAAAAGCTGACGGTGCATGAATCCGCGGACCCCTCCGATCTCGAGGGGCTAAACCGGGCGCTATCCGGTGGACCAATGATTCTGCACATCGCGGAATCGGATTCGGTTTTTCGCTTGGAATCCACTCTCTTACAAGCTGGCTGGTCCCGCATTAGAGCGGAGATAGCCGCTTCCTTCGGCGCATACTCGCGGAGGGCGATCCCTCCCGCTTGCGCATTTGCGGCAATTCCAAACCACAAATCGATTATTGTTCGCTTAATGGAATAACTTTGGTTCCTGAATTGAGTACCTTTATTTTTACGTTAATATGAAAAGGAACTTCTGGAAAAACTTCATCCCATTTCGGCTTAAATTTAACTTTCCATTCTTTACGATGCTGTTGATAAAATATTTGACCTATTCCCAAAAAGTCGGATTTAAACTCTTTTTGGGCTTTTGATATTGCGGCTTCAAGTTCTTTTTTCACATTGACTTCCAGTTCCTTTTCACATTCGTGGAGAATCTCCGGTGTTATGGCTCCTACATTACCGCTGAATTGCATCATCGTAGCAGTGGCTTTCGTCGAAATGAATACTTCGGGTACCTCATGTCCACCCTTAATTTTTATTTTCGATTTATTATCTTCAAGCCTGAATACAGCGGATACAGAAGCTCCAGTGTCAGGTACAGTTATCGATACAGATGATAATTCTTGTATTTTTATATTTGATAATCGACCCAATCCTTTGCTTTCGTTTCCATCAAGCACGCCTGCCAGCTTGAAGCCTTTAAAAACAACCGTATCCGACATCTTGAGCTTTCCGTCTCCATTTATTTTTACTAATGGGGCGACAGGCTCTACACCTTCTGACATCAGCATTTTATTAAATTCTCTTAACCTGACCGGAAATGAAACGCCTACACGAGTTGTAACCTTAAAAAAATCCATTAACGTTTCCCCGACTGTTTTCTCGACCGACATATTTAAAATATTTTCCGGCTTCTCCTTTGTAAAGACCAAAAATATGGACTCTCTTATATTTGGAGTAATAAACAATAAATCCATAATATTTTTCAGTTGTTGTTTTGCCGCGCCTTCGCTGATAATGACTGTTGTAGCATATCCTAAGAACAGTTCTCCCGGTACGATGGTTTGCATGTTATCGAAGGCTTCCGGCACTGTTTTCCCTATTCCTTGGACCACCTCATTGGAATTCCCTCCTTCCTTACCTTGTTTTTGGGTCTTTATGATCTCGTAAGTCAAAAGAACTTTCCCGTTTTTATCAATATCGATACCGATTGCACGCACTAATGCCATGCTTTCATACTCCATGTAATCCCAGCATCCGGTGCATGCAATCAGAATGACAATACTAAGAATGAGTCGTATATATTTCGAATATTTCATATTCTCCTTGATACCGCCTTTTTTCCTTTTGCAAACATCAGGATGGAAACTGTACACAGGGTAACGATGTAGAATGGATATACACAATATTGAATGACCAGCATGTAGTAGTAGAATGCTTGGTTAAATGAGCGTATATTCAAAAGTATTATAAATGTAGCAATAGTAATGAAGATGATAAGAACCTTAGAGCTTCTTTTTATGATGGATTCTGAAGCAACCCAGCTGCTGTAGAAATTTCCGGATAGCTTCAATACAGTGATAACAACATAAGGTATAAATATAAAAATTTCCAATCCTTGAATGAATTTTCCGATGGTTATTGAAAAAGCTACATTTACACCTGCAAAAGAAATTCTGGAAGCCTCTTCTGGAGAAAGTGCGGCTGAGAATAAAAAAGATGCTGCTCCCGGCATTAATACGACAGATAGCAGTACACCTACAGTAAATGAAGAGAATCGCTTCGCAGGTTGATACAAAGATTCAACCATAATGAACATGAATAAAATAAACTCAGAATGCCCTCCTCCTGCCAATAATACTGCCTTTAGAAATGATGGAACGTCGCTGTCCAACATAGGGAAGATGTTTGTAGAATCGAATTGGGTTATTACACCGATAACGAGAACAGGAGTAAACATGATGCCGAGCACAACAATCTCCAAAGTTGCGCTTAACCTGGCTAAATTTTCAATACCACTGCTTGCGATTAAAAATGAAAGTAAAATCATCAGAAACATGGGTATCCACACCGGTGTATTATGCAATGCAATGGTCTTCACCAGCCCTCCGCACATCATTAACAGCAAAGAAGACAGGACTATGTTTAAACCAACAAAAGCTATTATGAAAATCGCACTGATCCATTTTCCGCCAAACATCTCAATAATTTGGAATATGTTTTTTCCCGGATATTTCTTTGCAACGCTCAATACCCATAGGGCAAAGGCAATATTGATAAACCCGCTTACGAACTCTGCAATCCACGCACTTCTACCTGCCAAACTGATAATGTAGGAATGATAAAAAAAAACTCCGCCATAAGCGCTTGCAAAGGTAAGATATATGGCCTGTAGACTCGAAATCTTTTGCTTTTGCAGCATGTTCCCTGATCTCCCCTTTATTTTTCAGGACCTGGCTTTCTCGTACTATCTCCCATCGCCTTTTCGTTTCTGGACAATAATTTGGGGCGGGTTCTCAATTTCCACACTGGAGATCTTATCAACAGGTCCTTCATCAGGCTAATTTCGCCAACATCCAAAGGATGGGAAATCGGTACGCCGAAAGAACGTAGAGTAACCAATCTCCACAGCAAAAAAAGAATACCCATAATGACGCCAAAGAGTCCTAAAATAGTCGCTAAAAATATTAAAAAATAATTGGTTACTCTTGACATATTTGTAAGGTTTATTGACGGCAGTGCAAAGCTTGAAATCGCAGAGATCGCCACAATAATGATCACGACAGGACTGACATAACCTGCTTCCACAGCCGACTGGCCTATAACGACGGCTCCAAGAAAACCGATGCTCTGTCCCAAACCTTTAGGCAGCCTTATTCCAGCTTCTTTAAGCACATCAATCATGAAGGTCATGAGCAGCACCTCAATTACGGAAGGAAACGGAACCTCACTTCTTCCCGCAGATATACGAATGGCTAAAGACGGGGGCATAATGGTATGATTATAGGCTACAAACGACACATACAGGGATGACAATGTCGAAGAAAGAAAAAAAGCGCAAATCCGAGTAATTCTCATGATCGAACTAAATATCCATTTTTGCGAATAATCGTCGGGTGTCTGAAATTCCTGTAAAACCAATAAAGGTACAATGATTACAAAGGAGAAGTTATCGCATAGTATAGCTACACGTCCCTCAGCCATATTAGCGACAGTTACATCAACGCGTTCGGTCAGCTTATATTGCGGCCAAATCGATAAAGGATTATCTTCGGTTAGTTCTGTTAAGACGGATATCGAATGGACTATATCGATGTCGATCCGGTCTAATCTACTGCATATCTCTTCAATAATTTGGGGCTTGGCTACGTTTTTCAACCAAACTATTCTTACTTTCGTATGGGATGTCCTTCCTAACTCCATTTGTCTAAACATTAAGTTTGGGGAAGGTAATCTCATTCTTAACAGGTTGAAATTTTTATTTATATCAGTTGTAAACGCTTCATTCCCACTCTGTATGGTGGGCTCTGTTTCTGATTTTTCAGCTACTTCACGCTTTAGTAATGGAATAACTAAAGCAAAATCTGTATCGTTACTTGTTAATGCAACATGACCTGTAAGAATAGCTTGTACGATGTGATCTTTTTCGTCTGAACTATAGACTTTCGCTGCAGAGATGACTCTTGATTTAATAATATCCATTAACTCGGCTGAAGTTAGATCACTTTCCTCCGAATTTCTGTCCTGCAATCTTTCGATTACATATTTGTTAATCATTTCATTTTCAATAAGATTTTCTATGTAAATAACATTTACTTCAGCTTTCCCGTTCAAAATGGGTATAATTCTTGAAACGAAATCACCATCGTCGCAAAATGCATCATTTAAATATTCCTTTAAACGCATCTTATTTTTTCCATTAAAAGACATCGAAAACAAGGCCTCCTTTATTTTTATAAAATAAGTATTTGTCTTTAGAGATTAAAAACTTTCTTAAGATAGGGTAAATATCTTCACAATAAGCAATCAACATTAAATATAGTTATGTTCATTCTGCTTCTAATTTATGTAAAAAACCTCGTAAAATCTTTTGATCGAAATTAAAAATGCAGCCCCAAATTTTATTGGGGCTGCACTTGTTTTAAATCAACTAACTTTCCTCGTTAGTACAATAACTCGGGCTCACTTTTACAATGAAGATGGTGATGTCTGCCTTACTCCATTTACTAATAAGTTCTCAAAATCATGAGCTGGAACAGGTTTACTAAACCAGTACCCTTGCACTTCATAGCATCCAAGACTCGACAATACTTTGATTTGACTTTCGGTTTCAACTCCTTCAGCAATTACCTTTAAGTTCAAACTATTTGACATAGAAATGATAGCCTCCACAATCTTTAAATCGCTATTGCTATTCATCATATTTTGAACAAAAGATTGGTCTATCTTCACCGTGTCTACTGGCAATTTACTTAAATAATGAAGTGATGAATGACCTGTTCCAAAATCATCAATTGAAATATGAATACCCATGTTTTTTAATTTATTTAAAGTAATATTGGTATATTTAAAATCTAAAATACTCATATTTTCTGTAATCTCAAGCTCAAGATAATTAGGATGGAGTCCTGTTTCGCTTAATACTTGTTCAATCATTTTTATAAAATCTCTTTGTTTTAGCTGGGGGGTCGAGATATTAACAGAGATGCGCACAGGAGGATAACCCAAATCCAACCATGTTTTATTTTGCATACACGCTGCACGTAATACACATTCGCCGATTGGATTAATAAGTCCTGTTCTTTCGGCTATTGGAATAAAGTCATTAGGTGAAATCCAACCCTTTTCTGGATGGTTCCAGCGAATTAATGTTTCTACTCCAGTAATAGCACTGGTAATTGTGTTGACTTTAGCTTGATAGTAAAGAATAAATTCCTCATTTTTTAATGCCTTTTCCATCTCTTTTTTCAGTATAAGTTCATTTTGATTTGGTTTTTCATCTCCAATTGTATAAAATTTAAATTTTTCGTTCCATTGGTCTTTTGCAAAATACATTGCAGCGTCAGCTTTTTTAATTAGATTATCTATGTTAATTCCGTGAAGGGGATATATACTGATTCCAATACTTGGACTAATTTGGATTTCGCTCTCTTTTATTGGAATGGGTTTTTGTAATTCATTAATGATTTTTCGTACAATTTTAGTCGTATCTTCGACATTGGTTCCTGGGATAAGTATTGTAAATTCATCTCCACCAAAACGGGAAACCAAATGAGTATCCTCTATGATACCTGTTAGCCGCTTAGCTAGACTTTTTAACAATAAATCTCCTGATTCGTGCCCCATCGTATCATTAACCAATTTAAACCCATCTATATCCATAAACAAAACGGCAACCTGTTGTCTTTCTATTTTTGCCTTTTCAATATACATTGTAAATTTATCAACAAACAGGTTTCGATTAGGTAGGTTGGTTAGAGCATCATGATAAGCTATGTGAATAATTTTTTGTTCATATTGTCTACGTTCCATTTCTGCTTGAGCACGTGATGAAAAAATTTTCAATAACGATTCTGCTAATGAACTATTCTCTATTGAGCTATGGTGCATAAATACAAATATCCCTAACGTATGACCTTTTGAATCAATTAAAGGAATCCCCATGTAACTGTCGATGTTTAAATCAATTAGCATTTTGTCGAACGGGAAACTCTGCTGAACACCTGTAGGATAGGAACGGAATCCTTCCTTTAAATTAAAGCATGGTGTGTTTGCTAATAAATATTCAATATTATCAACGATTTCCCCCTGGTTCCACAAAGCGATAGTTCTAATTTTGTCATTGCCAATCCATTCACCAATGTAGGCATAATCCACATTTAACAACTTAGCGGTATATTGAACTAAAGATTGAAAAAACACTTCTCCAACCTGAGCAGATACAACTTTCGATATATCCGATATTGCATTCTCTAATCTTTCATTTTCCGTAACATCTTTGGCAATCATATACAGACCCGTGATTCTATGATTAACAACAATCGGAACTGTCTTTGCGAATATTTTGATAAGATGACCGTTCTTATGAATAAGATGTAAAGAAACCTGTTGTGCTTCGCCCTCTTTTGCTTTTTCCAAGCCTTCAAGGAGATCTTTCAAACCTTCTTTTGAAACAAATATTTGAACTGATTTGCCTACAATATCATCGGCTTTATAACCAAATATTCGTTCTGCAATTGAATTAATGTTAACGATCGCTCCATCTAAGTCCAACATAGCTACTGCATCCTGATTATTATCAAACAAAGATTTATATTGATGTTCTCTATTTAATAATTCCACTTCATTTTCTCTGAATTTTTGAAAATAAAATTTACTTTTATCAAACTGACTTCCTATCCACCAACCAATTAGTACATATAGACTGGTTATCGTAAGAGAGATTAAAAAGCGTTTCCATCCACCTTCATAATAGCCATTCATGATATAGCCATAAATACTCCAACCTATCGCACTCATGATCACTATAACTACAGAAACGATTCTAGCTGTGTATCCCAATGTACTACCACCTATCACATATTAATAGGATTATTCTACCATAAAATACTCGAATGTTGTCGTTTCATGTCATATTGATCAAAAATTTAATATTGAAGCCTATTTCAAGGTTAATTAAGCTCGTTTATTTTTCTCGCATCATACATTTTATAATCATTGTCGACCAGCAATGGAAATTAAAAAAACTGACGCAGATGGTTTATCGACGTCAGCTCACAGTTTATATGTTTTTTTAAATGGCCAATTGCCCACGTTTTGAAGCGGCGGTTATTGTCATTTCAAGCATACGCTTGGTCTTAAAATCCTGCAGTATACTGTTTAGGGATTGCCGTTTCTTTTCCCAATTTTGTAGCAGCTTCCAATGCCCAATAAGGATTTCTCAGCATCCCTCTTCCCACAGCAACTAAATCTGCTTCTTCATTACCGATCACGGCGTTTGCCAATATCGGATCGTCGAGTCTTCCTACAGCGACCACTGGAATATCAAGTGCTTTTTTGATATTTTTAGCTAATGGTACTTGATAAGCTGCATGAGTTCCTGGTCTTCCCCATGCTGTGATAGGTCCCTCGCCACCGGAAGAAATATCAAACATGTCTACCCCAGCTTTCTGATATTCCTTAGCAAAAGCAATACTTTCCCCTATGCCATATCCGCCCTCGACATATTCTTTAGCAGAAATACGCATCATGAGCGGCATGTCCCCAGGCATCTCACCTTTTGCTGCCTGAATGATTTCACGACCAAATCGAGTCAGGTCTTTACCATATTCATCGTCCCGTTTGTTCGTAAGTGGAGAATGGAATTGATGAATCAAATAGCCGTGTGCCCCATGAATTTCAATGGTATCGAATCCGGCTTTCACAGCGCGAGCTACAGCTGTACGGAATTTCTCCACCATTCCTTTAACCTCTTCAGTCGTTAGTGCGCGAGGTTGTTTTGAATTTTCATCAAAAGCAATGGCAGATGGTGCTACAGGTACTCCCGCATCTTCCGCTTTACGTCCTGCATGGGCGATCTGGATTCCCACTTTGGCCCCGTAACTATGACAAGCATCCACGATCCGTTTCAGAGCCGGGATCTGCTCATCTGACCACAAACCAAGATCAAAGTCGGAAATACGGCCATCCGGCTCCACGTCCGTCATTTCAATCATGATAAAACCAGCTCCACCTATCGCACGGCTAACATAGTGCATGACATGCCAATCTGTAGCAACACCGTCTTTTTTATCAACCGAATACATACACATTGGCGGCATGACAATGCGGTTCTTTAATTCCATGCCTTTAATGGTAAAGGGACTAAATATATCTTTCATGAGAAAGACTCCTCTCTTTATTTGAATATAATCGCCAAACAAAATGCATGCGCAATCATCTATAATATCATGCTCAATATCCTGAGCCGAGCTAATTACTTCATAATTACATAGAGACAACGAAATCCATGCTTTCGTAAAATTCGCGCAGCTTTTTTAGACTTGAATACCCCATTAGACAATATAAAAACATTTTCCTCACGGACAAGATATTTTTGCCACACGTAAGGAAGACGCCCTAATGAGATATTTATCGTACCAGTCGTAGGCTCAGAAGTGTACTCGACTGCATCCCTAATATCAATAACTTTGAATTCGTGCAGCCCACTTTGTAGCTTCAAAAAGTCTTCATAATCAATATGTTTTAGGCTAGGTAAAGGCAAAAGCTGACGTATAAACATAATCAAACCTAGTATTACTGTTGAAAACAGCAACCAAGACATTCCAAAAACCTCTCTTTTCTTTGGAAGATACAGAAAAAGTAGAAGCTATACTTATTAAACGGTTAAACCACTCCTCGCCATAAGATTTTTTATATCTGGCTATCCAAATAACAGGCGAGATAAATTCCCGTCGCCTCTGCGATTCAACTGGAAGCACATGTAATAATAATGACTTTGTCTCATAACTGACTGGTGCGGTAGGTTTCGACATATATAAACATGCGCATGCATCTAATTTAACGGATATTTTAAGTGTCGTCAAGTCTTTTGAAAACAAAAATTGTTTTATCGAATTAGAACACAATATATCAATTAAGAAACTGAAGACAATATGTCAGTTTAAATACGCAGCTTTTAGAACAATTTTTGTATAACGTTTTGTAATTCTGTTTTCAATCCCTCTTTTTGGAGTTCTGATTGTAAAACCTGATTAAAGGTTTGTAGTGCGCGGTGGTATTTATTTTCGCCTAATTCCGTAATTCGAGTATAAATACCTCGTCGATCATCCTCACACATATGTCTTTGAAGGGCGCCACAGTTTTTGGCTTCCATTCTTACTACGAGTCTCGAAGTCGCACTTTGACTTAAACCAACCATTTCCTGAAGTTGCTGTAATCGTAATTCTTTACCATCCGACTTGTATATAAAATTTAATACATAAAACTCTTTCAAAGATAAATCATATTGTTGTTGCAGAGCTTGCTCTAATTTGTCAGTAACATTGGAATATATATGAGTTAAAGATAACCATTTATCTAAAAGATCATTTTGCAATTTTAGACCCACCAATCTATATTAAAGTATTTTCATATACTTTATCTTATTGTAACAAGCAAAAACCGAATGGTCAAAACCCATGTCATTCTCGATTGAGACATAGCCATATCAAAGCAATGCCACGAGATTATAAAAAACCGCCAATTTATTAATTGGCGGTTTTTCTATCCAGGAACCTAATTCTGATTCATAGCATGCAATGAATTTCTAAATTATCTACTATTTATTAAATGGCTTTCCGATTTACGGTTTGCAAGCACTCTTGTTTATCGGTCGAAATGATTGAAAAAAATATTATTTCATCCATTGAAAATGAAAGCTGCCCTCTTGGTCGAGCCGCTGGAACGTATGCGCTCCAAAATAATCCCTTTGCGCCTGCAATAAATTAGCCGGAAGCCTCTCTGAACGGTAGCTGTCATAATAAGCTAAAGCCGAGGAGAATGCTGGAACCGGAATTCCTCTGGTTACCGCGATCGAGATGACATTTCTCCAAGCGTCTTGATAGTTATCTACGATCCCCTTGAAGTATTCATCCAAAAACAGGTTTTTCAAAGCCGGGTCGCGATCGTAAGCATCCTTAATATTTTGCAAGAAGCCTGCGCGGATAATGCAGCCCCCGCGGAATATCATCGCAATGCTTCCGTAGCTCAAGTCCCATTTGTATTCGTCGGAAGCAGCTCTCATTTGTGCAAAGCCCTGCGCGTACGAAGCAATTTTGCTTGTATAAAGTGCTTTGCGCACGGCCTCGATAAACTCCTTAGGATCGCCTTCATAGCTTGATGCAGCCGGTCCATTCAACCGCTCGCTTGCAGCCACGCGCTCTTCTTTCATGGCGGAGATAAACCGTGCAAACACGGATTCTGTAATAATGGACAACGGAACTCCCAAATCTAGCGCGCTTTGGCTTGTCCATTTCCCGGTTCCTTTTTGCCCTGCCGAATCAAGGATAACGTCCACCATCGGCTTGCCTGTATCGGGATCCGTTTTCGCAAAAATGTCGGCCGTTATTTCAATTAAGTAGCTATCAAGCTCCCCACGGTTCCATTCCGTGAAAATCTCATGAAGCTCGTTCGTATTCAAGTGCAATACATCCTTCAACAAGTGATACGCTTCGCCAATGAGCTGCATATCGCCGTATTCGATGCCATTGTGTACCATTTTGACATAATGACCTGCACCGTCTTCACCGATGTAAGTGGAGCAAGCATCGCCGTTCACTTTTGCCGAGATTGCAGTCAAGATTGGCTCTACGAGCTCATAAGCGTCTTTTTGTCCGCCTGGCATAATCGAAGGGCCATTTAGCGCCCCCTCTTCGCCGCCTGAAATGCCCGCGCCGATAAAGCGGAAGCCTTTCGCTTGCAGATCTTTGTTTCTCCTTTGTGTATCAGGGAAATGCGCGTTTCCTCCGTCTATGAGGATATCCCCTTGACTAAGGAAAGGCAGGAGCTGATTAATCGTATCATCCGTCGCTTGTCCTGCTTTGACCATAATTAGTATTTTACGCGGCGCCTCTAACGCTTGGACAAACTCTTCCACGCTGTAAGTGCCTACGAAGTTTTTGCCTGGCGCTTCCTCCAAAAGCTCATTCGTTTTCTCAGGTGAACGATTATATACAGCAACCGAGAACCCTTTACTTTCCATGTTTAATGCGAGATTCTTACCCATAACGGCTAAGCCTACTACGCCAATTTGTTGTTTTTTCATCGTAACAACCTCCTGTTAATCATAAAATGTTAGTTTTTCATTCCTGGCCCGACGCGGATAAACGCTTCATGAGCTCGGCTTTTTGCGCTTCAAAACCGGGCTTGCCTAGCAGCGCGAACATATTGATCTTGTACGCCTCCACGCCAGGCTGATCGAACGGGTTCACCCCAAGCAGCAGCCCGCTGATGCCGCAGGCCTTCTCAAAAAAGTACACCATTTCGCCATACGTATATTCGCTTAGTTCATCCATTTCAACGATCAGATTAGGTACGCCTCCGTCAACATGGGCAAGTCGTGTGCCTTGTGCTGCCTTCTTGTTTACTTCATCCAGCGTCATGCCAGCTACGAAATTCAAGCCGTCCAGATTGCCCTCGTCCTCTTGAATGGTCAGCTCGATGCGCGGCTTTTTCACCGACAGCACCGTTTCAATGAGATCGCGCCGGCCTTCTTGGACATACTGTCCCATCGAGTGCAAATCTGTCGTAAAATCAACGGATGCGGGGAAGAGCCCCTTCTGGTCTTTTCCTTCACTCTCGCCGAATAGCTGCTTCCACCATTCAGATACAAAATGCAAGGAAGGTTCGAAGTTAACGAGCAGCTCAATGGTTTTCCCCTTACGGTAAAGGGCATTGCGGACAGCGGCATATTGATAGCTTTCATTTGTGGAAAGATCGGCATTATTATATTTCTGAGCAGCGGCAGCAGCACCAGCCATCATTTGATCGATGTCGAGTCCGGCAGCGGCAATGGGCAGAAGCCCCACGGCCGTTAGAACGGAATAGCGTCCGCCCACATCGTCCGGAATAACGAAGGTTTCATAACCTTCTTCATCGGCAAGTTTTTTAAGTGCGCCTTTGGATGAATCGGTAGTCGCAAAGATCCGTTTTTTGGCTTCGCTTTTTCCGTATTTCTTTTCCATATAATCCCGCAAAATACGGAAAGCGATTGCTGGCTCCGTTGTCGTTCCCGACTTTGAGATGACATTTAGGGAAATATCCTTGCCCTCGAGCATCTCGAGCAGATGAGAAATGTACGTAGAGCTTATATTTTGTCCGGCAAAATACACTTGGGTTTTACCATTCATTTGGTTATGGAACGTATGGGATAGCGCTTCAATTGCAGATCTTGCGCCCAAATATGAACCGCCAATGCCGATGACGATCAAAGCTTCGGAATGGCTGCGAATACGCTCGGCAGCATTTTTGATTCTCGCAAACTCTTCCTTGTCATATTGAAGCGGCAAATTCACCCAACCCAGATAATCAGACCCTGGGCCTTCCTTCTCGTGAAGCATACGGTGAGCCACGCCTACAAAATCATTGAAATAATCAACTTCATGCTGTTGGATAAATGATAATGCATTGGAATAATCAAATGAAATAGACAATTGAAACTGCTCCTTTCAAACTGCATTTTTTAGTTGTATTTTAAACTTGAACTGTTTTTTTCCAATCGGCAGCGAATTTCTCCATCCCTTGATCCGTCAATGGATGTTTGGATATTTGTTCAATAACCGTAAACGGAATCGTTGCGATATGTGCGCCTGCCATCGCTACGCGAGTCACATGATCCGGATGGCGGACAGATGCTGCGATAATTTGCGCGTCCAGGTTATGAATGCGGAATAATTCTGCCACTTTCACGATTAATAGTACGCCATCTTCCGAAATGTCATCCAAACGCCCTAGAAATGGCGAGACATAGGTAGCGCCTGCGCGAGCAGCAAGGAGCGCTTGATTCACTGTGAAAATTAACGTAACGTTTGTTTTCACGCCTTTTTTGGTTAAATAACGACAAGCTTCTAAGCCTGCTAGTGTCATCGGAAGCTTTATCGTAATGTTTTTATCATTATTATTGATTTTGATCAGCTCGTTCGCTTGCTGGATCATTTCTTCAGCTGTCACCGCATCAGGTGTTACTTCGGCAGAAACAGATTCAACTTCAGGTACTTCCCGCAAAATCTCTGCAATTCGGTCTTCGAATTTCACGCCTTCCTTGGCAACCAAGGAAGGATTCGTTGTAACGCCGGATAAGATACCAATTTTGTACGCTTTTTTAATATCTTCCACGTTTGCTGTATCGATAAAAAATTTCATTATGGTCTACCTCCATTTTTTTATTTGCTAAGCAATTGTTTAGTTTGGCGAACCACATTATCTAATGAGAAACCAAAGTACTCCATTACCTCATTGCCAGGACCTGATGCGCCGAAAGTATCGATAGACAATATTTTGCCGTATGGTCCCGTGTAACGCTCCCAGCCAAGTGAAATACCGGCTTCAATCGCTATCCGTTTTGAGATGGAAGAAGGAAGAACAGACTGCTTGTA
The DNA here is from genome assembly GCF_056398325.1 of Paenibacillus sp. 01T443. Classification (NCBI taxonomy): domain Bacteria; kingdom Bacillati; phylum Bacillota; class Bacilli; order Caryophanales; family Paenibacillaceae; genus Paenibacillus; species Paenibacillus sp. 01T443. The sequence goes on from NZ_JBFTPE010000025.1 coordinate 47,146, forward strand.
GGCTTCGGACTGACGATCAAACAGTTCTCTGCTCGGCATCGCAACGACACGTACAGAGAGGTTATCCCGCTCAAGCTCCGCTTTTGCGTTCACAGCCAGGGAAACCTCAGAACCGGTTCCGATAAGAATGACATCCGGCTGGTCGTTTGTTTCCGTCAGGACATAGGCGCCTTTCGCTACGCCATTAACATTGGCCTTGGTTGCTTCATAAATTGGAAGGTTTTGGCGACTTAGCACTAACGCTACCGGACCTTCTTTTTGCTGCAACGCATACGCCCATGCGCTTGCCGTTTCATTAGCGTCCGTTGGCCGAATAACCGTAAGGCCCGGAATAGTACGCAGTGCGGCCAGATGCTCGACAGGCTCATGCGTAGGGCCGTCTTCTCCAACGGCAATGGAATCATGAGTAAATACATAAATGATCGGTAACTTTTGCAAGGCAGCCAAACGAATGGACGGCCGTAAATAATCGCTGAATACGAAGAAGGTGCTGACGAACGGTTTTACGCCGCCATGTAATGCCATGCCGTTGCCGGCTGCACCCATTGCATGCTCGCGAACACCAAAGTAGATGTTTCGTCCCGAATAGGAATCCACAGCAAAGGTTTGCTCGCCGTTTATATCCGTCATCGTGGAATGCGATAAATCTGCGCTGCCTCCAAAAATCGATGGAACAGATTTAATGTAATGATTGATAGCCGCACCGCTTGCTACCCGGGTAGAAACGGATTTGGCGGAGTCAAACGTAAGGATGTCGGCGGCATCAAACACAACCGTTCCGTCGATGACTTGCTCCAGTTCTTTACCAAGCGAAGGATACTGTGCTTTATAGGAAGTTAGTAATCTTTTCCAATCCTCTTCTTTTGCTTCGCCTTTATGCTTAAGTTGGTCAAAATGAGCTTTGACTTCCGCCGGAACGGTAAACTCTTCCTCGTACTGCCAGCCGTAAGCTGCCTTCGTTGCTTTTGCCTCTTCTTTGCCTAGCGGATTGCCGTGTGCTTTGTTCGTTCCCGCTACCTTGCTTCCAAAGCCAATAATCGTCCGGATTTCGATAATGGTTGGCTGCGATTCGTTTTGCTTGGCAGCTTCGATGGCTTTCGTAATTTGCGCCACGTCATTGCCGTCCTCAACCCTTAAATATTCCCAGCCTGCTGATTCCGCTCTTTTTTGCATATTCTCTCCGAAGGAAAGGTTCAGGTCGCCATCTAAAGAGATATCATTGGAATCGTACAAGACTACTAATTTTCCAAGCTTCATATGTCCTGCCATGGACATTGCCTCGTACGCGACTCCTTCCATCAAACATCCGTCACCAACAAGCGCGTACGTATAATGATCGATAACCGGAAAGCTGCTTTGGTTGAACTTTGAAGCCAGATGAGCTTCTGCCATTGCCATTCCGACAGCCATGGCAAGCCCTTGACCTAAAGGCCCTGTCGTTGCTTCTACGCCATCCGTGTGGCCAAATTCGGGATGCCCCGGTGTTTTGCTGTTTAGCTTGCGGAACTGCTTCAAATCCTCAATCGATACCTTATATCCCGACAAATGCAGGAGACTATAAAGCAATGCCGAGCCGTGGCCCGCAGAAAGAACGAAGCGGTCGCGGTTGAACCACTTGGCATGGCTTGGATTGTGATTCAGCAATTTTGCCCAAAGGGCATACGCCATTGGCGCAGCTCCCATCGGCAGGCCCGGATGGCCTGAATTAGCGCTGTTTATGGCATCAATAGACAAAGTTCGTATCGTATCAATAGCTAACTGGTCAATGGTTTGTGTGATAGGCATATTCTTCTCCTTGTTGTGCATTTATTTCTTGTTCAGGCTTGGAATCAAACCACCAGTGGTAGCCGTCTTTCGCCAATAGCTCATCGGACTCGGCAGGACCGTAAGAACCTGCTGAATAAAGATGAAGAGGAGCAAGATTTTCTTCAAACGCATGCAAGATGGGTTGAACCCATTTCCAAGACAATTCAACTTCATCCCAATGCGCGAAAAACGTTGGGTCTCCGTGTAAAGCGTCGTGAAGCAAATTTTCGTAAGCCTCGGGCACATCATTTTGACTCGTATGAAAGTCGATGTTCATCGGCTTGAATTCCCCTTTTTGCTGCGGGTCCCTCGAATTCAATTGCAATGTGATGCTTTCGTCAGGGCTAATTTCAAATACTAACAAATTCGGTATTTTGCGATCGTCATTTGCTGAGGATTGCTGCTTTAACGGTTCTTTGAATTCGATGACGATTCGTGTTGATTTCTCCTTCATTCTTTTGCCTGTTCGGATATAAAAAGGAACGTCCCGCCAGAATGCGTCATCGATCTGCAATTTAGCCGCTATAAATGTGTCATTCATGGACGATTTGGCTATGCTTGGCTCGGAAGTATACCCTACTACCTGCTTCCCTTGGATGGTTCCTTCTCGGTATTGGCCACGGATCACGCTCGATTTAACATTCTCTTTCTCGAGCGGCTCAAGGGATTCCATAACCAGCTTTTTCTTAAAGCGCACGTCATCGGAGGTACTGTTCGTAGGAAGGTGAATCGCCACCATCATAAGCAATTGCAGCATATGGTTTTGAAACATATCCCTAACCGCGCCTACATGATCGTAATATCCTGCTCTTTCTTCAACGCCAACGGTTTCGTTTGCCGTTATCTGAACGTTCGCAATGTAACGGTTAGACCACAATGCTTTAATGACCGGATTAGTCTTCTGCAAAACCTCTAGATTCTGCACCATCGGTTTGCCTAGATAATGGTCAATCCGGAAAATTTCATGTTCCGCAAAAGTTTTGCTCAGCTTTTGATTTAACTCCCGGGCCGATTGTAAATCGTGGCCAAAAGGCTTTTCAATGATCAGGCGCTTCCAGCCCTTTGCTGAACCAAGTCCGCTTTCTTTGATGTTGGAAGCTATCGTTTCAAAAAACTCAGGCCCAACAGATAAATAAAACATTCGATTCGGTGATAAATTCAGCGCTTCCTCTCGTTGCTCAATCATTTGCAGGAGCTTCTGGTAATCCTCTTTATGGCTTACATCCAAAACGCTATAACGGAATGCGCTTAGAAATTTTTTGATTAATGCGGGATCGTTTGCTTCACGTCTGGAAAAGTTACGAAGGGATTGCTCGACATTTGCTTGAAATGTTTCATCGGATAATTCCCTTCTTCCAAGACCAATCACAGAAAATGATTGCGGCAGCTTCTGATCGACAAATAAATTATACAAGGCAGGGTAAATTTTTCTTTTAGCTAAATCCCCTGTTGCTCCAAACAAAACGAACGTTGTTGCCTCCATTTTATTTCTCCCTTCAACATGGCTTCTCTTAATATCTTTCGTATCCACATGAGGCAGTGGCTAAAGCAGCAACACTGTCCCTCCAAATCAACAAGCACTGGTTTCTTTTTCTTAGTTTCACTATAATACGAATACGACCTATACAAGTAATTAATATATTTCACAGGAGCTATAGACCACATCTATGAACATTTTTGAGCTGGCACCGGTATTCAAGAGCCGTAGGATAAAAATTGCGCATTCCTTGAACAGGAGTTACGATCCAAGACATACTGTGCGTTTCCTAAAGAAAAACAAAAGATGGGCTTACCATAGAAATGGTAAGCCCATCTTCTTTCATTAGAGCTGATCCAAGTTGATTGAACGCATCTCCACCATTACATGGTTGAAATGTCGATAACGAATCGATAACGTACGTCACCTTGTTTAATCCGATCCCAAGCTCGATCCACTTCATCTGCGTGAATTCTTTATATCTGGGGAACGATACGATGTTCAGCACAGAAATCCAACATCTCCTGAGTCTCTCGAATACCGCTTATACTTGAACCGGTGAGGTTTTTTCTTGCCAGGATCGAAAACGCATTGAATGATACTGGCTCTGCAGGCAAACCGACGTTAACAAGTGTTCCGCCAACACCTAATAACGATAAATAAGCATCGATGTCGAGAAGCGTTGAAACGGTGTTTAAAATTAAATCGAACATGCCGGCAAGCTCGGTGAATGTAGACTGATTACAAGTTGCATAATAGTGATGCGCACCAAAGTGAAAAGCTTCTTCACGCTTGYTCTCGCCTTGACTTAACACTGTAACGCTCGCACCCATCGCGTGAGCGATTTGGACTCCGAGATGTCCGAGTCCTCCCATCCCAATGATGGCAACCTTCATGCCAGAACTAGCATTCCAATGCTTTAGCGCAGAGTACGTTGTGATACCTGCACATAATAACTGGGCAGCAACGTCAAGTCCAAGTGCATCCGGGATACGAACCACGTATTCCTCGTCCACAACGATTTGCGAGCTGTAACCGCCGTAAGTGTGGTTCCCTTCATAATCAAGTACATTGTAAGTATATACAGCTCCCTTTTTACAAAATTGCTCTTCACCGGACAAACAATATTCACACAATTATTAAAGGAGTTTACAATCTTAAGTTAACTCCAAGTCGATACAAACATCTAATCAATCAGGGAAGAGAACCGTTGTTTAAAGGGCTTAGACGATTTTCTTTCAACATACGTTTCACAAAGAAAGTAAACATCAATAAGGAAATAGTGACCGACACGGCGCTTAGCGTGAACAAAGCCTGATAACTCATGTACTGGGAAGCCCAGCCCAGCATGATCGCTCCAAGGCCGATGCCGAGGTCCGTTGCAGTCAATAAAGAAGCATTAGCAACCCCTTTACGGTCCGGACGGGCAAGACGTATCGTTGCCGCTTGAAGAGCCGGCTGTGCGGAACCGAAACCGATACCGTACAGAACCGCCGAAACGAGCACACCGAACAAATCGTTCGAGAAGCCCAAAGCAAGCATAGCAAAAATCGTGATCACAAGACCTGGTACAATGATAAACGTCTCCCCGTACCGATCTGAAAGTTTTCCTGAAATGGGACGGCTCAGCGCAAGCGTTGCTGCATAAGCCAGAAAGAACGCGCCGGAATTGACTTTGATCGAGTCAGCGAAAAGCGGGACAAACGCTGTAATGCCGCCATAAGCAACTGTAAGAAAAAACACCGATGCCGTGATGGGCAAAACCGATTTTTCGAATAATTCGATTCTCCGAGCGCCTGGTTGCGGCCGGAAAGGCATTTTTGCACCCATCGTCAAGAATAACGCTGCCGCAGAGAGTCCGGTGGCGATTAGAAACAGAGCGTGATACGATAGGCTCTTTGTAATCCAGACGGCGAACAAAGGTCCGACTGCCATAGCCAGGGTCATGGCTGTACTAAACCACCCCATTCCTTCTCCGCGGCGGGCTGACGGTATAATATCCGTAACCGCCGTGAAAACCGCGGTTGTAGATACGGCCCAGCTCATTCCATGTAATATTCTAAGCCCCATCAAAACGAGGATTCCGCCAACCCAGTCATACATATACATCGCTAAAGTGAAGAGAAGAAGTCCCCACACGATAAATGGACGCCGGCCGAATCGGTCCAGCAGACCGCCGACGATTGGACGAAATATAACGGCAGACAGCATAAACGCGCCTACAGCCAAACCGACCTGCGATTCATTGCCACCCATCTGTTTGATGAACATCGGCAGGGTAGGAAGCAGGAAATAAAATCCGCTAAATAAGAAAAGCATCCCTACGGTCATGAGAATAAACGACTTCGTCCATAGACGTTCCAAGTTTCATTCCTCCTCGAGTGAAAGATACTGCGCTCTATCAAGTCGTTACGCTGATTTTCCGCGCACGAGCCTAATGAGCGCTTAATGATGATGCATAAAATTCGAGTCTCGATTCATGGATAGTCGCTCATTTTCCTTGCAGAGAAAGACGGACCATTGTGCGTTCAATGGTCCGTCTTCTCGTTTAGATACCGTATATCTGATGTGGTAAGTAAGGCTCCTCTAAGCTCGTAATCTCATTTACATCCAACTTTACCGACAAAGCAGCAACTGCATCCTCCAGATGAATTGACTTTGTTGCCCCTACGATCGGTGCCGTTACCTGCTCCTTTTGCAGTACCCAAGCAAGCGCGACTTGCGCGCGAGAAATGCCCCGCTTGGCGGCAATTTCGGCCACTCTCTCTACGATCTGGCGATCGGCGCTGATCATTGCTGCAACTAATCTTTGTCCGGCTTCATCTATCTCTGAACGGGCTGTCTTATCATCCCAATCTCGAGTTAGCCTGCCTTTAGCTAGCGGGCTCCATGGAATAACACCGATTCCCTCTGAGCGGCAAAGTGGCAGCATTTCCCTCTCTTCTTCCCTGTACAGCAAATTCAATAAATTCTGCATGGAGACAAACTTGGTCCACCCGTTACTTTCGGCGACATGCTGCGCTTTCAAGAACTGCCAAGCATACATCGAGGATGCTCCTATGTACCTTGCCTTTCCTGCCTTTATTACATCATGGAGTGCCTCCATCGTCTCTTCGATAGGCGTCGTGTGATCGAAGCGGTGGATTTGGTATAAATCGATGTAATCCGTGCCCAGCCGTCTTAAGCTGTTATCAATTTCGCTCATGATGGCCTTGCGGGAAAGTCCCCCACCGTTCGGACCTGGATGCATGCGGAAGTGTACCTTTGTCGCAATTACGACCTCATCACGATGTGCGAATTCCTTCAATGCACGTCCGACGATTTCTTCGCTTGTTCCGTCAGAGTATACATTAGCAGTATCGAAGAAGTTAATGCCGAGTTCTAAAGCTCTTTTAATGAATGGCCTGCTCTCCTGTTCATTCAGCGACCATGGAGCGATCCCGCGCTCGGGTACCCCATAACTCATGCAGCCAAGGCATATTCGTGAAACTTCCAAACCAGTTCGGCCAAGTTTTACATAGTCCATTCGTCGATACGCTCCTCTAATTTTATTGGAAGATAAACTATTACCATATTCCTCCTCACTCTGGTTGTATTAAGCAGTTTACAGTCTGGAGTTAACTCCAAGTCAACATTAATTTTAGACAGCTTTTTAGATTACCAAGCTTGGCGCCTCAAGTGATTTCTATGACTCTTTCGAAAACACTTCTTTTGCAACCATAATTGCGGACATCGACTTTGGCCATCCAGCGTAAAAAGCAAGATAATCTTTATTACTGGTGAATGTTATTTACATTCTCGACACGCATTTCCTGCCAGTTAGCTTAATATAAAAAAGAAGCAGCTGCCGTAGCAGACTGCTTCTTTTTCTGTTCAACTATAAAATGTTTTTTCTTAATTATGTGATTACTTTTTTTCCATAACCGCAAAGTAGTTACCTTCATTATCAGCGAAGTTGAATACTCTTCCATGAGGCATATTTACAAGTTCTCCGACTGTGATATTTTTGTCGGCAAAATCTTTATATAAGGTATCGAGTTCTTCCGAGAAAAACAATAACGAAGGCGTATTGAGATTTAATTCTGGCTGCATTTTAGCAATTAGTTCCTTATTGTGAAGTACGATACTCGTTTGAGCTTCGTTTGTTGGAGCAATTTCAATCCATCTGATATACTCGTTTTTTTCCTCAGCAATTAAGCGAAACCCTGCTTTTTCTGTCCAAAATTTCAATGATTCATCTTGGTCATTCACATATAACATAATTTGACCGATTTTATTAATCATTTGTTAATCCTCTCCATTCTTCTAATTTTGTATATAATTCATTGCTTTTCGAAACACTACAATATTATTTTTTCATTTTTATTATATAAAATTTTACAATTCAGTTCAACTATTCTGCCATTTACATAGCTTGAATACTACTTTCAAGAGAATAAAAAAAGCAGAACCAAACTGTTGTTATCAGTTTGGTTCTGCTTAGCTTTATGACTGCTGTCCGGTCTACATCGTACCTCCGCCTCTACGAATTTGCGCGGGAATTTTCTCAGGTCCTTCATTAATATAGTCATAAATGAATGTAGCAATTTTCGTCTCATCGTATTCGGCCAGCTCCATCGATTTGGTCCATGCTGTGACGACGACCTCTTTACCGGCAGGGATATCCTCATTTGGCACGGCTAATATTCCGGCCCCCGCTTCTCTAAAGTTCACAAAATATTTCAGCTGCTCTATAATTTTGGAGTCTGCTCCGGGACGGTAATAAATAATGATATCGCCATGCTCTAAATTATGAACGAGCATCTCGTTTGACGGTTTTTCCGTATAAAAGCCAAATTTCAAATCATGTGGACTATGCGTCCCTGAGGTAGGGATTTTCATTTCATAGGAAACGGGATCATCCGAATGCTCCGATCCGTAATTTTTGTCTTCGGTTACATCAATGTCTGCTTTTAGATTCAAAGTGTCTACATCAAATTCTTTTCCGAGATCCTTAGCAAAATGTACGATTGCGACAATGACAGATATGCTCAAAAGCAGATGCGCTGCCCAACGCATTTTTTTTGTTTTTTGTTTTAAAGCTGCTTTCTGCTCCTTCTTTAACTTGCTCGTATTTTCCTTATTCCATTTGGATGCAAACCAATAGCCAAACAGCGCCATGACCAAAATAATGGCTGCCGTATAAAGTAAAAAGTAAGAAGAACCCGATTGTTGATGTATTAACATATGATCATTCATAAAATCATCCACACGCTCCTGACACTACATTATGTAGTGTATGATGGTAAAAAAACTATGTGACGGCTAATACAATCATGCCCATAAATAAGAGCAGAACATGTATAGAAATCACAATAGAAATCATTCCTAAACGAACGGGAATCACTTGATTCGGATCGACGAGCTGCTGCAATCTGTAWTTGACTGCCCCGTCGGAAAAATAAACTAATACCGGTGTAGGATTATCGCTGAATCCTTTTTTTATAAGCTTTAGCAATGCGCTTCCGAGACCGAGCTCTGAGCCTGTTTTCTGAACAGCATATTCGTCTGCAAGCAGCTCGCTAATCAGCTTAAAATTCCGATAAGTCCATTTCGTTATTGGAATAAACCATAGCGATTGCGAGATTAGCTGCAGTAGAAATATTTTCAGAGAATCGTAATGCGATTGATGGAACGCTTCATGTGCAATAACCGCTTCCAGCTCTTCCAGGTCAAGCATCTCGACTAACCCGCTGGACAGCACGACTAACGGCCTTCTGAATCCCACCGTAAACGCCATGGCACGATCGTGATCGATAACAATAATGTTCTGATTGAGCGGCTGGAAATCTTGAATAATATTCGCCGTCAGAACGATATTTCGAAGCGACATCAGTCTCGTTTTAAACCGTCTTGAGAGCACGTATTGCTGGGTTAGCTTCAGGCATGTAATTACAATAGCATAAGCGATTAAGGAGTTCAGAAAAGTAATAACTAAAAAATAATATAAGGAATTCTCTTTAAATAAACTGATGCAAAACTTGAAAAAATTCACTTTTACGTTTACGCCGAACAGGAGATGAGCTAAATACATTCCCATCTGGCTCCAGACCAAAATAGCGATGAAGAAACTTACAGCCATTATCGCAGTGGACTTCCGCTTCCAACTCATAACGGTTTGTCCTTTTTTAATTGCTGAATTTTTTGTTCAAGTTTATCAAGCAAAGATTGATCGACGTCTTTAAGGGCATCTATCATATGATTGATGACTACGCCGCCAAACTCGTCCATTAGGTTTTCGGTTAATCGCTTGGATTGCTGCTCAATGAACACATCCTTCGATTCGACGGGGCGAAAGAGCGATAGCCTGCCTTTTGATCTTTTTTGTAATATACCTTTTTCTAATAAGCGGTTCATAACGGTCATAACCGTATTAAAATTAATTTGCTTTTCCTTCTCCAAACGAAGCTGGACTTCTTTAATGCTCAGCTCTTCAGCTTCCCATAGAATGTCCATAATCTTGGCTTCCAAAGAACCAAAAAATCGGTTTAAGCCGACTTCGCCGTATTTAAAGTTTTTTATATCCATGGGTCTCCCCTTTCACTACATATTATAGTGTAGTCAAAATCTCATTTCAAGTGAGAACATATGGCGCTCTATAGATAGCAAGTATGAAATGTATGTTTGCTGCTCACCCTATACTTGCTGGAGGTGATTAAAGTGACAGGAAGAAACAATAAGCCCGATAATGATGGTCCAGCTGCAAGTCCCTCCCGGCTTGAACAATTCGGCGACAAAATGAGCCGGGATGACGAATCGATTCCTAAGAAATCGAACAAAAACAACAATAAGAGCTGCTAATATGCAGCAAGGGCAGCCCCCTAACAGGAGCTGCCCTTACAAATAAATCAAAAACAGAACGTTTGTTCTCGTATCGCAAATAGGGCATTTTTCAATAATTGGCCGATATCCACAAGCGATTTCAAAATTTTTATGTTTAATAAGTAAGTTGATTCGCATGATATGTAAATTTTACCATCATTACAAGTTACATACGGTTTTCTTCATCCAACCCATCAGAACATTTGTTCTCATGCCTGGGTTTTCACCATTTTTTGATCTAAAACAACCAAAAAAACCTCATTTAACATCAATAAAAGAGAACTCATCAGTCCCATGGATGCTTAACCGTCAGAAATCCTGCGAATTTTTTACTCTCGTCTCTTCTTATCTTACGCATGTTCGCACGGTGCGGAGCTGTTTCGAACAACTTAAGCTCTTCTTCCGTCTCCGGTACGACAAGCGGTACGGGTACAGGCTTGCGATTCTCGTCAAGCGCAACAAAGGTTAAAAAGGATGTGGCTGCTACCTTGCGTTCTCCGCTGAGCAAATCTTCTTTGATCACCTTTACAAACACCTCTACGGAGGTGCGTCCCGTCCATGTAACGAAGGATTCTAAGCATACTGAATCCGAAGGACGAATAGGATGCAAGAAATCTACGGAGTCCGTTGATGCCGTTACAACGGAACGCCGGCAATGCTTTGTCGCCGCAATCGACGCTATATCATCGATATAAGCCATTAATTTGCCGCCAAATAAAGTATTGTGATTATTGACGTCCGGCGGAAATACCCTTGCTGTTTTATAGCATTTTGATTCGCGTGAGAATCTTTTTTCCATCGATTATCTTTCCCCTCTTGTAAATACAGATAGCAGCTCTGCAATCGCTTTTTCTTTATCAACCTCTAAGCAGAAATCTACGGGCCGGCCAACGACAGATCGAACCCTGCGATCCGTGATGATCATACCCGCGGTGAAGCCGTTTCCGCAATCCACGACCGCGTTCATCGTTTCCACCTGCACAAGCGACGGGTTAACCGCTACGATTACCGCCAACGGATCATGCATGGGGCACTCCCCTTCAAAATGATTAGAGAAGGCGTAAAAATCAAAATAACACTCTAATGCAGCGTCCAGGAAGTTAAATATTTCGCGCTTGTCCGCAGCGACCTCACGAGATAAATACTGCATATGGTCCTTCGTTAAACGAGTTTGCTGCGTAACGTCAAGTCCCACTATCGTTATAGGTAGATCCGATTCAAAGACGAGAGCTGCCGCCTCCGGATCTCCATACAAATTAGCTTCGCTCACAGGCGTAATATTACCAGGGGCAAATACCGTACCGCCCATAATAACAACTTTTTTAAATTTCGATGCAATGGATGGATCAAGCTGCAAAGCTAATGCCAGATTCGTTAATCTCCCCACCGTTACCAAAATAAGCTCACCCGGTGCCTCGTTTACCTTCTGCACGATGAACTCCGCGGCGGATTCCTTCACAGGTTGATGAGGTGAAGCCGGCAAGACCGCATCGCCAATCCCGTTATGGCCATGGATATGTGGAACAGCCCCTGGAAATACCCGGTTTAGAGGTCCTGAAGCCCCTATTGCTACAGGCACCTCATAGCCGCAATCCGCAACTTGAATGACACGCAGCGTATTCTCCGTAGCTTGTACAACATCCGTATTACCGAATCCGGTCGTAATGCCTTCTACTTTTATCTGTGGCGAGAGCAATGCATATAAAATCGCTAAAGCATCATCAATGCCAGTATCTACGTCCAGCAGCATCCTGTTTCTCTTTGACATGTCATGATACCTCCCTCTACTATCGTATATTGTAAACGAACAAAGGGAGAAAAACCAAGAAGCAGCAAAAAAGATTGTGTTTCTTTACGATAATGAAACCTTATTTTGTAACCATTAACCAAAATAAAAGCTAATATAAATCATAATAAGCAATCCGATGATAAAAGAATACGTCGCCGACCGTTCGTAGCCGTGTCCGTGGGTTTCAGGAATAAGCTCTTTATATACGATGAACAGCATGGCTCCTGATGCGAAAGCTAACCCATAACCAATCAGCCCCGATATATAGCTTGCGGCAAAATAACCCACGATCGCAGACACTACTTCCATTAGTCCAGTCAAGGTAACGATAAGCATCAGCTTCAGCTTGCTTACCTTTGAATGAATGAGAAAAATGGCCAATACCAGTCCTTCCGGCATATTTTGCGCACCGATAGCAATGGCTACCATGGGACCAAGTCCGCCATTCGCGCTAGCGTAGCTAAAACCTGTACTCAGTCCTTCCGGAATATTGTGTATGAACAATGCAAAAATAACGAGCAGCGACTTGCTGTCAAAGGATGAGATCCCCCTTTTCTGCTCGATATCGATATGAGGTATGTTTTTCTCCAACAGGTCAAGCGCGATGACGCCGATTAGCAGCCCTAAAGTCAACGGAATGATTCCTGATTCCTTCAATGCTTGCGGCAATAGCCCAAACGTGGAAGCCGATACCATAATTCCAGCGGTAAAGGCGATAAGTACATCCTTCCATTTCTCGGAAAGGCTTTTTACAAATAGCAGCGGTACCGCTCCAAATACGGTTGCCATTGCCGAGATAAAGCTTCCTATGAGTGCTTCTACCATGATGTCTCTCCTAACCGGGCAGAGCACTACCCCTAAGCTTCTTCCTTATATTATGCGATTCCAATTCAAACCATCCATTATACAGTCAATGGTTCCTGCTCGGCTAATTGCTTTAATTGCTCATTGCGATGCTCCAGAAACCTCCTCATGTATTGTTTCAAAACAAGACGTTCTGCCAACCTGCCCAAATAACCAAGCGGCGCCTCAAAGCGCAGCGTATCCGTCATAAGCGTACCTGCACCTTGTTTCTCAAATAGATGAACATGCCTTAAGTTTTTAAAGGCTCCTTTTTGCGTTTCGTCTACAAATAAGTACGGGGCGTTAAACTCCGTTATTTTCGAGGTCAGCCTTTGCCTAATCCCAAAATGCGTCGCTTCAAACGTGACAAGTTCCCCTCCATTAATTCGGCCGGACGTCACGCCGGCTACCGCTTGCTCACGGGTATGCTTCCAAACCGTTCTTGTATGTATATCGATATCGCGGGCCAAATCGAAACAAACCTCAATTGGAGCCTTAATAAATATTTCCGTCCTAACTTCAACCATTACGTTCACCGCTCTTTTCTGTCATTACTATGCCAAGCCTTCTTTTACAAGGTTCATAAAATAGGCTTGATGCTCCGGCAGGCATGCAATCAAATAAGGCTGTTCGTTTATCCCGGTAAATGCCTGGCCGTTATAATCAATGATAACCCCGCCAGCTTCCTTTACCATAAGAATACCGGAGTAAAGGTCCTCGCCTTCCGAGTTATACACAATGATGGCATCCAAATCACCTCTAGCGAGCATCGTCCATTGCAGAGTCGGCGCCCAAAGCCGCATCATTCGTTTCGTATTTACGTCTATGTAATGTCTAAGCTTAACCGCCCGTTGCTCATTCTGAACATCATGGCCTTGGATCCAGCCGACTCTCGCTTTATTGAACGCCTTTGCCCGATTCATAAGTACTGGAAGCGTATTGCAAAGTGTGCCTTCCCCTATGCTTGAAACATATAACCGATCGGTCATCGGCTCATAAATAACGGCCAAGACAGGGTTTCGATTATAAGCAAGCGTGATCGAAATGCCGAATAGCGGCATGCCCACCGCAAAATTATTCGTTCCGTCAAGGGGATCCACTAGCCACATCCAGTCGCTCAAAAGATCATTTTCCCCGCACTCCTCTGAACGTATCTTGTGATCCGGAAATACTCCTCGAATTTTATTCAAAATAATACGTTCARCCAAATGATCAACCTCGGTAACAATATCTCCGTGCTCATCCTTTTCCTCATAGCTATCAAGCGTTCCGAACCGTTCCCTGGCAAGCCTCCCCGCTTCATAGGCTGCTGCAATGGCAATCTCTCTCGCCGTATTTATTATCGTTTGGTTCAATGTAATGGCCTCCTTCATTTATTTTTCACTCGGGATGTACGCATGTATAAATAAAAGTCTTTAATTGCCTGTGTAAAAATGCAGACGATTTCCGAACGGATCGGTCAGCTTAACTTGATTCCATTCATCATCAAAACCAGGTCTAGCAAATTTGAAGTTCTTGCTTAGCAATTGCTGCTGGAGCGCCTTAGCGTCTTCAACCTCAATCCGAACGGCAGAGCCTGGCGTGCAATCTCCATAATGCTCAGATAAATGAATGATGCAGTCTCCATTCGAGATTTGCATATAGAGAGGCATATCTGGTTCGAATCGGTGCTCCCAGTCGCATGTAAACTCCAAAAAATCCAAATAAAATTCACGTGCCTTCGCTTCGTCAAAGATACGTAGGATCGGAACGGTACGCTTCATTGCGGTTATCATCGAGTAACACATCCTTTGCCTGTAGTTGATCTTCCATGATTATACATTGGTTTCTCGCCATAGAGAAGGCTGAAAACAGGAAAAAGGACTGCAGCCTACAGCGAAAATCGCTAGTAGGTACAGTCCTTTTATCCAAGCCGTATCTATTATTTTACGATGCTTTCCAGTACATCATCAATAACTTGTGAGTAAGCAATCGTACCTGCGTACAGCCAGCTGGATGTGCTAGGGTATTCGTAAAGCTTGCCGTTTTTAACGGCAGGAATGTTCTGCCAAATTGGATCACTTAATGCTTTTGAATCAGCTTCTGTTCCGCTGTTGATCAGGAACAAATGGTCAGCATCCAGCTCCGCAAGCTTTTCAAGAGGAATCGCATTCCAGTTACCAGTTCCTGCAGCAGAGATTTCTTTTACGACTTCAGGAACAGCCAATCCAAGTTGGTTATAAAGCAAGTCGCCGCTCGAAAGTTTGTCACTTACGATATAAAAGCTTCCTTGCACGAACCAAAGTGCTGCTGCTGACTCTCCTGCTGCTGCGCCTTGGATTTTTTCTTTCGCGTCCTTCGCTTTCACGTCGTAAGCATCCAATACTTTTTGTGCTTCTTCGCTCTTGCCGACAACCTCGCCGATTTTCAGCAAAGCAGCGCGCCAGTCAGCCGTTAATTTATCGCCAACTGTAAATGTTGGTGCGATTTTAGAATATTGTGCAAACTTGTCGCCTTCTACATTGCTGTCATAAGCCATAAGGATAAGATCCGGTTCAAAGCTTGTTACTGCTTCAAAAGGAAGGTCATAAGCGATAGTAGGCACATCGGCAAGTGAATCTTTTAAGTAATCTTGAGTACCGTTCGGAACGGACCATTGCGCAACAGGTTTAATACCCAAAGCTACTAAATGATCTTCTAAGTATGAGGCAATGATACGCTGAGGGTTAGCCGGAACCGTTACTTCGTTGCCAAGCGAATCCGTAAGCGTTCTTTCTGTTGGTGCTTCCGTAGCTGCCGGCGCATCGGTTGCCGCATTGTTTCCAGCTTCATTTGTTTTATTGCTTCCGCAAGCCGCTAGCCAAAGCGACATGACCATCAAACTCACTAATACCAGTACAAACTTCTTGTTGCGTTTAATCACTGTGCTTCCCCCTGTAGGACAATTATATTGGCTTGAAGTGAATCGACCACCTCAAAAGTCATCTAATGATAACAATTATCATTTTCATTGTCAACTAGGTTAAATGCTCTTACTACAAGCGTAAACGGCTGTCGCCGTCCTCAGTGGCAAAAGCTATCGTTTCGCGGAGATATATAAGCACATTTATAAGTGTAAACTTATAAATTCTTATATATTAAAAAAAGGAACCTGCGCTTCGACTCGCAAGAAGCGCGGGTTCCTATTTCTTCCTTTTGCTATCCGCCTCATTCAAAAAATGATGAATGGATTCATACAGCCTGGATTTCTCGGTGCCGCGAATATTATGTCCTGACTGCACAAAAGGTCGAACCGTAATATCGCTGAACAGCTGCAAATATTTCGACAAATCCGTTTCCTTAAGAAGTGATCCCTCTTGCAAGCCGTGTAAGACCAAAGTAGGCAAGCTAAGCTTTGCCTCCAGTTCTAGCTGCGTAGATTCTCGTTGAATGCCGCGTACTGCTTCTGGTGTTATGTAATGTACACGTCCGGTGGGTACAAGATAATTTGAAATATAATCCTCAGCCCATTCAGGAGACATCTGCTTATGCTCCGGAGGATAATCCTCTACAATGAGTGACATCAACCGATTCACATGCAGCTGGGCATAGCCTAAAGCATAGGATACGCCGCGAGAGTAACCCATCAAGTGGAAGCAATCCATCGATGCATCTTGAATTACCGCAGCTAGATCCGAAAGATGATCTTCTAAATCATAATGCATTTGAGGCGTATCGCTTCTACCTCTTCCTCGAAAGGAAAGGACAACAGCTCTTCGCGGCAGAAGAAACGTTAACAGATCCTCGTACTCTTCCGCCGTTTCCGACAGCCCGGGGCAAATAACCATAGGCGTTAGCTGCAGATCAGCTTCCGGACTGGAATCCAGATAATGAATTTGAACATCTTGATTATTTACCATGACTGATTTAATCAATATGATCACCTTTTCCTAATTATTAACCGGGAGCTTACCGCTCTCTGGGAATCAGATAACACTTATCTGTGTTCGTAAACCCAATGCGCGGATAATAATCGACAGCCGATGGAGCAGAAAGCAGGACGAGTGAAACCTCGGGTCCGAGCGTCTCCCTCAGCAGCTCTACAAGCTTCTTCCCTATGC
This sequence comes from Paenibacillus sp. 01T443, assembly GCF_056398325.1. Taxonomy (NCBI): domain Bacteria; kingdom Bacillati; phylum Bacillota; class Bacilli; order Caryophanales; family Paenibacillaceae; genus Paenibacillus; species Paenibacillus sp. 01T443. Next base: position 64,001 of record NZ_JBFTPE010000025.1, read on the forward strand.
CAAGCCTTTGATAGTCGTGGTTAACGGCAAGGTCAGAGAGATAACAGCAATATACAAAATCCGTAATGGCACGCGCTATCCCTATCAGCCGCTCACCGTCCCATGCGCTGATGGTCATATCTGCGTTATCTATCATCTTTTGCAAGCGTTCCAAATCTTGATACGGTCTCTTGATGCCCGAACTGGCAAAAAGCTGTGAGAGATCCGCTGCGGCAATCTTTTTATCCGTATGATAGTTTATCATTTTGATATGCTCATCCTTTCCCGATGCGGCTTCTACCCGCCATAATATGGGCAATATGGTGATTGCCATGCCATGCGTAATTGCCTAAATTATAATCTAAGCGATAGGTTTCTTTGGACTCCGGGTGATAGAAGGATTTTTTATAATCGGATTCAGACAATGATTTCAGCAAAATAACCCATCTTTTGTGCAATTGCTCGATAAGCGTTAGGGAAAGCTCAATATCCGCTTGAACGGAGTCATGCAGTTCTGCCCACCGATCCTCATAGTAAGGTCTAATCGTAGGCGTTTCCTCCGTTAAGGCGAGCTTAAAACGGATGTAGCTGTTCATATGGCTATCCGCTATATGATGGACAACCTGTCTTATTTTCCAGCCGCCGTCCCGATAAGGTGTTTCCAGCTCTAACTCATTCAAACCCTCAATGCTTGCCCGCAATCGCTGCGGCAGCCGTTCAATCTCTTCGATCCAAGTCTCCCGCTGAAGCGCTGAAACTTTGCTGGTCCAATCAAATTTGCCTATCGGATATTTTTCATCCATTTTAATCCTTCTTTCTTCAATTAAAATTTTACAAAATTGCTCATGGTTGTTTTGAACTTACTGGTTCATTTGCAAAATACTTTGCTCGGCTAACCTCTCATAGTAAGATTAACAGCTCATTTAAACTCTTAATCGTGTGCAGCGGCTTTGCCTTCAGTTCTTCGCGCCATGGCTGGTTTACCTGTATCCATATTGCAGACAGACCTGCCTGACAAGCACCCTCGATATCATTGACAGGATGGTCGCCTACGTAAATACATTGAGCGGGCTGCAGCGCTAGAGCATTCAACGCAGCTTCAAAAATTCGCCTATCCGGTTTTTTACATCCCGCTTCCTCTGAAACAATAATGAAATCAAAGGCATCTCTTATTCCTAAATGATCGATTTTCCCGTATTGAATCTCATTTCTTCCGTTCGTAATAAGCGCGGTCTGGTATTTGCTTTTAATATGGCGTATGACATCAAGTGCATGTTCCATGAGTATGGCATTTTTCACATAATGGTCGTTGTAATAACGGATAAGTTCTGTATGATCTGGCTTGCTTGCCCATGGCAGCTCCTCAATCAGCTCTTGGAACAGCACACGCTTGTCCTTGTAACCGTCTTGATCTAATGCAATGATCCGCTCAAGCAGATGCTGACGGGACTCCAACTGATAAAAATAATGATTAAGAAAGGAAATAGTGAATGCTTTAAACGTGCTTGAACGATCTAAAAGGGTATTATCCAAATCAAAAATAACAGCTCTGATCTCCGTCATTGCCGAATCACTCCAATCATTTCCATGATTATACAACTTAAATAGTTTACTGGATAGTCAATCTTTTAACAAAACGATAGCCGGTCGCTTCGAAACCGATCGCTTTATAAAACGCGTGCGCACGTTCTCTCTCAGGCTTAATTCCACTCGTTAGATAAAGGATTTTCGCATCCTGGGCAACTGCCCACGACTCCGCGAAACTTACCAGAGCCTTCCCGATTCCTTGGCCTTCATATTCCTTCTTTGTGACTAGCAAAGAGATCTGAATTACGAATCCGTCCTCCTCATAGGAATAAACATGACGAATCCCCATCATCCCTACCGCTTTTCCGTTAAGATCTGCAAGGAATGTAAAGGTCCCGGATATAGTTTCAATGACCTTCATCCGGTTTCTCATTTGCAATTCCGTGGTTGGATAACCGAGATCCTTCATAAGCTCTGTCATGACTATTAAATCCTCAGGTTGATAGGGTCGAACGTGAATCATGATCAACTCTCCTTATGTCAACAGAGTAACACGCAAAAAAACAAGCCATCTTCCGAAGAAAGCTTGTTTATTTGTAACGGTATCCCTGTTTACGTCATTTCCTTATTCATTGCATAATCAGCAATCGCTCTTTGAAGCCCTGCAAAAAGCTCCTCGCCCTCCCAAATGACCTTAAACCCGCTCATTAATGCCGCTCCTAGCTCATCTTCCAATGGGAGGTGAAGCCATTCTTCTCCTGCAACGCCGAAATCGGCTTCAATACCGCTTGCATAGACAATTTTAATGGATGTGAGTAATCCGTATTCCTCCTGCGAGGCTTGTTCAATCGGTTCCAGAGGAAGCTGGAGAATCGCCTCCAACGTTTTCTTCTTTTTATGAGTAATAATAAGAAAGCTCAAATTCGAGTCTTCCTCGTTTTCATCGTCTGCGCAAGGGCCTACCAACGCAATACCTTCAATATGCGATTGCTCCCCTGCCCATTTTACAAATTCGAACATGAGCTTGTAATGATCCGGTCTCATTGCGTTCGTCCCTCCAAATACCAGCTTGGTATTACATTATTAAAACTATCATGATCCTCGAGCACTCTGTACAGCTTTTGCTGCATAATCGCGAGTTCCCTTGGTCTCACTGCGTCTTTATCCGTTTACTTCTTTTCCCAAAGTATAATAAGCAGCGTCAGCACGGTCAAGAGGAGGTAAGCTCTTTCGCAGCATCCTCGGTCATAAAAAAACTAGCCAACGAAATGTTAGCTAGCTGAGCTGAGAGACTTGGTGGAAGTTACAAGAAATATTCCCGTTACATCTGTTTCTGCTTGCTGTAAGCAACCACTTCTTCATACGATAAATGACCGCCAAAAATATCGAGCGCGCTGCCAATCGTAATATCCAGCTTACCGTTCGACAGCTCATCAAATTGATCCATATCCGCAATCGACCTGGCTCCGCCGGCATAAGTAGTCGGTATTTTCACCCAATCCGCGAGCGCGCTTACTAGACTTTGCTGAATACCGCGCTGCTTGCCCTCTACATCTACAGCATGAACAAGAAATTCGCTGCAATATTGTTCGAGAAATTCAATGTTTTCTTTATTTACTTCAAAGTCGCTGAATTGCTTCCATTGATTCGTGACAACAAACCATTTGCCGTCTTTCTCCTTGCAGCTAAGATCGATAACTAATCGATCCTTACCAACTTCTGCAACGATTTTGGCAAGATGGTCTTCATTTAATAGGCCATCCTTGAAAATATATGAAGTCACGATGATATGCGATGCGCCTTTCTCCAAATAAAAGGCAGCATTGTCCGCCGTTATGCCCCCGCCAATTTGCAAGCCGCCTGGATAATGCGAAAGTGCTGAAGCTGCCGCTGCTTCATTTCCGCCGCCTAGCATAATAACATGTCCGCCTGTTAATGCATCCTTTTTAAAGAGCTCTGCATAGTAAGCAGAATCCTGCTTCGATACAAAATTTTCTATGATTTCAGTATTGAGCGTCTCACCGACAATTTGTTTCACTTTCCCATCATGCAAATCGATACAAGGTCTAAACTTCAACGTCATTCCTCTATTCTATAATTTCTATTTGTGTACATGCTTGTATATCCTCTTTAGAAAAATAACCTATAGGTYTATGTAAATCAACCCTTTGAATCAACGACTTTTGATTCGTCAAAATTCAAGCTTCTATTTTGGAGGCATGCTTTTCTAAGTAGATCGCTCTATTTCATGCGGCACCTCGGCGATATAGGCATACATCCCGCCATAATCAAAATCATCGCCTTTCCATGTAACCAACCCTTTAAAGTGCAGCGAATACGCTTGTATCCCTGTTTCTTCTTCCAGTTCACGGATCATGGCCGCACGCGGTGTCTCTAGTGGATCAAGCTTGCCGCCTATTCCGTTCCAGCAGCCCATCCAGCTTGCTTTCTCCCGGTTGAGAAGCAATATTTCTTCACCGCGCTTAATAAAACAAATATTGTATTTCAGCATCTCAATAAATCTCCCCGTAGCCGTAGCCGTAGCGTAGCGTTCTTAAATGAAATTAGTCAGATTTCTTTATTATTATTTTTCAATAACGCAATCCATTTCTTTGGCGCCCGTGTCAAGTAAGCCTCCTGAATGACGCCCACCAAGTCATGCCACTCCGCATTACGATCAAGTCTAACCCCGATCCAACCGAGATGCCCGACATAAGCCGGCTGAAAATAAATATTCGAATCCGATTCCACCAGATTGGACTGCATGCCTGGAGGAGCAGCGCACCATAAAGCGATCCTGCCATCGCTATGATGTCCAAACACCAGCGCCTCCGTCTGTTTATTTCTTCTTGGAAATATTTTAACACATAGCTGCTTTGATTGAGTAGACGAATACAAGTTGAAAAAGGAACAGAAAAAAAGACAAAGAATTATATTCTTTGTCTCAGCTTGTAGAGAAACCCACGTTTTTTCAAAACGACAGGTTTCTCTTTTGTTTTTTTATCCTCTCTTTTCGTGAGAAACAGAGGGTTTAAACCTCTTACGCCCTCCGTTCCAAGTGGAGGGCGATCTTCTTCATGTTCTGCACGGCG
>NZ_JBFTPE010000026.1:0-67867 GCF_056398325.1 Paenibacillus sp. 01T443
ACCACCCGTCCGCCGCTAACCAAGCGTTTTCCGAAGAAAACGCGAGATCCGCTCGACTTGCATGTATTCGGCACGCCGCCAGCGTTCGTCCTGAGCCAGGATCAAACTCTCCAAATTGGTGTTTGAAATGCTCATTACTTTTTATCGCTTTTTCGCTTATCCCGAAGGACTTGCGAGGCAGTTATTACTCGTTGTTCAGTTTTCAAAGAACAATTTGTTCTTTCGTTTCAACCGCGTGTGTCTCAGCGGCGACAAGAAATAATATATCACAGGGGCCCAATTAAATGCAACCCCTTTTTTAAAGTTTTTTTCAAAACCTGATTTTATCGGTAAGATCGCGCATTTAATGCATAACGCGACAGTTCTTTCGGGGAGGCAATTCGTGCATACATACGGAAGATGATTTTATATCTTCTTGTAATGGCTTGCTTAATATCGCCGTCTAACCTTGAATCGTTCAGGTCAAGCAGCATTTCATCCAGTTCTTTGCGAAGGACATAGTCGAGTTCTTTGCATTCTTTATCGTTGAATAGTATTCCGAGCATAGCCGTGAGTGACCCCCTTTAGTTGTAAAGCGCAACTAGACCGTCCGTTAACGAACAAAAAAGCAACGTCTTACGCAAATGCGTTTCGACACTGCTTTACTGTTATGCTCAAATATTGGAAAAATTATTACATGGTTAACAACCATGTTGTAATTGTGCTTTCAATAATCGCTGCAATAAGCAGCGTTATCGTCAGATAAACCATCATGGGGACTGTCCTTGCAATGAAGGACTCAAGCTCGCGTCCCAGGCTGCTTGATTTAGATCTTGCGAAAACCAGTGAACCTCCCGCTTTTAAAACGAGTACTCCAAAACGCATGCCATAAGCGCATGCTATGATGATTGCCGGAATTTCCAATATGCCGTGAGGCAATAATCCTTTAACAATGATCTCCATAACGTACCCGCCGCCATGCAGCTCGGCTGTTGTTTTGAGTAAATAACCAATCATCATACCGTTCACGACCAAGAAGAAGAACGGTAGGATCCCAAGCATCGCTCCTAAATACATGACTAAGATCGATTTGATCGCATTATTAAAGAAAATGAAAATAATCATCGTCAATGTCGGATTACTTGAATTGTCGATCATGTCGGCAAGTTTTCCAAGTCCTTCGAGCTGACCGTCAAGAAAGGCTTTAAAGGCCGGATTTGTTCCTCCGATAACCATGCCTGCCAAAAACAATATCGTTCCAAACGCTATATAAGGATTCATCCGCTTAAAATGCTCCCAGTTCAAACGCCAATTAAACAATTTATTCCCCTCCGCAGCATGTAACTTCGCAATATAGATGAATATCTCAGTTGTACGAGCATAGATTGTACTACAAGCGTAAACGACAACCGCCTTCCATGGAGGCAAATACTCGTTCCGCGATAAAAGATAAGCGAAGTATAAAGGTCGGATTTATACTTTCTTATCTTTGTACAAGCTTCCATTAGAGAGGAGTGCCCTTCCCCATGAACGTTTTTTATGTTCTGAACGGCCGTAAGTTGAAAAGGTATTTCTTAATCGCCATCGCCGTTGTCTTCTCTGTCGGCATCATTTATGCTGAACGCGACAACATCACTGTGTTTGCCCCGCAGCAGCCAGCGGCAATCTACAGCGTTCCCACTGATAAAAAGGTAGTCGCCCTTACCTTCGATATTAGCTGGGGAGACAAACGCACGGAGCCCATTCTTAATGTGCTGAAAGAGAAAAACATTAAACAGGCCACATTCTTCTTATCCTCGCCTTGGAGTCAATCCCATCCGGAAATCGTCAAAAAGATACAAGACGCCGGTTATGAAATTGGCAGCCATGGCCACAAGCATGATAATTACAGCAAACTAAGCGATGAAGAAATCCGCAAGCAAATTACGACTGCGCATACCATTTTATCCGACGTAACAGGAAAACAGCCCAAATTAATCCGACTTCCTAACGGCGATTTTGACAAACGTGTACTTCGTATCGCAGAAGAACTGCAATACAAGGTTATTCAATGGGATACGGATTCACTTGATTGGATGAATATCGGGACAGACAAAATCATTAATCGGGTCGTTACGCGTGCCCACCCAGGCGATATCATATTGTTCCACGCAAGCGATTCCGTAAAACAAACACATGAAGCTTTGCCAGCAGTTATTGATCAGCTCCGTGAAAAAGGTTACGATTTTGTCACCGTAACCGATCTCATCACACAAACAGAAATCGACGGCAAAGCTGTGCAGGATAAGACAACGTCTACATTCCCGCAGCTCGATGCCGCCGAATTAGAATACTAAGCTATACGACCGGCTTTGCAGTAATCGCTGCGGAGTCGGTTGTTTCTTTTCTGACCAAGCGATGCATCATCATAATCTGGTATGCATTGCAAACGAATAAAGGAACCATCATAAATATAATGGCGGATACGTTCGTTTCCCCCTGCAGCGCAGGCCATGCTTCAATAAAGGTAACAACAAACATAAGAAACATGGTTGGTACAAAAGCTGTTTTATTCGTTTGTTTAACTTTAAACCATGATACGATTCCGGAAAGGACAAGCAGGATAAGCGGCAGCGTCCAGAAGAACCAGTTATTCATACGCTGCTCGTAAAGGAGATAACCAAGTCCTGCCGCCGCAAATACTGTGGTGTAGCCTTGCAGTGCATTCCATAGATATTTTTTGCCAAATACACTGAGGGCAATATAGTTTAAGGTTAAATAAGCGAAAAAGCCCATTTGGCTAAAGGCTCCGATCATTAAACCAACCAAAGCCATCATCAATGCGTTAAATCCGACCGCCTTAAAACCCAAAAAGCCAAACTCCGGGTCAACCCACGCCATGATTGCTCCGGTAACCACGCAAGCCAGCCCCCCGACTACCATGCCGCTCCAAAACAAAAAGAACCACTTTTTTAAATTCACGTTCCTTATCCTCCTGAATGTTTATGACGGTTGACTGTTCAACCCAAAACAGATGCTTCCTATAGTCCGATAATGCTCGATTGGATTGGGTTTCCGCCAGTTGTGATTAAATGCTTCCGTATTACCCTTTATTTTACCACGTTCACAACAAAAAGCTAACGATTGTCCATGATAATACGGTGAACAATGCGCATAATAAGACCACGATCCATCACTTTTAGAACGATTTGTTTATCCTTATGGAATACAGCAGTACTGACATAGGAAGGAGCATGCGAAGAATGCGTAAGCGGTGGGTTTTATTGTCGGTTATCTCAGCAATGATGTTTTTGCTTACAGGCTGTGGTGCTGAGCCGTCAGGAGGAAATGAGCAGGTCAGCTATAAGGATTTGAAGTCCATGGTTATTGATATCCTCAAAACGGAGGATGCGCAAAAAGCTCTACAGGAATCATCCCAGCAAATGTCTGGTTATTCGGGCCAGACGTCTAAGCTGCTTTCGGTACAAGACCAAGAAGAAGTTCGTTTGGCCGTTAAGGATGTGCTGATCTCTCCACAATACGATAAGGTCATCAAAAAATTGATGGTCGATCCGCGTTTCGCCGGGGAATTCGCAAAATCCGTCAATAAGCAAAACAAAGAAATTCACAAAGAGCTGATCAAGGACCCTTCCTACCAAGCCGATTTGATTAAAGTGCTGAAAAATCCGGAGATGGATAAGATGATCCTGGAGGTGCTGCAGAGCACGCAGTACCGTAAAGAAGTCATGTCGCTCATGCAAGACGCGATGCAAAATCCTTTATTCCGACTTGAAGTGCTTGATTTGATGAAAAAAGCGGTTCAAGAGGAGCTTAAACCTAACCCTGACGAGAAGGTCGATAAGAAAAAGGATGAAGGTTCTGGGGAAGAGGAACAAAAATCAGAGGAAGATCAACAGAGTGAAGATTCTGGCTCCTCTGAAGAAGAACAAAGTGACTCCGGCATGTAACTCATACGGAGGAGTAACGATTACAACACTTTAACCAATAAAAGAGCCCGAACAGATTGTCCTGTATCGAAGCGTAAGCTTGCTTCAGGACATTTGTTCGGGCTTTTGTCATAAGGTTAGCCTTCGCACTTGGATAATACGCTGTCAGCCAATTCTAAGTACAGCTGGCCTGTCTCCGTATCCGCTTTGTAAACGGATGGCGCAAAATCCGGTTCCGACACATGGTTGTCCGGCGCACCTAACGGGATTTGAGCGAGTAAGTCGGCATGCAGCGTCTCTGCAAGCCTTGCACCGCCGCCTCGTCCAAAGACGTATTCCTTCTCACCGGAGCTTTTGGAAACGTAATACGACATATTCTCAACGATTCCAATTATCTCATGCTCCGTCTTAATAGCCATGGCACCGGCTCTTGCTGCTACAAACGCTGCGGTTGCATGAGGCGTTGTGACGATAATTTCTTTGCTTTGCGGAATAATCTGATGAACATCCAGCGCTATGTCCCCTGTGCCTGGCGGCAAATCAAGCAGTAAGTAGTCCAACTCGCCCCACTCGATTTCTTGAAAGAAGTTGCGCAGCATTTTGCCGAGCATAGGCCCACGCCATACAATGGGGCTGTTATCTTCTACAAAGAAGCCCATGGACATGACCTTTACGCCAAATTTCTCGATTGGGATTACTCGTTCGTTCACGACTTCCGGACGCTCCTCGATGCCCATCATATCAGGCACGCTAAAGCCATAGATGTCGGCATCGATTATGCCGACGCGTTTGCCCCTGCGGGCCAAGGCTACCGCCAAGTTTACGGTCACCGTAGATTTGCCGACGCCGCCCTTGCCGCTGGCGACGGCGATGAACTGCACGCCGCTGCTAGGATCCAGCAGCGCATTAGCGAGACCGGCCCCGTGGCCCTGGACGGGCGCGGGGCCGCCAGCTTTGCCGGCACCGCCGGCGCTAGCCGCGGCCGGTGCTTTAGCAGCCGCAGGCGGCGGCGTAGACGCGCCTGCGCCCGCGGCAGGCGCTGCCTCTGCCCGAAACCGGCAGTGCACGGTTTCGGCGCCTAGGCGCGCCAGCGCCTCGCGGAGCGAGGCTTCAAGCGCGGGCTGCGAAGCCGCGCCGGCCCCGAGGACCGTCATGGAAACCTGACGGTCCCGAACCATTACGTCGCGGATGATGATCTCATCCGCCTTATACTGTGCCGTCACGGTTTCGACGGCATCAATGACTTGCTCGCGTGTCAATGTCATATATGTCCCACCTTTATGTAATCAAAACTATATAATAATCATTATAGCACAGTAAGCCCAGCAACAAAGCCCTCTGCTGGCGCGCAGCACCTATCCCCGAACAATAATCATTACTTATTTGGGAGCCACATCGTTCTGCGGTACAACGCCGCTGAGCTTCTCACCGGAGACGTAGCGAAGGACACCCTCATATATGGAGGCAGCCACCTGTCTTTGATAATCCGTATCGGCAAGCCGCTGTGATTCGCCTGGATTGGATAAAAACCCGACTTCGACCAAAGCCGTTGGTATATTTTCAATCGCCTTTAATACATAAACATCCTTCACTGTAGCAGCGACTCTCGTCGTATTTTCTAAATTGCGTTTAATCTCATCCTGAATGAAGGTGGCTAGAATACGATTGTCCGGATGATTCGCAGGGTGGAAGAAAGTTTGAGCCCCTGACCACTTGGTCGACGGGATACTGTTCATATGTATGCTGATGACTGCTGCAGGCTGGCTTGCCTTAATAACTGACACCCGTTTCTTTAAATCCTCCGTCTTGCGTTTGCTGTACGCCCTAGCATCCCCGGTAGCCAGGTCATAATCGCCTTCCCTCGTCATCACGACTATTGCTCCAGCCTGCTGCAAATAATCACGCAAATAAAGCGCGATCGCAAGATTCAAATCCTTCTCGATTACCCCTTGCTTACTTACTGCACCTCCATCCACTCCGCCATGTCCAGCATCAATCGCGATTGTTTTCCCGGATAACGGCAGCGTCCAATAAGACCAAGTTTTAGCTACGGGCATGGATTGTGTTAGCAATATGCCCGTTAATACGATGACAAGCAGCCCAATTCCAATGCGTATTGCTCCTTTATACGTCATCCAAATGACAACATGCCGACCTATTCGGCGCATAAAAAAACCACCCCGTTCTCCATCAAATGAAAATACGCGGCATCCATCGGCTCATAAGCAGCCGAATGCACACTTTCATTTATATGGGACGAGATGGTTGTTTATGAGACAAACCTTTTTTGATTAATCCGAATTAGCCTACCGGTTGCTCCGACATACCTTCGATAAGAATCTTTGCTACTTCTGGACGGGAGAACTCAGGCGGCGGGCAAACGCCGTCACGCAGCAATGCGCGGACTTTCGTACCAGAAAGCGTCAAATGATGCTCTTTGTCATGCGGACAAGTTTTCGAAGTGGCCATGTTTCCGCATTTCTTACAGAAGAAGCTATGCTCGAAGTAAAGCGGCGTTATGCCAAGATCTTCGGTTGGGATCGTTTTGAGCAGATCCTGTGCTTCGTATGTTCCGTAATAATCGCCTACACCAGCGTGGTCGCGCCCAACGATAAAATGCGAGCAGCCGTAGTTTTTACGAACAAGTGCATGGAAGATCGCTTCACGAGGACCAGCATAACGCATAGCTGCCGGGAATACGCCAAGGAAAACACGATCCTGCGGGTAATAGTTCTCAAGCAAAGCAAGATAACTCTTCATTCGTACGTTCGCAGGAACATCGTCTGATTTCGTTTCGCCGACAAGCGGGTTAAGGAACAATGCATCTACGATTTCCATTGCGGTTTTCTGGATGTATTCATGTGCACGGTGAACCGGATTACGCGTTTGGAATCCAACGACTGTTTTCCAGCCCTTTTCTGCAAAAATACGACGAGTTTCTGATGGATCAAAATAAAACTCATCGAACTTCTCCGGCTGTGGACGGTTCAATACGGTAATTTCGCCGCCTACATTTGTGGATGAACGCTCGAACAATTTTTGAACGCCTGGATGCTCAAGGTCATCTGTTTTGAATACGTTGATCGCTTCAACTTTGTGATCTACGGTGTAGATGCTGTTGATATCAATAGTCGCATAAATGATGCCGTCTTCGCCAACAAGCGCCGCGCGCTCGCCAATCGAAAACTCAGCAGCCTTCGTTTCTTCTACAGCAAGTGTAATCGGAATGCTCCACACCGTGCCATTCGCAAGGCGCATGGTTTGTACAACCGATTGATAGTCCGCTTCATTCATAAATCCTGTCAATGGTGAAAACGCGCCTACGCCGATCAGATCAAGATCTGATATTGCCCATGTGTTGATCGTAATCGTCTTTAAGCTTTTTGCTTCTGCGAGTAATGCTTCACGTTGTTCGCCGGAAGCGATACGGTTAACCAATACGCCGCCGTGCGGTAGAATTTGACTCATTTGCGATGTATCCTCCTAAAGTTGCTTATTTATGCAATCCGCATTCTGTTTTCTCTTGACCGGCCCAACGTCCAGCGCGAGGATCTTCGCCCGGCATAACTTTGCGCGTGCATTGCTCACAGCCGATGCTCGGGTAGTTTTGATCATGCAGCGGGTTATAAATAACATCATTCTCACGGATGTAGTTCCATACGTCTTCATTTGTCCAGTGAGCGATTGGATTAAATTTAACAAGTCCGAATTTTGTATCGTACTCAATTTTTTTGGAGTTTGCGCGAGTAGGCGCTTGATCGCGGCGAATACCCGTAATCCAAGCATCGTACTTCGACAAAATGTTAGTCAACGGTTTAACCTTACGAATGTTGCAGCATGCGTTTGCATCGGATTTCCATAGCTCTTCTCCAAATTGTGCGACTTGCTCTTCCGGCGTAATTTCCGGCTTTACTTCAACGAAAGGAATGCCTGGATAACGAGCGGCCATTTTATCGCGCGTTTCATAGGTTTCCTTGAAGTGAAAATCCGTATCCAGATAGAAAATGTCTGTTTTAGGACTGATTTTTTGAAGCATATCGACTAGTACGACATCTTCAGCTCCAAAGCTGCATGCGAACGTAATATTAGGAAAAGTCTCAACCGCAAACGCGATGATTTCTTCCGGTGTCGCGTTCTCGAGTTCTACTTCCTTTTGCTTGATAAGCGCTTCTTTTTCAAAAAGGTTCATTTGTATGCCCTCCGTTTTTAAATCCTAGTAAATTAGTCTGTATAAAAATTATACGTCCAAAATGCTCAATGTTCAATAATAAGTTTACACCAAAATGAAATAAAGTTTTGGTATTTATGTCGTACAAACAAAAAATGCCCTCTCTGACTGGCAGAGAGAGCATTTTGTCGTATAAGAATTAACGTTTCGAGAATTGTGGAGCGCGACGAGCCGCTTTAAGACCGTATTTTTTACGTTCTTTCATACGCGGATCACGAGTTAGGAAGCCAGCACGTTTTAGAGCCGGACGGAATTCTGGGTCTGCTTTAAGCAGAGCACGGGAAATACCGTGACGGATAGCGCCTGCTTGACCGGACATACCACCGCCATTAGCGATTACAAGCACATCGTATTTCGACAATGTGTCAGTAAGGTTAAGCGGTTGTTTTACGATCAGCTTCAATGTTTCTAGACCAAAATATTCATTAAGGTCGCGTTTGTTAATAATGATTCGTCCTTCACCCGGCACAAGACGTACACGTGCAACAGAGTGTTTACGACGACCGGTTCCATAGTATTGCACTTGAGCCATGAAACTTGTCCTCCTCTTTATTACCCGCGAAGTTCGTAAACTTCAGGGTTTTGTGCTTGATGTGGATGTTCCGCACCTGCGTATACTTTAAGTTTAAGCTTCATTTTGTCGCCAAGACGGTTCTTAGGCAACATGCCGTGTACAGCCAATTCGATTACGCGCTCTGGCTTGTTCTTAATCATCTCTTGTGCCGGAGTAGCTTTCAAGCCACCGGAGTACATGGAGTGACGGTAGTAAATTTTATCCGACATTTTTTTGCCTGTCAGATGGATTTTTTCAGCGTTGATAACTACAACGAAATCGCCTGTATCAACATGTGGCGTAAATGTCGGTTTGTGTTTGCCGCGGATCAGGGCAGCAACTTCACTCGCCAAGCGGCCTAGCGTTTTGCCTTCCGCATCGACGACGAACCATTTACGATCAACTTCAGTTGATTTAGCCATATAAGTGGTACGCATGGATGATCCTCCTTAATTTCATACATTAATCGTTTTTATAACAACGTAAACGTTGGTTTGTTTATTCATTGTTGATAGCCAAGTTTGTGACAATCTCAGTCGGGGCTGTGGGTTAGCCACTTCGAAAGCACAAGTTATATTCTACTATAAAGTATAGTTAAGTGCAAGTAATTTATAGTGATTTATCCCTGTTTTTCGCTGGAATATTCAACATCTATTAGCATCAAACCATGCGGCATAGCCGTAGGACCTGCAAGTGATCGATTTCGACCCTCCAGAATGCGTTTTATCTCAGATGAAGCCATCTTCCCCTCGCCAACCCATAATAAAGTTCCCATAATGACACGAACCATATTGTACAAAAAACCGTTCCCTGTTACGTACATGTGTACGATAGGACCTTCCTGCACAAAATCTGCTTCATAGATCGTACGAATATGATGAGGCTTGGTAGAATGTATCGATGTAAATGAGGTAAAGTCATGCTCCCCTATAAGGTAGCGCAGTCCCTCACGCATCGCATCCACATCAAGCGGCGTCGGATGATGAAAGCGATACTGACGGCCAAAAACATCAGGAAACTTCCCAGTATCAATCGTATAGCGATACGTTTTGCGCTTTGCGGATCTTCTTGCGTGAAAATGCTCGGGCACATCGAATGCTTCAATAATGACAATATCCTTAGGCAGCCTCGTATTAAGCGCGATCGCCCATCTTTCTGTCGGAATCGTGGACTCCGTGTAGAAATTGAATATTTGTCCTTGTGCATGCACTCCAGCATCCGTACGACCCGAACCAATAATAATAGTCGTTTCGCCCGTAAGCTTCTTTATAGCCTTCTCAATTTCACCTTGAACCGTTCTGCCGTATGGCTGCGTTTGAAAACCGTTAAAGCCGGCCCCGTCATAGCTGACCCTTACGCATATATTCCTCAACCTTTTCCCCCCTTTAGCTAAAGGGATTCCTACATGTTCTAAATTCCTTATCAAGACGGAACTTAAGAGCTGCGCCCTCTGGACACCTCGGAGATGTCGCACAAGCTCATCTGTCGTCCCTGGCTATATTCAGTCAACAAGACTAACAAGCCTATTTTGCAAATAAAAAAAGGTGGCCTCAAGGGTCCACCCTTTTCACTAAAATACAAGAGGGTATACGGAAACCATACACTCACTTATATCTCATAGCGTTAGCGTTCTTATACCGCCCAGAGGCAGGCATAAGACGTTTACGCTCGCGTATAAAGCTTGGACAAGGTTTAACGCTGTGGACAAGCTTATACATTTATTAGGTTACTAAGCGCGGTCAACCAATTCTAGGTAAACCATTGGCGCAGCATCGCCGCGACGGGGTCCTAGTTTTAGAATACGCGTGTAGCCGCCTGCACGCTCCGAGTAACGGCTAGCCAGCTCGGAGAATAGCTTTTGAATAGCGTCTTGTTGACCGTCAACCGTTTCACGACGAACATAAGCAGCTACTTGACGACGAGCATGAAGATCACCTTGCTTAGCTTTAGTGATCAGCTTCTCAGCGATAGAACGAACTTCTTTCGCTTTTGCTTCAGTCGTTTGGATACGCTCATAAAGGAACAAGTCAGTAACGAGGTCACGGAACAAAGCTTTCCGTGCACTAGCGTCACGTCCTAATTTTTGATATGCCATCTTGTTTTCCCCTCCCTTGCTCTTTTGTCTTCACTAGTTGGTTACTACTCTTCCATGCGAAGGCCCAAACCGAGCTCTTCAAGCTTCTCTTGAACTTCCTCAAGTGATTTACGTCCGAGGTTACGAACCTTCATCATGTCCTCTTCGGATTTCGTGATTAGCTCTTGAACCGTGTTGATACCCGCGCGTTTCAAGCAGTTGTAAGAACGGACGGAAAGATCAAGTTCCTCGATCGTCATCTCTAGAACTTTCTCTTTCTTATCTTCTTCCTTCTCAACCATAATTTCCGCATCTTTGGCTTCATCGGTCAATCCAACGAACAGGTCCAAATGCTCGGTCAAAATTTTAGCGCCGAGGCTTACAGCCTCTTCCGGTCTAATACTGCCGTCAGTCCATACTTCAAGCGTGAGCTTGTCGTAGTTAGTAACTTGACCAACACGCGTATTTTCAACGCTGTAATTTACACGAGTAATTGGCGTGTATATCGAATCAACGGGAATTACCCCAATCGGTTGTTCGTCTTTCTTGTTGCGGTCCGCTTGCACGTAACCGCGTCCCCGATTAGCAAAAACCCGCATATGGAGCCGCGCGCCGGAAGCCAAGGTTGCGATGTGAAGATCAGGGCTTAAAATCTCGACATCGCTGTCTGCTCGAATGTCGCCCGCTGTAATATTCCCTTCGCCATCCGCGTCGATTTCCAACACCTTTTCTTCATCGGAGTGGATTTTCAACGAGAGGCCCTTCAGGTTCAGAATGATTTCGGTAACATCCTCAATCACTCCGGGAACCGTAGAGAACTCGTGAAGCACTCCATCGATTTGAACCGAGGTTACTGCTGCACCCGGCAACGAAGACAATAAAATTCGGCGAAGCGAATTTCCAAGCGTCGTGCCATATCCGCGTTCAAGCGGCTCGACGACGAAACGTCCGTATGTTCCCTCATCATTCAGTTCTACGGTTTCGATTTTCGGCTTTTCGATCTCAATCACTAATAGTACCCTCCTTCAAACGTCGCTCCGTTAGCTTACCGTTATTTTAAGTCAAATCTTGTAGTATGCCAAACCTTCACAACCATTATTCACAAGTTGTAGTTATTTGATACCACACGGACCCAACTATACGCGACGACGTTTCGGAGGACGGCATCCGTTGTGAGGAACTGGTGTTACGTCTTTAATGAGGTTAACTTCCAATCCAGCTGCTTGAAGCGAGCGAATTGCTGCTTCACGGCCAGCGCCTGGTCCTTTTACCATCACTTCGACTGTTCTCATGCCATGCTCCATTGCTGCTTTGGCAGCCGTCTCAGCAGCCATTTGAGCTGCGAAAGGCGTGCTTTTACGTGAGCCTCTGAAACCCATGTTACCAGAGCTTGCCCATGAAATCGCATTGCCGTGCGGATCCGTGATCGTAACGATCGTATTGTTGAATGTCGAGCGAATGTGCGCAACGCCAGTCTCAATATTTTTCCGGTCGCGACGTTTCGTACGAACGACTTTTTTTGGTTTAGCCATTGTCCATTATCCTCCCTTCTTATTTCTTCTTGTTAGCTACAGTCCGACGAGGACCTTTACGTGTACGCGCATTTGTTTTCGTACGTTGACCGCGAACAGGCAAGCCGCGACGGTGACGAAGACCACGGTAGCATCCGATTTCAGTCAGACGTTTAATGTTAAGTGAAATTTCACGACGCAAGTCGCCTTCTACTTTAACAGATTTGTCGATTGCTTCGCGAAGGCGAGCAAGTTCGTCTTCTGTCAAGTCACGAACACGAGTGTCGTAGCTAACTTCAGCAGTATTCAAAAGTTTTTGCGACGTTGTTTTGCCGATACCGAAAATGTATGTCAGGGCGATTTCGACGCGCTTATCACGCGGCAAGTCTACACCAGCTATACGTGCCATAGGCTATATTCCCCTCCTTCTATCCTTGTTTTTGTTTGTGTTTCGGATTTTCACAAATCACCATAACGTTGCCTTTGCGACGAATGACTTTGCATTTTTCGCAGATCGGCTTTACCGAAGGTCTAACCTTCATTGTGATTACCTCCCGAATCTTTCGTAAACAAGCCGATATTTCAGCTTACTTACGATAGGTGATGCGCCCTTTTGATAAATCATAAGGCGATAACTGTATAACCACCTTGTCTCCTGTCAGGATGCGGATAAAGTGCATTCTGAGCTTACCGGAAACATGTGCGAGAATTTGGTGACCGTTCTCCAGCTCCACCTTGAACGTGGCATTCGGCAACGGCTCTATAACCGTACCTTCGACCTCAATGATGTCTTCCTTAGCCAAGCGTCATTCTCCTTTCGCATTAACATACTTCTGAATTGCATAACGTAACTTTGCGTTGGTCACCCTGCCGGTTTCTTGCATGCTGCCAGAAACCTCCGAACTAATTGCAGGCTGTAACTCGAGATGTAGAACGTTCTTTTTCTTCGGCTGATCGAATCGGCGCTTATGGCCATCCGCAATCATGACGAAACGTTCATCAATGACCGCTAGGATAACAGCATAGCTTTCCTCATCTTTACCGCGAAGCACTTTGACGAACTGACCAATCTGGGGACGAGCATCCATCGTCATACTTATGTCTGCTGCGGCAAAATGGTCAATATTTCAAAGCCGTCCTCTGTAACGGCTACAGTATGCTCAAAATGAGCGCACCATGAACCGTCTTCCGTTACAACCGTCCAATTGTCTTCGAGCGTACGGACATATCGTTCACCGATATTAACCATTGGTTCGATTGCAAGCACCATTCCGGTCTTCAGACGAGGTCCGCGATCTGGTATGCCGTAGTTCGGTATTTGTGGTTCCTCATGGAGGTCCGCGCCGATTCCGTGCCCTACGTATTCCCTTACTACGGAGAATCCTGCATCTTCAATTACCTTTTGAATAGCGTGCGAAATTGTATATAGTCTAATATCTGGTTTGATGAGCGCAAGCCCCGCGTAAAGCGATGCTTCCGTTACCTCAAGCAGCTTCTGAACTTCAGGCGTCACTGCTCCAACCGCATAGGTCCAAGCCGAGTCACCGTGGAAGCCTTCATACTGCGCACCGATATCGATACTAATTATATCGCCTTCGTTCAACTTGCGTGAACCAGGGAAGCCGTGCACCAGCTCGTCATTCACAGAAGCACAAATGCTGGAAGGAAAACCATTGTAACCTTTGAAGGAAGGAATCGCATTTTGACTCTTAATGAACGTTTCAGCGATTTGGTCAAGCTCACGAGTTGTGATGCCTGGTTTCACAGCCTCCGCCATCAATCGATGCGTTTCCGCAACAATGCGTCCTGCTTCCCTCATATATCGCAGCTCCGAATCGGATTTGCAAATAATCATTACAATGAACCTCTCAAGTTGGAAATAATGTCGGATGTTACAACATCAATGTCCTTCTCGCCGTCGACTTCGCGAAGGAGACCTTTAGCACTGTAGTAATCGAGTAGAGGCGCTGTTTTGGATGAATATTCATCTAAACGAGTTCCAACCTTTTCCTCTGTATCATCTGAACGTTGATACAATTCCCCGCCGTCTTTGTCGCAGATACCTTCGACTTTAGGTGGGTTAAAGATTACATGATAAGTCGTACCAGTCGTTTTCGATATGCGTCTGCCCGTTAAACGAGCAAGCAGCAAACTGCGGTCAACCTTTAGATTTACAACATGGTCAATACTGCGACCGAGCTCCGCAAGCATAACATCAAGTGCTTCTGCTTGCTGCAGTGTGCGAGGAAACCCGTCGAGCAAGAATCCATTTTTGCAATCGTCTTGTTCAAGTCTTTCCTTTACAATACCGTTCGTGATCTCATCGGGAACGAGTAGGCCTTGATCGACATACTCCTTCGCTTTGACTCCAAGTGCGGTTCCTTCTTTCATAGCGAGGCGGAAAGCATCGCCAGTGGAAATGTGGGGAATACCGAACTCTTCAACGATCCGTTCAGCTTGTGTACCTTTACCGGCTCCCGGAGGGCCCATGAATAAAATGTTCATTGCTGAGTTCCTCGCTTTAAGCACAATAGGCTCGGGCGGGCTGCCGCACAACGCAAGTTGACGAACGCGGAAGCCCGGTCAGAACCTATTGTTATTTATTGATAAACCCTTTGTAATGGCGTTTGATCAACTGGCTCTCGATTTGCTTCATCGTATCCAGTGCAACACCGATAACGATTAAGAGCGAGGTGCCGCCTAGCTGCACTGAGCGCGGTAATCCTGCAAGTGTTCCGAAGAACACTGGAAGTACAGAGATGACAGCCAGGAAGATCGCACCTGTCAAAGTAATACGCGACATAACGCGTGTTAGGTATGACGAGGTAGGCTTACCTGGGCGAATGCCAGGAATATAGCCGCCGTTCTTCTTCATCTGATCAGCCATTTGAACCGGATTAATTTGCACGAATGTATAGAAGAAGGTAAACCCGATAATTAACAATACGTACAATACCATACCAAGCGGTCTGTCATAGTTCATATTGTCGATAATCCAGGTTGCCCAGGCCTGAGTAGACCAGAACTGCGCAATCGTAATCGGGAACATGACAAGCGATACCGCGAAAATGACCGGAATAACGCCTGCGCCGTTCACTTTCATCGGAATGTGAGTCGATTGTCCGCCGTACATTTTCCGTCCAACCACGCGTTTAGCGTATTGAACCGGAATTTTACGAATACCTTGTTGTACGAATATAACACCGACGATGATTGCGATGATCGCAATCAGGATCAGCACCATTTTGATAATGTTCAAGAACAGTTGATCTTGGGCACCTACGAACTGATCTTCGACGATCGTACGAATGTGTCCAGGAATACCAGCTGCAATTGCTGCAAAGATGAGAATGGAAATACCATTTCCAATCCCTTTTTCCGTAATTTGCTCACCGAGCCACATCAAGAATGCAGTACCTGCAGTCAAGATGATCGCGATAATTAAATAGTCAACGAATGTCGCGCCAACAACCATTTCATAACCGTACTGACGGTTAAAGCCGATTGCTGTAGCGAAACCTTGGACTAATCCAAGAACAACCGTTCCATAACGAGTGATTTGTGCGAGCTTACGTTTACCGTTCTCGCCTTCCTTAGCCCACTCCGCAAACTTAGGAATAACATCCATAGACAACAGCTGAACGATAATCGACGCTGTAATGTATGGCGTAATACCAATTGCGAAAATGGAGAATTGGAACAAAGCACCGCCGGAAAACGTGTTAAGCAAGCCGAACAGATCCGCACCGGCTGCATCAACCTGCTTAAACACATCTTTGTTTACACCGGGTACTGGAATAAAGGACCCGATGCGGTATATAAAAAGAATGAAAAGGGTGAAGAGGATCCTTGTACGAAGATCCGCCACTTTCCAGATATTGGACACGGTCTTGAACAATTAGATCACCTCGGTTTTACCGCCGGCAGCCTGGATTTTCTCTACCGCAGATTGAGAGAACTTGTTTGCTTTTACAGTAAGTGTAACGCTAACTTCACCATTGCCCAAAATTTTAATTCCTGCGAGCGGGTTCTTTACGATACCAGTCTCGATGAGAACTTCTGGAGTGACTTCAGTTCCTGCTGCAAACGCGTTAAGTTCTTCAATGTTGACGATTGCGTACTCTTTGCGGAAGGGGTTATTGAAACCGCGCTTCGGCACTCGACGATACAAAGGGTTTTGTCCGCCCTCGAAACCAGGACGAACGCCGCCGCCGGAACGAGCGTTTTGACCTTTGTGACCTTTACCGGCCGTTTTACCGTTACCGGAACCGATACCGCGACCTTTGCGCTTTGGCGCTTGGGTTGAGCCCGGTGCTGGTGCTAGCTCATGCAATTTCATCGTTCGTGCACCTCCTTATTTATTTCTTAGAACAAAATCTATTCTTATACTTCTTCTACTTTTACCAAGTGACTAACAGTGTTAACCATGCCACGGATAGCTGGGCTATCGTTCAAAACAACTGCCTGACGAATCTTTTTTAGACCGAAAGATTCAACCGTTGCACGTTGTTTCTCGTTGCGACCGATTAAACTGCGAACGAGGGTGATTTGCAATTTTGCCATCTTATTTCCCTCCTTAGCGTAACAGCTCTTCGACTGTTTTTCCACGAAGCTTTGCAACTTCTTCCACGCGTTTAAGACGGGAAAGACCTTCAAGCGTTGCGTTAACCATGTTCATGGAGTTCGAAGAACCTAGCGATTTCGTCAAGATGTCGCCGACACCAGCAAGTTCGAGAACTGCACGAACCGGGCCGCCGGCGATAACGCCAGTACCTTCAGAAGCTGGCTTCAGAAGAACTTCACCTGCTCCGAAATGTCCGAGAACAAGGTGAGGGATAGTCGTGCCAACGATTGGAACATGGATCAGGTTTTTCTTAGCATCTTCGATACCTTTGCGGATTGCATCAGGTACTTCGCCTGCTTTACCGATCCCTGCGCCAACGTAGCCTTTACCGTCGCCGACTACTACAAGTGCACTAAAGCTGAAACGGCGTCCGCCTTTTACAACTTTAGATACGCGATTGATATTAACAACTTTTTCAGTCAGTTCTAACGTATTTGGATCTACACGCAAGTCGTTTAACCTCCTTATAAATAAAGTCGATTAGAATTCTAGGCCAGCTTCACGAGCTGCTGTAGCAAGTGCCTGAATTCTGCCGTGATACAAGTAACCGCCGCGATCAAATACTACTTGGGTTACACCCTTAGCTTGAGCGCGTTTCGCAATCAATTCTCCGACTTTGCTAGCTGCATCGATGTTGCCACCGTTACCAACTGCTTCAGTCAATTCTTTATCCTGTGTGGATGCAGAAACGATTGTTACGCCTGAAACATCGTCGATTAATTGAGCATACATATGCTTGGAGGAACGGAATACAGATAGACGCGGACGTGCAGCTGTACCGTTAATTTTTTTACGAACACGAAGGTGTCTTTTTAGACGAGCCTTGTTTTTGTCGCCTTTCGTAATCATACAAAGTTCACTCCTTTCTTTCAGCCTTAAGACGCTATCTTAAGCAAACGGACTGTTTGCTTATTTTTTCTTACCAGCTTTACCTTCTTTACGGATGATGCGTTCGCCTTCGTACTTAATACCTTTACCTTTATACGGTTCTGGTTCACGTACGGAACGAATTTTTGCTGCAGTTGCACCAACGAGCTCTTTATCAATACCGCGAACAGTGATTTTCGTGTTGGCTGGTACTTCGAACTCGATTCCATTATCTGGAGCAATCTCGACTGGGTGAGAGTAACCTACATTAAGTACGATTTTATCCCCAGCTTTATTTGCACGGTAACCAACGCCTACTAGCTCCAAGTTTTTGGAGAAGCCATCAGTAACTCCGCTCACCATGTTAGCGATGATGCTGCGAGTTGTTCCGTGCAACGAGCGATGCAATTTATTATCGGAAGGACGTTCTACTAGGATTTCTGTTTCCGTTACATTCACTTTCATATCTTTGTGAATTTCACGGGAAAGCGATCCTTTAGGTCCTTTTACAGTAATTACTGTGTTGTCCAAGTTGATTGTTACGCCGTTAGGCACTTGGATTGGTTTGCGACCAATACGGGACATTGTTACACCTCCTATCTTTGTGACTTGTTACTTACCAAACGTAGCAAACTACTTCGCCGCCAGATTTAACTTGACGAGCTTCTTTATCAGTCATAATCCCTTTGGAAGTGGAAATAATTGCAATTCCAAGTCCACCGAGTACACGAGGGATTTCAGTTGATTGTGTATAAACGCGAAGGCCTGGTTTCGAAATACGTTTCAAGCCAGTAATTACGCGCTCTTGGTTAGGGCCGTATTTCAAGAAAATACGGATAATCCCTTGTTTGTTGTCTTCGATATATTCAGCGTCGCGGATAAAACCCTCGCGCTTCAAAATCTCAGCGATTTGCTTCTTCATTTTCGAAGCGGGCATTTCCACGGTCTCGTGACGAACAACATTCGCATTACGAATGCGCGTCAACATATCTGCAACCGGATCAGACATAACCATTGTGTTAACCTCCTTCCCAAACTAGGCTGATTACCAGCTTGCTTTTTTAACGCCAGGAATCTGGCCCTTATGTGCTAACTCACGGAAACAAATCCGGCAAATTTTAAACTTTTGCAAAACAGAATGCGGACGGCCGCAACGCTCACAGCGCGTATATGCACGCACTTTAAATTTCGGGGCGCGTTGTTGCTTCACTTTCATCGAAGTTTTTGCCACTGGGTATTACACCTCCTAAAAGTGGATTACTTCGTGAACGGCATGCCCATTTGGGTCAGCAATTCACGAGATTCTTCGTCCGTTTTTGCCGTCGTGACGATGACGATGTCCATACCGCGCACTTTATCGACTTTATCGTACTCGATCTCTGGGAATATCAATTGCTCTTTCAAGCCAAGCGTATAGTTACCACGGCCGTCGAAAGCTTTGTTCGATACACCGCGGAAGTCACGTACACGCGGTAGAGAAATGTTGAACAGTTTATCTAGGAAATGATACATACGCTCGCCGCGCAATGTAACTTTAACCCCGATTGGCATGTTCTCACGAAGCTTGAAGCCTGCAATAGACTTCTTCGCACGAGTAACGACTGGTTTTTGACCGGAAATGATACGTAGTTCTTCAACTGCTACATCAAGGATTTTCGAATTGGAAACCGCTTCGCCTACCCCCATGTTGATAACTACCTTCTCAATTTTCGGCACTTGCATAACAGACGTATAGTTGAACTTCTGCATAAGAGCAGGAGTTATTTCGTTTAAGAAACGACCTTTCAATCTTGCTGCCATTGATCATGGACCTCCTTTCCTACCGTAACGATTAGTCGATTACTTCTCCGGAACGTTTCGCGATCCGAACTTTCTTGCCGTTGTCGAGCACTTTGTATCCGATACGTGTTACTTTACCGCTTTTCGGATCGATATGCATAACGTTAGAAACGTGAATTGGCGCTTCTTGTTCGATAATACCGCCCTGTGGATTAGCTTGCGATGGACGAGTATGTTTCTTAACAGTGTTAACACCTTCTACGAGTACGCGGTTTTCACGCGGATACGCAGCGATAACGCGGCCCTTCTTACCTTTGTCTTTACCGGTAATTACGATAACCGTGTCGTCTTTTTTCACGTGCAATTTATTGTTATGGGATTCGAGTACTTTTTTCAGCCTTGGCATGAGTTACACCTCCTGCACGCTTGTGCTTTCAAGCTTATATTGGTTCTTAGATTACTTCTGGTGCTAGCGATACGATTTTCATGAAATCTTTATCGCGAAGTTCACGGGCAACTGGTCCAAAGATACGAGTACCGCGTGGGCTTTTATCTTCTTTAACAATTACAGCTGCGTTTTCGTCAAACGCGATGTACGAACCGTCTTTACGACGAACCGAACGTTTTGTACGAACGATAACCGCTTTAACAACGTCACCCTTTTTGACAACGCCGCCAGGTGTTGCTTGTTTTACTGAGCAAACGATCAAATCGCCGATGTGACCAACGCGACGTCCTGTTCCACCGAGTACACGGATACACATCAATTGTTTTGCGCCGGAGTTGTCAGCAACCGCTAAGCGCGAAAATGGTTGAATCATTTCAACGTCCTCCTTTCGGAAAAATGCTCAGGCACTGCATACGCTCATTAGATAATAACAGCAACTTCAACAACTTCTACAAGTCTGAAGCGTTTGTCTTTCGATAGCGGACGAGTCTCCATGATTTTCACGATGTCGCCAATTTTTGCTTGGCCGTTCTCATCATGCGCCTTAAATTTTTTCGTAACTTTAATGCGTTTATGGTACAAATCGTGTTTTTTGTATGTTTCGATAGCAACCACGATTGTTTTGTCCATCTTGTCGCTTACCACTTTGCCAATTAGAACTTTACGGGCATTGCGTTCGCTCATGTTCTTCCTCCTTCCTTCAGCCGTGTTTATGCATTCATGTAAGGGATAAACTAGCTGCTAATTCCGAGTTCTCTTTCACGCAAAATCGTTTTAGCACGAGCGATTCCTTTACGCACATCACGGATCCGAGTCGGGTTATCCAATTGGCCAGTAGCCAGTTGGAAACGAAGATTGAAAAGCTCTTCTTTAAAACCAGCGACCTGTTGTTCAAGCTCAGCAGAGGTTAGGTTTCTAAATTCACTAGCTTTCATTTGCTTCACCACCCACTTCTTCACGCTTCACGAATTTAGTCTTGATTGGCAATTTATGAGCCGCAAGACGCATCGCTTCACGAGCGGTTTCTTCGGATACACCAGCAAGTTCAAACAGGATTTTACCTGGTTTAACTACGGCTACCCATTTCTCAACGTTACCTTTACCACTACCCATACGCACTTCTAGAGGCTTTTGAGTAATTGGTTTTGCAGGGAAAATTTTGATCCAAACTTTACCGCCACGTTTGATGTAGCGAGTCATTGCAATACGAGCCGCTTCGATCTGACGGTTAGTGATCCATGATGGTTCTAGAGCTTGAAGACCAAATTCGCCGAATGCTACTGTAGTGCCGCCTTTAGCGCGACCCTTCATATGACCGCGTTGTTGTTTGCGGTGTTTGACACGTTTAGGTACCAACATGATTAGTTGCCTCCTTCCTGGGGAGCTTTCTTCTTAGTCGGAAGGACTTCGCCGCGATAGATCCATACTTTTACGCCGATACGGCCGTATGTTGTAGCCGCTTCAGCCGTGCCGTAATCAATATCAGCGCGTATTGTATGAAGTGGTACTGTTCCTTCGCTGTAGCCTTCCGAACGTGCGATTTCCGCGCCACCGAGACGACCGCTAACTGCGGTTTTGATCCCTTTAGCACCCGAACGCATGGAGCGTTGAATTGCTTGCTTCAATGCGCGACGGAAAGATACACGACGCTCAAGTTGTTGTGCGATGCTTTCAGCTACAAGAATAGCGTCAAGATCTGCATGTTTGATTTCAGAGATGTTAATGTGTACTTTTTTGCCTTTAGTGATTTTACCAAGCTCAGTACGAAGGTTTTCTACTTCGGAACCGCCTTTACCAATAACCATACCTGGTTTTGCGGTTTGGATCGTTACGTTCACGCGGTTAGCTGCACGTTCGATCTCGATGTGAGAAACTGCTGCGTCTTTCAGCTTGTTTTTCAAGTATTCACGGATTTTAACGTCTTCCATAAGAAGATCGCCGAAATCTTTGCCCGCGAACCATTTGGACTCCCAATCACGGATAACTCCGACCCGGAAGCCTACTGGATTTACCTTTTGACCCACACGTAATCCCTCCTTATTTTTCAGATACCACCAAGGTAATGTGGCTGGTTCTTTTATTGATCCGGCTTGCGCGACCCATCGCACGAGGACGGAAACGTTTCATCGTTGGCCCTTGGTTAACGAAGGCCTGCGAGATAAACAATTTGTTTACGTCAAGCTGATAGTTATGCTCAGCGTTAGCAATTGCAGAGTTCAGCAGCTTCTCCAAAATTGGGGATGCAGACTTAGGCGTGTGACGCAAAATCGCGATTGCTTCGCCAACTTGTTTGCCGCGAATCAAATCCGCAACAAGCTGTGCTTTACGGGGAGCAATACGGATAAATTTAGCGTGCGCTTTAGCTTCTGGCATGTAGGAACCTCCTCTCGTTCAGTTAGAGATGTTTAAGGGCAAATTAACGTCTGCCCGTTTTTTTGTCTTCACCAGCATGGCCTTTATACGTACGAGTTGGTGCAAATTCACCAAGCTTGTGTCCAACCATATCTTCCGTTACATATACCGGTACGTGCTTGCGTCCGTCATACACTGCAAACGTGTGACCAATGAATTGCGGGAAAATGGTCGAGCGGCGGGACCAGGTTTTGATAACGACTTTTTTCTCACTTTCGTTCAATACCTCGACTTTTTTAAGCAGGTAACCGTCAATAAACGGCCCTTTCTTTAAACTGCGACCCATTTGTGTTCCTCCCTTCACCTAAGCGGTAGCGATACTTTCGTATCACGCGGTTTTTATCAAGCTGCTATTATTTCGTGCGACGACGAATAATGTATTGGCTCGATGCTTTTTTCTTCTTACGCGTTTTGTAACCAAGAGTTGGTTTACCCCAAGGCGACATTGGCGATTTGCGTCCGATTGGAGCACGGCCTTCACCACCACCGTGTGGGTGATCGTTAGGGTTCATGACAACACCACGTACTTGTGGACGATTTCCGAGCCAACGGTTACGGCCGGCTTTACCGATTTTCACGAGTTCGTGATCTTCGTTACCAACAGAACCAATTGTTGCACGGCAAGTGTTCAAGATACGGCGAACTTCACCTGAAGACAAACGAATGGAAACGTAGTTATCTTCTTTACCAAGAAGTTGAGCACTAGTTCCAGCTGCACGAACAAGTTGTCCGCCTTTGCCTGGTTTCAATTCGATGTTGTGGATAACTGTACCGACTGGGATATTAACAAGCGGCAAAGCATTACCCGGTTTAATATCGGAACCAACACCAGAAGTGATTTGGTCTCCAACTTTCAAGCCTTTTGGTGCGATGATATATGCTTTCTCACCATCTGCGTAATGGATCAAAGCAATGTTGGATGAACGGTTCGGATCGTATTCGATCGATGCTACGTTACCAACGATACCATCTTTAGTACGTTTGAAGTCAATAATACGGTATTTACGTTTGTGTCCGCCGCCATGGTGACGAACCGTAATTTTACCTTGGTTGTTACGTCCAGCTTTTTTGAAAAGCGGAGCAAGCAACGATTTCTCCGGTGTACTTGTCGTGATCTCTTCGAAAGTCGAGACGGACATGTTACGACGAGCTGGAGATGTCGGTTTGTACTTTTTAATAGGCACTTCGATTCCCTCCTTTTCTAAACAGACGTTTCAAAGAATTCAAGTTCTTTGCTGTCAGCGCTCAGTTGAACGATCGCTTTTTTCCAATCCGGTCTGTATCCGCTATGTTTACCATAACGTTTTGGTTTACCCGCAACACGCATTGTGTTAACGCCGGTTACTTTTACTTTAAAGATTTGCTCAATTGCAAGTTTGATTTCAGTTTTGTTTGAACGAAGATCTACTTCAAACACATACTTTTTATCAACCATGTAATCGCTCGTACGTTCCGTGATAACCGGGCGCTTGATAATATCGCGTGGATTTTTCATTACGCAAGCACCTCCTGTACTTTCTCTACTGCTTCTTTAGTGATGATAAGGTTGTCATGCACCAATACATCCAGAACATTAATGCCGTCAGCTGCAACGAATTTAACACCTGGGATGTTACGAGCAGACAATGCTACGTTATCTTCATAATTAGCCGTTACTACAAGAGCTTTGCGGCCAACTTTAAGGTTGCTAAGAATTGCTGCGAATTCTTTCGTCTTAGGAGCTGCAAATGTCAGCTGATCCAAAACGATAATTTCGTTTGCGATCACTTTCGAAGACAATGCTGATTTAATCGCTAGACGACGAACTTTCTTAGGAAGCTTGAATCCGTATGAGCGTGGAGTCGGTCCGAATACAACACCGCCGCCAACCCATTGCGGGGAGCGAATGCTACCTTGACGAGCACGGCCAGTACCTTTTTGTTTCCAAGGTTTACGACCGCCGCCGCGTACTTCGGAGCGTCCTTTAGTTTTGTGATTACCGAAGCGTTCAGATGCTTGTTGATTAACAACAGCACTGTGCAAAACATGAACATTTGGTTGAATACCGAAAACCGTTTCAGCCAGTTCTAGTTCGCCCACTTGCGCGCCGCTCACGTTATATACTGTTACTTTAGGCATATCCTGTTCCTCCTTTCTTTAAGAGCAATTAGTTCTTAACTGTTTGTTTAACTTTTACGAATCCGTTTTTCGGGCCCGGAATCGAACCTTTTATTAGAAGAACGTTACGCTCTACATCTACACGGATAACTTCAAGTTTTTGGATCGTGATTGTTTCGTGACCCATATGTCCTGGAAGGCGTTTGCCTTTCGGTACACGGTTCGCTTGGATGGAACCCATCGAACCTGGTCCACGGTGGTAACGGGAACCGTGAGACATAGGACCCGTGCTTTGTCCCCAACGTTTGATAACGCCGGCAAAGCCTTTACCTTTTGAAATACCTGTTACGTCAACGAATTCGCCCTCTGTGAATAGGTCAGCTTTCACTTCTTGGCCAACTTCATAATCACCCAGGTTAATTCCGCGAATTTCACGAACGTAGCGCTTAGGTGTTGCGTTAGCTTTTTTAGCGTGACCAGCTTCTGGCTTGTTCGATCTGCTTTCTTTCTTGTCAGAGAAACCGAACTGAACAGCTTCGTAGCCATCGTTCTCTTGGTCTTTCTTCTGAAGTACTACGCAAGGTCCAGCTTCGATAACTGTTACTGGAACAACGTTACCTTCAGCAGTGAACACTTGAGTCATACCAAGTTTTTTTCCTAAGATACCTTTCATGTTGACACCTCATTTCCTTTCTATGATCGCATATGCTGATATTACAGTTTGATTTCGATATCTACACCGGATGGTAAATCCAAGCGCATCAACGCATCAACCGTTTGCGGCGTTGGGTTTACAATGTCGATCAAACGCTTATGAGTGCGTTGTTCGAATTGCTCCCTGGAATCCTTGTACTTGTGTACCGCACGTAGAATGGTGATGATTTGCTTTTCCGTTGGCAACGGAATCGGCCCGGATACGCCTGCACCGGAACGTTTTGCAGTTTCAACGATTTTCTCTGCGGATTGATCAAGAATTCTGTGATCGTATGCTTTCAAGCGGATACGAATCTTTTGCTTTGCCATATAAGTCCCTCCTTCTTTCGCCCAATTTATTATCGGACATACTCCGTAAGAAAACCCTGCACATGCCCCATGGCAAAGGGGCCGGGTGTGTCGGCAACCTCTCACATCATCGCAACGTCAGACCAACAGTCAATATTATACCGAATCTAATAGGCAATTGCAACATAAAATTTAAGAACATAATAAACTCGTTAATTCTGGTTGTTACACACTATAAATTGAAATCTAAAGCAATTATTTATCACCGCAACACTTTCAGTTACAGATAAGCTCATCAATACCAGCAGACAAAGCTTTGGAACGTTTATTATAGAAGAAACTCATCTAAATCAATTTGAATTCTATAACTAAACCACATACGGCCCATTATGTCCCTTATTACAATGTTTTAGAACATAGCATTTTATAACAACGGACTTAATGGGCCCTTACTGATTATATACAGCTTCAGGCCGAAATGACACCGCCAAATAACGCCAACATACAAAACGCAACGACCACAGGTCGTTGCGTTAATTGATACATAGCAAATCGAACGAGATCGAATCAGCCTAATACAATGCGGTCATCTGCAAGCTTCTTCCCGCTGATTAGTTCGAATTCGCCAAGCAACTGCTCAACAGTAAGATCTTTTTTGCGATCTTCAGGCACATCAAGAATAATACGCCCTTTATCCATCATAATGAGACGGTTGCCAAGACGAATGGCCTGTTCCATATTGTGAGTGACCATCAGTGTTGTCAATTTCATTTCACGGACCAGGCTTTCCGTCAAACTCGTAATGAGCTCTGCCCTTGAAGGGTCAAGCGCTGCAGTATGTTCATCCAACAAAAGAATCTGCGGTCTTGTAAAAGTAGCCATAAGAAGGCTCAGAGCTTGTCTCTCACCGCCTGATAACATGCCTACTTTTGCACCCAGCCGATTTTCTAAGCCGATACCGAGGCGCTGAAGCTCTTGCTTGAATATCGTACGTCTAGCCCGAGTCACGCCAAATGAGAATCCACGTGATTTACCGCGGGCATAAGCAATAGCCAAATTCTCTTCAATCGACATGCGCGGCGCAGTGCCTGCCATTGGATCTTGGAATACGCGTCCAATCCAGCGGCTGCGTTGGTATTCGGTAAGCTGGCTAATATTTTGACCATCGATCCGAACTTCTCCGGCATCTGGTTTCATCACGCCTGATATGATATTCATTAATGTTGACTTACCAGCGCCGTTGCTTCCAATCACCGTAATAAAATCTCCTGGCTTCATGGTAAGGTTAGCGCCAACTAGCGCCGTTTTTTCATCTACCGTTCCGGGGTTAAACAGCTTGGACACTTTTGCGATCTCCAACATTAGCGCCCACCTCCCGGTTGTGCTTTATCTAATGCAGCAAGCATTTCTGCCGTTCGTTTCCGTGCGATATTTTTTTGCTTCCACACTCTGCGGGCTGAAGGAACAACCAATGCGAAAATAATAATAATAGCCGTAATCAGCTTCATATCCGATGCTTCTAACCACTCTATACGAAGTGCGAACGCATAAATAATCCGATAAATAATAGATCCAAGCACGACTGCTAATGTCGCTCTGAATATTGTTTTCGCTCCGAAGATCGCTTCGCCGATAATTACCGATGCAAGACCGATCACAATCATACCGATGCCCATGCTGTTATCAGCATACTTTTGGTATTGCGCTACCAATGCCCCAGAAGTCGCAACAAGCGCATTAGATAAAGCAATGCCAAAAATCGTCGTAATATCGGTATTAGCGCCAAAGCTGCGAATCATGCGTGAGTTATCACCGGTTGCCCGTAGACTCAAGCCAATATCGGTACGGAAAAATAAATCGAGCACAAGCTTTACAATCACAACAAACACAATCATAACCGCAAGCGTCGGTACGTTTTCAAAAAGATTGTCATGGCCTCTTAATGATAAATTCGGCTTACCCATAATCCTTAGATTAATGGAGTACAATGCAATCATCATAATAATACCGGATAAAAGTCCGTTAACTTTACCTTTTGTATGCAGCAGACCCGTACATGTACCTGCTATTGCACCACCAATAAAAGCACATAAAACTGCAAGCCACGGTTCTGTTCCATTAACGGTCATCACCGTACCGATAGCTGCACCTGTTGTAAAACTTCCATCCACCGTTAAATCCGGAAAATCAAGTATTCGAAATGTTATATATACTCCAAGAGCCATAAGCGCATACAACAATCCGCTCTCCACAGCTCCTTGCATTGATGCGAACAAATGACATCCCTCCTTTTCATAACAAGGGGGTGAACGAGTAGCCCGATCACCCCATGTGTACATGATTCGTTTTATTTTGAGCTAAATGTTTAGAAGTTACTCAATAATGTTGTTTTCTTGGTCTTTTACAAGAGCTTTCATCTCGTCAGTAACTTTAATTCCTTGCTCAGCAGCTGCTTTCATATTGAAAATGAAATCAAGCTTTTGTGGAACCGTTACGTTCATCTCGCCCGGGTTCTTGCCGTTTTTCAAAATTTCCACTGCCATTTGTCCAACTTCATAACCATGGTCAAAATATTTGAAGCCTACTGCAGCAAAAGCACCTTTTTCAACGGTATCGCGATCTGCTGAGAAAAATGGAATATCATTTTCGTTAGCCACTTCGATAATCGCATCAGCACCGGTAACAACCATATTATCTAACGTGATATAGAGCGCATCAACACGGCCGACTAGTGAATCCGCAGCCTGCTTCACATCAGAGGAATTGGCTACAGAGGCTTTGATCAGCTTAATGCCATGCTTCTCTAGTGCTTTCTCCGCAATGTCACCCATAATAACCGCATTTTGCTCGCCTTCGTTTATAATAAGACCAACATTCTTAACATTAGGAATTTGAGTAGCGATAAAGTCCATTGTTTCTGTAATCGCAGCCGGATTCGTATCCGATGCACCTGTAATATTGCCGCCTGGCGCTTCCAATTGCGTTACGATACCTGCATCAATCGGATCTGTTACAGCCGCAAACAATACCGGCATGTCCTTTACGTCATCTGCAAGAGCTTGTGCTGTAGGCGTAGCAATACCTAAAGCTAGATCACTTTTGCTGTTGGCGATTTTTTGAGAAATGGTTTTAATATTAGCGGAATCGCCTTGTGCATTATTGAAATCGATTTTCAGGTTTTTGCCTTCTTCGATTCCTGCATCCTTAAGGGCAGCGACAAATCCGTCGTATGTTGCATCGAGCGACGGGTGTTCTACGATTTGTGATACAGCGATCGTATACGTTTTTTCAGCCGTATTGCCAGAGCCTGCAGTATTACCTTCATTCTCATTATTCGTTTTTCCTGAATTCGCACCGCATGCCGCCGTTACAACCATAAACGAAGCCAATGCCAGCGTAAGCCAAAACTTTCTGTTCATTCTTTAAACCCCTTTCATCATATAAGTCGTCTTGAAATGAAGCCCTTTAGGGATTAATCATATACAGCAAAGCATCATCGCTTTCTCTCATTAAAGCTTATGCCTATACGTGAGTGACTGAATCTTATCGAGCTTGGACGACCTTTACATACTATTCCCTAATATTAAATGTGCTAGAGTATGCAGTCAATCATTAGTTATTTGTAAAAATAAGCAAAAGGCTATTACGCGTCGAATTCCACAAAAAAATAAAAAAAATCAAAAGCCCTCACCAAAGTGAGGGCTTTTGTTATTCACAGCGGCTAAGCCGCCATTAATTATTTTTGGATAGAAGCTACAGCGCCAGCGCCTACTGTACGGCCGCCTTCACGAATAGAGAAACGAGTTCCCTCTTCAACAGCGATTGGAGCGATAAGCTCAACCGTTACAGTGATGTTGTCGCCAGGCATAACCATCTCAGTGCCTTCTGGCAGGTTGATGATACCTGTTACGTCAGTAGTACGGAAGTAGAACTGTGGACGGTAGCCTGTGAAGAAAGGCTTGTGACGGCCACCCTCTTCTTTTGTAAGAACGTAGATTTGTGCAGTGAAGTTAGTGTGTGGTTTAACCGAACCCGGTTTAGCCAAAACTTGTCCACGCTCAATGTTGCTGCGGTCTACACCACGAAGCAATGCACCTACGTTGTCCCCTGCTTGAGCGGAGTCAAGCAATTTACGGAACATTTCAACGCCTGTTACTACGGACTTACGGGATTCTTCAGCAAGACCAATAATTTCTACCTCGTCGCCGACTTTGATAACGCCACGCTCTACGCGACCTGTAGCAACTGTACCACGGCCAGTGATTGTGAATACGTCCTCGACAGGCATAAGGAAAGGCTTAGCTGTGTCGCGCTCAGGAGTTGGGATGTAAGTGTCAACTTGCTCGAAGAGCTCGATGATTTTTTCAGCCCAAGGGCCTTCTGGGTTAGCAAGAGCTTCACGAGCTGCACCACGAATGATCGGAGTGTCGTCGCCTGGGAACTCATACTCAGAAAGAAGGTCACGAACTTCCATTTCTACCAATTCAAGAAGCTCTTCGTCTTCAACCATGTCGCATTTGTTCAAGAATACAACGATGTAAGGTACGCCTACTTGTTTCGAAAGCAAGATGTGCTCACGAGTTTGTGGCATAGGACCGTCAGTAGCGGATACTACAAGAATAGCTCCGTCCATTTGAGCAGCACCAGTGATCAYGTTTTTTACATAGTCGGCGTGACCTGGGCAGTCAACGTGAGCGTAGTGACGAGCTGGCGTCTCATACTCAACGTGAGCTGTCGAGATCGTGATACCGCGCTCGCGCTCTTCTGGAGCTTTATCGATTTGGTCGAATGCAATTGCTGCACCACCGTATTTTTTGGAAAGTACAGTTGTGATAGCTGCAGTCAAAGTCGTTTTACCGTGATCGACGTGACCGATAGTACCGATATTAACGTGCGGTTTGTTACGTTCAAATTTAGCCTTAGCCATTGAACTTGAGCCTCCTCAATATATCATGAATTTTTTTATGTGTGGGCCGGCATCTGGTTTGCAAGCAAACTTAGCTGACGGCCAAAAGCAATTGGTTTAGAAGGACAAAAACGATTACTCGCCTTTGTTCTTAGCAATGATCTCTTCAGAGATCGATTTTGGAACTTCTTCATAGTGAGAAAGCTCCATGGAGAATACGCCGCGTCCTTGTGTACCGGAACGTAGTGTAGTGGAATAACCAAACATCTCGGAGAGAGGTACCTTGGAGCGGATAATTTGTGCACCTGCACGAGTATCCATACCTTCGATACGACCACGACGAGAGTTAAGCATACCCATAACATCGCCCATGTACTCTTCAGGAACAGTAACTTCAACCTTCATAATTGGCTCAAGAAGAACTGGCTTACATTTGTCTTTGGCAGCTTTAAGCGCCATCGATCCTGCAATTTTAAACGCCATCTCCGAGGAGTCAACATCATGGTATGATCCGTCAACAACCACAGCTTTAACATCAACGAGCGGGAAGCCGGCTACTACACCGTTCTTCATTGACTCTTCGATACCAGCTTGGATTGGAGCGATAAATTCACGAGGAATTGATCCACCAACTGTTTTGTTTTCGAATATAAAGCCTGAACCTGGCTCAAGTGGTGAGAACTCAACCCAACAATGACCGAATTGACCTTTACCACCGGATTGACGTACGAATTTACCTTCAACCTTCGCAGCTTCACGGAACGTTTCACGGTAAGCAACTTGTGGTTTACCAACGTTTGTCTCAACTTTGAATTCACGGAACATACGGTCAACGAGAATCTCAAGGTGAAGCTCACCCATACCAGAAATTATCGTTTGGTTTGTTTCTTCATCCGTATGTGCGCGGAAAGTAGGGTCTTCCTCAGCAAGCTTGGAAATCGCGATACCAAGTTTATCTTGGTCAGCTTTCGTTTTTGGTTCGATAGCAACCGAGATAACCGGATCAGGGAAGTTCATCGATTCAAGAACGATGATGTTCTTCTCTTCGCAAAGAGTATCCCCTGTAGTTGTATCTTTAAGACCAACTGCTGCAGCGATATCCCCAGAATAAACTTCTGAGATCTCTTGACGGGAGTTTGCATGCATTTGTAGAATACGTCCAATCCGTTCACGTTTACCCTTTGTAGAGTTAAGAACGTAAGAACCGGATTTCAGAATTCCTGAGTACACACGGAAGAACGTCAATCTACCAACGTAAGGATCCGTCATGATTTTGAATGCCAAAGCCGCGAACGGCTCTGAATCTGATGATGGTCGTGAACCTTCTTCACCATCTTCAAGAGTACCTTTGATAGCTGGTACATCAAGAGGAGATGGAAGGTAGTCTACAACCGCATCCAACATCAGTTGAACACCTTTGTTACGGTAGGAAGATCCAACGATAACAGGGAAGATTTTAACTTCGCAAACACCTTTACGTAGCGCTGCTTTGATTTCTGGAATTGAAATTTCTTCGCCTTCCAGATATTTCATTGTCAGCTCTTCGTCAAGCTCTGCTACCTTTTCAATCAATTCCGTACGAAGCTCTTCCACTTGGTCAGCATACTCCGAAGGAATTTCAACTTGAATAGGATCTTTACCTGTGTCGTCTTTATACTTATACGCTATACGTTCAACGATATCGATAACGCCTACGAAGTCAGACTCAGCGCCAATCGGAATTTGAATCGCAACAGCGTTTGCCCGAAGACGCTCACGCATATCTTTGATAACGTTTAGGAAGTCAGCACCAATGATGTCCATTTTGTTGACGTATGCGATCCGCGGAACGTTGTAACGGTCAGCTTGACGCCATACAGTCTCGGACTGTGGCTCGACTCCTTCTTTCGCACTGAAAACTCCAACGGCCCCGTCCAAAACGCGCAGGGAACGTTCAACTTCTACTGTGAAGTCAACGTGTCCCGGGGTGTCGATAATATTGATGCGGTGACCATTCCATTGAGCGGTTGTCGCGGCAGACGTAATCGTAATACCGCGCTCTTGTTCTTGTTCCATCCAGTCCATCGTAGCTGCACCTTCATGCACTTCTCCGATTTTGTGGGTACGGCCCGTGAAGAACAAGATCCGTTCAGTTGTAGTTGTTTTACCAGCATCAATATGCGCCATGATCCCAATGTTACGCGTATTGTTCAAGGAGAACTCTCTTGACATAAAATGGTCTCCTCTCGAATGTTAGAATCCTACCAGCGGTAGTGAGCAAATGCTTTGTTAGCTTCAGCCATTTTATGAGTATCTTCGCGCTTTTTAACAGCTGCGCCAGTGTTATTGGAAGCATCTGTGATTTCAGCAGCTAAACGCTCTTCCATCGTTTTCTCACCGCGGTTACGTGAGTAGTTCACGAGCCAGCGGAGACCAAGTGCCGTACGGCGCTCTGGTTTAACTTCGATAGGCACCTGATAGTTTGCACCGCCAACACGGCGTGCTTTAACCTCAAGTACAGGCATAATATTTTTCAAAGCAGCTTCGAACACTTCCATCGGATCTTTACCCGTGCGTTCTTGAATCAGTTTGAAAGCATCATACAATAGCGTTTGTGCAACGCCTCTTTTACCGTCAAGCATAATGCGGTTGATTAGGCGCGTTACCAGTTTGCTATTATATAGCGGATCTGGAAGCACATCGCGTTTCGTTACAGGACCTTTGCGTGGCATGAGAAAGTCCCCCTTTCTTCTAATAGTCGCTATTTCTAGCATTTCAATGACCCGTTAGGGTTATGATTATGATTTTTTAACTTTCGGACGTTTCGTACCGTATTTCGAACGAGCTTGCATACGGTTGTTAACACCTGCAGTATCAAGTGCACCGCGAACGATATGATAACGTACTCCTGCTAAATCTTTTACTTTACCACCACGGATCAAAACAACGCTATGCTCTTGCAAGTTGTGACCGATACCCGGAATGTAAGCCGTAACCTCTAAGCGGTTCGTTAAACGAACACGAGCATATTTACGAAGTGCGGAGTTCGGTTTCCTTGGAGTCATTGTACCTACACGAGTGCACACACCGCGTTTTTGAGGAGCGCTGATGTTAGTAGCTTCACGTTTCAATGCATTGAAACCTTTTTGCAATGCCGGCGATTTCGATTTAACGACTTTCGCTTGGCGTCCTTTACGGACTAGCTGGTTAATAGTTGGCATGTTGCCACCCCCTTCCCTATATTCATGTCTTTTGAAAATATAAGCATTTACAAAGCAGTTGTTTATAAATCTACTTATATTTCTTCGCGTAAGCGAGCTCTTTCCACCAAAAGACGGCAATAGCCGTTTACGCATGTATGGTAGACATTTTACCTAAAATTAAGCCCACAGATCCAGGCGGTTCATTAAAGAACAAACAAAAGTTCTCGCCAGTCAATCATCGTTAAATAATCAACTAACAAAAACGGCTATTGCGTTATTCTTCTTCGGTTACGAGCGCTGCCATTGCGGCCCCGATATCGATGCCACAGGTTTCCCCAAGCTCATCCATCGTATCGATCCATTTAATCGGAACTCCCGCCCGCTCACATAGATGAACAATTTTCTCTTTCATCTGCGGATCTGCATCTCGTGCAACATAGACTTCAATGGCCCTTTGCTGCTCGAGCATCTTGGTCGTCTGCTTTGCGCCGACTTTGAATTGCATGAAAATCACCTTCAATTCTTCCATTCAGCGATCACACAATTAGGCACACTTCGATATATTAACACCTATACTGTGCTTGTGTCAAGAAACTTCAAGGATATTCATTTGCAAACATTTTGTTAATGAAATTCTCACTGTAAACATGCAAAAGAGCGATCATCTTCCGCTTCCTAATGAAGCGGAAGATATAACGCTCCTTCGATATTGTTTAGCTTCCGGCTAAAAAACATGATCCGATACTGTCAACTAGTCGACAGTAACGGCTTCCGTTTCCAATTCACCTTCAACTACAGTAGTAGCTTCATCTTCTAGTCCAGCAAAGCGAATGTTGCGGTAACGAGCCATTCCAGTACCTGCTGGAATCAACTTACCGATAATAACATTTTCCTTGAGTCCAAGCAACTGGTCAACTTTGCCTTTAATAGCCGCATCAGTCAATACGCGAGTTGTTTCTTGGAAGGAAGCTGCTGACAAGAATGAATCTGTCTCAAGTGATGCCTTCGTAATACCGAGCAAAACTGGTTTTGCGACAGCTGGTTCGAGATCTGCAAAAATCGCAGCGCGGTTTTGAGATTCATATTCATGAATGTCAACAAAAGCGCCAGGAAGCAGAGTCGTACCGCCTGCGTCTACGATACGGATTTTACGGAGCATTTGCTTGATCATGACCTCGACGTGCTTGTCATTGATTTCTACCCCTTGGTTCCGGTAAACGCGCTGTACTTCTTGCAAAATGTAGTTTTGAACGCCACGGATACCTTTGATGCGCAGCATATCTTTAGGGTCAATTGAACCATCAGTCAGCTCATCGCCGGCTTCGATTTGTTGACCTTGCGTTACGCGGATACGCGAACCATAAGTAACAGCATACACTTTGGATTCCGCTTCGCCTTGAACCTCGATTTCGCGACGGTCCTTAGCTTCACGAATTTCTTTAATTACACCGTCAAGCTCGGAGATAATCGCTTGACCTTTCGGATTACGCGCCTCAAACAACTCTTGGATACGCGGCAAACCTTGTGTAATATCATCGCCGGCAACGCCGCCCGTATGGAACGTACGCATAGTCAGCTGTGTTCCTGGCTCCCCGATGGATTGAGCTGCGATAATACCAACCGCTTCACCAATCTCAACGTGTTTACCAGTAGCAAGGTTACGTCCGTAACAAATCTTACATACGCCATGACGTGCACGGCAGCTCAGTACGGAACGAATTTGTAGTTTTTCAACGCCAGCATCGATAATCGCATCGGCTTTATTGGAATCAATAAGCTCGCTGCGGTTAACAATGATTTCGCCTGTTTTTGGATTACGAACCGTTTCAAACGCATAACGTCCTTCAATACGGTCATAGAGATCTTCAATAACCTCTTTACCATCTTGAATTTTGCTAACGGAGAACCCTTTGTCCGTACCGCAATCATCTTCACGCACGATCACGTCTTGTGCCACGTCGACTAGACGACGTGTCAGGTAACCGGAATCGGCTGTACGAAGTGCTGTATCCGCCAAACCTTTACGCGCTCCGTGAGTCGAGATAAAGTACTCGAGTACGGTAAGGCCTTCACGGAAGTTTGATTTAATTGGCAACTCGATGATACGACCGGATGGATTCGCCATCAGACCACGCATACCGCCAAGTTGTGTAATTTGAGATTTGTTACCCCGTGCTTTGGAGTCCACCATGAGCATGATGTTATTGTAACGATCCATCGATTTCATAAGAACATCGGTGATTTCGTCTTTACATTTACTCCAAATGCTGATGATGCGGTCATAACGCTCTTCGTTTGTAATCAAACCACGACGGTATTGATTCATAACGGTAGAAACCTTCTCATCGGAGCGTTTCATGATTTCGTCTTTCTCTTTCGGGATGATAACGTCAGATACGCCGATCGTGATACCAGCCTTAGTCGAGTAAGTAAAGCCAAGCTGCTTAATACGGTCAAGGAGCATCGCAGTAAGCGTGGTGTGGTATTGACGGAAGCATTCCGCAATGACTAATGCGAGATAATCCTTACCTACCGCGCCTGGCGTTTCGATTGCATCCAAAAATTTAGGAAGATCGGCACCTTTTTCGTAAACGAAATATTTATCTGGTGTACCGTGCAACAAGTTCGTTTTCGTTGCTTCGTTGATATAAGGGAAATCTTCAGGGAAAATTTCGTTGAAGATAACTTTACCAACCGTAGTTACGAGTAGCGAGTTTTGTTGTTGCTCAGTGAAATTAACTTTTTTGAGTACACGCACTGGAATGAAAATTCTAGCGTGCAAGGAAACAATACCACGTTGGTAAGCAGAGATTGCTTCGTTAATGGTACCGAATACGGAACCACTGCCTTTAGCTTCTTTGTTATCCATCGTTAAGTAGAAGCTTCCTAGAACCATATCCTGTGAAGGAGTAACGACTGGCTTGCCGTCTTTCGGGTTAAGGATATTGCCTGATGCCAGCATGAGCAAACGTGCTTCTGCTTGTGCTTCTGCAGACAACGGAACGTGAACGGCCATTTGGTCACCGTCGAAGTCAGCGTTATAAGCTGTACAAACGAGCGGATGAAGCTTAATAGCGCGACCTTCAACCAGAATAGGCTCAAATGCTTGAATACCTAGTCTATGCAGCGTCGGGGCACGGTTAAGCAATACCGGGTGTTCCTTGATAACTTCCTCAAGAACATCCCAAACCTCAGGGCTTACGCGTTCAACCTTGCGCTTCGCACTCTTGATATTATGTGCTAAGCCTTTATTAACAAGCTCTTTCATAACGAAAGGCTTGAACAATTCAAGTGCCATTTCCTTAGGAAGACCGCACTGGAACATTTTGAGGTTAGGACCTACAACGATAACCGAACGACCAGAGTAGTCAACCCGTTTACCGAGCAAGTTCTGACGGAAACGCCCTTGCTTACCTTTCAGCATGTGGCTGAGGGATTTAAGCGGACGGTTACCAGGACCTGTTACAGGGCGACCGCGACGACCGTTATCGATCAAAGCATCAACCGCTTCCTGCAGCATCCTTTTTTCATTTTGCACGATGATATCAGGAGCGCCAAGATCAAGTAGACGCTTCAGACGGTTGTTACGGTTAATAACACGGCGATATAGATCATTAAGGTCAGAAGTCGCAAAACGACCGCCATCAAGCTGTACCATCGGACGAAGCTCAGGAGGAATGACCGGAAGCACGTCTAGAATCATCCATTCCGGTTCGTTACCGGAATTACGGAATGCTTCTACGACTTCAAGGCGTTTAATCGCACGGTTGCGTCGTTGCCCTTGAGCCGTACGCAGTTCTTCCTTCAATTGCTCAAGCTCTTTGTCAACGTCGATATCTTGCAAAAGCTTTTTAACAGCTTCAGCGCCCATACCGGCATGGAATCCATACCCGTATTTCTCCCGATAACTGCGGTATTCTTTCTCCGAAAGGAGTTG
This sequence comes from Paenibacillus sp. 01T443, assembly GCF_056398325.1. Taxonomy (NCBI): domain Bacteria; kingdom Bacillati; phylum Bacillota; class Bacilli; order Caryophanales; family Paenibacillaceae; genus Paenibacillus; species Paenibacillus sp. 01T443. The sequence goes on from NZ_JBFTPE010000026.1 coordinate 37,526, forward strand.
TTTTTTCTCAAGCGGCGTATCACCTGGGTCTGTTACCACATAGGATGCAAAATAAATGATCTCCTCAAGCGAACGAGGCGACATATCTAGTGCAAGACCCATACGGCTTGGAATCCCTTTGAAATACCAAATATGAGAAACTGGAGCAGCCAGTTCAATGTGACCCATACGCTCACGGCGAACCTTAGCGCGAGTTACTTCAACGCCACAGCGATCACAAACGACACCTTTATAGCGTACACGTTTGTATTTACCGCAATGACATTCCCAGTCTTTTGTAGGTCCAAAAATTTTCTCGCAGAAGAGACCTTCCTTCTCCGGCTTTAAGGTCCTATAGTTGATCGTCTCCGGTTTTTTAACTTCTCCGCGGGACCACGAGCGAATTTTATCCGGCGATGCCAGACCGATTTTCATATACTCGAAGTTGTTCACGTCCAACAAGGAGCAACCCTCCTCCGTCATGTATGACAATGTCTATCTAATCAGCTAGATTCCGTCATAGGCGCGTGACCATGTGACGGAATCCAGCAACTAGTTTATTCAGCAGCGCCGACTTCGGCACCTTCTATATTGAGGTTGAGCTTATCGCCCGTTGCCTCATCTTCATCGTCCATTTCCTTCATTTCGATCTCTTCTTCGTTCTCAGATAGGATTTTAACATCCATACCTAAGCTTTGAAGCTCTTTGATCAAAACTTTAAACGATTCCGGAACGCCTGGTTCAGGTACGTTTTCGCCTTTGACGATAGATTCGTACGTTTTCACACGACCAACCACGTCATCGGATTTAACTGTCAATATTTCTTGAAGCGTGTATGCAGCGCCATATGCTTCAAGCGCCCATACCTCCATCTCCCCGAAACGTTGTCCACCGAACTGTGCTTTACCACCGAGCGGCTGTTGTGTAACAAGTGAGTAAGGACCAGTTGAACGGGCATGGATTTTATCGTCGACCATGTGAGCCAGTTTGATCATGTACATGACACCAACCGTAACTTCACGCTCGAAGTTTTCTCCTGTCCGTCCGTCATACAGTACGGTCTTACCGTTACGCTGCATGCCTGCTTCTTCCATCGTATCGAAAACGTCATTCTCGCGCGCGCCGTCAAATACAGGCGTAGCGGCATGAATGCCGAGATGCTTACAAGCCATACCCAAGTGGACCTCAAGAGCCTGACCGATGTTCATCCGCGACGGAACGCCGAGCGGGTTAAGAACAACCTCAACAGGTGTGCCATCCGGTAGGAAAGGCATATCTTCTTCAGGCATGATACGGGCGATAACCCCTTTGTTACCATGACGTCCGGCCATTTTGTCACCTTCGGAAATTTTCCGTTTTTGAGCAATGTAGGCACGTACCAATTGGTTAACGCCAGGCGGCAATTCGTCGCCGTTCTCACGGGTAAATACTTTCACGTCAACAACGATACCGTCCGTACCATGCGGTACGCGTAGCGATGTATCACGAACTTCACGAGCTTTCTCACCGAAAATAGCGTGCAGCAATCTTTCTTCCGCAGTCAGCTCCGTAACACCCTTCGGCGTTACTTTACCAACGAGGATATCGCCAGCGCCAATTTCCGCGCCTACACGAATAATGCCGCGCTCATCCAAGTTGCGAAGAGCTTCTTCGCCGACATTCGGGATATCGCGAGTGATTTCTTCTGGTCCAAGCTTCGTATCACGAGCTTCAGACTCATATTCCTCAATGTGAATGGATGTATAAACATCCTCTTTCACAAGTTTTTCACTAAGCAGGATCGCATCCTCATAGTTGTAGCCTTCCCACGTCATGAAAGCAACGACTACGTTGCGTCCAAGAGCCAATTCGCCCTTTTCAGTGGAAGGACCGTCTGCAAGGATATCACCTTTTTTAATTACATCGCCTTTACGCACAAGTGGACGCTGGTTGATGCACGTTCCTTGGTTAGAACGCATAAACTTGTGTAGCTTATGTTTTACCAAGTCACCTGTAACAGGCTTGCCATCGATTTGCTCAACGCGACGAAGCCAAATTTCATTAGCGGAAGAACGTTCGATTATACCGTCATGTTTCGCAACGATACAAACGCCGGAATCTTTCGCCGCCTTATGCTCCATGCCCGTACCAACAAGCGGTGATCTCGGGATAAGAAGCGGTACCGCTTGACGCTGCATGTTCGATCCCATGAGGGCACGGTTGGAGTCATCGTTTTCCAAGAATGGAATTAACGCTGTCGCAACGGATACAACCTGCTTTGGTGATACGTCCATGTAGTCAACGCGATCGCTAGGCATTGTCAAAATGTTATCGGCTTGTTTATTGTAACGAACAATCGTATTCTCTTCTGCGAACTTGTCTTCCGAAGTCAGCTTCGCATTCGCTTGCGCGATTACGTAGTTATCTTCTTCATCAGCAGTCAAATACGCAATTTGCTCCGTAACAATTCCAGTCTTCGGATCCACCCAACGGTATGGCGCTTCAATGAAGCCATATTCGTTAATGCGGGCAAAAGAAGACAAGGAGTTGATCAAACCGATATTCGGGCCCTCTGGCGTCTCGATCGGACACATCCGCCCATAGTGGGAGTGATGGACGTCACGAACTTCAAAGCCCGCGCGTTCCCGAGTCAAACCGCCGGGTCCGAGTGCGGATAAACGACGCTTATGCGTCAATTCAGCAAGCGGGTTCGTTTGGTCCATAAACTGGGACAGCTGCGAGGAGCCGAAGAACTCTTTTATAGATGCAATGACCGGTCGAATGTTGATTAGCGCTTGCGGCGTAATCGCATTCGCGTCTTGAATGGACATTCTCTCACGCACAACGCGCTCCATACGAGACAAACCGATACGGAATTGATTTTGAAGCAATTCGCCTACAGAACGAAGACGACGGTTCCCTAGATGATCGATATCATCCGTGCTGCCAACGCCGTGCAGCAAGTTAATAAAGTAGTTAATGGAAGAAATGATATCCGCAGGCGTGATATGCTTCACGGATTTATCAATAATGCCATTGGCAATTACCTTGATAACTTTGCTTTCGTCATATGGAGAGAATACGCTGATCGTTTGTAGTGGAATACTATCAGCATCCAAAACGCCATTAGCAACATGATACGTTTTGAATCCAACATCCTTTTCAAGCTTCTCGAGTATTTCATCAAGCAAACGACGGTCAATCATTTGTCCTGATTCAGCGATAATCTCGCCAGTCGTAGGATCAACTAAATTTTCCGCAAGGCGCTGATTAAACAAACGATTCTTGATATGGAGTTTTTTGTTTATTTTGTAACGGCCTACATTGGCCAAGTCATAACGTTTCGGGTCAAAGAAGCGAGCAACAAGCAAACTCTTCGCGTTATCCAAAGTCGGAGGCTCGCCCGGACGAAGACGCTCATAAATTTCAATCAGCGCTTTCTCCGTGGAATCCGTGTTATCTTTGTCTAGCGTGTTGCGAATGTACTCATCATGCCCCAGCAGTTCAAGAATTTCAGCGTCAGTACCAAATCCTAACGAACGCAAAAGTACCGTTACCGGTATTTTCCGGGTCCGGTCAATACGAACGTAGATGATATCTTTCGCATCTGTTTCAAGCTCTAACCAAGCGCCACGGTTAGGAATAACCGTCGCTGTGTAATTTTTCTTCCCGTTTTTATCGACCTTCGTGCTGAAGTACACACTCGGGGATCGAACCAATTGGCTAACTATGACACGCTCAGCCCCGTTGATAATAAACGTGCCTGTCTCTGTCATAAGCGGGAAATCACCCATGAAAACTTCTTGTTCCTTTACTTCGCCGGTCTCCTTGTTAAAAAGTCGTACCTTAACGCGTAAAGGAGCCGCATACGTCACGTCGCGCTCTTTTGATTCATCGACCGAATATTTCGGCTCGCCTAAGCTATAGTCGATAAACTCAAGCGATAGATTGCCCGTAAAGTCCGAAATCGGAGAAATATCTTGGAACAACTCAATCAAGTCGCTATCCAAAAACTTCTCATACGATTTTTGTTGGATTTCAATCAGGTTCGGGACTTCCAGCACCTCGTTGATCCTGGCGTAGCTTCTGCGCGCGCGCCGACCATACTGAACAAGTTGTCCTGCCAACTTAACCTCACCCCTCATGTCTGTATCACAGCATCGATAATCACTGCGTCACTATAAACGGACCAGCCGTCTATATAGTCAAATAAAGAAAAGCCCTTATCGAATAGTTCGAAAAAAGAGCATGTTCCGGCAGCTAACCAATCACAGCGCGGCCGTGATAGTCTCATATCAAATAATTTTGCCCAAAACGTAAACATTATACGTCAAATGTGTAAAACTTATGCATTCCGCGCTTTAAATTCACACTTGACATTTTAGTTAACTAAAGAGATCGAGCCCAATTTAATGCTGACATTTTATAATTTTACCATATCTAAAATGTCAAGTCAATAATTTTTCTTCTGTTTTCAAAGATATTTTCAAAACATCTTTTTACTTATTTAACAAACCTTTTACAGCTCGGAAAATACGATAGCCTTTGTCCTTCGTTACTTCTTCTACCTCTTCGAACAAAGACTCGAGCTTTGCCTTCGCGGAAGGCGCGCCTTGCTTCTTCTGAATAACAACCCACATGCTGCCGCCTTGCTCAAGCAAATCATAGCCTTCTTCGAAAATGCGATGTACGACTGATTTTCCAGCACGAATCGGAGGATTGGTTACGATGACATCAAATTTCATTTCTTTAACCGCTTCAAATAAATCGCTTTGTAAAACAGTCACATTCGAAATCTGATTAAGCTTCGCGTTTTCTTTCGAAAGCTCTACCGCTCTTTCATTTATATCAATCATCGTTACTCGGCCCTGATCAGCGAGCTTTGCTGATGTTAAACCAATTGGGCCGTAACCGCAGCCGACATCAAGCACCTTCGCGTTTGCGTTTAGTTCCAACGCGTCAATCAACACCTGACTCCCATAATCGACACCCGATTTCGAGAATACGCCTGCATCCGTCATAAAACGGAAGGAAAAGCCTCGAAGAGAAACCTCGTGAATTTGACGATTATGTTTCACATCTGGGCTCTGTGAGTAATAGTGATTCGACATGATTCATCACTCCCCGTTCTTCCAATGCGCCTTCACGCAGCAGGCAATTGCCAAGCCATGGCAGAAGGCAAGCTTCGCGTTGAAAGATAAGAAGGTATAAGATATTCACTTATACCTTCTTATCTTTTAACATACAACGAACCCCTTGAAACCTGACGGATTCAAGGGGCTCGCCAGCCGACTCATCGTTCAATCGCATGATCAGCTTATTTTGTTAAAACAATACTACTTAACTTCTACGGAAGCGCCAGCTTCAGAAAGCTTAGCTGCAACTGCTTCTGCTTCTTCTTTAGCAACTTTTTCTTTAACAGCTTTAGGAGCGCTGTCAACCAAGTCTTTCGCTTCTTTCAGGCCAAGACCTGTGATTTCGCGAACTACTTTGATTACGTTGATTTTCGAAGGGCCAGCGCCGTTAAGGATAACGTCAAATTCAGTTTGCTCAGCTTCAACAGCTGCGCCAGCACCTGCTGCTGCTACTGGAGCTGCTGCAGTTACGCCGAATTCTTCTTCAATTGCTTTAACAAGCTCGTTCAGTTCAAGAACGTTCATAACTTTAATCGCTTCTAAGATTTGTTCTTTAGACATGATTATACCTCCGGGAATATGGTTTATTTTTTTTGTTTATCATACAGCCGGTTTGCACCGGTTCAATGCTGTTAGTGACTTGAGACTGAAATTAAACGCCAGCTTCTTGCTTTTCACCGACTGCTTTAACTGCAAGCGCGAAGTTGCGCACTGGAGCTTGCAATACGCTGAGGAGCATAGAGAGCAAACCTTCGCGGGACGGAAGTTCCGCAAGAGCTTTAATTTCTTCTTGAGATACGACTTTACCTTCAACAACGCCGCCTTTAAGTTTCAAAGCATCGTTTTTCTTAGCAAAATCGTTCAAAATTTTAGCTGGAGCAACAGCGTCTTCTTTACCGAATGCAATTGCAGTAGGACCTGTAAGAATGTTATTCAATTCTACGAAATCCGTACCTTCAGTTGCGCGGCGAACGAGCGAGTTTTTAAGAACTTGGAATTCAATACCTGCTTCACGAAGCTGTTTCCGAAGTTCAGTAACTTGCGCAACGTTCAGTCCACGATAGTCAGCTACAACTGTACTGGAGCTAGCAGCAATTTTCGCCGCGATTACGGCAACTGCCTCTTGTTTCTCTTGGATGATATTTGCGTTAGCCAAACTGTACACCTCCCGTAATAGTATACATTCCGTTAATTACGACGGGCTTTCCACGCCTCGATGCATGAGAAAGGCCTTCGCAGACACTGCGAAGGCCATGATGTCGTTATCGCGCATCAACCAGAAAGGTCGAATGTTGCTTACAAACGTTTTATCATAACACCTCGGTAGGAAATTAAGCCTTATGGCACCTACTGTCTACGGTATGCGTATTCGAATTTAGTTCCGTTCTTCTTAGCGATAAACCGCTGTGGAAACACGAGCGCCAGGGCCCATTGTTGAAGAAACGGCGATGTTTTTCAGGTAAATACCTTTTGCAGCAGCCGGTTTAGCACGGTTAAGTGCATCGATCAATGATTTGAGGTTCTCGTTGAGTTTCTCAGCATCAAATGATACTTTACCGATTGGAGCATGGATTTGACCTGCTTTATCAAGACGGTATTCAATCTTACCGGCTTTAATTTCTTGAACGGCTTTAGCAACGTCAAACGTTACTGTTCCTGCTTTAGGGTTAGGCATCAAACCTTTACCGCCGAGGATACGTCCAAGTTTACCAACTTCAGCCATCATGTCCGGCGTTGCTACGCAAACGTCGAATTCGAACCAGCCTTGTTGAATTTTGTTAATCATGTCTGCATCGCCGACAAAATCAGCACCCGCAGCTTCCGCTTCTTTCACTTTTTCGCCTTTTGCGAAAACGAGAACGCGTTTTGTTTTACCAGTTCCGTGTGGTAGTACAACTACGCCACGAACGGCTTGGTCTTGTTTACGCGGGTCAACACCCAAACGAACTGCTACTTCAACGGACTCGTCGAATTTAGCTGTCGCTGCCTTTTTTACAAGCTCGATCGCTTCCAAAGGCTCGTATGTTGCTTCGCTGTCAATAAGCTTAACAGCTTCTAGATATTTTTTACCTTGTTTAGCCATTGTAATTTCCTCCTTATGTGGTTGTAGCGGAAAATCCTCCTAAGGATGATCCTCCCACTCGCGAAAGCCGAAGCTTCGCAAAGCAAGCTACCTCGCGGTATTAGTCAACAATAGTTACGCCCATGCTGCGAGCAGTACCTTCAACCATACGCATTGCTGCTTCAACAGAAGCTGCGTTAAGATCCGGCATTTTTTGCTCAGCAATTTCGCGAACTTTGTCACGTTTCACAGTAGCGACCTTTTTCTTGTTCGGTTCGCCTGAACCTTTTTCGATACCAGCTGCGACACGTAGCAATACTGCTGCCGGTGGCGTTTTTGTTTCGAAAGTAAAAGAACGGTCTTCGAATACTGTAATAACGACTGGAATAATCAAGCCTGCTTGATCTGCTGTACGAGCATTAAACTCTTTACAAAACGCCATAATGTTAACGCCTGCTTGACCAAGTGCTGGACCGATCGGCGGCGCTGGGTTTGCTTTACCTGCAGGAACTTGCAGTTTGACCATCTTGATGACTTTCTTTGCCATGACGGACACCTCCTAACCCTTTATTCCATGCGTAAATAGCATATGCCACTTTAGAAGAGGCATTGCCACTTCGCGTCCAAACCTCCACCGGTTTAACCCAGGTGGGCTTTAGAAACCAGATATTATATCTTCTCCACTTGAGTGTAATCCAGCTCCAGCGGGGTCTCCCTGCCAAACATGTTTACATGAACTTTCAACTTCGCTTTGTCCAGTAAAATTTCTTCTACTGTACCAACAAAATCTGCGAAAGGACCTACTTTGACGCGAACCGTTTCCTTAAGATCGAACTCGATTTTCGGTTTTGGTTCTTCCATGCCCATGTGCTTGAGAATCTGCTCAACCTCATCAGGCAATAGAGGAATCGGTTTTGAACCGGAACCTGTTGATCCTACAAATCCAGTTACGCCAGGAGTATTACGAACAACGTACCATGAATCATCGGTTTGAACCATTTCCACAAGAACATATCCGGGATAGACTTTACGTTGAACGGTCTTCTTCTTACCGTCCTTCTCTACCACTTCTTCTTCCATAGGAACAAGCACACGAAAGATTTTGTCTTCCATGCCCATTGATTCAACACGGCGTTCCAAATTGGCTTTCACCTTGTTCTCATATCCTGAGTAGGTATGCACGACGTACCATCTTTTTTCCATCACAAATCCACCTTTGGACCCTTCTTAAACAATGAGTTCAACCAGAGACGAGATCCCGATGTCAAGAAGCCAGAAGTAAATCGTTACAAACGTGATCGTGAGCAAAACTACGATCGAATAGCTTGTCAACTCTTTACGGCTTGGCCAGCGAACCTTCTTAAGTTCCGCCCAGCTGTCGGCAAAAAAACTAAACGTTGTACCAAAGCTTTGCTTTAGTTTAGCCAAAAATGCCACGTTCACACCTCCAATTGACTATCTCGTCTCGCGATGAGGAGTCTGCTCGTTACAGAACTTGCAAAACTTCTTCAACTCGATGCGGTCGGGGTGATTGCGTTTGTTCTTGCTGCTCGCATAGTTTCTCTGTTTGCAGTTTGTGCATGCCAACGTGATAATTACCCGCATTGAATTACACCTCCCGAACTGCTACAAAATACGAATCATGAAACTCTATTTGGAAGTTCATTGATTCCAACGCCAAAACGAAAAAAAACCTCGATTTTAGGCCTACCTAAACACTTTATCATACAGCAATTTTGATGTCAATGTAAAAGATAAGTGTCAAGCCTGCGAAAAACTGGTAATCACAAGAGCATCGGGCTCGTTTCTACCATTATAGTCTACTTAAGCCCATTTAAAACAGAAAGGACCTATATTCCACCTGGACACCGCCAGATGGAAGACAGCCCTCATTAATGACGATTTACGTATGAATGCGTTTAACCGCTAATGTCTCTGACTTCCAAGTAACGTTCGAGCTTGCGCTTTACCCGTTGGAGCGCGTTGTCAATGGATTTCACATGCCTATCCAAGTCCACGGCAATTTCCTGATACGATCTTCCGTCCAAATAAAGCATAAGAACCTTACGTTCAAGATCGCTTAATATTTCGGACATCTTATCTTCCAGGCCAACGAATTCTTCTTGATTGATAATTAGCTCTTCAGGATCAGATACTCGCGTTCCACAAATGACATCAAGCAGCGTGCGATCCGAATCTTCATCATAAATAGGCTTATCGAGCGATACGTAGGAATTAAGCGGGATGTGCTTCTGACGCGTGGCTGTTTTGATGGCGGTAATAATTTGCCTAGTTATACACAATTCTGCAAAGGCCTTGAAGCTGGCTAGCTTGTCCCCTTTAAAATCACGAATTGCTTTGTATAGACCAATCATACCCTCCTGCACGATATCTTCACGATCCGCACCGATAAGAAAATACGAGCGCGCTTTGGCTCTCACAAAATTCTTATACTTATTAATCAAATATTCCAACGCTATGCTGTCGCCATTGCGGACCGCTTCGACGATTTCCTCGTCCGTACTGCTGTCATACTCGAGCGTACTCCATTCTTTGAGGTCGATACTCACGAACTATCCCTCCGGCCTGCAAGGCGTACACCGCTAGATTCATATTAAAGCAAACCTATCCTGCTACTCCCAAATACATGGGCTCAACAGCGATTTGCGTCAAAAGATAAGAATGTACACTGTCTAAAATCAACACGTTCTTATCGCTAATATTAGAGCCAGTATACATTATGTAACCTTACACCGTCAACCAATCAGGGGTCCGAAAGCTATCGTTTTACTAGCAATTTTGTAACTTTGTGGAACATACTGAAACATTATGCCCTACTCTATCAGCAATAAAAAACATCTATTTCCTTTATTTCTCTCCGCGCCGAAGCTTCTCTAGCTGGCTGCGGACTTCGAGACTGACGATCCCGTCTACCGAATTGCGTTTTCCAGGCTTATCCTCGCGTAGTGACTGCTCAATATTTTTACGATTTTGGCCAATATCAATAAGGAGCTCTCGGGCAGAGACGCGTAGTGCTCCCTTGCCGAAGGCAACATGCTGCTCCACTAGATCAGATGTCGCAACATATATATTCCTGCGGCGAACGTAAAGCTCCGAGCAAAGGCGTTCGATGCATTCATCCGCCGTTTCCTTTTCCTTCGTGTAAACGATCACCAGCTTATGATGCCGATAAGTAGCTCCTAGACCCGGAACCTGGTGCGCATCAAACACGACGTAAACCTGCATGCCTGTGAAACCTTGATAATCTGCCATCATATCCAGCAGCTTATCCCGGGCTTCCTCCAAATCATACTCCTTCAGCTTCTCCAGAACCGGCCAAGCACCAATCATGTTATAACCGTCGACTAATAAAATATCGTCGCGCCGGTTCATAACCTAAATGCTCCGGCGCTGACGCACGACCTCATACATAAGAACGCCTGCGGCAACAGAAGCGTTCAGTGAGTTCAATTGGCCAAGCATCGGCAATTTCACGAGAAAATCGCATTTTTCCTTAATGAGTCTTCCCATTCCTTTACTTTCATTACCGATTACAACGACTAGCGGCATATCGAATTTCATTTTATAAACATCCTGCGTAGCACTTAGGTCTGTTCCCGCTACCCACACGCCCGCTTCCTTTAACTTATCAATGGTTTGCGCGAGGTTCGTCACGCGTGCAACAGGCACATGCTCCGCTGCTCCCGCCGATGTCTTTAGAACGGTTGCCGTTAATCCGGCGGAACGTCTTTTTGGAATAATAACGCCATGAACGCCCGTGCATTCAGCCGTACGCAATATCGAGCCTAGATTATGCGGGTCTTCGATCTCATCCAGCAGCAATATAAAAGGGAGCTCGTCCTTCTGCTTCGCACGCTCGAGAATCTCCTCTACCTCCACATAAGCGAAGGCCGCCGCCTGAGCAACAACTCCCTGATGTGTAACTCCCGGAGTCAGGCTGTCCAGTTTTCTCTTATCCACAAACTGCACAACGATACCGAATTTTTTGGCTTCTGCGACAATCGGCTGCGTCAACGTCTTCTGTGCGCCGTCGGCAATCCAAATCTTATTAATTTCACGGCCGGAACGCAACGCTTCCAGCACCGGGTGTTTACCGGCAATCATCTCATCTTGAACGGTTTCTTCAGTCATCAGTTACCCTCCTCATTTGGTTTTCCTATACAAAATGGCTGTTAAAGCCTTATAGATCTTCTTTCTTCCCGATCGCTATCGAAAATAGTTCATGTATGCGATTTATTCGGCCTTCGTAATAGAGATAGCCGACTAAGCTCTCCAAAGCAGTTGCAAGACGGTAATCTGCAAGGTCTGCATTTTTGGGAGGGGCGCCTGATTTTGAATTGCGTCCGCGGCGGACAATGTCCGCCTCCTCCTCCGTCAAATGCGGCTGCCAAAGATCCAGCGTTCTTTTTTGTCCCTTTGCTGAAACGAACTTCGTCGCTTCGCGGTGGATATGATGGGACTTCTGGTTTGGAAGCGAAATTAAATATTGCCTTACAAGAAGCTCAAACACAGCGTCCCCCATATAAGCCAGAATAACGGGATTCATTAGCTGCGGTGATTTGGAGGGAGGATGGAATAGCAGCATGTTCGTATCGTTTCGCTCGCTCATTTGCGCCGCCAACGGATACCTTGCGGCGTATCCTCAAGCACGATATTCAATTCCGTAAGCAAGTCACGTATTTCATCGGCTCTCGCCCAGTTTTTGGACGCCCGCGCTTCTGTCCGCTCCACAATAAGCTGTTCAATATCCGCATCCAAAAGCTCAGCGCCGGCTTCCTGCGGAAGCAATCCCAGCACGGCATCCATACGCTCTAGAAGCGTCAGCAATGCGTGAATGCCGCTAGGGGCCGCATTGGCACGGTTGAGATATTGATTTGCCTCGCCTACTAAATCGAATACAGAGGTAATCGCATCCGGCGTGTTGAAATCATCGCTCATTTTCGCATGAAATTGCTCATGTATAGCTTTAAGTTTCGCATCCAACGCCTCATCTCCGGATGAAACAAGACCATTCTCACTTTCAACGGCTTCCGAAAAATCAGCTTTAGCCGCGGAAAGCCTATGCTTGAGATTGGCCGCGCAGTTAGCAATCCGCTCAACGCTATTCTCCGCTTGGGCAACCGTATCATCGCTGAAATTAAGCGGGCTTCGATAATGAGTGGATAGCATAAAGTAACGGATAGCATGCGGCTTAACCCGCTTCACCAGTTCATGAACCGTAATGCCGTTGCCGAGCGATTTAGACATTTTCTCGTTGTTGATATGGATATAGCCGTTATGCATCCAGTAGTTCGCAAGCGGCTTGCCTGTCAGCGATTCGGATTGTGCCACTTCGCATTCATGATGCGGAAATTGCAAATCATGTCCTCCGCCATGGATATCAAGCGTATCGCCAAGATACGTACGTGCCATAGCCGAGCACTCGATATGCCATCCAGGGCGTCCATCGCCAAAAGGGCTTTCCCATTTAATTTCTCCCGGCTTCGCGCCTTTCCATAAGACAAAGTCCTGTTGATTCTCTTTGCGGTCGCCAATCTCAACCCGAATACCGAACTGCAGCTCTTCGATATTCTGATGTGAGAGCTTACCGTAATCCGAGAATGCAGCCGTACGGTAATAAACATCGCCATCGCTCATATAAGCATAGCCTTTGTCTATTAGCCCTTGAATAAACGTAATAATCTGCGGAATATGCTCCGTAACGCGCGGATTCAGAGTCGCCTTATGAACACCAAGCGCTTCGATATCTGCATAAAATGCCTCAATAAACGTTTCCGCTACTTCCGGTACGGTCGTACCAAGCTGCTCGGCTTTGCGAATAAGCTTATCGTCAACATCCGTAAAGTTAACGACATATTGAACCTCGTTCCCTATATCCTCTAAATAACGACGAACGACGTCAAAGAATATAACCGGACGCGCATTGCCGATATGAATGTAATCATAGACAGTTGGACCGCAAACATACATTTTCACTTTGCCCGGCTCTTGCGCTGTAAAAGGCTCCTTCAGCCGCGACACCGTATTATAAATAGATACTGTCATTTTCTTATTTCTCCTCCAGCTACAGGTTTCCGAAGCTGCTTCAGTTCGGTTTTCAAATCATCAATCTCCTTTTGCATCGTGCGAAACATTTCGATGACCGGGTCAGGAAGCTGCGTATGATCCAGCCGGTCGCCAACCCGCTCCCCGTTTCGTTTCACGACACGGCCCGGATTTCCGACAACCGTGCAATTCGTCGGCACTTCCCGAAGCACAACAGCATTTGATCCAATATTGGAAAACTCGCCTACTTGAAAGGAACCCAGCACCTTCGCTCCTGAGCCAATAACAACATTATTGCCAATTGTCGGGTGACGCTTACCTTTTTCTTTCCCGGTACCGCCTAAAGTGACGCCTTGATAAATAACGACGTCATCGCCGATTTCGCAGGTTTCACCAATGACTACGCCCATACCGTGATCGATAAACAACCGATCGCCGATCTGAGCGCCCGGGTGTATCTCAATGCCCGTCATAAACCGGCTCACCTGAGAGATCATGCGTGCTACCGTAAACCAGCCTCTGCGGTATAAAGGATGAGCTATGCGGTGTGCCCATATGGCATGCAAACCTGAATAGGTGAACACAACCTCGAAACGGCTGCGTGCAGCCGGATCATTCTCAAATACCGCCTGGATGTCCGATCGAAAATGACGAAACATAAGCAATGCTCCTTATCATACGCTCATAATTTTCTAAACAAGCGTTAACGGCTGCAGCCGCCCTTTGGCGGCAAAAGCTCGTGTCGCGAAAATATATAAGCACACTTATTAGTGACAACTAACTTATAAATTCTTATATATTAAAAAAGCCTCTGCAGCATATTATGCTGCAGAGGCGTGTAATCTCGCGGTTCCACTCTGCTTGAACGAACCAGGCAGCTACCAGCTGTCGATTGTTCATCTCATCGTCTTTAACGCAGACGACACGTTGCTGCCTACCTTGCCCAGCACAATGTACGCTCTCGGTCACATGAATGATACAGCGTCTCCGCCTAATCCATATGGTTGTGCAATACATGCTGAAGCAGCTCGGAACAAAGCTCCCAGGTGCATATTTCCGTTCGGCGGACCAGACAACTTTCAGCCCCATTCTGTCTCTTTAGCCACATCATAATGCGACGCCGATTCGAATGACGGTTGTCCTCTCTGCGAATCCACAAGCAAACGTACTTCTCCTGTTCATGGCCGTTCAATTCATTCACTTATTAGTCATAGTATACCGAATACCCAAAATTGTGACAAGGGTATTATGTTTCTCAAAAAGTCGAGCGCAGTAAAGCGGCTAAACCGTTTTGCCGGCTAAGCGATCACGAAGACGCTTAATCACTTTTTCTTTGCCGAGCAGAGCAAGTGACTGGTTGAGGTCCGGACCATGTGTTTGTCCAGTAAGCGCTGCACGAATCGGCATAAAGAGCTGCTTCCCTTTGAAGCCTGTTTCTTTCTGCACTGCCTTGATCATCTCTTTGATCCCATCAACCTGAAACGGCGTTTCGCCCGCTTCAACGAGAGTCAAAAAGGCTTGAAGCACGGTTGGAACCTGCTCCTCGGCAAGCACTGCAACAGCCTCTTCCTCATCCTCTACGGTATCTCGGAAGAAAAGCTCAGTCATAGGCACGATATCCGAAGCAGAGCGCAGCTTGTCCTGATGCAGCGCCACAAGATTCGTCACCCAAGCTCTGCCTTCCGCGTCAAGGTCGCCAGCTGTACGGCCGGCACGCTGCAAATGCGGTAAACATAGGTCAACCACCCGCTCCAAATCCGCTTTTTTCAAATATTCATTGTTCATCCAGCTCAGCTTCTGCGTATCAAATACAGCAGGACTTTTACTTAGGCGCTCCGGATTAAATACAGACACCAGCTCTTCGCGCGTAAATATCTCTTGCTCGCCTTCCGGCGACCAGCCAAGCAGCGTAATAAAGTTGAACATGGCTTCTGGCAAATAGCCGAGTTCATCGTACTGTGAAATGAACTGGATGATAGACTCGTCGCGTTTGCTTAGCTTTTTGCGCTGCTCATTCACGATCAGCGTCATATGGCCAAACTGCGGCGGCTCCCATCCAAGTGCTTCATAAATCATCAGCTGGCGAGGCGTATTCGAGATATGGTCTTCTCCGCGCAATACATGGCTGATTTTCATCAAGTAATCATCCAGCACAACCGCAAAGTTATACGTTGGGATACCGTCTTTCTTAACAATTACGAAATCGCCCATCTCGGCGGTATCGAAGCTGATCGAACCTTTAACGATATCGTCAAAAGCATAAGTACGGCCTTCCGGGACACGAAAACGAATACTCGGCACTCGTCCTTCTGCTTCAAAATTTTGACGCTGCTCCTCTGTCAGATCGCGGTGCCGTCCGGAGTAACGCGGGGTTTCCCCACGCTCTGTTTGCTCTTCCCGCTCCTGCTCCAGCTCTTCCTCCGAGCAATAGCAGTGATAAGCAAGACCACGGTCGAGAAGCTCTTGCCAATATTTTTTGTAAATATCAAGACGCTCGGTCTGGCGGTAAGGTCCGTATCCGCCTCCGATATCGATGCTTTCATCCCAATCGATGCCAAGCCATTTCAAGTATTTTAGCTGGCTCTCTTCTCCGCCCGCAACATTGCGCTTCACGTCTGTATCTTCGATTCGAATGATGAATTTACCGCCTTGATTTCTTGCATACAAATAATTGAATAAGGCCGTTCTTGCATTCCCTATATGTAAATGACCCGTCGGAGATGGGGCATAACGAACTCGAACTTCTGCTGTCATTTCAATATACCTCCTAATAGTTTTGCGAAGCAAAAGCTAGCTTCGTAAGCAATAAATCCGATCATATCACATCCATGATTAGACAAACAACGGATTGCGCCGCAATTCCTTCGCCGCGTCCCGTGAATCCAAGCTGCTCGGTGGTTGTCGCTTTTACGTTCACCTGTGCGATGTCAGCCTCAAGTGCCTTGGCAATGATTTCGGCCATTTGTGGAATATAAGGCAGCATTTTCGGTTTCTGTGCAATGATAGTGGAATCAATGTTGCCAAGCTTATAACCGCGCTCGCGTACAAGCTTCCATACCTCTTCAAGCAGCTTTAAGCTGTCTGCGTCCTTATATGCGGCATCCGTATCAGGAAAATGTTTGCCAATATCGCCAAGACCCAGAGCACCCAGTATCGCATCTGTTATCGCATGCAGCAGCACATCCGCGTCAGAATGACCCAGCAGGCCCTTCTCATAAGGAATCGTTACCCCCCCGATAATACAGGGACGCCCTTCTACCAACTGATGCACATCAAATCCTTGTCCAACTCGAATCATCCTTGCTCACCGTTCCCCTCTGCCATGTCGGCACGACGCTTCGCAAGCAGAAATTCCGCCCACGGTAAATCTTCAGGCGTCGTAATTTTAATGTTGGTATATTCGCCTTCTGCAACAGTGACGTTTGCGCCTATATGCTCGACAACCATCGCGTCATCCGTTCCGATGAACTGCTCTTCGAGCGCACGTTCATGCGCTTCCAGCAGCAGGACACGTCGAAAAGCTTGCGGCGTTTGTATCGCCCACAAGCTTCGGCGGTCCGGTGTCGAAACGATCACACCTGCTTCATTTACTTGTTTAATCGTATCTTTAACTTGAACGGCTAACACGGAAGCACCGCTTTGTTCAGCCTGCTTGCAGCAAGCACGTACAGCATCCGCAGTTACCAGCGGCCGCACCCCGTCATGGACCATCACCCAGTCTGTTGACAGCTGCTGCAGCCCGCAATATACGGAATGCTGGCGCTCTTTGCCCCCGGCTACAACAGCCGTTACCTTTGAAATTCCATATTGCGACACCCAATTACGGCAGCGCTCCACATCGTCGCTACCAACGACCAGTACCGCTTCCTTGACCGAATCCATCGACTGAAACAGCTCTAGCGTATGGACAAGTATGGGCTTGTCCCCCAGCTGCAAATATTGCTTACTTTCCTTCGTTCCCATCCGCGTGCCTCGTCCGGCCGCTACGATGATAACTCCCCAATCTGCTCCCATGCCTTCAACCCGCCTCACACTGTGTTAAAAAATAAGCGCTTATAAGATTCACTCTCATTATAGGCTTATTTTTCACCGCGAAACGAGCTTTTGCCGCTACAGAGCGGCGTCAGCCGTTTGCGCTCGAACAATAGTACTATCATACCTTGTTACAGCGCTTTTTCCAACAGCTTCGGCTTTGCAAAAATCATTCGGCCCGCAGAGGTTTGTAATACGCTCGTTACGAGCACCTCCATTGTTGTCCCAATATATTCGCGACCGCCCTCAACGACAATCATCGTTCCGTCATCCAAATAGGCKACGCCTTGGCCATGCTCTTTGCCGTCTTTTATCACTTGTACAATAATTTCTTCTCCAGGCAAGACAACTGGCTTAACCGCATTTGCCAAGTCATTGATATTGAGCACCGAGACACCTTGCAGCTCGCAAACTTTGTTTAAATTAAAATCATTCGTAACAACCTTGCCGTGAAGCGCCTTAGCGAGCTTCACAAGCTTGCTGTCCACTTCGCCGATTTCTTCGAAATCACCTTCGTAAATAAGAACCTTCACATCAAGCTCTTTTTGAATTTTGTTCAAAATATCGAGCCCGCGGCGTCCCCTATTGCGCTTCAGCAAATCAGAAGAATCTGCAATGTGTTGAAGCTCCTCAAGCACGAACTCCGGAATGACAAGCGTACCTTCAATAAAACCAGTTTTGCAGATGTCTGCAATCCGTCCATCGATTATAACGCTCGTATCGAGTATCTTATGCTCTTCATATCCGCCCGCTTCATCAGCAGCCGGTGCGATTCTGCGCTTCTCCAGCAAGGCAGCAAAGCCTTCTGCCAGCTCTTGCTGCTTATGCAAACCAATACGCATGCCCAAATATCCGAAACATACCATCATAGCAGCAGGAATAAGGCTCCCTATCCCCTCTAAGCCAGATACAGCGGGATAGATCAAAACAGTAAGCAATAAACCTGCAAGAAGTCCTCCTGCCCCGGCAATGAGCTGCTGCATCGGCAGCGCTGCAGTCTGCTCCGCCCCCTTCTGCATAAAACGGATGATTTGTCCTGCTAACATCGTTGCCACAACCACACCAAAAACCGCGCCAATTGCTACATTCATGTAATAAGTGCCGGATCGCTGTAGCATGCCGAAGGATGAGCCTGACCATACGGCCGCTCCATTTATCCATCCATATACTTCACCGCCTGCCATACCACCGAACAACATTCCCATTAGTTGAATTATTCGTCTAACCATTATGGTTCACCTCCACTACAATTATGTTCCAATAATTGCCTTGCTAAACCGTGGGTGACCCTATTAATTGCAAACATTTATAAATTTTAATAATTCACATTTTGTAAACGGACGGGATGAAGCTTATAATGGAAATTAAGATAACAACAAAAGAGGTTGGTGAAAGAGGTGGAACCGATGAGCGCTCCTACACTGGATCAATTTCAGCAGCAAGTATCCGAATTGCTGCTTCGTCACCGCAGTTTGTTAGATGTTATGTCCAAATTCGGACAGTCGGGTGCTTCTGTTAATCGCGCAGTCACGAAAGCAGTAACCGATTGCGGCTGTATCGAATTAAATGCCCGCAAGCAGCAATACTCGGATGACCTAAATCTCGAAAATGCCAAAACGACACTGCAAAGTCATCTCACCGGAGCCGTGTGCGAGCATTGTCGCGACGCGCTTAAGAACGATCTGGGCCGCAACCTGTTTTACATGACTGCTTTATGTAATCTTCTCAATATTCAACTGGACGAAGTGATTGCGGATGAATACGACAAATGCTCGACTCTAGGTCTGTTTAATTTAACGTAGAATACAACTATTGTAATCAACATGAAGCTTAGAGGAGTGCGTCTCCTCTAAGCTTCTTTTATTTGAGGCCTATTTCATTTTGTTATGTTATGAATGTAGCTGAAGTACAATGAGATTTCATCCTCGGGTAATCGCATTACCAGATCTACGATAGCAGCGTCAAATTGTGTGTTTCGGTTTCGATACAGTTCTGCGTAGCCTTCCTCCACAGTTAAGGGTTTCCGATAAGGACGGATGGATAACATCGAATCCAAAGCATCGATAACGGAACATGCTCTTGCGAATAAAGGAATTTGTTCACCACTTCTGCCATCCGGATATCCCGTACCATCATACCGTTCATGGTGGAATCGCACTAATTGCAAAATATTTTCATCACAAACAGCGTGGCTTCTCAAAATATCCTCCCCGTATACCGTATGCTTGAGCAATACGCTCCACTCCCATTCACTCAATCGCTCCTTTTTATGCAAAATAACATTCGGCACTCTCGTTTTCCCTACATCATGCAGAAAGCAGCCTCTAATAAAAGCTGCCCTCTCCGATTCGCAAATAGCCAAATGAGGGGCAATAATTTCAGCCAACAAAGCTACTCTGACACAATGCCTATACGTGGCCGGACTCTTATACATCAAGTACTTCATCCAATCGCCTGCGCACGTATGCTGTAAGGAATTCACTTCCGCATAGCCTGGACTAATCGTCATCCGTTTCTCCTCTTCAACCGGATCAAAATGACAAAACGGTTGCTTTTGTAACTTTTTTTGTAAAAAAACAGTCTATAGATTAGAAAAAATATACATATAGAGAGGTGTCGCATAATAACAGTTATACGACAACATGAGGAGGATATCTGATGAGGACGGGAACAATTATTGAGGAAAGAGCCATCGTATCGGTAAGGAAAGAAAAAGAAATCCGATTTACAGACGAACAAAAAATCCAGATGTTTTTGAGCAGCCGGAGTCAATCACAGCATACCTACAAGAGCTACTACAGAGCTATCGAACGCTTCCGCATATTTATATCAGGCAAAAATTTAGATGAGGTTTCGTGGAGAGAAATCGAGGCGTTCAAGCTCTTTCTGATGTCTATAAAAAACGAGAAGAGCGGATTGCCGCTTGCACCGGCAACGATCGCTTCCATTATTGCCGCACTAAAATCGTTATATAAATGGGGCTGCGACCCCAACATCGGTTTATTCAAGCAGAACCCAACCAGCAGCGTGCGACTTCCCGTCATTCCATTAACGAGCAAAAAGCATTTTTTAACGAAAAATGAGGTTGGCAAACTATTGCATTATTTGCAGAACAACAATAAACGGAACTATTTAATCACTCTGAGCCTTCTATTGCTCGGCTTGCGAGTGTCCGAGCTTTGCGCAATCAAATGGTGCGATTTCTATTCGGACCCACTGGAGTCCACCGTATGGCTAACTGTCACCAAGGGGAAAGGAGGAAAAATTAGGGATGTCAAAGTCCCATGTCATTTATGGAGACTTTATTCCCGCTACATAGACGGTCAACCCCAGCTGAGCTTTAGTTCAAACATTGTAATATTCGGTATTACATCAAGGCAAGTAGAACGAATGATAAAGACTTCTTGTCTCAAAATCGGCTTGGACAAGCCTGTTACGCCACACTGGTTAAGGCATACCAACGCAACGCTTGCTTTGCTGAACGGCGCTTCCCTGCAGCAGGTTCAAGAGAGCTTGGGACATGCGCATATTAATACGACGCAGCGCTATCTACATACGGTTGAACAGCTTACTAAATCGGCTTCCGATTTTGTGGAGGAACATGGTATTATTGTCATATAATAGCAAGTGGAAAATTCGTTTTTCGTGTCTAATTTTGTCGTATAACTGTTATTATGCGACTTTCATTATATAAATATTATATTGTTTTTCTTATTTAATTTAAAATCCGCTTATAACAAGCAATAATCTAAATAATAAACAAAAAATAACGAGTCTAAACACATTTAGCTGTGCTTAGACTCGTTATTTTTGTATTACATATTCAATATCAGCATGTCACGCTGGCTTCTCTGATTGAACTGTATCGTCCACAATCTCGTCGCGTTTCTTGCGTTTCCGATTCCGCTTTGGCAATCGGCGATCAACGTTTTTTTTTAGGCCGTACAGCGCATATAACAGCAGCGGTACAAACAATATTTTGGAAAGTTCATTTTTGAAAAATAAGCCAAGTACCACGGCAACAACGATGATAATCGGTACAACCCAGATCGCACTCTTCGGAATACCGACTTTCTTAAAGTTTGGATATTTGATCGTACTGACCATTAGCAATGAAAGAACAACCGTGCTCGTAAGCAGCACCGATACGTAAATATCATCTTTAAACAATGCGAGCGTGGCTAGCACACCGCCGGCAGCTGGTATCGGAAGACCGATAAAGTACCCTGGTGCACTTGAAATGACATTGAAGCGAGCAAGCCGTAATGCCCCGCATATGGGAAACAAGGCCGTAACGATCCAAGCAAAGGCTGGATTAAGATCCTGAAAAGCGACCACATACATAATAAAAGCCGGTGCTACGCCAAACGAAATCACATCGGATAACGAGTCAAGCTCCTTACCGAATTCACTTTGAACGTTCAGCGCCCGAGCAACGCGTCCGTCTACACCGTCAAGCAGCATGGCGATTAACACCATCATAGCCGCTGTATCTGGTTTTTCGTTGAATACAAGAATGATGGCGATTACTCCTAAGAATAAGTTCCCCACCGTGAGAAGGCTCGGTATCGATTTTGCGATCATCTTTTCCACCTCTTCTCTACTATGCCCCAAAACCCTTAACGAATGTATATCCGCGTTAAAGGACCACATTCAATCCATTGTATGGGATTTAGATTTGCCTGTCAATGAACATCTGCTCCTGGATCCGTTTGAGACCTTCCTTAATGGCCCGTGCCCGCACCTCGCCAATGCCTTCAACTTCATCCAATTCTTCGATCGTCGCCATCAGAATATGAGGCAAACGTCCAAAACGCTCGATCAAATTATTCATAATAATAAGCGGCAATCTCGGTATTTTGTTAAGCAGACGGTAGCCGCGGGGGGAAACCGATTCATCGCTCATATTGCTCGTATGTGGGTATCCGATTAGACGGATGATCGGCGGCGCATCAAGCAGCTCTTCTGAGCTCAGCTTTTTCAGGCCCGCCCGAATTTCCCGAATCTTCTCATCCGAATTCTCTTTTGCATAATCCTTAAGTAAGTACCAAGCATCCTCTTCGACACCGCCCACCAATTCATCCATTTGCATGCTGATGAGGCGGCCTTCCGTACCCAGCTCATTCACGTAACGTTTAATTTCCATCTTGATGCGCAGCACCATCTCAACACGTTGGATAACATGGGCTACTTCCTGAAGGGTAACAAGCTCCTCAAACTCAAGCGCTGACAAATTCGTAAACGATTGGCTTAGCACTGCTTTATATTTCTCGAGCGTTTGGATCGCTTGATTCGCTTTCGTCAAAATTACGCCCATATCCTTCAGCGAATAACGAAGGTTGCCTTGGTACAGCGTGATAATGTTGCGTCGCTGTGAGATCGAAACGACCAGCTTTCCGGTCTGCTTCGCTACACGCTCCGCCGTACGGTGACGTATACCTGTTTCAATCGACGGGATAGAGCTGTTCGGAATGAGTTGCGTATTCGCATACAATATCCTACGCATATCCTCGCTCAAAATAATCGCGCCATCCATTTTTGCAAGCTCATATAAATAGTTGGGCGAGAAGTCGCAATTAATGGAGAATCCTCCATCCACAACCTCCATCACCTCTGGACTGTAGCCAACTACAAGCAAAGCTCCCGTTTTCGCCCGAAGCACATTTTCAAGCCCATCACGAAAAGGGGTACCTGGTGCGACTAATTGCAATAATTGATTCATAATTTCAAGCTGAGTAGGTTCCTTCATCGTCTGCCCCCCTATCCAAGCGCAGCCTTAAGTGCTTCCGACACTGTGGTTACGCCAATGATTTCTATGCCTGCGGGCGGCTTCCACCCTTTTAAGCTTTTTTCCGGCATAATAACTCTTTTGAATCCTAATTTCTCCGCTTCCTTCACCCGCTGCTCCGCTCGCGACACCGCACGAACCTCTCCTGTCAGCCCCACCTCGCCAAAAATAACGTCGTAGGGCTTTGTCGGCGCATCCCGAAAGCTGGAGGCAATACTGACCGCGGCTGCAAGGTCGACTGCCGGCTCATCAAGCCTCACGCCTCCCGCTACGTTCAAGTAAGCATCCTGCGTTTGTAGAAACATGCCGTTTCGTTTCTCCAATACCGCAATGATAAGCGCCATCCGGTTGTGATCAATACCGGTGGACATTCTTCTTGGGGAAGGGAAGTTGGTTGTAGCCACAAGCGCTTGAAGCTCTACAAGCACAGGCCTCGTGCCCTCCATGCTAGCGACAACCGTCGAACCGGAAACGCCAAGCGGACGCTCAGACAAAAACAATTCAGAAGGATTGGAAACCTCCCGCAAGCCATCCTCGCCCATCTCAAAAATACCGATTTCATTCGTCGATCCAAAGCGGTTTTTTACGGCGCGTAAAATCCGGTACGTATGATGACGCTCCCCTTCAAAATAAAGGACACAGTCCACCATATGCTCAAGCAGCCTAGGTCCGGCAATTGCTCCTTCTTTCGTGACATGCCCGACCAGCACCGTTGCGATCCCTTTAATTTTGGCAACTCTCATAAAATGCGCCGTACACTCGCGAACCTGCGACACGCTTCCGGGAGCTGATTGAACATTAGGATCATAGACGGTTTGGATCGAGTCGATGACGAGAAAATCCGGCTGTACCGATTCAATCGCATCGTTAATTTGCTCCATATTGGTCTCGCATAATACATACAGCGATTCCGTCAGAGCGCCGAGGCGGTCCGCCCGAAGCCTCGTTTGCCGCACTGACTCCTCCCCGGAAATATAGAGAACCTTCAGCCCTTTCACCGCTAGGGCATGAGAGGTTTGAAGCAGCAGCGTCGATTTCCCGATACCGGGATCCCCGCCTACAAGGATAAGCGAGCCAGGAACGACGCCTCCGCCGAGCACACGATTAAGCTCAAGCATTCTCGTCTCAATACGAGGCTCTTTCCCACTTTCTATATGTATGATGGACTGCGGCTTTTCTTTCGCATGAAACGAAGACAATCCGACGCCCTTCGTCTTCACAACCGTTTCTTTCTCTTCCACCATTGAATTCCAAGCATGGCAACCCGGGCATTTTCCCAGCCATTTTGCCGATTCGGTACCGCATTCTGTACAAACAAACTTCGATTTTATTTTGGCCATTCTGTACTCCTTAAACGTTATGGGCTAGCAAAAATAGATGAAGCCATCCCTAGCGATTATGCTTAAAATGACACTACATAAAGTTTACCATTTTATCCCCCATCTATAAACCCACATTGTGAATGAAAAAAGTCGATACCATTACTATTATTCGTTTCCCACAGCTAAACCTATCCATTTCATTTCCCATCTTAGTTATCCACAGATTTACCAACAACTTATCAACATTATCCACAAGTCATCAACATATCCCCACAATCTGTTTATTCGAAATCAACAAAAAAACGCTCTCGTTATCCACTGTGGATAAGAGAGCGAATGGTTTATCCTTCTATTCCGGCCTGGCGGGCGACTAATACGCGATGCGTGGATAACTGCGAGCCGAGCATTACGCTTTCCGTTTGCTGACCCTCTGCGCCCGGCTGCTGCCCGCCTCTATGAGCATGCGCTTGCCGGAAGGAATCACTGTTTACCCATCCTTCAAACGAAGCTTTATCTTCCCATGTCGTGCTGACCTTAAGCTCGTCAATTTCTTCTAGCCCTTCCGTAAACAATACCTCCATGCGGATAAAGCCTGGGGATAAATCAATACCTTTCGAGTTTTGAAAACGCTTGGCTACCGTCTCCCCATGACCCTTTTTCACCTTAATTGTATTAGTAACAACTATCATCGTTGTTCCTCCCATTCTATGTAATGCTATCCCCTCATTATACGATAATGATTCTCATTGTCAATTTTTTGCGATAATAAAAACTGTCCCGCAAACAGCTTATCTGGTTGCGGGACAGTTAGATATTATTGTTTATTTCGTTGTCGATTCCTCAGGTTCTTGTTCTGGGATGGACTTGCTGACCGTTAGGCCCCCATCTTTTTCGTCAATGGTGAACGTGTCGCCTTTTTGGATTTTACCCATAAGCAAATCTTCGGACAGACGGTCCTCGATATGCTTTTGGATCGCCCGGCGAAGCGGACGCGCTCCGTATTGCGGATCGTAGCCTTCCTTAGCAAGGAATGCTTTTGCTGCATCCGTCAGTACGAAATCAACCTCCTGCTCTCGCAGACGCTTGCGGAGCTCCTCCGACATCAACGTAACGATTCGGGCAATATGCTCTTCGCCAAGCGAATGGAACACGATGCTCTCATCAATACGGTTCAAGAACTCTGGACGGAAGCTTTTCTTAAGCTCAGCCATAACTTTGTCCTTCATTTGCATGAAGTCGCGCCCAGCATCTTGAACGGCAGTAAAGCCAAGGGAAGAATTCTTTTTGATTTGATCGGCTCCGACATTGGAAGTCATAATGATCAACGTATTGCGGAAATCAACAACGCGTCCTTTCGAATCGGTTAAACGACCATCCTCAAGCACTTGAAGTAAGATATTGAACACTTCTGGATGTGCTTTCTCGATCTCATCGAGCAGGACTACGGAATAAGGCTTGCGGCGTACTTTCTCCGTCAGTTGTCCACCTTCTTCATAGCCGACATAGCCCGGAGGCGCTCCGACTAGACGTGAAGTCGAATGCTTCTCCATGTATTCCGACATATCGATGCGGATAACCGCGTTCTCATCGCCAAACATCGCTTCAGCAAGCGCTCTTGCCAGCTCTGTCTTACCAACGCCCGTTGGCCCTAAGAAAATGAATGAGCCGATTGGACGCTTCGGATCCTTGAGGCCGGCACGCGCACGGCGAATCGCTCTTGATACCGATTTGACTGCTTCTTCCTGTCCGATAATACGGTCATGAAGAATATCTTCCATTTTCAACAGACGCTCGGTCTCGCCTTCAGCCATTTTACTTACCGGAATTCCCGTCCAGCTGGCTACAACCTGAGCGATGTCCTCTGGCGTCACTTCGGAATCCGTACGTCCTTGTTTTTCTTTCCACTGGTTTTTGGTTATGTCGAGCTCTTCGCGAATTTTTTGCTCTGTGTCTCGAAGGGCTGCCGCTTTCTCGAATTCTTGGCTCTGAACCGCTGCATCCTTCTCCTTGCGGATATCTTCCAGACGATTCTCAAGCTGCTTCAAATTCGGCGGTACTGTGTAAGAATTCAGGCGTACCTTCGATCCTGCTTCATCGATAAGATCGATGGCTTTATCCGGCAAGAACCGATCTGGAATGTAACGATCAGAAAGTTTAACTGCCTGCACAATTGCTTCATCCGTAATTTTCACACGGTGATGAGCTTCGTAACGATCACGTAAGCCGTACAAAATTTGAATGGCTTCTTCAGGAGACGGTTGATCGACCGTAATCGGCTGAAAGCGGCGCTCAAGCGCTGCATCCTTCTCGATGTATTTACGGTACTCATCCAGTGTCGTAGCCCCGATGCACTGAAGCTCGCCACGTGCTAAAGCCGGCTTCAAAATATTCGATGCATCAATAGCACCCTCTGCTCCGCCAGCACCGATTAGTGTGTGAAGCTCGTCGATGAATAGAATGATATTGCCTGCTTGGCGAATCTCATCCATGATCTTTTTCAGACGATCCTCAAACTCACCGCGGTATTTCGTACCCGCAACCACAGACCCCATATCCAGCGTCATTACTCGTTTATCGCGCAAAGTTTCAGGAATTTCATTTTCGATAATTTTTTGAGCAAGGCCTTCGGCAATCGCTGTTTTACCTACGCCAGGCTCCCCGATTAGCACGGGATTGTTTTTGGTCCGACGGCTTAGCACTTGAATAACGCGCTCGATTTCTTTGCTGCGTCCAATAACAGGGTCGAGATTTCCTTCTTTCGCATAAGCAGTCAAGTCTCTTGCAAGACCGTCAAGCGTAGGCGTACTTACATTAGTCGGCGAACCGTGGTTGCTTGATACGGCTTCACTGCTTCCTAGAAGCTGCAGCACCTGTTGGCGCGCCTTATTGAGACTAATACCAAGATTGTTGAGCACGCGTGCCGCAACGCCTTCACCTTCGCGGATCAGTCCAAGCAATATATGCTCAGTACCAACATACGTATGTCCTAACTTTCTGGCTTCATCCATCGAAAGCTCGATCACTTTTTTTGCACGAGGCGTATAAGCGATGTTATTCGGCTGCTCTTGACCACGGCCGATTAAAGCTTCAACCTCATCTTGAATTTTTTCAAGCCCAAGACCTAGTCCAATTAAAGCTTTAGCCGCTATTCCTTCCCCTTCGCGAATAAGGCCAAGCAAAATGTGCTCTGTTCCTATATTGTTATGTCCGAGACGAACCGCTTCCTCTTGCGCCAATGCCAGCACCTTCTGTGCTCGCTCCGTAAATCTTCCAAACATCATATTTACGCACCCCCATGGCCTTTTTCACCACGCAATTGCTTGCGTATGAGTTCTGCTCTCCTAAAATCCCTCTGCTCTGGACTCATCTTCTCATCGAAGGTTTGTTGCAAAAATCCAGGCTGAGTCATTACCAAAAGCTCATTCAACACTTGCGGCGTTACATCTGATAAAATACCAAGGTCCGCGCCAAGCCGCACATCCGATAAACGCTGTGCCGCTTCCTTGGAGTCCATAATCTGCGCATAAGATAAAATCCCGTATGATCGCTTTATCCGATCCTCCGTTCTCAGCCTTGAATCATGCATGAGGCGCTTACGCGCTGCTTTCTCATGCTCGATAATTTGTCTTGCTACACTGTACAAATTGTCTATGATTTCTTTCTCGGATTGACCAAGCGTAATTTGGTTTGACACTTGAAACAAGTTGCCAAGCGCCTCACTGCCCTCGCCATACAATCCTCTAACCGCTAAACCCACCTGCGTGACTGCTGATAATATGCGATTGATCTGCGACGTAAGCACAAGCGCCGGTAAATGCATCATAACCGAAGCCCGTATACCTGTGCCAACATTAGTTGGACATGTCGTTAGATAGCCGCGTTTTTCATCAAAAGCATAATCGGCAGACTCCTCAAAAATATCGTCAATTCCGCTAGCCAATGCCCATGCCTCTTGGATTTGAAAACCAGGATACAGACATTGAATGCGCAAATGATCTTCTTCGTTAATCATTATGCTAACAGATTCATTATCGCTTAAAATAACGGCCCCGCATCGCGATTCGTTCGCTAAATTGGGACTGATCAAATGCTTTTCAACAAGCACCCTTTTATCAAGCTCGCTCAAATCTGACAAAACAATGGTTTCAAATGAACCCATGGGCTGCAGCTTACCGCTTTGGCTCACTTCAGTCAGCTGATCCATGACATCCTTAGATTGCTGATTCGTTGCAAGCAACGGAAAAGGCTGATGACGTAAATTACGCGCTACTCGCACTCTGCTGCTTATGACAATTTCGGATTCCGGGCCTGTGTCCTTCATCCATTCGCTAAGCGCATGCTGTGAGAATCGATGCTTAGTCAAGAGGTACATTCACTCCTTCTATACCAGCCTACAGGTCTGCAATTTTACGTTCTAATTCACGTATTCGATCACGCAGCTGAGCCGCGCTTTCAAACTCCTCTTGATCAATCTTCTCTTGCAGATTCCGCCTTAGCTGTTCGATTTCGCGCTTGCACTGGATTTGTCCACCTGAGCGCTTCGGTATCTTACCGCTGTGTACAGTACTGCTGTGAACCCGTTTGAGAAGCGGATCAAGCTTAGCTTCAAAAGCCTGATAACAGGAGCTGCAGCCGAATCGACCAATCTTGCTGAACTGTGTATAGGTAAGTCCGCATTCCTCGCAGCGCAGCGCAGGCTCCTTCATACCGGCAATTCCCGAACCGCCTAATTGCTCGAAATCAAGAAGTCCTGACAATAAGCTATGAATGGAAAAACTATTCGGCGCACCAGGAATACCTTCGCCTTTTTCACGAGCACAGCTTTCACAGATGTGAAATTCGGTTTTCTCGCCATTGATGATTTTTGTAAAATGAAGCGTAGCGGGCTTTTTACCGCATTCTTGGCAAAACAAGCCTGATCCCTCCTCCCGGTATAAACGGCTGCTCGTTATTTAACCAGCAATGAGATAAGCATGGATCTGAGCAATCGAGCTCGGAGTTCATCTCTGAGCGGCAGCTTAAGCGCTATCGTATCGCGATGTACCGCTGCTCGAAGCAGGTTCCCCTCACGTTTCGTGATAAGCCTCGCTTCCTCCAGCTGATAAATAAGTCCTTCCGCCGCACTTTGGTCGACACATTCTCCTACCGTTTCTTCGATGTGGAATTGAATCGCCTTCAGTGCCGGAAGATCAATCCGTTGTATTCGGATATAGCCTCCGCCTCCGCGCTTACTTTCAACCATGTATCCTTTCTCCATGGTAAATCGAGTACTGATGACATAGTTGATTTGCGAAGGTACACAAGAAAATTTGTCAGCCAAGTCATTGCGCTGAATTTCTACTGCGCCCTCTGGACTGTCCTGCAGCATGTGCTTAAGATACTGTTCGATGAGATCGGAAATGTTACGCAAACCACCAACCTCCCTGAGAAATAACCAATAAAACGAAAGTTGAAACAATAGATCATTGAAGTCCAAGCAGCCATTTTCATCATACACCGAATATTCGGACAACTGACTTTGACTTTCTTTGACTTTGATTTTATTATATGCAATTTTGGAAAAAGGTCAAGTGCTCATTAAAATTCATTTTTATATTAGCTTGGTGCGGTAACCCGCTGTTTATACATGGACTTCGTTATTATGAAGATAAAACGTTGAAACGCTTCGCTCGAAGGCCAAAGTTTGGCTGAATAATAAATGGTTTTTGCACTCAAACCTTTTTAAAAATATCTTGGTTTTTGGCGAAGCATGTCTTATGTATAGTAAGAGATTATAGGGATTGTATGAAGCTCAAGTCCTAGTTAATCTAAGTTTACCGACTATAAAAACAACAAAAAACCTATCGCATCACATGCGATAGGTCTCTCGTGCTTGGCGACGTCCTACTCTCCCAAGACCCTGCGGTCTAAGTACCATTGGCGCTGGAGGGCTTAACGGTCGTGTTCGGTATGGGAACGCGTGGTTCCCCTCCGCCATCG
>NZ_JBFTPE010000027.1:0-67360 GCF_056398325.1 Paenibacillus sp. 01T443
ACATTGGATTTTGGATCGAAGGATACGAAATGGATCGATACGATGTGGCAAGAGGCAGGCAAG
Source organism: Paenibacillus sp. 01T443 (assembly GCF_056398325.1). NCBI lineage: Bacteria > Bacillati > Bacillota > Bacilli > Caryophanales > Paenibacillaceae > Paenibacillus > Paenibacillus sp. 01T443. Next base: position 64 of record NZ_JBFTPE010000027.1, read on the forward strand.
GTATGGGACGGCAAGATGACGGCAGCGGACTGGGCGAAGGAAATGCAGCCGAAGCTTCAGGAGCTGTATGACAAGGGCAACAAGTAAGCGGAATACGCAAGTTTAAAAGCTGTGCCTTCAGGTTCTTAACCTAGGAGGCACAGCTTTTTTTTATAAAGACAAATCATAACTAATTTAGTATACTTAATATATTAATATAAAAAAGAGGGTGCGACGTGAAAAATTATCCTTTATATAAACAAATCCAAGCGGATATTTTAGGACAAATCCAAACGGGGAAGCTGCGTCCGGGAGATCGTGTCCCTTCGGAAAAAGAGCTTGCAGAGCAATACAGGGTCAGCCAAATTACGAGCAAGAATGCTTTGATCGGACTCGCGGATGAAGGTGTGCTCGTTCGCGTCCAGGGAAAAGGGACGTTCGTTCGGCAGGATGGCGAATCCACTGTAGAAGCCGCAGCATCTAGCCATGCGAGAGACGTGATTGGACTCATTTTGCCGTGCATGAAGACCAAGGTGGATCAGAAGATCCTGGATTCCATTGAGAAATACGTGACGGCTAGCGGATACAGCTTGCAGGTTCGCATTACTCGAGAGTCTCAAATCGAAGAGAGTGCAGCAATTGAATCGATGGTCGCTTCCGGCGTACGAGGTCTCATTGTGTTTCCGACGGAAGAGGAGCGATATAATGATAGTATTTTGCGCTTGTCGCTTGATAAATTTCCGCATGTGCTGATTGACCGCTTCCTGAAAGAGATCCGAACATACAGCGTCAGCTCGGACAATGTGAACGGAACGGAGCAGGCGATTACGCATTTGCTGGAGATCGGCCACGAGCACATTGCGCTTATTACCCCGGAGATTACGAATACAGCGACCGAGGAGCGGTTGATCGGGTTCGAGAAAGCCTATCTGGCCAAGAAGCTTCCGATCGATAAGGATTTGTGGTGTATATTAAAAATCGAGGATATATCAAGCGGCAACGCGCAGCCTATAATTGAAGCCTTCATGAACGAGAGGCCTGCCGTTTCAGCTGCTTTCGTAGTTAATGTAGAGTTGACCAACTATACCTACTACGCCGCAAAACGTTTGAAAAAATCAGTGCCGGACGACATCGAGCTTGTCTGCTTCGACCAGCCGGATTTCCAGGATGTATCCTATTTACAGCAAAACGAGGATGAGATTTGCAGGGTTACGGTTGATTTGCTGCATGCGCAATTACAAGGCGAATATACGCCGCAGCGAATCGTCGTACCCGTGAAGTTTTGCAAAAAGTAAGCGTCAGCCTATATAGAGCATCTTTGCACAGCTTTTGTGCAGGGATGCTTTTTTATATTGTATTTAGTATATAAACATATAACAATATAATTTATAATGAGTTTATTGATTTAAGCGCTTACAGTTGGTGTCATGCGTGTTCAATTTACTAGGGAGGGTCAAACGAAATGAAGAGAAAACAATCGGCAAGGCTTGGACTTATTTTTCTATTATGCTTCGGGATGCTGCTGTCGGCATGCTCATCCGGCAATAATGGCAAAGGATCGGCAACGAACGGCAACGAAGGTAATAAAGAGCAAGGCGCGGAAAATACGCCGCAGGAGCAGGTGAAGATCTCGTTTATGGGACACGGCAGCCCGCAGGAGAAGGATATATTCACGAAGCTCATTAAGTCCTATGAAACGAAATATCCAAACGTAAAGGTTGAATATACAAGCGTACCACCGGCAGAGTACAACCAAAAGCTGTCCACGCTGGTCGCATCAGGCAAAACGCCGGATGTATTCTACGTATCGGGGCCGCAATTTTATAAATTCGCYGAGGCAGGCACGATTCAGAACCTGCAGCCGTTTCTAGAAACGACCGAGCTATTCAAAGAGGATAATGTATGGAAGCAGGCGCTCGACCGTTACCGCTACGACGGCAAGCAGCTCGGACAAGGTGATCTGTACGGCTTGCCGAAGGATGTAGGTCCATGGGCAATGGCGTACAACAAAACGATGTTCGAGGAAGCTGGAGTGGAATTGCCGCCGGCCGAGGTTGGCAAATGGACATGGGATAACTGGCTGGACGCAGCGAAGAAGCTGACGAAGGATGATAACGGCGACGGCAAAGTCGACATTTACGGCGGAGCGAACTTTACGCTGGAAGGAGCCGTATGGGCAAGCGGCGGAGACTTCATCGACTACGGAACAGGCAAGGTTACTATCGACACGCCTGAATTCGCAAATGCGATGCAGTGGGTTGCGGATCTTCGCTTGAAGCACAATGTAACCCCTTCGCCAGAGGACGAGAAAGCGATGAATGCATACTCTCGTTTCGTGGCAGGCAAGGTAGGGATGTTCCCGATGGGTCCGTGGGATCAACCGGGCTTCTGGGATTTGCCGTTTGAATGGGATATCGCGGCATGGCCGGTAAATCCGACGACAGGCAAGGCGGGAACATGGGTTGGTTCGATGGGCTACTCGGTATCGAGCAAGTCCAAGCATGCGCAGGAAGCATTTAACCTAGCCGCATTCCTAGCGCTGGACGCAGAAGGCCAGAAGCAAAACTATGAGCTGGGCCAAGCGGTGCCAAACCTAGTGGATATGGCAAAAGGCGAGTTTGTGGCCTATGATAAAGCGCCGGCTAACCGCAAGGTGTTCCTGGATATCATCGAGGATTACGGCCATGCGACATTGGATTTTGGATCGAAGGATACGAAATGGATCGATACGATGTGGCAAGAGGCAGGCAAGGTATGGGACGGCAAGATGACGGCAGCGGACTGGGCGAAGGAAATGCAGCCGAAGCTTCAGGAGCTGTATGACAAGGGAAACAAATAACGTTATATATAAACATTTAAAACTTAAATAACGAATAGCTAGTGCGAGGATGTGTACGCATGAAAAAAAGAAAACCTAGTTATATCCGCAAAGAATACGCTTGGGCTTATGGATTTGTGGCAGCGCCAGTGCTTGGCTTTCTCATCTTTGGAGTCGCGCCGCTTCTCTACTCGGCCTGGCTGAGCTTCACCTCGTGGGATCTCGTTACACCGCCTGAATTTGTTGGCTTTGAGAATTATGTGGAGGTTTTCCACGACGAGAAGGTGTACAAATCTCTCTATAACACGGTATTTATGATGCTTGGCATTCCGATCGGGATGGTAGTCGCGCTGCTGTTGGCGATTATGATGAACCGTCCGCTCAAAGGCATATCCTATCTTCGGACGATTTACTATTTACCGGTTATTTCCCCGATCATTGCCGTTTCGCTGCTGTGGCAGTGGATTTTGAATCAAGATTTTGGACTGCTCAATCAAACGATGTGGAACTGGTTCGGCATCGAAGGACCTAACTGGCTCGGAGATGCAAGCTGGATTAAGCCTTCCATGATTCTTATGGGCGTATGGGGCGGCGTTGGCGGTACGATGGTGCTTTACTTGGCTGGATTGCAGTCCATCTCGTCTACGTATTACGAAGCTGCTGAAGTAGACGGCGCAAACGCGTTCCAGAAGCTGTGGTTGATTACGATTCCGCTGCTCACGAATATTCATTTCTTCGTCGTCGTTATGGGCGTCATCGGCGCATTCCAGTCGTTTAGCCAGATTTACGTATTGGCAGGTGACGGCGGTCCGGAATACAGTGCGGCAACCGTTGTATTTTATATTTTCGAAAATGCGTTCAAGTACTTCAATATGGGCTATGCCAGTGCAATTGCTTGGGTTCTTGGCCTTATTATTTTCATCGTTACACTCGTTCAGTTCCGACTGTCGAAAAAATGGGTGTATAACGATTGATCGTTTACCGTCACAGTTTGCGAGGGGAGTTTGATTTCACATGCTGCAAAAAAGAATGACAAACCTTTGGGTGGCCTTAATCCTCTGTATCGGCTCGGTTGTCATGCTGGCACCGTTCGTATGGACGATTTCCACTTCATTAAAAGATCAACGAAACGTGTTCGAAATTCCGCCAAAGTGGATTCCTGATCCTGCTACGTTCAAAAACTATGTCACGGCTTGGAACGATTCTCCGTTGCTTAGCGGTTTTATGAACAGCATGATTATCGTCGTATTTGTTCTCGTCATCGGACTTTTTGTATCCACGATGGCGGCATATGCTTTTGCTAAAATCGAATTTCCGTTTAAGGATACGATTTTCCTATCCTTGCTTGGAACGATGATGATTCCGTTCTCGGTCGTTATGATTCCACAGTTTATTGGCTTCTCGAAGATCAACTGGACGGATACGCTGCTGCCGCTCATTGTTCCTGGCCTATTCGGGAACATCGTCGTTATTTTCTTCCTGAGGCAGTTTTTGGCGGGCGGTCTACCGAATGAGCTGGTCGAAGCAGCCAAGCTGGACGGCAGCGGATTCTTCCGCACCTTCTGGACGATCGCATTGCCAGTTGCCAAACCGGCGATTGCGGCTCAAGCAGCATTAAGCTTCATGGGGATCTGGAATGATTTTATGGGTCCGCTTATCTACTTAAGCTCGCCGCAGAAGCAAACGATTCAAGTCTTGATTGCTTCGATGCAATCACAATATATGGGCTCTTCTAACTATCCGGTTATTTTGGCGGCGTCGATCATATCCATGGTTCCCGTCATTCTCGTATTTTTCTTCTGCCAGCGCTATTTTATCGAATCAATGGCGATCAGCGGATTAAAGGGTTAACCGGATGCGAATATTTGTAGCAGGAAAAATGAGGGCGATGAAAGCTGTCGCCCTCCTTGCCGCAGCATTGGCGCTCATGCTGAGCGGCTGTGAATCCAGCCCGGATGAGAAAGAGATCACCCTGTTAAAGGAGGATGCAAAAGTGTATACGAACTCGTTCAAGCTGGATCAAGAGTGGGAGGATTACGGAATCGGAGATCCTTTCATCATGCGCTACAATGGTAGGTTTTACTTATACTGCAGTACAAAGGACTTCCGGCCCGGCATCAAAGCATGGAGCTCCGACAACCTCGTGGATTGGAGCTATGAAGGGCTGGTTACAGAGGATCCGATCACGACAGGCGCTTATGCTCCCGAAGTCTTTTACTGGAACGGAAGCTTCTATTTATATACATCGCCCGCCGGACAAGGACATTATGTGCTGCAGAGTGACAGCCCAACGGGTCCGTTCGTCGTCAAAACAGAAAATTTGGGGAACTCCATCGACGGCTCCGTATTTATCGATGATGACGGAAAATGGTATTTCACGAATGCGGGCACGCAGGGCATTGTTGCCCATGAGATGCCTGATCCGTTTACGATTGATGTCGGCGTAACGACTAACGCCTTTCTTGGGCACTGGACGGAAGGCTCGATGATCTGGAAGCGAAACGGCTTGTATTATATGACGTATACGGGCAATCATGTATTCAGCAATGGCTATCGCGTCAACTATGCGGTGTCAAAGGATGGCCCTTTCGGCGATTATGCATTGCCTGCGAACAATCCGATCGTCATCAGTGTAAAGGATGAATTTAAGGGGCTTGGCCATAGCGCGACGGTGCTTGGTCCGGATATGGACTCTTATTATTTGACCTATCATAATTTGGTTGGGCATTCCGCTGAAGGCCCCCCGGTACGCGAGCTCAATATTGACCGGCTTGCTTATAATGGCGATAAGCTGGTTGTGTTTGGTCCCACGCATGACCATAAGCAGCCTGCGCCTGCGATGCCAGCCTTGTATAGCTGGTTGTCAGATGGGATCGCGGCTGAGCAATGGGAAAAGACCGAGTCAGCTAAAGGCGAAACGGTGCTCAGCAAATTAGCGACAGAAGCGACGTTTATTGCCGAATATAATTTCCGATTGGGCGTAGCAGACGCTGCAGCGGATAACGGGATGGTTGAAGCGGTATTTTCATATACAGACGCATCTAATTATTCAGCGGTTATCCTATTGCCGTCGAAACACGAGCTTCATTATATTACTGTAAAAAATGGTACAGAGCAGCATGGCGGATATGCCGCGCTTCCTTCTGACTTTGATTACTCGAAGCTGCATACGATACGCGTGGAGCGGCGTGACGACCGTGTTCTTGTTTTCTTTGACGGGATGAAGAAGCTGGAGGAAGAAACGGCTGGTCCAGGTGAAGGGAAAATCGGGTATGTCGCAACGAATGCGAAGCCGATCTATGAATATACGGCATTCACGAATGATGCAGGCGGCAGCAGTGATTTTGAGGCTTATAAGCCTGTGCCTGGCATGATTGAAGCGGTTCATTATTTGAAGGAAGCGGAACGAGGCTTCCACGTAGAGCAGAAGTCCTCGGAGATAAGCGAATACCGGGCGGCAGACGGCGTACCCATTCAAAAAAGCGATGACGGCAGCTACGCCGTAACGCTGCAGCAGCCCGGAGACTGGTTAAAATACAAGCTCAATGCGAAGGCTGATGCGAAGTATGGAATCGGTCTAGCTCTCCGGAAGCCAGAGAAGGATATCGTGCTGGAATGGTCCATAGACGGAGGAGATTCGGTAAAAACGAGGATTCACGCAGATGATCCAGCGTTTACGGAGGACACGGCTAAGCTTCGAATCGGAACGTTGGATATTTCTGCAGGCTTTCATGAACTGAAGGTTGAACTGAAAAGCGGCGCGGCTGTTATTCAATCTTATGAACTGTTTACTGCCGAGAAGCTGGAAGAGCAGCAAACTTTCGAACAATTGCCTGTGCAATCGGGCTTTGGGTTATTTAACCAGGACGATCAAGCTTATAACGGCAGCGGGACAGAGGATGACCGCTTATTTGCGGGCAGCGATGCGTGGGATGACTATACGTTTTCGGTTGACGTGAAGCTGAATGCCGACACGGATATTGGCGGTCTATTTATTCGCGAGACGAATGAATCCTATCATCGCGATCAAGTGAGAGATGCGGCGATGGGCTATTATATCGGCATTTCTTCTTCTCAGCTGACCTTAAATCGTTTGAACTATGATTCCGTGCTTATAGCCAGTGAAACCGTAGAGCTGGAGACGGGACGCGTTTATACGCTGAAGGCAGAAGCAAAAGGCGGGACTATTCAAGTATTTCTAAATGATGAGCCGAAGCCGCTAATTCATTACACGGATCCGCATCCGTTTTTATACGGCAAGGTAGGCATTCATGCCGAGCGCTCAACTCTATCATTCTACGATTTAATCGTAAAACCAATAAAGAAATAATATAAACATAAGCAATAGGACTGGAGTGGGAACATGATTGAACCATCACGAAATGAATATCCTAGACCGCAGTTTGAACGGACTTCCTGGCTTAATTTAAACGGGGAGTGGGAATTCGCTTACGACGATACGAATGCAGGCTGTGACAATCGATGGTATGAGGGAGAAAATTTTGACCGTAAGATCCAAGTGCCGTTTTGTTATCAAAGCGAGCTGAGCGGCATTAATGAACAAGCATTTCACGATATCGTGTGGTACCGGAAAAATGTCGAGCTGCCTACTGAGTATGCCGGAAAACGCATTATCCTTCATTTTGGCGCAGTCGATTACGAAGCAAAGGTATGGGTGAACGGGCATTTGGCAGCATCCCACGAGGGAGGGCACACCCCTTTTCAAGCCGATATTACGGCAACACTTCATGCTAGCGGGGCGAACAGCATCGTTGTGCGCGCTCAGGACTACAGCAAAGATGTCACGCTGCCTAGAGGCAAGCAGTATTGGAAGGAACAGTCGGAACAGGTTTTCTATACACGGACGACTGGCATTTGGCAAACGGTATGGATCGAGGCGGTGAATGCTGCGCATGTGGACCGTGTGAGGCTGACGCCGGATATCGATTCCAACAAAATTCATATTCGCACTTTTATTAAGGGCACGGAATTATACAAAGGCTTACGCCTCAACATAAAAATATCCTTTGCGGGCGAGCTGATAGCTGAGGATGTCATTCGTGTCATGGCGCAGGAAGAGGAAGTTTCCATTAAGCTGCATGACTTCAATGATCACGGCCTTGGACGCTGGTGGTCGCCGGAGAAGCCGCATCTCTATGACATCGAATTTAGGCTGCTGGACGGCGATGAAGAACTTGATCAAGTGAAAAGCTATTTCGGTATGCGGAAAATATCGATTGAAGATGGCGTTATATGCTTAAATAACCGTCCTTATTATATGAAGCTAATTTTGGATCAAGGTTATTTCCCAGGCGGCGTGCTTACGGCTCCAAGCGATGAAATGCTGCGTACGGACGTGGAATTGACGAAGCAGATGGGGTTCAACGGCGCGAGGAAGCATCAGAAAATAGAAGATCCACGTTATTTGTACTGGTGCGATAAGCTTGGATTGCTTGTGTGGGGAGAGATGGCAAATGCCTATCAATTCTCGGAGCAATATGTAGGCCGAATTACGAAGGAGTGGCAGGAAGCGGTTCAACGCGATTATAACCATCCTTGTATCGTCGTCTGGGTTCCGCTGAATGAGAGCTGGGGAACGCCAAACATTTTAATCGATAAAAGACAGCAGCACCATGCTTCCACGCTCTATTATTTAACCAAATCGCTGGATGACACTAGGCCGGTTATTTCGAATGACGGCTGGGAGCATGTGAAATCGGATATTTATACAGTTCATGATTATGAAAGCCGCGAAGAAGTATTAGCGCGCAGGTATGCAACGCCCGAGTTATCCGTTAAAAGCGATCCGCAAGGCAGAAAAATAATAATTCCCGGATTCTCTTATCAAGGCGAGCCGGTACAGCTGTCGGAATTCGGAGGGATTTCATACATTCAAGGCAGCGGAGAAGGCTGGGGTTACTCTTCGGCGAAGGATGATCAGGACTTCTTGAACCGTTTAACCGCGGTGATGCGTCCGATTATCGCTGCCGGCGGATTGCAGGGCTATTGTTATACGCAGTTGACCGATGTCGAACAGGAGAAAAACGGCCTGTTGTCATTCGAACGCGTTCCTAAGCTTCCGATTGAAACCTATCGCCAAATTGTATCGGGCGCGACTCCGGTGTTAACGGGCGGATTGGAATAGTCATAGAGGGGCGGCTTGAAATGGATAGAACATTTGTGAATCCTATTCTGATGGGCGGAGCAGATCCGTGGATGATGAAGCATTCAGACGGCAAATATTATTTGATGGTAACCAAAAGAAGCTGTTTGGAATTAAGATCGGCTGCTTCGATGACCGGAATCGCTGAAGGACGGCATGAGGTTATCTATACGCCGCCTGCCTCGGGTCCCGGAAGTCAGAATCTATGGGCGCCGGAATTGCATGTGATCAACGGCAAATGGTATATATATTTCACCGCTAATGATGGCGGAGGAGATGATACAAGGAGAGTTTATGTGCTTGAGAACGAGCATCATGATCCATTTGAAGGAACGTGGTTAGAGCGCGGCGCCGTAAATACGCAATTGCCGGGACTGGATGGAACGGTGTTTCACCATAAAGGGACGCTGTATTTCTTATATGCCGGATATGGTCATTTTCCCGATTACGGTTCTGCTATCTATATCGCCAGAATGGAAAACCCTTGGACGATTGCTACCAAGGAAACCATGCTTACGAAGCCCGAGTTTGAATGGGAGAAGCAAGGCGGCATGGCTATTAATGAAGGACCGGTTGTTATACAGAGGAATGGCAAGCTGTTTCTCGTGTACTCTGCTAGCACGACATGGGCGGATGACTATGGATTAGGCATGTTAATAGCAGACGAAACATGCGAGCCGACCGATTCCGCTGCTTGGACGAAGCTTCCGCTGCCGGTATTTAGTAAATCGCCAGAACGAAACGTGTTTGCGCCAGGACATAACAGCTTCACCGTATCGCCTGACGGGACAGAGGATTGGATTGTCTATCATGCCCTTTCTGAATCAGGCGCACCGACGGAAACACGAAGCACGAGAATTCAAGCTTTTGGCTGGAATGAGTCAGGTTATCCGGATTTTGGCGTCCCTGTTGCTGTCGATACAAAGATCCCTTTGCCATCAGGTGAATAGCCATATTAAGATCATGAACCAAAGCAGAGCATAGCGGGTATGCTTACCGAACATAATAGTCCAAACAACTATTATATAAGTCAGGAGCATACCCCTCATGTACACAGAAGCTGTCTCCGTTATGGACAATAAGATAAAGGTTATCGAAAGTGAAAAAGGCATTATTTATTTAGTGGGGCCGATCCAGCTTCCGGTAAAGCTGGACGAAGGTGAAGCGGTATTTGACTGGTACTGCTGGCTGCTGTGCAAAGAAAAGCTGGATGATGCCGAGCAGATAATCAAGAAGCTCTCTGCCATTAACTTAGCGGAAATGCAGCAATCCAGCGTGCTTGTATACGGAGATTTCGAGCAAGCCGATGAGGCTTGGATTCGGATGCACAGCATTTGCCACACAGGAGATATCTTTGGGAGCAAACGCTGTGATTGCGGGTATCAGCTGCATGAGTCGATGCGCATGATTGTCGATAAGGGCTCAGGCGCTTTATTTTATTTGGCGAATCATGAAGGTAGAGGCATTGGTTTATTTAGTAAGGCTATGGCTTACTTGCTGCAGGAGAAAGGTTTTGATACGGTGGAGGCGAATGTGGAGCTTGGTTTTGTGGATGATGCCCGCAATTACGGAGACGCTATTCGCGTGCTAAAGTCACTGCGGTCGAAGCCGGTCGCGCTTATAACGAATAATCCCAAAAAGCTTGATGCGCTTCAGGCCGCGGGGCTTGATGTAACCGATCGAATTCCGCTTTGGGGGGATCGATCCGAGCATAATGAACGTTATTTGGATACCAAAATAAACCGTTCAGGCCATCTTGCGGCAAGCGCTTGTCCTAACGAATAAAGGCCATAAAAAATTGGATAGGGCTGTCCCGTTAACGCATAAATGCGCTAGCAGGACAGCCCTTAGTTGTATCGTATATTTAACCGGACCTCTTCTCAAATGAAAGGCCGTATGGAATCCCCTTGTTAACAGCAAACAGCATGTGTACCAAGTTGTCTAAAACTCGCATCCTAAAACAACGAAAGCCCTACCTCTCTTCCGTCCTCGCGGCTCCGATGACCGCGCCAGTGTGAATCAGAAATACATCACGAAACAGGTTTGGGATTAACAGCAAAGAAATCAAAATCTGAGGAAAACATTGAATCTTACTGGGGATATGCTGGGGTTAAATATAATACATTCTTTATATTGTACTACATATATTTATGAATTGCAATAGTTGAATGGAAAACGAATGACTTTAGCTATTCTGGACACTCTAGGAACGGAAGGGGGAATAGACATGCCAAGTTGGTTGGAAATTGTAATTCGCACATTGGCTGCTATCGTCATTTTATTTGCGCTGACAAAGGCGCTGGGAAAACGCCAAATATCGCAGCTATCGCTGTTCGAGTACATAACCGGCATATCGATCGGTAATATTGCCGCCTATGTGTCACTGGATCTCGATAATCTATGGTATTTGGGTATGGTCTCATTAGCGGTTTGGGTTAGTGTTTCGGTAGCTATGGAATTTGTAACGATGAAAAGCAAAAAGGTACGCGATTTCGTTGACGGTAAGGGGACTGTTCTCATTAAAGATGGTCAAATGCTCAAAAAGAATTTGCATAAGGAACGGCTGACGATAGATGAAGTGCTGGAGCAATTGCGAAAAAAGGATGTTTACCGCGTAGCTGATGTGGAGTTTGCGGTCATGGAATCAAGCGGTGAGGTCAACGTGCTGCTGAAAAAGGAATACCAGCCTATAACCGCTGATCTTCTTGGCTGGAAGGTGGCAAGCGAGCATGAAGCGCAAACCATCATGATGGATGGAGATATTCAAGATGAGGTTTTGGAGAGGTTAGGTCGTAATCGCGACTGGCTGCTGCATGAGCTTAAGACTAGGAACTTAAAAGAGGAGGAAGTCTTTTTAGCTCAGATGGACAGCAACGGTCAGCTTCTTCTCCAAACGGGTGAAGAGGGCAAGCATCCGCAAAATAGCTCATCAAAGCCGAAGGAGCGAGTTGCCATTCTTATGGAACAGTTTGAGGCGGAGCTGCTCCGCCTTGAACGGTTATCTCGGAATGAGAACGATCGCAGAGTGTATCAGACTGCGCRCGACCGGTTTCAAGCAAGCATAAATTCGCTGCCCGATCGAGCGTTAAAGCGTTAAGCTAGTTCCATCTTGCTGACCAAAGCTTCATTTCTTTTAAAATATGATGCAGGTCCTCGCCCTTTGGGGTTAGGGTGTATTCGACTGTGACGGGTACTGTTGGAAAAACCTTGCGTTCGAGCACGCCCTTGTCTTCTAGATGACGGAGCGTGCTTGTTAACGCGCGCGGGCTTACCGCCGGGATGAGCCTCTGAATTTCTCCGAATCGTTTGGTGCCGCAAAATAACTCTCTCAACACAAGAAATGCCCATTTGCCTCCGATGACATCTAATGTCTTCTCGATATTGCATTCAATATGAACGGGCTCTTTCGGGATGTAATTTTGTACGCTCAAAACGTCATACCCCTTTTCGTTTATTACTATCTATGAGTATAGTATATATATTAAAGATAATAAAATGAAAAAACATTCACTACTTACATTAAAACATAAACTGCTATACACTACTACTTGAGAGCGATGGAAAAGCCAAAGAGGAGTGTTATAAGATGAAATATAGAAGACTTGGCAATAGCGGACTTAAAATAAGTGAAATCGGACTTGGAAGCTGGCTGACTTACGGAACGGCAACGGAGACGGAAACGGCTCAAGCATGTATACATAAAGCCTATGAACTTGGCATTAATTTTTTCGATACGGCGAATGCTTACAATAATGGAGAAGCAGAAAAGGTAATGGGGGATGCTTTGAAAGCGTATACGCGCAGCAGCTACGTTCTCGCGACAAAAGTATTTTTCCCGATGGATTCAGGTCCCAATGACCGCGGCTTATCCAGAAAACATATCGTTGAGCAATGTGAAGCCAGCTTAAAGCGTCTTGGCACCGATTACATTGATCTCTATCAATGCCATCGCTATGATTCGGATACACCGACGGAAGAAACACTTAGGGCACTCGATGATTTGACCGCGCAAGGGAAAGTGCTCTACACGGGTATCAGCGAATGGACCGCGCAGCAAATTACTGATGCGGCTCAGACAAGCAAAAGGCTTGGTCTTCGTCCGCTCGTATCTAACCAACCGATCTACAATATGTTTGAGCGATATATCGAGCAAGGAGTTGTTCAAGCATGCGAGCAGGAAGGCCTCGGACAGGTAGTGTTTTCACCGCTCGCACAAGGCGTTTTGACCGGTAAATACAAGCCGGGACAAGCCATTCCGTCAGACAGCCGCGCGGCAAACAATAAAACCAATGGCGTTATTAACAGCTATTTGCGTGAGGATGTGCTGCAGGTGGCTGAGAAGCTCGAGCAGTTGGCAGCTAGCATTGACGCATCACTGTCGCAATTTGCACTGGCATGGGTGCTGCGTCAGTCTAATATCACCTCTGCAATTATAGGATCCAGCCGTCCGGCTCAAGTGGAAGAGAATGTGAAGGCTGTAGATATTGTGCTTACGGATGATTTGCTCGCGCAAACCGAGGCTATCTTAGCGGAAGTAAAAGGCTTCGCGCCCATGCGTTAATTCCAAATAAAGTAAGAAGGCCAAAAAGGCTCTTCATCGGAAGAGCCTTTTTGCTATATATAATAGAAGCGATTTTTTTTATTGATCCATTTGAGACTCGGAAGGGCTATTGGTGCCTGGCTGTGTGATCGGAGGAGGCATTTCTTTGCCGCCGGCAAAATGATATTTCACCACAGTATTGAATTGATCTATCCAAGGCATAAGCGAGCGTCCGCCCCAAGCTTCTTTGGCAAAATCATTAAAGTAGTTCACGAATTCCATGTTAGCCGAGATGTGGACCTCTTGGACCGAAGGCGCAAGCTCACGAACTTTAAGCGCTACCGTTTGTTTCAGTTCATCGGACAAGTCATTAATATCGTTCACGGAAAAATAGGAATTGTAAGGTGAGACTAGAGCGCGGCTGTTCCCGTAAGGGCTGCCGGTATCATGGTTATAGACGCCTTCGTTGGTACCGGTATTGTCCTGCTCGCTTCTTCCGCCGGAATTTCGTGTGCCCACCGCTGTCCAATCCAGCATTAGACCGACATACGCGTTTTTGTCCGTAAGCATAACGATAGCGGATGCAATGCCATTTAAATCCGTTACCTTGCGAGAAATGGCGGAGCTGTATTCGAAAAAGGAGTTATCATGCTGATGCGGATTAGTGGACAACGGGCCGTAGGATTTGCTGCCCAGCATCTTCGGATCGTTAGCCTGGCGGCTTCCGTAATCGGTATCGCTTCTCTGGGCGAGTTCTTCGTAATTGCAGCCTGCAGCTGCCGTAAGCACTATCGCAGAAAGCAGCAGCGCAGCTATTCGTTTAACCATATAGTGAGGACCCCCATTCATACGATAATGGCTTTAGTTTTTGCCTTGGGAGCTTAAATATACGTTTAAGCGGGTATACATAATTGACCATGGGTTTGGTGCACAATGTAGGATAGAGAGAATGCCATGATGACAGGCATAACATAACGAAAATGTAAGCGGAAAAACGTTGTAATGATGCGTTTTTGACAGCTTTGAGAACAATTTGTGAACTCTCTGTGGAACATTGACAAATAGGGTCTTCAACTTTATATTTAATAAAGTGATTTAAGTTGCAGGAGTTGTAATAACATCTGTGAAACACGCAGCCAGCCGCATGCCACGTGAAAATTAGGCAGCTGCGAAAACGTCAAAAGTGGGGTTGATTAATGATGAAACGGTGGCGATTTGTAAAACGGCTTGCGCCGCTTATGGCCATGATGGTATTGGTGCTGACGGCTTGCGGGCGGAGCGATTTGTCGACGCTGAATCCCCAGGGACCTGTAGCGGAAGAGCAATTCGGACTGATGAAACTGGCAATTGGAATCATGTTAATCGTGATTGTTGCCGTATTTGCGATCTCTTTGTATGTAATTATTCGTTTTCGCAGACGTCAGGGAGACAAAACTATTCCTAAGCAAGTAGAAGGAAACCATAAGCTGGAGATTATTTGGACAGTAATTCCAATTATCATGCTTATCATTTTGGGTGTTCCAACCGTACAATCCGTATTTAACTTAGCTAAAGATTACAGCAAAGATCCGGAAGCAGTTCAGGTCATTGTTACTTCGCATCAATACTGGTGGGAATTTGAATATCCTGAATACGGAATCAAAACAGCCCAAGAGCTAATTATTCCAAAAGGTAAAACCATTTCGATTCAAGCGAAATCCGCTGACGTGCTTCACTCGTTCTGGATTCCATCGCTTGCAGGTAAAATCGATACAAATCCTGGTGCGAACGTAAATGCGATGTACTTCTCGGCTCCAAAAGAAGGCGTTTACCTAGGTAAATGCGCCGAGTTATGCGGACCTTCACACGGATTGATGGACTTTAAGGTCAAATCAGTGGACGAGTCTTCATTTGATCGTTGGGTAGCAGCGCTTCAAGAACCAGTAGCTCTTCCAAGCGACCCGGCAATTGCAAAAGCATTCGAGAGCAAATGTTTATCTTGCCACGCAGTGGGAGATCTTGGCGGACCGGCATACCCTAACTTAACTGGTATCGGAAGCCGTGAGACTGTCGGAGGTATACTTGTTAACACCGATGATCCGCAATATTCCAATGAAGGTTCAGTATACGACAACCTGCACCGTTGGATTGAAAATCCGGATGAGGTTAAACCGGGTAACCAAATGGGCAAAATTGATCTAACTGAACAAGAACTTGAAGGTATTGCTAAATATTTATCAGAACTGAAGCTTAACTACGAACAATAATTTATCGGTGATTGAAGGAGGTACCTACTTTGGCTCATGCGCATACGCATACGGTCAAACGTTACAGCGGTCTGATGGACTGGCTGACAACGGTTGACCATAAGAAAATTGGAATATTGTATATGATCGCTGGCGGATTTTTCTTTCTTGTCGGCGGTTTGGAAGCCATTTTGATACGGGTTCAATTATGGAAGCCGCTAAATAACTTTGTTAGCGCGGATACATACAACGAGCTGCTTACGATGCACGGAACGACAATGATCTTCCTCGCCGCCATGCCGCTGTTGTTCGCGCTTATGAATGCGGTTGTTCCGCTTCAAATCGGCGCACGCGACGTAGCCTTTCCTTTCGTTAACTCATTAGGCTTCTGGACATTCTTGTTCGGTGGCGTTTTGCTTAACGTCAGCTGGTTTACTGGCGGAGCTCCGGATGCAGGTTGGACGTCTTACGCACCGCTAGCAGGCACGACTTACAGCGGTGATCATGGTGTCGATTATTATGTACTAGGCTTGCAAATAGCAGGTATCGGTACGTTGATCGGCGGTATCAACTTCCTAGTTACGATTATTAACATGCGTGCTCCAGGCATGACGTTCATGCGGATGCCGATGTTTACATGGACAGCGTTCATTACTTCAGCGCTTATCCTGTTCGCATTCCCTGCTTTGGCAGTTGGTCTTGCGGCGCTTATGTTTGACAGATTGTTTGATGCAAATTTCTTTGATCCTTCCGGCGGCGGTAACGCAGTCCTCTGGGAGCATATTTTCTGGATATTCGGGCATCCTGAGGTTTATATCCTCATCCTGCCGGCCTTCGGCGTTATTTCCGAGGTAATAAGTACGTTTTCTCGCAAGCGTTTGTTCGGTTACAGCTCGATGGTTTTCGCTACAATCCTGATCGGTTTCTTAGGTTTCATGGTTTGGGCGCATCACATGTTCACCGTTGGTCTAGGACCGGTTGCGAACGCGCTGTTCTCGATTGCAACGATGCTTATCGCAGTTCCGACAGGTATCAAAATTTTCAACTGGTTGTTCACGATGTGGGGCGGATCGATCAAATTCACAACAGCGAATTTGTTTGCAGTCGGATTTGTACCTACCTTCGTAATGGGCGGCGTTACAGGCGTTATGCTTGCAGCAGCACCAGCTGACTTCCAGTATCATGATTCTTACTTTGTCGTAGCGCATTTCCACTACGTTATCGTAGGCGGTTTGATTCTCGGTATTTTCTCAGGCCTTCACTACTGGTGGCCAAAAATGTTCGGACGCGTGCTTAACGAAACGCTTGGTAAGCTAACGTTCTGGACCTTCTTTATCGGGTTCCATTTAACATTCTTCATTCAGCATTTCCTTGGATTGCTCGGTATGCCGCGTCGTATTTGGACATATCTTGACGGACTAGGCTTTAATGAAATGAACATGATCAGTACAGTGGGCGCTTTCTTGATGGGCTTTGGTACAATCTTCTTCTTGCTGAATGTTGTCGTGACGGCTTTCAAGCCGCAAAACGCGCCAGCAGATCCTTGGGAAGACGGCCGTACACTGGAGTGGACGATTCCATCTCCGCCTCCTGAGTACAACTTTGCTCAAACGCCGCTTGTACGCGGATATGATGCATACTGGAAAGAAAAAACGGATGGTCACAAGGGCATGACGCCTGCAGAGCCAATTGGTCCTATCCATATGCCATCCCCTTCAATCCTGCCTTTCTTTATGGGACTTGGATTGTTCATCGCAGGTTTAGGCTTTATGTATGCTCACGATTGGGGTAACTTGTTCGGTTCATTCAAAACAGGCTACGCTGTCGGTATTGTTGGTTTGCTTATCTTGTTCGGCTGCATGTTCCTTCGTTCTGCAATCGACGATCATGGCTTCCACATTGAAGAAGAAGAAATCCTTAGAGATTTGGGGGGGAAAGCATGAGTGCGCATTCGCATGTAGAGGGGCAATTGCCTCATGAGCCCGAAAAGGCGACCCTCGAGGGACGCAATAAAGTATTAGGCTTTTGGCTTTTCCTAGGTGGCGAGACTGTATTGTTCGGAACGTTATTCTCCGCGTTTCTTGCACTGCGCCATCAAGTTTTGGATGGACCTCCAGCACATGAGCTGTTCCAGCTGCCGCTCGTCGCTCTGGCGACCGCGCTATTGTTGACATCAAGCTTAACCAGCGTTTTCGCTGTTCATGCTTTGCACACGAATAGAGTGAAGGCGCTCATTAACTGGCTGATTATTACCGTTGTTCTAGGTGCAGGGTTTCTTGCTCTTGAGATCTACGAGTTCTACCACTATGTACATGAAGGCCATGGTTTTACGACAAGCGCATTTAGCTCATCATTCTATACGCTTGTAGGGTTCCACGGAGCTCACGTTGCATTTGGTATTACATGGATCACATTGATCATTATCCAATTGGCAAGAAAAGGTTTGACTGTCGTAACCGCACCGAAGGTATATGTAGCCGGTATGTACTGGCACTTTATCGACGTTGTATGGGTATTCATTTTCACCGTCGTTTACTTGATGGGAAAGGTGGTTTAATCCATGGCAAGCAATCATACAGCCACAGAGGAAAGCCCCAAGCGTCATAAGGTCGAAGGACCTAAGAAACATATCATCGCGTTTCTATTCTCGGTCCTGCTTACGTTTATCGCATTCGCGACCGTAATCAGCGGAGAAATCAATAAAGACTTTATTTACATTATTTTGGTCGGCTTAGCGGTTTTGCAAGTATTCGTTCAGATGGCATTCTGGATGCATATGAAGGATCGTGGTCATACATTCGCCATTATCGGAATTTTGACTGGTGTTTTCATCGTATTCACATGCGTTATCATGGCTGAATATTGGGCTTGGTGGTAAGACGTCTGTTATTTTGAAGAGAGGAGGGTCCCGAGGCTTGGGTCCCTCCTCTTTTGTAAAAAAGGCTAGCGTAATTGAAAGGAGATTCCACGATGCTTGGCTTACAATATTTTCGCTTCGAAGAATTGTGGACCCCCATGTTTTTGTTCGGGATGGCTGCAATAGTCATTCTATATTTCTATTTGATCGGTCCATGGCGTGAGAAGCATACTCCGCAGGCTCCTGCTGCGACAGCAATGCAAAAAACGATGTTCGTTTCGGCTGCAGTCATGTTTTATTTCGTGCATGGCGGGCCTTTTAATCTATTAGGTCATCTGATGTTTACGTTTCATATGATCAATATGTCGGTATCTTACTTGATCGTGCCGCCGCTTGTGCTGCTAGGTATTCCAAGCTTCCTTTGGAAAAAGATGTTTTCGGCTCCTTTTTGGAAAAAGCTGAGCATTATGATGCATCCGATTATTTGTCTCGTACTGTTTAATGTGTTGTTTTCTGTTTATCATATCCCTATTGTCCATGACTATGTGATGACGCACTTTGCGGTGCATCGTCTTTATTATTTTATTTTGCTTATCACATCTTTTATGATGTGGTGGCAAATCGCAGTTCCCGTGCCGGAGTGGGCCAAGCTTACAGATCTGAAGAGAATGGCGTATGTTTTTGCAAACGGGATGCTGCTGACGCCGGCCTGCGCATTAATTATTTTTGCCAAAAGCTCTATGTATGCGATATATAGTGATCCGAACGTTTGGGTGACTGCTATGGGCTATTGTGTATCAGGTGATCCAACAAGATTGCTAGAGAGCTTCAGTGGACCACAATTTTTTAATTTGATGGATGTCGTTGAGGACCAACAGCTTGGCGGGATTGTGATGAAGTTTGTGCAAGAGATTATGTACGGAATCATCCTCGCCTATATTTTCAAGCAATGGTTCAAACGTGAGCATACCGAAGATGATTTGCCAAATACGAATACCGGTACGGCTTAGTACGTACTAATCATTTTGTTAACTATAGGTGGGGTAACGTTGAACAGTTATAATATTATGCCGACAATAAGTACCTTCTTCATCGTACTGAGTGCGGTCTTGGTAGCCGTAGGCTGGAGACTGGCTATTAAACGCAGGTTGGAGGAGCATCAGAAGGTGATGTTCTATGCAGCGGTTTCTGCAACGATCTTCTTTATCGTCTACGTCTCGCGCACGATATTCGTGGGGAATACCTCATGGGGCGGACCGGATGGCTTAAAGCCCTATTATCTTGTTTTCTTGTTATTCCATATTGTGCTGGCAACAGTTGCGGCCGTATTCGGCATTACAACGCTCACGCTGGGCTATAAGAAGAAATTTGCGAAGCATCGCAAGTGGGGGAAGGTAACCTCGCTGATCTGGTTTGTGACGGCTATCACCGGTACGATGGTCTATATTTTGTTATACCTGATGTATCCGGGCGGTCATACTAAGCCGGTTATCGATGCTATTTTCGGATAACCAAATAATTAATGCACACAGCGAAAACCATGCTTACGAAAGAGGCGACTCTTTTGACTGCATGGTTTTTTTACGTTCAAAAAGAGGAATTCCAGTATTTTGTAAATAATTACATGGTAAGGGTTGACAACTGTGTACACAGTGAATATACTGTGTATAAGGATATATACAGTATGAAGAGTGAAGGTTCGAAAGGAGCAAATGCCGTGGGTTTATGGAAGGGTGCTTGGTATTTAGCAAAGCATGAGCTGGCTAAGGATCGATGGAAAAGTCTTTATACGTTAGCGTTTATTGGTTATTTATTGCTATTCACGGTTCCGTTATTAAATGATGTGGTTGATGGGGAAGACAAAAATATGATTAGCTGGGCGACGGACTTTATCTATTTAACGATTCTGCCTTGTCTCGGTTTTGTAGTCAATCAAACGATGATGCGTTCATGGAAAGAAAATTCATACACAAGAAAGATGGCCCAGTGGAGAACGCTGCCTATCTCCTCGAGACAAATTGCGCTCGGACGAATCATTCAGTTAGCGGTTGTATTGTTTTGCGCCCTGCTTCTCTTCTTTATCTTACAGTTCCTTCTTGTACGAAATATGGGTGCAGACCTATCAATCGGGCATTTTGCGTTGTATGCACTATTCTGGTACGGTTACTCCCTAACGATGGCGATTGGATATGTATACTGGGAAGTAGGTCATTCCGGGAAAATATACTTCTTTTTTAATTTGGCCTATATCGTCGTGTTACTCGCGATTTCAGCTAGCTTAGCTATTTTCAAGGTTGGAAATATCGTAGTTTCCTCCTTTGAAGCGATTGAGAACGGCTTATGGTGGTTGCCGTTAGCCGCTATCGCAGTAAGCGCTGTGGCAATATTCATCGGAGTCAATCGAATTGAGAAACGGTTAGAGAGTCGCACCTACAGAGCATAGATCTATTCAGGAATGGAAGAAGGTGAAGGCCATGCGGCTGCCGATACAAATCAACGAGCAAAGCGCAGAACCGCTGTATCATCAAATCGAAGTGCAACTGCGCGCTTTAATCGTCAGCGGCCAGCTTGCGGAAGGGATGCTGCTGCCGTCGATAAGAGAACTTGCCCAGACGGTCAAATGCAGTGTCATAACAGTTAAGCGAGTGTATAACGATTTGGAAGCGGAAGGCCTGCTGCGGACGCGGCAAGGAACGGGGACTTACGTCGCCCAGGTTGGAGAACAGGAGCGCGACCGGCATCGGCTTTCTGCAGTCATTGAAGCGCTTGAACAAGCGGTCGTTGCAGGCAAAAGAGTGCAGTGCACGGAGGAAGAGCTAAAGACGATGTTTAAGGAAGCATTGAATAAGCATTTTGACTAAAGGAGAGTACGCATGATAGATGAGACGATGGCGATTCAATTAGACGGAGTTGTGCAGAATCGTGCGAATTTTAAGCTGGGTCCGCTCCATATGCGCATTCCAAAAGGGTACATCACAGCGATTGTTGGCCCGAACGGCTGCGGCAAGAGCTCAATGTTCCGATTAATGCTTGATTTGGATAAGGYGGACGAAGGGAGAATCGAGCTGCTTGGTCAACGAGTAGAGCAAGGCATCGATACGGAACTGAAGAAAAAAATAGGTTATTTGCATGATCAGTCCTCCTCGCACGAGGACAATATGAAGGGGACAGCAAAGGCTGAGTTTCATCGTTTCTGGTACGACAATTGGGACGTGAATCGCTATCGGGAGCTGCTTCATATCCTTGAAGTCGATGATAACCAGCTGCTGGGCAAAATGTCGAAGGGCATGCGCCGCAAATTCGAATTTGCTTTAACGATGTCACATGGGCCTGAGCTGCTCCTGCTGGATGAACCCTCTTCCGGGCTTGATCCGCTTGCATGGAAAACGATGATTGAAGTGCTCCACCGATATATGGATCGCGGAGATCGTACGATTCTCATGACCTCCCATATTATTGAAGAAGTGAAAAGGCTTGCCGATTTCATCGTATTTATGGCTGGGGGACGTGTACTTGGCATGTACGAGAAGGATGAGTTGTTCAGCAGCTGGTTTACTTTATTCGTAAGCGGCTCCGGCCTGTCACCGAAGAAGGCGGCTGCCATGCCAGGCCAATGCGGAGTAGAGCATGCCGGGGCGACAACGTATCGTATCACAACGAATAAAGCCGCAGCCGCAGAAGAATGGTGCGCTGGCGAGGGGTTTCAAATCGTAAGCAGGCAATCGCTAGAGCTGGACGAAATTATGAGTGCGTTACTCATGCAGGACCGTTTGAGCACAAGAAGTAATTAATCGAGGGGGATGAGTGAATTGAATCCATTAAAAGTAGAGAAAGTCTTTAAACAATACGGAGATAAAACGGCCGTAAACGGCATCAGCTTTGAGGTAAGCGAGGGAGAGATTTACGGCTTGCTCGGCGCCAATGGTGCAGGAAAAACAACAACGATGAGAATGGTGCTTGGTCTGATCTACCCGGACGAAGGCAACATTTTATATCACGGCAAGGCCTACAGTCACAATCAGCTTAGCAATCTTGGTTATTTGCCTGAAGAGAGAGGCTTGTATCCGAAGGTGCGCGTCTGTGACCAGCTTATCTATTTGGCTCAGCTGCGCGGCATGTCGAAGAAGGATGCGGAGCAAAGCTTGAAGAAATGGCTGGACCGCTTCGAGGTTCCGGAGTATTACAGCAAGAAGGTCGAAGAGCTTTCCAAAGGAAATCAGCAAAAAATTCAATTTATCGCTAGCGTAATACACTCTCCTAAAATCGTTATTCTCGATGAAGCGTTCAGCGGACTGGATCCGGTAAACGTTGAGCTGCTTAAGTCGACGGTTAAGGAGCTGCGTGATTCCGGCACGAGTATCCTATTCTCTACCCATCGCATGGAGCATGTAGAGGAGCTGTGCCGAAATATTACGATTTTGCATCGCTCTAACGTCGTGCTGAAAGGGAATTTGAAGGAAATCAAAAAGCAATTCCCGAAAGAACGCGTTATTTTGAACACGGAGAAGGAAGTTACGGGCTTGGAACGGATTGCAGACGTTACGAGCGTTAACCGGCATGAATACGGCTATGAGGTCGGCATTGCGAATGAAGCGGCGGGCGCCGAGATTTTACGCCATGCGTTAGGACAAACGACGATTACGAGATTCGAGATTAAGGAACCGACGTTAAATGAAATCTTTATTAAAACAGTAGGCGGTGATAGCCATGAATAAGTTTTGGACAGTTGTAGGTTTTACGCTGAAAAATAAATTCAGAGGCAAAGCATTCATGATTACAACGATCATTATTGCGGTTATTATGTCTATCGCTATTAATCTACCTTATATTTTCTCACAGTTCGGCAGTGGAGACAAAGCTACGAAAATCGGATATATTCAAACGCAGCAAGCAGAAGGTACAGCCACAGGCGATCAACTTAAAGCGTATTTCGAATTGCAGGAAAAGCCGGGTGTAATGCTTATCCCATACGAGGATAAAGGCTCGGAGGCAGAGAATGAAAAGCAGTTGAAGCAAGCCATTACAGATAAAGATGTGAAAGGGTACTTAGCCTTTGGCCAAATGACCGACAGCGGTTTTCCGGCAATTACGTATAAATCCGAGAAGCTGCTTGCATTCGATCTAACCAGCTCGATTCAAAACGGGCTTCAAGCGATTCGTCAGGCTACCGTATTGCAGGATGCAGGCTTAACGGATGCACAGATGGCCTTGCTGAACGCACCGATTGAAATCGCATCGGTTCAAATTTCCGCCACGGAAGGCGCAGGCAACGTAGGTGAAGGCAAGACACCGGAAGAGCAAGCCGTGAATATGGGACTCGTGTATTTCATCGTCATTCTTCTGTTTATGGCCATCATGATTACGGGACAATTGATTGCATCGGAAATTACAGCAGAGAAAAGCTCGCGGGTCATGGAACTGCTCATTACGAGCGTTTCGCCGCTGAAGCAAATGTTCGGTAAAATCGTCGGCATGTTTTTGGTTGGACTCATTCAAATTACGATTTACGTGATCGTGATCATCGTGAACATCAGCTTGCCGCATAATAACAAAATATTGGATCAATACAATATCGATTTAACTCAAATTGATCCGATGCTTCTGCTTTATGCCATCTTGTTCTACTTGACGGGTTACTTCTTGTTCGCGACGTTATTCGCTGCGGTTGGATCGATTGTCAGCCGTACGGAGGATCTGGGCCAAGCGGTGCTTCCGATCACCATGCTGTCGCTGGCCGGCTTCTATATTTCAATATTCAGTATTTCAAGCCCGGACAGCGTTCTGGTGAAGGTATCTTCCTTCATTCCGTTCTTCTCGCCATTCGTCATGCTGCTCCGTCTTGGGTTGTCCGATCCGCCGGTGTGGCAGCTATGGGCATCGATCGGCATTCTGCTGGTTACCATTTACCTTGCGGTATGGGTATCGGCGAAAATCTACCGTACGGGCGTACTGATGTACGGCAAGCGTCCTAGCTTTAAGGAGCTTCGCAAGGCGATGAAGGCTTATAAGGTTTAGAGTTTGTCGTTTGGTGTGGGTAATACCTACTATTGTCACACGTTGGACTTACTAATGTCACAAGAAATACGATGATTTGTCACCGAAATGACCCCCGTGATCATGCAGAAAGCCTGTATTAACGGGGGTTTTTCGTTTTCTGATTGTATAAATTGATGTACGCCGGAATATGCCAAATTATCATGTTCGAACGATTAAGCGTGATCATAAATTGTCACTTTCCATAAACATGTATTGGGGATGGCCTATGTTTATTATTGGCGAGAATATTCGGAAGTTAAGGAAGATGGCAGGACTAACTCAAATTGAATTCGCCAAACAGATCGGCATTTCACAAGGGACATTGAGCGATATCGAACAAGGTAATTGTAATCCATCAGTAGATACGGCTCTTTCCATACATAGACGATTTGATGTCGACTTGGATTGGCTGCTAAAAGGAGAACAGAATACTACTAACCTTGGACAAAAGCTGTCGTTAGTTTTTTCGGTTCAAGAAAAGCAACTGTTTGAATTAATTAAGAAGTTGAGTGAAGAAGATCAAAAGGAGCTATTAAAGAATATGATGGGTTCCTTTAAAACTAGAATATTGAACGATCGTTAATTCTTCGGGAGTTTGATGTAAATGTTAAGAATTAAGATATTCAATAACAATTCGAAATAAGCATTCAGATAACGGTTACGATAGCTGAGCACAACCGTGATGGGTTGATATGAGTGAAAAAACCATATCAAATGAGAAAGGAAGCCACCCGACATGCAGCCTATTAAAGCGATGTATAGACAATTTTTAAGAGAACCTTTGTGGTTTAAGGTACTTATTTTATCCGCTTTGCTTCTTTCAATTGTATTTAGCAGCTCATATTTTTCGAATCATGGTTATTATCAAAGCCTTTCCAAATTAGCTGCGGCAATCTTCTTCGGTTCATATGGAATAAAAATGCGGAGAAATAAGAAGGTATCTGGCTCCTTTTTCATTGTAGCAGTAATATGCATTTATTTATCGTGGAGCAGCTTAAGTCCTACAAGTCTTTAAACGAAAAGAAGTAGGAGTAAACCATCGCGCCCACATTCCTTGGAATGTGGGCTTTTCCTGTATTCAGCAGCATTATAGATTTGTACCTCCAAAACTGTACCGTGTACTTAACTGATCATCGATAAATTTGCATGACGATCGTATATAACGCTCGTAAATAACGCTCGTACACGGAGCCCAGATAAGCCTACATACGTCATTAAAGTAACGGGAGGAGGAATCATTGAACTAACGGGTAACGATTACATTCCTGTTGAGGCTAAGAAATAGCCTTTGTCAAAAAAGGAGCGCCTCGGTATGATGGGTTTGTCCAATACACCATCAAGGAGGCACTCTTACTATGAAGTTTAAGCAATCAGACGCACAAAATCAACGGATTGAACGAATTACCACCTCGCATCTCGTCGTAGGGATCGACATGGCCAAAGAAACGCATGTAGCACAAGCTGTCGAACAATGTACGCCTGCAGAATCGAATCATACGCTGGCTGGACATTCGCTTTCCTGAGTATCCATCCGTATTCAAAGACTGGACTTGTAAGCGATCATTGGCGACCCTCAAGACATTCCCTTGCCCACAGGATTTGGAGACGTATGCAATACCGGATGTAATCAGTGCTTGGAGAACTCATATGCAGCGCGCTGGGGGTTCTACGGGGATTGAGAAGGCTGCACAGCTCATCGCTCATGCTAAAACGCAGTGTCGGAGATCGAACCGCTGTAGAAGAATCGAAGGCAGATTTAATACGGCTTATTGAAGAATATGAGCGCGTTACCACCATGCTTGAACAGATTGAAAAGGACATTGAAGCGCTCCTTTCTGAGATTCCTATGGCGCATCAGCTTCGCACGATAAAAGGTCTCGGGAAGATCTTCACCGCGGCCATTTTAGCGGGCACAGGAGATTTAAGGCAGTATGCGCATGGACGCCAGGTACTGCGGAAGGCTGGCCTGAATTTGGCCGAAAGTACGTCAGGAAAGCGAAAAGGACGAATTGTTCTTTCGAAACGAGGAGACTCAGCCCTGCGAAAATATCTCTATCTCGCGACGGTTCAGTTCGTTTGGAATAATCCCGTTTTCCGCCATTTGCATGAGCACAATCTGCAAGAGAAGAAGATGAAAAAGCAGCAATCCATATTTAAGCTAATAGGAAAGCTGGCACGAATTTTAGTTGGTATTGTTCAACGAGGAGAAAAGTTCACGCCAGAGAAAACCCTTCTAACTTGGACAGAAGCAGCTTAAGTTAAAAAGCATCACGTATATTGACTCATTCGTGGGATTTCACAAAGAAAGCACGGAGGACCGAGTTCGTGTCCCAAAAGGGCTCAGACCCATCCGCTAAACGCTATCGGTCTCCACACCTTGGACAGGTATAACGAAGGAATGTAAGGGCATTGACCCGTTGAGTTGTGGGAGGGTGAACCTCCAGAGATCATGTGGAGTATGCGTGCAGTAGAGACGGCCTGGGGAATATTTCCTGAGTGTTCCTCTATTTCCGCATGCCCAGCCCACCACCTCAACCGGTAACAACCGCGTTGCTATCTGAGATGGACTTGATCCAAGGTGACGAAATCCTGCGAATGAGTGAGTATATGTGAGATAAATCCTTAAAAACGAGGGAGCTATCGTTTCTTGTTAGCGGAACAAACAGCAAACCTACATTTTGTCGCTATTATAAGTACTACTTCTTATGATTTGGCTTTTATTTCATAGCATTTACATAAAATTTTGTACATCAGATAAAATATTTTTCAGTCTAGAACTTTATTTTCTTCTGACAGCTGCCTTTTCTCATATTACAGTTTTTAGCCTTAATTGCTAAAAAGTCCAGATAAAAATTAAATAAACGATCAAATAAAAACAAAAGAACCTTAACTTATTTGAGTGTATTTTAGAAAGATATGGAATTTAGTTTACAAGATTTGGGGGGCGTAATTATGAAACAAAAGAACAACGAAACCATAGGAAGTTGGACGATTTATCGATGGATCCTGCAGCACATTCGTCCATATCGAGTTAAAATGACTTTTATAATCGGTTGTGGATTCATCGCTTCGTTTGGCGAACTAGTTACTCCGCTTCTCATTCAACGGCTCATCGATAGTATTGCTCCCAATCAGAACAAACTGGCATATTTTCAAATGCTCGGCCTTATGGCGGCTATTTTTAGCGTTATCCTTCTTTGCAACGTTTTAAGAAATTCTCTGCAGAGTAAAGTCAGTGCAAACGCTGCGCGGGATCTTCAATTCGGCGCCTTGCAGCATTTGCGTAAGCTTGGATTTGCCTATTATGAGCAAAATCCAGTGGGAGAAACGCTGTCGCTGATGAATCAGCAAGTACACTCGGCGGAAAGTATAATCCGAAGATTTTTCCCGGAAATTGTACAGCAATTATTATTTCTAACCACCGCAGCAGGACTTTTGCTATATCAATCCGTATTTCTCTCCTTAATCATTGTTCCGTGCTTTCTGGCCTATTACTTATTTGGACCGAAAATTGATCGTAAAGTTTCCGAGGCATCACGCAGGATGGAAGAAGTTAGGATAGACTATGATAAGAAAATTTATGAATCGGTTACCGGAGCGAGAGAATACCGCGCTTTTGGTGCTGAAGAATGGGATATCGACAGAAGCCGCAATAAATTTAAAAAGTTAGAACGAACCGTACTTTCATGGGTTTATTATATCCATCTGAGATGGAGCGTTAGAAGCTTATTGTTTCAGATCGGGTCAATTGCAATTTTTATTACGGGCTATTATTTTATAAAGAAAACATGGATGACCGCAGGACAATTTATTGCATTTCTCCTCATCTACGGCATTTTTATGCAACGCTTGTCGTGGCTTGTGTCTCAATTTATCGAGCAAAACATGCTGCTGCAACAAGTAACCAGACTATATAAACTAGTTAGTACTGTACCATCACTGGAGGAACATTCCTCACCTGTTAAGCAAGGACTTGTCAAGGGCGAATTGTCGTTCGAAAATGTTCATTTTTCCTATCCCGGGCGTACTTCTTTGCTAAAAGGGATAACGTTGCATATCCGTCCGGGAGAACGTATCGCAATCGTTGGTACAAGCGGGAACGGGAAGTCTACTCTTTTGAAGCTGATGGCCCGTTTCTACGATCCTACGCAAGGCTCAATCCTTCTTGACGGCATTCCACTGACTCAGTTTTCATTTCGTGAACTGCGCGGCAACATAGGCTATGTATTTCAGGATACTTTTTTATTCGGCAGCACGATTCGGGAAAACATCCGCTTCGGAAACCCTGATGCAGCAGATAAACAAATCGAAGAAGCGGCGATTGCGGCTAATGCGCATGGATTTATAACGGAATTGCAGGATGGATACGAGAGTTTAGTCGGAGAAAGAGGCGTAAAGCTGTCCGGAGGACAGAAGCAGCGAATTGCCATCGCTCGTATGTTGATTAAAGACCCACAAATATTGTTGTTGGACGAGGCGACCTCGGCACTTGATAACGTAAGCGAGAATGCTGTTGTTGAAGCGCTCCAGTACCTTCTTGCCGGTCGGACGACTATCGCGGTTGCACATAGATTGAGTACCGTGGTGGATTACGATCGAATTGTCGTACTGGATGAAGGTGTCATTGTCGAGCAGGGCACTTATCACGAGTTGATGGCAAAGCGAAGCTATTTATATCGACTTGCCGAAGGAGAAACGCATTCGGCAACGAACGCTTTACACGCTTCAAAGTCTGGAGGAGACCCTGTTGTATTATCTTAAATGGATTTGGAAGAATATCGCGAGCATCCGCGGCGGATTTGTACTAGCAATCATTTTTATGGTGCTGGAAACAAGCTCGGGGATTGCGATGACTTACGTACAAAAGTATATCATTGATTATGTAATAATCCAGGGCCAATATCGGCTTTTTCCTATGTATCTATCGCTATTTGCGCTTGCTGTTGTTTCTAGTTCAATTTTTATTACGGCTGCCCCTTATCGATACGTTTACAATGAATTTAAATTGAATAGTATCCTGCTCATGAGGATGTTCAGGAGATTTTTTCGAGTCCCTATGGCGCGTATCCAAAACGAACGTTCCGCACGATATGTTCAATATTTGACAACAGACCTCCTTCATGGCGGCAGTATGATTGGTTATCATACGCCGATCGGCATACAGAGATTACTTCAAGTTTTAGCCTTGATGGTCATCATAGGCTTTCTCAATTGGCATATTATGTTGTCGGTTACGATTTTCAGCACAGCTTATTTTTTAGGCGGACGATATTTTGCGAAACAAATCAAAGCTGTCAATCGGGAGGTTCAAGACAGTCGGACGAAACTTGCTGTCCATTTAGATGAAAGTATTTCCGCATCAAGGGAAATTATTGCTTATCATCGAACCGGTTGGGAAGCCAACGTCTATCATGCCTTGTATAAAGAATATTTTTCATCCGTTTTAAGGGAAACCAAGACGCGAAACAAACAAATGATGTTCAGCGATCCACTACGTTGGGCAATTACCTTATCTGTACTAGGTTTTGGCGGTTACCAATTGTTTAATGGCCAAGTATCGTTGGGTACCTTTGTGATTGTTTTTCAGTTTACTAATCAGTTAATGGATTCGTACCATAGGCTGTTCCAGTATGTAATGGATTTCTCTGGCATGTTGGCTAATATTGACCGGATGGAGCTTCTGATGAATGAAGAACAAATAAATGCTGGAAGCTTGCCGCTTATGGAGCCTATCCGCAGCATCAAGTTCCAGCAGGTCGACTTCGCTTATAAGGAAGGCGATCGCTCTGTTCTTAAGGGGCTTTCCTTCGACATACCTATCGGACGGAAAGTTGCATTCGTTGGCTCGAGTGGCGGTGGAAAATCAACGATCGCTCAGCTTATGGTTCGCTTTTATGAACCGACCGCCGGACAAATCATTGTAAACGGAGAAGGCTTGCGTGAGATTTCTCACAAAGATTGGACTAGCCGCGTTCGAGTTGTGTTTCAAGATCCCTACATGATGGCTGATACGCTGCGGACCAACCTATGCTTCGGCCGGGAACATTTGAGTGAAGACGAAATCGAGAGTGCCTGCCGCTCTGCTCAATTATATGCCGATATTATCAAAATGCCTGGTCAATTAGAAGAAGAGATAGGGGAGAGAGGTGTGCAGCTTTCTGGAGGGCAACTTCAGCGCTTAGCTCTCGCTCGTGCAATATTGGGCGATCCGGAGATCCTTATTCTTGATGAAGCGACTTCTTCACTTGATTTGGAGACCGAACGCTGTCTTCAATCACAGTTGGATCAATTACGCAAGGGTAAAACAACCATCATTATCGCACATCGTCTCTCGACTGTTAAAAACGCTGATCTCATACTTGTCATGGACAAAGGACGGATCGTGGAACACGGCACTCATGATGAGCTGTTATCAGGTGGTACACACTATCCGGCTCTTATAGCTGCGCAGTATTAGGCAGCAATTCCTTGGTGAGCGATGGCAACTTATTAAGCATGAAGAATGGTACAAAGTGAATAGTTCCACAGGGCAGATACCAAGCTAGATACCAGTGCTTCTCCAAGTCTAAAACTGGCATCGATTGATAGCACCTTTCGGTTAGAATTAATTGGATCAGCGGTAAATAATATCCCCTCCATTTCGGATTAAGTCGGCGATGACTTTAGCATCCTTGTAGTCACTCTTTGTCGGCGAGTGTTGATTTTGTTTCTCTTTCAGTTTATGCTTCATAGTGAGTGCCTCTTTTCGTATGCGGGTTTTGTTCTTTTGGTCGAGAACAACGATTCCCAGTATACAAGAGGCGCTTCTTTTTTTGCAAAGCTGATAATTAACGCTCTACAGGAATGCTAACGGGTAACGATAGTTCAATAAGCTTCCAGGATCAACGGCAGCCTGCTCGATTATCAGGTGGAAGGAGATAGATGATGACAGCAGTTGAAGTTTTGAATAATAACTATGAGGGCATAGAATATAGTTTTGTTTACTTTTTTACACAAGCAAGATAAGTTCAACCAAGAGGCCTTTTGGGACTACTTTAACTGCTTAGAGGACATCACTGACGAAACTTCAAATCAAATTAATTTGAATAGAGATTTATCCCTAATGGTGAGTAAAACATATACTTTTATAATGTGAAGTTTCCTTTGGCATTTCCATCCGAATGATCCGTATGAGGTTAAAAATATTCCCGAGAACAATTTGCACCTTTATATTGAAAGGTTAGAATTTGCGTATTTGGGCTACTTCTCTGGAAAGGTTTTTAAAGAATAGTTATACGATGCCACAACAAACGCGGCGGGTGACGAGCCCGCGTCGGCCATACCGCTCATATGCAAGGGGCAGTACCTTTGAAGTCGTTAACCGACCTTGAAGGTACTGCCCCTTATTGTTTAAATCAAATCATCCAGTCTGCATGGAATTCCTGCTTAAATTCTTGAGGAGAATGGCCTTTGAACACCAGCTCCGGGTTTTTTACACTCACTTTCGTGCCATCCGGAACCGAGGTTGTAATAAAGGCATTGCTACCTATAACGACGCCATTGCCGATAAGCGTCTCGCCGCCTAATATCGAAGCGCCGGAGTAGACCGTTACTTCATCTTCCAGCGTAGGGTGGCGCTTTACGCCGCGAAGTGCTTGTCCGCCCCGGGTGGATATTGCGCCAAGGGTGACACCCTGATAAATTTTCACTTGATTGCCGATAACGGTAGTTTCACCGATCACGACGCCTGTGCCATGATCGATAAAGAAATAGCTGCCGATCGTAGCGCCGGGGTGAATATCGATTCCGGTCTCATTGTGTGCGTATTCCGTCATGATTCTCGGGATGAGTGGCACGCAAAGCTTGTACAATTCGTGTGCCAGCCGATAAATCGTGACGGTAAATATGCCCGGGAAGGAGAAAATGATCTCGTTCGTATCTTGGGCGGAAGGATCGCCTTCGAAGGCGGCCTGCACATCGGTTGCCAAAATCTGCCGAAGCTCCGGCAGTTTGCTTAAAAAAGCGCGACGTTTGCCGTCTTATCGTTAGCAGCTTGATGCTTTAATACGGAACTGATCTGTTCGTGAAGCTTATCGTGAACTTGAATGAGCAGATCGCCGATGTGGTAGTCCAACGTAGCGGGTGTAAGGTTCTGTTTTCCGAAATAGCCCGGGAACAGAAGCTCTCTCAACAATTGGATGACTTCAATGATCGTATCTCTGCTCGGAAGAGCGACTGCATCCAATGGAATTACATGAGACTGCTGTTGATAGCTGGAGCCGATCGCAGAGACAAGGCTGCCGAGCTGCTCGTGAAAATATTTACTCATCTTTTCATCCCCAATTCCCATGCTCGTACAAACAGGGAAGCGAACCCGATACCTGCAATCCTCCCTGTAACGTCACTTCATTTTAACTCCAGTTGAGGTTGCTTTTCAATTTCAAAAGGGCAGCACAATGTTTCCAAAATGTAAAAAGGTCCTAAAGCGGCGGTAATCAGCACAGGGCGACACAAATCTGCTTGAATAAAGTAAGGGAAATAAAATTTTCAGACTAAGAAAGTATAGTCTTGGGCAGGGTGGGGCTAAGCTAACGGGCAGTTTTGCTCAACATAATTGTAATAAAATGGAAAAGAAGTGATTCCATTAATCCTTTAAGGTGAAGTTATGCGTATAGGGATTTTGATTGTATTAATACTGTTAACTGGTTGTTCAGGTAATTACAACAGTATGCAAAAGACTTGTGAGGACATGGTATCACTCGAATAATATTTTTACTCTCAAAGCGAAGAACAGCTAAACAAGCTACATGAAAAGCTTGCCACAGGCAAAGCAATTTGAAGTTAATTACGATGGCCATGGTTTTTCATTGGAGGATTGATAAGCCCTGTTGAACTAACGGGACACGATAGTTGAACATACACGGGGGCAGCTTGCTACGGCAGCTGCTTCATTTCATTATTAAGCTAACGGGCAGGATAACGTAATCCTTTCTAAATTATCTGGACTTTTTGTGGATTATTTTGTAGTATGGTTTTATTAGTTGAAACTAAGTTTCATTTTTATAAACAAAAGGGGGAAGTGTTATGTCATTCATTTTTGACGGAGTCGATCATGTGCAACTGGCTGCACCACAAGGCTGTGAAGACACTGCTCGTAGGTTCTTCACCGTTTTGCTAGGATGGATTGAAATTCCTAAACCAGAGAACCTATTGAAACGTGGAGGCGTGTGGTTTCAGTGTKGTAACCATCAAGTACATATAGGTGTTCAAACGGAATTTGTTCCAGCAACAAAAGCTCATCCCGCATTTCATGTTCAAAATATCGATGCGTTACGGGATCATCTAGTTCTTAATAGCATTGAAGTAACCGACGATGTTGTACGCGAAGAAGAAGGTGTTAAGCGTTTTTATGTAAACGACCCATTTGGAAACCGCTTGGAATTTCTCGAGTGGCAAAAGTTTTAAAGTGAGAAATATGATGACCAATTATTAAGCTAACGGGTACAATATTTGAGAAGGAGTTGCATTTCTAAAGCAGCTCTTCTTTAATTTATTTAGGTATTTTGAATAAACTGTATTATAGAAGGGATATCAATGAAAGGACAGGTATGAAATGAAGAAAATAGCAGCGGTGAAATTAGATGATCTAATTAATGAAATTGAAATTCAAATGGATGAAACCGTTACATATATAAACACCCAGACAGGAGAAGTTATAACATTATCGAGAGAAGAAATGAGAGCTGCAGAAGATGAAGAGCCAATTGAAAACTATCCAGATTGGCAAAGAGAGAACATTGAACAAGCAATAAAAATTATAGAGGATGAAGACGAGGTTTACCTCGGTTTCACATTAAGAAACGAGTACCATGAGTATGAAATAGTAGAAGAATTTATTGGGACATTAAGCGAAGCAGAGGTTCGAGAAGAATTGTTTGGAGCTATTCAAGGAAGAGGGGCATTTAGAAGATTTAAAGACGGGATTAGAGAACATGACGTAGAAAAACAATGGTATGAATTCAAAGAAAAAAAGGTAAAGGAATTAGTTATTGAATGGTGTAAATTGAAGGATCTTGTAATAAAGGAATGAGGTATTATTATTGCTAGCGAGAAAGAGTTAAATAAGAAAAGGAGCTGACTGTGCGAACAGTAAGCTCTTCTTTGCTATTCCGCTAACGGGCAGGATAACGCAACAGTATTATGGAATATATTTGGGATATTAATGCCGTGAGGAGGAAAAATATTTGCGTTATAGGGCATCTTCTCTTTGTATCGTTAAAAGAAGAGAATCAATATTACTTGAACAATTCCCCGAAGAAGACGGTGTCATAACATTTCGCCCAGTTGGTGGCACGATTGAGTATGGAGAAGACAGTAAATCAGCTGTAGTACGGGAAGTAAAAGAAGAGATAAACATTGATATCATTGAACCAAAATTGCTTGGGATTATCGAGAATATCTACCCATGTTACGGTCAAATTGGGCATGAATATGATTTTATTTATCAAGCGAGCTTTAATTGTTCTGATGATTATGAAAAAGATGTATTTGAAGGGATAGAGGGAGACAAAAGGTTTTTAGCTGTTTGGATGAGCCTTAGTGATTTTAAGGAAAATCCTCAATATAAACTGGTGCCTGATGGTCTATATGAGATGCTTACAAGTGGACAAGACAGTGTCTCTGAAATTAAACATATTAACACAAGAGATTTATTAGCTTTTTAAGTCAATCGTGATTAAACTAACGGGAAACGATAGTCCAGCTGACTAGATCTGTTGCACCAAGCAGCTTTTCAATTTAAAATACCGTCAGATCCCGTGAAATTAGTATTAGACTGGCCCCAATAACAAAATCAGCGGTTAGCCTTGGACGAAAAAATAAAGTCCTAGACTGCCGCTGTTTTATTGAGCTAGCTTTCTCCATTCATTGAGCCAGCTTCTTTAAATAGTCAACTAGGTGGTTGAACCGCTCATCGCGGTAGCTCACCAGCCAATCGTCTATCTTCCGGAAAGGCTCCGGCCGTAGCCGGTAGATCCGGCGATTCACATCCACCTGGGCCTCCACGATGCCTGCCTCACTTAGAACACGCAAAAGCTTAGATGCTTGAGGCTGCCGGAGTTGTAACTGTTCAGGGATTTCCCCTACATGAATGATTATGATTTAGGGCACTATTCTAAGTGAGATATTCGCCTCTCTGTTCTCAGAGCTTAGGCTTGTACTCGCATAAAAGCCCTTCATAGATCAATTGCAGCCGGTCGCTTTTTCGAAAATCATCCGGAGTCACGAGCGCGGGCAACTTATTCCATAACCTAATGCCAGACCGCATCAAAATTTCGGCGACGAATTGCGAGCAAAAGTAGGAGTTGCTGAATTCGACCGGTTCTTTCAGCGCAACGCCAATTACGCCCAGAAAGTTATAAAGATACTTTTTACGGCTTCGGATAAAGATTCGCAAGACCCTTTTCATCCTCTCAGCTTCGCGGGCAGTTATTTGAAGCTCGTAGAGGACACATGTTGTATTCGGATACTTGCTAAACGTGCCTTTCTGGATATCCTCCTTCACGAAGCCGCCATTCACAGGATTGTTTGGGCGTTTTCTCCCGAAGCTGTACAACTCCGAAAGTTCCCGATTAAACGAAATTGAGGCATGATTGTAAGGTGCTCCCGTGTAGCCCTGAATGATCCTCGTAAAAAGCGTTCCGGTATTCGTAAGCAAAATAAAAACCGATTGATCAGCTGCCATTTACAGAAATCCCCTTATCAAGTCATTAATTATTTCTTCATAATAACTATGGTTCCCATAATGGAATTTTATCTCACGACAAGTTGGTGATTCGAAAATGGACAGCACACAATTTACGTTATTGTTTATTTTTGCAGTTTTAGCCTCAATTCAATTGATTTATTACGTAATTGGCAGCATCCAACCGGATAAAGACTACTCGGCCATCGGAATTCGGCTTAAGACAGGGTGGAGATTGCTTTTCGTCTTTAGCTTGGCAACCCTGTTCAATCCTGTCGTCTCATTGCTTTCCCTTATGACTCTCACCTTTTTCTCGTTGAAAGAATATTTCTCCATGATCAGATCGAGAAAAGCCGACCGCAGACTGCACCTATGGGCGTACTTGACGATTCCTTTGCAGTTTTATTGGATTTATATCGAGTGGTACGGGATGTTTATTGTCTTTATTCCTGTTTATGTTTTCTTGCTTCTTCCAATACCGCGATTGATCAACAAAGGAACGGTCGGCTTTCTGCACAGCGTCAGTTCGACCCAATGGGGACTCATCCTGATGGTTTTCGGTCTTAGCCACCTTGCCTATTTTCAATTTGCAACTCCGCAGCACGGGCCGGGACTCGTCCTTTTCCTGGTGGTGTTAACGCAGCTCAATGATGTCGTACATAATTTAATATCCATATATTTCAGCAGGTGGAAGGTGGTTCCGACTGCGAACCCGCACTTGACTTGGGCTGGCTTTGCCTGCGCGTTTCTCATAACGACAGCGGTCTCGTATCTGATCTCCCCTTTCCTGACGCCGCTTCCCCCCGCTTTCGGGTTTCTTTCCGGCATGCTGATAAGCTTGAGCGGCTTCTTCGGCAGCTTAACGATATCCGTATTAAAGCGGGATTTACTAATTGCCGATGACGATAAGTTCGATGCTTTGAAAAAAAAATACTTAAACCGGGTCGATAGCCTGACCTACACTTCTCCGGTCTTCTTTCACGTGATCCGTCATTTTTTCGATTTCATGTAGGGATCTAAAAACATTAGATTAAGCCTGAAGAAACTATCTGGACAATAATAGCTGACCAAGATAAATCTTTTTTCGCCCTTCTCAAAATTGGAAATTTCTAAGCATATTCGCGACAACTCATTTCGACATTGAAATAACAAATGGAGCCCTCAATCCCAAAGGATACCACTAATTTCCTATTGTTGTATACTGCCCGTTAACGTAATGCCGTTCCCAGTCTAATACTTTATTTTTCAGTCTAATGGTTTATTTTCTTTTAACACCAGCAATTCAGGAGCAGTTTGCCGCCGCGGCAGCTGCTCCTTTTATGGAGCACAATACTTTGAAATATGGATAGATCTGTGTAGGCCTGATGGGGATCGTGTCCAAATATTATTAAAAAACGATGGACATAATGGTGGCTATCAAATGGTTACATATAAAATTGTGGAGACCACTTGAAGGTGAAAATCAAAACTTGAGCATTCAACTAACGGGTAACGATAGTTGAACAATCAAGGAGCAGTTTGCTACGGCAGCTGCTCCATTTCTTTGTTAAGCTAACGGGCAGTATAGCGTGGAAAATGAATTATTAACGAATAGTCGGAAACAATAGATAATGGGTGGTAAACCTGACTTTCTCCTATAGACGAGCGCTAGTTGACTGATGAATACAATCGTGATATATTTAGCTTGCTAAATAATTTTAATGATAAAGGCAGAGAAAAGTAATATGGAGACATCGGTTGACTGTGAGATCCGTGAGTTGTTCGATAAACTTTCGGCTAGAATGAGACGAGATTACGGCGAAAGTCTAAGAGAACTAAACCTGCATGTCGGACAGGATAATCTGCTCTACCGTTTATGGTCAGGTGATGGCATAACGCAAATGCAGCTAAGTGAATATTTGAATTGTGAACCTCCCACCATCACGAATATGGTTAAATCACTTGAACAAAACGGATTTATTTATCGTAAACGTGATGAGAAAGATGCACGAGTCATGCGTATTTTTCTAACCGACAAAGGTAAAGAACTTGAAGATCCCATTCGTGTCATTTGGCAAAAACATCAAGAAAAGTTGCTAAAATCGATTTCAACTGAAGAACGACTCCTTTTAAGACGGCTTATGAAGCAAATGGAGAGTAATTTGTTTTAAGAATCTCTCCTTTTCCCATATTTTACTTAGCAGGCTAAATAAATATTTAGTGCGCTAATTAAATATTGTGTAGAAATATAGTAACTTATTTAGCAAGCTAATTATTTGTTGAGTTTTTTATACAACCATAAAGGAGACAATTGATTATGATGACTAAACAAAAAATTGGTGTAGGTATTATTGGTGCAAGCCCCTCAAATCCGTACAGTTGGGCAGTTAATACACACATACCTTCGATTAAAGCATTATCGGATGATTACGAATTGAGAGCTGTTAGCACAAGCCGTCAAACGACTGCGAAAGAAGCCGAGAAGAAGTTTGGTGTTCCGGGATTCGATAACCATCTGGATTTGATCAATCATCCTGGTATTGATCTGGTTGTTGTCACGGTAAAGGTTCCCTATCATCATGAAATCATTTCCGCTGCGCTTGATGCAGGGAAGATGGTCTTCTCGGAGTGGCCACTCGCTAATGGTCTAGATGAAGCAGAAAAATTGACAAAACGCGCAGAAGCATCAGGAATACGCACAATTGTAGGCTTACAAGCACGCTATAGTCCTGTAATTCGCTATGCAAGAGAACTCATTTCAGAGGGTTACATTGGAGATGTTCTTGGTACAACGCTTGTTGGTTCAGGCATGGGTTGGACGGGAGTTACCGACCGTTCGAATTCGTACGTCTATGATAAGGCCAACGGAGTAACGCTTCTTTCGGTTCCGATCATGCACACTTTTGATGCCCTACAGTACTTGCTGGGTGATTTCTCGACCCTATCCGCAGAATTAGTCTCTAATCAAACAGAAGCATTAATATCAGACACGAATACCATAATTCCTTTCACCTCACCCAACCATGTATCGATTATGGGGACGCTGACGAAAGGCACGGCTGTGTCTGTCTTTTATCGCGGCGGAATATCTCGTGGTGAAAATATGCGTTGGGAGATCAATGGTACAAAAGGTGATCTGGTCATAACTGCACCAAGTGGTCATACCCAGTTAGCTGAATTAAAATTGCAAGGTGGACAAAATCAAGAAAAACATTTAGAAGATCTAACTGTTCCTGAATCTTACTTTGGTAATCATTTACCGACTGGTATGCCAGGTAATACAGCGCGAATTTATGAACAGTTCGCTAAGGACTTGCGTGAAGGCACATACACGACCCCAGATTTTGCACATGCTTTACGCCAACATAAACTTCTCAGCTCTATTGAAACAGCTTCACTTACAGGAATGAGGCAACATTTAAGCTGATTTTATTAAAGAGGAGAATTTCCAATGAATTCAACTATGAATGAACAAAACATAAGATTATCAGTTTTAGATTTCCTCCATGTATACAAGCACTCCAATCCAACAGAAAGCCTTAATAATACGACTGAGGTTGTTAAATTGGCGGATCTTCTGGGATATACCAGGTATTGGTTCACTGAACATCACAATACTACGAGTCAAATTAGCACTTCTCCAGATTTGCTAAGTTTACATGCAGCCTCCCAGAGCCGGCACATTCGTGTTGGTTCTGGGGGAATTATGCTGCCCAATCATAGCCCATTGAAAGAGGTAGAAAACTTCACCCTGCTGGAAGCCCTTCATCCCGGAAGAGTAGATCTGGGCATAGGAAGAGCTTCCGGGACAGATGGTTTAACGGCAACGGCCTTGCAGGGATCGTGAGATGATTTTTCTGTTCAATTGAATCATTTACTTTCCTTCTTTTCACGAAACTTTCCAGAAAAACATCCTTACCATAGAATTAAGCCTCCTGGAGGTCCAACCCTAATTCCCGAACTTTATATGTTGGGGTCCAGTCAAGGCGGCGTACAGTTCGCAATTGAAAGAGGGCTCGGATTCGCATTTGCTGCACATTTGGCCCCGAAACTGGCAGTACCGATATTACGCTCCTATCGTGAAAACTTTATTCCTTCGTCGTACCTAAAGGAGCCTAAAAGTATATTAACTATCGCCGTTATCACTGCCGAGACTGACGAAGAGGCACGATACTTGAGCGGTCCATTAGAGCTCATGTGGGCAAGAATGGCAACGGGATCAGCAAATATTTCTTTTCCCACCTTAGAAGAAGCAGCATCCCATGTGTATACACCTGATGAAGAAAGAGCCAGGGAATACAACGCTGAACGTTTTGTCATCGGAAGTATTGATAATGTGGCCAAAAGGCTACGGGAAAAAGCAAAAGAAGCATGGGTTGACGAAATTATGATAGCCGATTTTTATCCCGAACAGGCTGCGCGGTTAAAATCCCTTGAATTATTGGCTAGAGAGTTTGGCCTTAACAGAAAAGAGAGGCAAAATGAAAAATAAAAAACAACTTAAGATCGGCGTTATTGTTGATGGTGTTGGTTGGAGTTATACGGCATGGCGCCACCCTAACATGCCTGCCAATGCAAGCGAAAGTGTAGATTTTTATGTCAAGAAGGCACAACGAGCTGAAGAAGGCAAGTTCGATATGGTTTTTTTAGCAGATGTAAGCCATATAGGTCCTGGAAATATTCCGCACTATCTAAGTATGTTTGAAGGTGTAACGATACTCTCCGCGCTAAGTATGGCAACCAGCCACATCGGGCTTGCTGCGACTATAGCCACGTCTTACGCTGATCCATTTACAGTGGCTAGACAGATGGCCGCTCTCGATAAAATTAGCAACGGGCGAGCGGCATGGAATGCTATTACTTCTAATCCTGGAGGGTTGGCTAACTATAGCAGAAGGCATTTGTCTAAAGATGATTTATACCCTTTAAATAAAGAGTTCATCGAAATTGTGGAAGGTCTGTGGGATTCCTATGAAGACGATGCTTTTATTCGTGATAAAAAGAGTGGTATCTTCTTTAATCCAAGAAAGATGCACCCATTGAACTATAGAGGAAAGTATTTTTCTGTAGACGGTCCACTAAATATTAGTCGTTCTCCACAAGGAAGACCCGTCATCTTTCAGGCGGGTACATCTGAAACGTTTATGAATATCGCATCCAAACATGCTGAAGGCGTACTCATAAATGGGGATGATTACAATTACGCCAAGCAATACAGTGAGGAACTAAGAAGAAAAGTAGTCCTTGCAGGACGAGCTCCGGAAGACATGTTGATAATGCCGACACAACACATCCTCGTCGGAAGAACAGAAACTGAGGCAAATGAAAAGTTTCTGGAGTTAAAAAGGTTATCACCTCCAGGATATCATATTTCTAAGCCCCAATTTTTCGGATCTGCAGAGACAGTAGCTGATATGATTGAGCATTGGAATCAAACGGGTGCAATGGACTTATTGCTCCTAAGACAAGAACATCCTTCAGGAATTGACGATTTTATTGATTTGGTCGTACCTATCCTACAGGAAAAAGGAATATTCCGAAGAGAATATGAATCCCGCACGTTGAGAGGTAATTTAGGTCTTCCTTACCCAGAAAATAGGTATGCAAAAGTATAATAAACTACAGTGGAGATGAACAAAATGATTCTTATTGGGTTCTTCATCCGTCGCGTCATTGTCAACCGAAAAGTGAATCATACCATCCATTAATAAATACAAGAAAGCAGCCGGCCAGACGATCACAGAAGCAATAGCCCTTAGAATATGATCATAATTAGGAGGAAAGAAAATGAAAATTGGAATTATAGGTGCAGGACCAATCGGGTCAAATATTTCAAAAAAATTAATTGAGAACGGACATGATGTCAAAATTGCAGATGCTCGAGGCATTAGACATTTAGAAGGAAAAAAACTGAAAGGAACACCTGTGAGTGTAGATGATGTCATTACAAATATTGATGTTTTAATCATATCTATCCCTTTTCATACACTGCCAAGCATTCGCAACGTTATAGATAAAGTTGGTGAGGAAGTAATCGTTGTAGACACTTCTAATTATTATCCTCAAATAAGCAATAGAATTGAAGAAGTTGAGAACGGTATGATCGAAAGTATTTGGGTATCCAATCAATTAGGTAGGCCAATTATTAAAGCTTTCAACAATCTATTAGCTTATACTTTAGAACATGAAGGAACACTCGAAGGAACTAGTGGACGCATTGCCATAGCGATTGCCGGTAATGACCTGCAGCAAAAACAAAAAATCATCAATATTGCCAACGAGCTAGGCTTCGACACAGTAGATAACGGTTCTTTAAGTGATTCTTGGAGACAGCAGCCAGGAACTCCTGCATACTGCACAGAACTAACCAAAGAGGAACTTAATATAGCATTAAAAAAAGCAAATAAAGAAAAAGCCCCATTCTTACGGGATAAGGCGATTGAAAAGCTATTGGCGGCTACAGTCGGATATTCACATAAAGAAATTGTTAATCTGAATAGAGAAATATTTAATTCCTGAGTTAAGAACTCTTATTGGTCTTCTAACAGCGACAGTCTAGAACTTTATTTTATAGTTCTTAGCTGTCGCTTTTCCAATTACTAAGGTCAAAATAAAAACATTTTAAATCTTTAGCAGACATAGGAAGAGCAGATGCGCGACCTGTGACGGGATCACCATACGATCCATTTGTTGAACCAGAAAAGGACAGGAAATTAATGAATGAGGTATTATTATTTGAGCTCAGTTCCAGGATCGACAAAGAAAGAGGAATTTGGAGACGTCCTTTCCGAAACGGTATGAAATCTTACAAGGTCAAGTTAGCGAGTAAAAGCACATCTTTGAAAAAGTCGTCTAGAAGCAAACGATAAGTAGAGTTTGGAGTAGTGATTTAAGGATAATATAATATAGAATGATTAATAAAATGGACATAATGCTTTCTGGGAGGTCCTTATCGTGAATGCTCTGTTGCCACATATATCGAGGAATTCCTTACGCTTCAAGTTGACTGCTTTGGTCATGGCTATAATTTTGCCCATACTTGCCTTGTTGCTATACAACACCTTTTATGCCATTGACGTCGTTAGGGATCAGGTTGCACAATCGAATAAAAATTTGATATCCCTCTATATGGGACAGATCGATGACCGCCTTGATGATGTTGATAATTATTTAATCAGTCTTGCGGCTACCAATCTTGATTTGCAGAACATGTCGGACAATCGTTCTCCGAAAGAGGAACTGTTAAGTCAAATCCGGCTGTCCAGAAAATTGTCCGATGATGTGCTGGTCTATAAAACGATTGACTCTTTGTTTATATATATGGGAAA
This sequence comes from Paenibacillus sp. 01T443, assembly GCF_056398325.1. Classification (NCBI taxonomy): domain Bacteria; kingdom Bacillati; phylum Bacillota; class Bacilli; order Caryophanales; family Paenibacillaceae; genus Paenibacillus; species Paenibacillus sp. 01T443. Next base: position 43,711 of record NZ_JBFTPE010000027.1, read on the forward strand.
GGATGATTTGCTGGAAGGCATTAACCTAAGCGCTTCTTATAATCAGAGAGAAGCGGTGCGTGATTATGTAAAGAATCACCTTAATTCAACTGATCAGCTATCCAAAGATTGGAGTGTCCAAAAACTTGGTGATGAATATTATTTGTTACGTATACTAACTACTGAACATTCCTATGTAGGTGCATGGGTAGATATCAATCAGTTGCTGATGCCTTTAAAGCTAATAAATCTCGGTGAGAAAGGCGTTTCTTTGATGGTGACGGATAAAGGTATACCGACGATTCATGCGGATCTTGTAAATGAGAATCGAGTCAATTTGAATCGAGGCTTCGAAAGTTATTATATGTCCGGTGATAAAAATCGTTTTCTGGTCGTAGGCGAGCGCTCAATGAAGGGGAATTTCAGCTTGTTAGCGCTCATTCCTGATGAACAGATATTAGAAAACTTGCCTTATTTGCAGCAAATTGTCACTTTTATCTCTCTGGGATCGTTCTTACTGCTGCCAATTTTCCTTATTATGCTGCGTAAAACGGTCCTGCGTCCGCTCAACCGAATCATCTCAGCAATGAAGTTGATTGGAGAAGGGAATTTGAACATTCGCATACAACCTTACCGTACAAGTGACGAGTATCAGGTCGTAAACCATTCATTTAATAATATGATGACTCAGATCGAGGAACTGCGCATTAGCGTTTATGAAGAACAGATCAATAAGCAAAAAGCAGAGCTGCAGCATCTGCAGTTACAAATCAATCCTCATTTTTTTATGAATTCACTAAATATCATTTATACGCTTGCTCGTTCGGGTAAGACGAAGGTGATTGAGGAGATAACACTCTGCTTGGTTCAATATTTCAGATATATGTTCAGAAGCAATCTATCGGTCGTGCCGCTCCAGGATGAGCTGAAGCATGTACGGAATTATTTGCGTATTCAGGAACTACGGTCGCCAACTGGACTTATTCCGTCCATTGAAGTTCATGACAACGTTGCCGATGTTTTTGTCCCGCCTCTTCTTATCCAGTCGTTTGTGGAAAATACGATTAAGCATGCCGTAACATTGGATACACCCGTATATTTGTTCATTGACATTCGGATGGATCATAGTGGGGGAGCATCGAGAGTGCATATTGAAATTAGAGATACGGGAGAAGGCTTTTCTCAAGAAATGCTTCAACGGCTTAGAGGAAACGAACCGATTCGAGACGATCAGGGCGAGCATATTGGCATTCGTAATATTCAACAGAGGCTTTATCTTCTATATGAGGGAAAAGCAGATATCCTATTTTACAACGGAAATCCTTCCGGAGCCATTATTGAAATTCATTTGCCGTTCGAACAAAACAACTTGAAGAAGGTGAATAATGGATGAATCTTCTAATTGTAGATGACGAGAGTATTGTAATTGACAGCCTTATATCCGATATTAATTGGTCTAAGCTGGGTATTACGGGTGTGTACACAGCATTCAACATTCGACAAGCGAAGGAGATCTTCGAAGGTACGGCCGTTGATATTATGCTATGTGATATCGAAATGCCGCAAGGAAGCGGGTTGGATCTGCTTGAATGGGTGAGGGAACATTCGGAGACAACGGAATCAATTATTATGACTTGCCATGCTGACTTTCATTTCGCCAAACGGGCGATGAAGCTCGGCAGCTTGGATTATATATTGAAGCCCCTTCCATATGAGGAGCTTGAGTTAGTCGTAGCGAAGGCAGCAGACAAAATTATTAAAGATAAAGAAACCGTCAACCTGGGCGAGAAGTGGTTCCGTCATCAATCCATATTGATGGAGCGATTTTGGATTGATGTATTGAATCGTTCTATTTCTTTGCAAGCTTCTCATATCGAAAAAATTGCAGCGGAACGCAGTATACCGTTTTGTGCTTTAGATAAATTCGTGCCTGTGCTTATTCATATTCAGAGATGGCACAAGCCCATCAATCAACGCGATGAACGCATATTGGAATATGCGTTAAAGAACACGGCTGAAGAGATGATGGAGGGTGAGTCTTCCGTAATCCAAGTTATTCCTTTTACAAAAGGAACTCTGCTCGCAATAATATCTTTTGATGAAGCTAACTATAAGGAGCAAGAGCTAAACCGTCTTTGCGAGCAATATATCACAGCTTGCCGCAGTTACTTCTTCTGTGATCTCACCTGTTATATTGGAGGGCAGGTTTATGTGAACCAGCTTCCTGAGCTAGTTGATGAACTGATCGTTACCCAGCGGAATAACGTGGCACATAATAATAAAGTTATGCGACTTGGGAGCGAGCCGCTACGCATTAGCACGGCGATCCGAAAACCAGACCAGCAGATGTGGACGGTGCTGCTGCGTGAAGGTTCACAGCAAAAAATCGTGATGGAAGCGGAGCGCTACTTAGTGAATCTTGCACATGCTTTCGAGCTTGACGCGAGCGCCTTGTATCTTTTTCAGCAATTTATTACACAGACTCAGTACCATATGATGAGACAGGAAGGTGCCCCTTTTCAATCTTTGTACGGAGATGTCAAACTGGTGGAACTGTCCGAGAATGCAACGCGATCGATTCCTGATTTCATCGCATGGATTTCCGGCTTCACGGAAACGATATCAGCATTAAAGAAAGAGAAGGACCCGAATCATAGCGTGATAGAGCATATCATGGCATTTATCACGCAGCATCTGGACATGCCATTGACCAGGGAAGAGATCGCCCAGCAGGTGTATTTAAATCCGGATTATCTTGATCGCTTATGCAAGAGAGAGAAAGGAATGTCCGTAACGGAATTGCTTGTGTTGGAGCGTCTAAAACTTGCGGAATCGTTGCTGCTGAAAACGGAGATGCCAGTCAGCAGGGTAGCTGTAAGCGTCGGTTATTCGAATCTGTCGCACTTTTCGAGGAGATTTAAGAAGCATTCCGGGATGAATCCGTTAGAATATAGGCTTAAGTCTCTCACGCAGTCCTAAATTTAAACAAAAAGCCGACCGTTCCGGTCGTTTTTTTTATTTACATCGAAATAATTATTGGTCGAGATCAGGCAAATGAAAGGTCGATCACGGAGCAGTTGGCTTGTTCCATACGCATTACTATAGAGAATATACAACAAGTGAGTTGAGGAAAGGGAGGATTGTTCGATGACACAGGTCATGAGGGCACAAGAGAAGCAGATCAGCGTGAAGAAAAAAACCATGAAACTAAAGAAATATATGCCGCTAATCTTGATGACGCTGCCGGGTATTTTGTATTTGATCATCAACAACTATTTACCAATGTTCGGAATCGTAATCGCCTTCAAGGATGTTAATTTTTCGAAGGGCATATTGGGCAGTGAATGGGTCGGCTTCAAAAATTTTGAGTATTTGTTTAAGACAAGCGATGCCTTCATCATTACGAGAAATACGATCTTGTACAACACCGCATTTATTATTATTAATTTAATTGTAGCTGTAGGCATCGCTATTCTGCTCAATGAAATTCGAAATCGATTTCTGTCGCGGTTTTATCAGAGCATTATTTTGCTACCGCATCTTATTTCCATGGTCATTGTCAGCTATCTTGCATTCGCTTTATTAAGCGCTGAAACTGGATTTATGAACAAAACGATTCTTCCAATGCTCGGGCTAAACGAAATTTCTTGGTACACGGAATCGCAATATTGGCCATTTATTTTAACCGTCATCCATGTTTGGAAAAGTGCAGGATTTCTGTGCGTTGTTTACTTAGCTGCAATAATCGGCATCGATCAGGAGTATTTTGAAGCAGCTACGCTCGACGGCGCGTCCAAATGGAAGCAAATCATGATGATAACGATCCCTCTAATTATGCCGGTTATTACGATGATGACGCTGCTGGCGATCGGGCGCATTTTCTATTCTGACTTCGGCCTGTTCTATCAGGTTCCGCTCAACGCCGGTGCATTGAACAGCACAACAAACGTTATTGACACCTATGTCTATCGAGGCTTGATGCAGCTTGGTGATATTGGGATGTCGTCTGCTGCTGGCGTTTACCAATCGATTGTCGGTTTTGTATTAGTTCTAATTTCCAATTATGTCGTTCGCAAAATCAACAGTGATAACGCTTTGTTCTAGAGAGGAGCTTAACATTTATGAATGCAGAAAATCGGACGATCCAATCGGTTGGCCATATTACGATGATCATCATTTCGGGTGCATGTCTTATTCCGTTCCTGCTGCTGGTCGTATCCTCATTGACGAGCGAGCAATCTATCCTTAGCTATGGGTATTCGTTTTTTCCGCAGGAGTGGAGCTTTACCGCTTATGAATATTTAGGGAAAGCATCTGAAGAAATTTTTAGGGCATACGGAATAACGATATTTATTACGCTGACAGGCACGGCGACTAGTTTAGCGATTACATCCCTGCTTGCCTATCCGATGTCCAGGGGAGACTTCCCGGTAAAGAATCCGCTTGCCTTCTTCGTTTTCTTCACACTACTATTCAATGGAGGTCTAGTTCCGACATACCTGATCTACACGCAATATTTTGATATGAAAAACACGATTTGGGCGCTGATTATTCCAGGGCTGCTAATGAATGGATTTAATGTATTGCTCATGCGGACGTTTTTCATGACCTCCATTCCGCTGCCGGTTATCGAGTCTGCCAATATCGATGGAGCTGGAGAGTTCAGGACATTTTTTTCTATTGTCATTCCGCTCTCGATGCCAATAATGGCCACCATCGGATTATTCCAGACCATCGCCTATTGGAACGACTGGTTTAATGGGCTTGTTTATTTGACAGATCCGCAGCTGTTCAGCATTCAAAACATTTTGAACCGAATACTGACGGACATACAGTTTTTATCGAGTGGGATGGCGGACTCGAGAGCTAGCGGTTCAGCACAGCAGCTGCCAAGCACTTCAGTACGTATGGCAATTGCCGTAGTGGGTGCTATTCCAATATTGATTGCTTATCCTTTTTTCCAGAAGTACTTCATTAAAGGAATTACGATCGGAGCGGTAAAAGGATAATAGCTTTTTGATCCGAGGGAACGAGGACAAAGTCGATATGGTGCAAATGAGAGGTCGAGCTCAGAGCAGAGTGCTTGAAAGCATGATTATATAATGGGTATACAAGCCAGCGAGGTTCAACGAAATCGGAATGCAACCGCTAACAAATCGCTGGTTATACCATACACAATGAAATGGGGGATTCACGATGGTTCAGAAAATGAAGTGGTTGTCCGCATTAATGGTTCTTTGCATGATAGTGCTGTCCGCATGTTCTTCAAATGGAGACAGCAATGGTGAAACGGCAAGCAATTCTGGAAGCGGAGGAGAGAAGCCTTACGAGCTAAATATTGTATTTCCTATTTTTGGTGGTGTGCCGACCGATCTGCAAGCTGTTCAAGATCAAATCAGCAAATTGGCTTTGGAGAAGATTAACGCTACTGTCAAGCTGATTCCGATTAATTTCGGTGCTTGGGATCAGCAGACGAATCTGATGCTGACAAGTGGCGAGAAGATTGATCTTATGATGCTGTCCGGCAATACGTATCCACTTAAGGTGGCCAAGGGCCAATTGACGGCGCTGGATAAATTGATTGAAGAGCATGGCCAAGGGATCAAGAAAGTATTCGATCCTGCTTATTTATCTGCCAGTAAAATAGACGGAGGCACTTACGGAGTCCCTTCGAACCGCGATCTCGCAACGACTTATTCGTTTACGATGAGGAAGGACATGGTCGATAAATATAAAATTGATGTTACGTCCATTAAATCGTTAGATAATGTGGAAGCGGTTTTGAAGACGATTAAAGAAAGCGAACCAACCATGGCACCTCTTATACCAGCCGCAGTTGGAAGAACGATCGCAGACAGCTATATTACTTATGATACCTTGGGAGACACGTTCGGAGTATTACCAAATTTCGATAATGGTTTGAAGGTCGTCAATTTGTACGAAATGCCCGAATACGCAGAGCTATTGAACAAAATTCATAGCTGGTACAAAGCAGGATACATCCTAAAGGATGCAGCGACGAATAAAGACAGTCAGTTCGATCTATTGAAAGCGAATCGTGGCTTCGGCTACTTGGCAAATACAAAGCCTGGTTTTGATGAACAGGAATCAAAGAACGGCGTTGCCGTTGTATCCGTTCCGCTTACCCAGCCTGTTGCCACAACAACTTCTATTACTGGCGTTATGTGGGGCATTCCAGGCAGCAGCAACAATGCTGATAAAGCAATGCAATTTTTAAATCTTATGTATACGGATAAAGAAATCGTAAATCTATTCGATTGGGGAATCGAAGGCACGCATTTCGAGAAAGTAACGGATAACGTTATCAAATTTCCACAAGGCGTCGACGGGACGAACAGCGGATACAATTTGTTCATGGGCTGGTTGTTTGGTAACCAATTTCTTTCTTACACCTTTGAAGGAGACAACGCTGACATTTGGAGTCAAATGGAAGAATTCAATTCTTCGGCGTTAAAATCCAAAGCTTTAGGATTTATATTCGATGTTAACCCGGTAAAAACGGAGTTTGCAGCTGTGACAGCTGTCAGCCAGGAATTCCGTCTCGCACTTGAAACTGGCATGTTGGATCCGAGTAAATCGCTTCCTGAATTTATTTCAAAGCTGAAATCAGCAGGAATCGACAAAATTATAGCTGAAAAGCAAAAACAGCTGGATGAATGGGCGAAATCGAGTAAATAAAAAAAGATGAGCCCCGGACTACTGGACGGGGCTCTCGTTCAAAACAGAGGTCAAATCAGCTGGTTTCGAACTAGTATGACAATAATAGCGAGGTGCAGATGAAATGAAGCAATTACCCTATCTCAAAAATGAGGATGGATTAACAACTTTGTACGTGGACGGAGCACCCTATATTGCATTAAGCGGTGAGATTCATAACTCCAGTTCGTCCAGTCTCGAATATATGAAGACGAAAGTTTGGCCGAATTTACGAGGCTTGCATTTGAATACTGTGATCGTGCCTGTATTTTGGGAACTAATGGAGCCCGTTCAAGGTCAGTATGACTTTGCTCTGGTTGACGGCATTATCGAGCAGGCAAGAGAAGAAAGCGTAAGACTTGTCCTGCTATGGTTCGGGCTGTGGAAAAATGGTCGATCTACTTATGCGCCTTCCTGGATAAAAAAAGATTATCAAACCTATTTCAGAGCGCGTTATCCGGGCGGAGTGGCATCGGATACGATTTCACCGCTATGCGACGCAGCCGTTGAAGCGGACGCCACGGCGTTTCATTCTCTGATGAAGCATTTGAAGGAAATAGACGGGGAGGAGCAAACCGTCATTATGATGCAGATTGAGAACGAAATTGGTTTTCTGGGCTCAGAAAGAGATTACTCGGACAAGGCTAACAAGCAATTTGAAGAGGTTATTCCTTCGGGCCTTGCTGCCCTATATAGTAATAACGGGAACTGGAAAGAGGTATTTGGTGAAGCAGCCGCTGAAAATTTCATGGCCTATCACTATGCTTGCGCTATAGAAAAAATTGCTAAATCCGGTTCGAAAGCATATCCACTGCCAATGTTTGTTAACGCATGGCTGGAGCAATACCCTTGGAAGGCTGGCTCTTATCCGAGCGGCGGTCCAATTGCGAAGGTTATGAAAATATGGAAGCACGCTGCTCCGACCATCTGTCTGTATGCGCCAGATATTTATTTACCTAATTTTGCTGAGGTTTGCGAAGAATATACGGCAGACGGCAATCCTCTCTTCATTCCTGAAGCAAGAAGAGATATGGTGTCGGCAACAAACGTATTTTACGCTATCGGAAAGCATAATGCACTATGCTTTGCCCCGTTCGGTATTGAGGATTTTCTTGCTACAGCGACAAATGAAGACGGGCCGGATTTCGGAATCATGATGGCACTTAATATCGATATGTCGGCCTTCATCTTAAACGGTACCGGTCCATATCTCGCCGAAAGCTATAGATTGCTCGGCAATATGATGGGTATTATTAACCGGTATCGGGGTACTGGGAAAATGACCGGTTTCCTGCAGCATCATAACAGTGGATGCTTGCTGACTTTCTCGAAATATGATGTGAAGCTTACCTATAAACGGAAGGAGGACGGCAAGCCAGTTTCAGGGGGGCTGGTTATCGAGGTTAACGAGGATGAGTTTCTATTCGCGGGAATCGGGTTCTCGGTGGAATTTCTTCCGAAATCAGGAGAAACGGATAAGATCGGCTACATTCAAATCGAGGAAGGCGAGTTTATGAATGATCAATGGATTAGAGGTAGAGTATTGAACGGTGATGAAGCTGCTTATATGATTTCGGTAGGTCGAAAACCAGCTGCTCTTAAAGTGGAGATGTATAAATATAATTAATCTATCAGCAAGGCTACTTCTTCAAAAACTGGTTTCTGAGAAGGTGCGGAGCAGCTTAGGTTAAGTAGCAATCACGTATATTGACTCATTCGCAGGATTTCAAAGTAAGCATGGAGCACCGAGTTCGTTACCCATAAGGGCTCAGCCCCATCCGCTAAACGCTAACGGTCTCCACACCTAGTTCTATTATTAAGCTTGCACCAATAAAATAGAGATGTGAAAGCGATGTAAGGCGCGGCATCGCTTAACGTATAAGAAGCCTAATAGTTCCTTATTGAACAAAAATACAGTTTTTGAAAATTGCTGCAAAGCCATCCTCAACAGGATGGCTTTTTTTGTACGCTAAACATTCATAACAGAATATTCATTCTGTTACGATTCAGTTAAACCCTTATTTTCACAAATAGGATAGTAGTCTTAAGTTACCAGAACGAGGCTACCGGAATAAAACGGCAGCCTCGTTGAACTAACGGGCAGGATAGTGCAATAAAACTTGATCAATTGTGGTACTATTATTAAAATAACTTCCTAAAGTGGTGATATCATGAAATTTGTTTTGATATTTGGTCCGCAGGCAGTAGGTAAAATGACAGTGGGGCATGAACTAGAAATGATATCTGATTTAAAATTGTTCCACAACCATATGACGATAGAATTGCTGGCTCCTTATTTTGGCTTCAGTGGTGAAATGTGGGGATTAGCGAATAAATTCCGTCAGGACATATTTGAAGCGGCCGCCGCCAGTGATATGTATGGAATGATATTCACATATGTATGGGGATTCGATTTGCAGTGCGATTGGGATTACGTCGATAAAATTTGTAAAATATTTGAGGAACAAGGTGCGGATGTCTATTTTGTTGAGCTTGAAGCCGATCTTGAGGAGAGAATAGAGCGTAACAAGACTCCCCATAGGCTTGAACATAAACCAACAAAGAGAGATATCACACGCTCTGAACAGGATCTAAAACAGACGATGGAGCAACATCGATTGAACTCGTTAGAGGGAGAAATTAAAAAAGAAAACTATTTGAGAATAAACAATACGAAAATCAACGCACGTGAAGTTGCTGAAACCATAAAAAATAGATTCGCTTTATAACGATTCTTGTTGATCTAACGGGTAACGATAGGTGAACAAACTGGGGGGAGTTGCTGCGGCAGCTGCTCCTTTTATTTGTTAAGCTAACGGGCAGGTTTGCTTGAAAATCCTTACTGGTCACATGGTATTTAGGTTAAATTTGATTGACCGTTATTATTAACAAAGTTATTAGGTGTTGATGGTAGAAATTGTTTGTTTAAATTTTTTTCTTATCTTGGTACGGTTATTCTGTTACTTGTATAATTTGTGCATGGCGAATTATAAAAATAGTGCGGGAATGTCCCGATACAAGTACGGACACATAAGGAAGGAGGCTATCATGAACTGGCCAGAGATAGATGAAATTTATACTGAACCAACACTTCCTATGTCTAAAGGGATTATTATTAACCTCTCAGCGGATGTTGAGGGTGACTTAGATGAATTTGAGTCGTGTCCTCTTGGAATTAAGGCGATTATCATGGGTTGGAGTTATGAAAACCACAAGGAACGTGTCAAGCCCTTTCAATTGCTGGAGTATTCAAGAACGGATAAGTCCTTTTTGGCTGTTATAAAAGTACTCAGAAAGTCCAAACACGTTGATGAACTGAAGTTGTTATGTGTAGATATAAACGATGTGTGTGGCCTAGAGGGCATAGTGATTAAAAAGTGGACGGCGAGCTTAAAGGAATAAAGACGCATATACAAAGCATTTGATGGTTATATTAACGCTTCTTTGCGGGAAAGAATCCCTCGGCTTGTTCAACTAACGGGTAACAATAGTTGAACAACACACATTGATGAGCAGGCGCTGCGGTGGCCTGCTCATTTTAATAAGCTGACGGGTAACAATAAATATGGCAGTTGACWCGAGTATSGTTGGTTGAAATCAAGAGRAAAATTACTATAAGGAATGATAATTATGAATCTAATGGAATTAAGAATCCCTGCAGGTTTCGCAATGTATTTTAATAAGTTCTTTRATGTTGAACCTGAACCTGATTTAGAWACAGAAGACTTTCTAAAGAATTGGGATTACTTCACCGAGGATATTCTTCATATYATCAAATTGGAATATACAAACGGGAAAATGTGTATACCCACAGAGGGAGAAGAATCAATAATAATTGATTTAGGCTGGTACCCAGATTCAAGTCCCGAAGGAGAATACGCTTTACAAATTGTAAAAAATAATGGGTACTGGGATGTGTTAAAAGAAAAACGCACAAAAAATCGGTTTGATATCAAAGAAACACTTGAGGAATGGTTAGAGCTATTGAGTTCCAATCCTGAGTGGCTGAAGAAGTGGAAAATTAGCTTAATTAATTAATGGCTCATTCAACTAACGGGAAACGATAGTGAAGGAGCTTACCTCGCCGGCAGCTCCTCTTTTTATTCATTCAAGTAACGGGCAGTTTTGCGTAGTAATGAGTGTTATAACTATAATTTGGATGTTATGGTACACAGTTAAGCTGAGTAAAATTGAGATGAGAAAGGTGAGATGAGGAGCATGGCTCAAGTAAAAGTTTTTGGTTTAAAGGAAAGTCTGAACTCAATAAAGGGGRGATTTTCGGACATCATTCATTCATGTGTTGTTGAAGCTTTTATATTCCCATTAGATAAGAAGTTTCATCGTTTTTTTTCGATGAATAAGGAAGATTTTTATTACGCCCCTGGACGAACAGAAGCATACACCATAATTGAAATAAGCATATTTGAAGGACGTTCACTTGACTCGAAGAAACAATTAATACGGTTGCTTTTTGAACGTATTCAAAGCGAATTAAGTATTTCTCCAGAAGATATTGAAATAACGATTTTTGAGACCCCTAAATCAAATTGGGGGATAAGAGGATTGCCTGGGGATGAACTTCAGTTAAATTACAATGTGAATGTATAGTGATTAAATTAAGGCAACCAAAGTTGGTCCCTTTTATTCTAACGGATGCGATAGTTCAATGATGGCCGCGGCGAACCAGTCCTTGAGGGGCTGGTTTTTTCAATACATAAGATAAGTTATGTGTTGAAATTGACATTAAGCAAACGGGAGGAAAGTTTCATCACTTCGCGAATACTAAGTATGGAATTTTAGAATATTCAAGTAAGTTCGCAGAATACAATGTTATAGAAACACTCGCATACACATAGTAGTCAGCCTAATATAATGAAAATTTAGGAGAAGTAATGAAACTTGAATAAAAACATCAATATTACATTTGGGTTGATAGGAAAAAAGAAGAGGCAGATTTGCCATCGCGAACTGTAACCCGAAAGATAGACACTTAGAAAAAGTGCCCATCTTTCGGGTTTTAATGGCGTTGCCGTCTCTTCTTGCTCCTTTGTGGCCATTGCAGAATGTTCTTAGCATCCTGACGCGGCCACAATTGTTCAGCTACAAAAAGGCTCCTTGTTCGCCCGTGGGGCTGGTGACGTCTACAGCCCTTAACAAATTCCCATCTTTTCTAGTTGGGGGCTATTTGACGTTTACGGAGGAGCATGGCATTATATCTACGGTTAAACTTGTCTAACGAATCGGGGTCCCGCATTAGGTGCTGTGATCTGGCAACAACGAACTGACTATCATTGACAGAGTTTGCTTGTATACGGCATGAGCCGATTGTACATCTCCCAGGTGTCCACCCATGTAAAGATGAATAACGCCGTGGAGCGAGGCCCAGACTATTCGTACAACGGATTCCGTGTCGTACTGGCCGGGAATCAGATCTTGCTCTTGCGCGTTGCTGATCAAGGTCAATAATTGCCGCATGGCTGTTACGGTGCCATGCAGGCTTTCTTCGTCCGGTTTGAAATCTGCGAAGGCTCCTCCGAACATCAGCTTATAATAGCTGGAGTAACGCTGCCCAAATTGCCAAAAGGTTTCCCCTAGATTCAGCAAATGCTGCACCGGATCAGCAGCTTGCGGCGTCCCCTCGAATTCGTTAGCGAGAAGCTTACAACCTTCCAGATACAACTGCTGAGCCAAGCCCTCTTTATTGACAAATAAGCTATAAATGATTTTTGTCGAGCAATCCATTTTCTGCGCTACTTTACGCACCGTAACGGCTTCCGGTCCCTCTTCTTGCAAGAGCGTGGCTGCAGCATCAACAACGAGCTTGCGGAGATTTTCAATATTCTGTAAGCGAGCCTCTTGATAGGTTTTCAACACTCGTGTGTTCGTATTAACGGAGTTATCCTGGTCGCTCATTATCATCACCTTCGGTTATCGTGTTTTCGTCAGGAAACAAAGTTTCTTAATTTCTTACAAAGAATTTTATACAGTGAATGGATAGTTGTCAATGAGACGTGTGATGTTCCAAAATCGTATTGACTTTATAAAAAAGTGTAGTTACAATGAAATCAATCGGAAACACTGTTACCGAATGACGGGTGACTCTTCATTTTCTTGGTAATTGAGGATTACCTTTAATCATTTGGTAACAATGTTTCTATATCATAACAAAGTATCCAAAAGGAGGCTAACACTATGACATTTCAAGGAAAATGGGCACTCGTCACGGGAGCTTCTTCCGGTATTGGAGAGCAATTCGCGAGACAACTGGCCAAACAAGGCAGCCATTTGGTACTCGTGGCCCGATCGGTGAGCAAGCTTGAGAGCTTGGCATCAGAGCTCAAAAAGATGTATGGCATCAAAGCTGAGGTTATTTCTATGGATCTTTCGAAAGAAGGCGCGCCCAGCGAGTTATATCAGCAATGTCGACGTTTGAAAGTGGATATCGAACTGTTGGTCAACAATGCAGGCTTTGCTACACATGGTTTTTTTGAACAAGTGTCAGGTGAGCGTCAACATGAAGAAGTTATGCTCAATGTCGCGGCTGTTGTAGATATGACCCACTTATTCTTACCGGATATGTTGCGTAAAAACTCAGGTGCAGTTATCAATGTTGCTTCAACCGCCGGATTTCAACCGCTTCCCTATATGGCTGTATATGGGGCGACGAAAGCTTTCGTCCTGTCGTTTACTCAAGCGTTATGGTGGGAAAACCGCGACCGAGGTATCAAATTCTTCGCACTTTGTCCCGGTTCGACGGACACCAGCTTCTTTAATGTTGTAGGAACGGAAGAAGCCTCTGTCGGAAAGAAAGATACGCCGGAAAGAGTCGTAGAGGTTGCACTTCGTGCGTTGACGGAAGGGAAAATATACGTCGTTCCGGGTGTGCAGAATTATATCGGGGCGCAGTTATCGCGATTCATAACACGCAAGCAAGGTCTTCGACTTGTTGGAGGCATGCTTCGTCCACGCGGAGGATCCGGCAATAATAATAATTATAAGAATACAGGTAATCAATCTGATCTTGCAGGGAGGACAATTCGATGAAAGCTATACAACTGACAAACGGCTTCGGCTTTGAGGAATTAAACTTAACGGAACTCGACATACCAACGCCAGGCCCCCATGAGGTGCTGATCCGCATGAGGGCAGCCTCTCTCAATTACCGGGATCTAGTGATCCTCAGCGGATTAATGCCGATTGAAATCAAATTCCCCATCATTCCATTATCAGACGGTGCGGGAGAAATTGTAGCCGTTGGCCAAGGAGTAACAAGGTTTCAGGTCGGACACCGAGTAGCGGGTAATTTGCAACAGCGATTTTTTGCCGGCAACCCAAGACTGGGGGTATTAGAAGACAGCCTGGGAGGTCCGTTGAACGGAGTAGCGGCGGAGTATGTCGTTCTACATGAAGACGGAATCGTCCATATTCCCGATCACCTCACTTGGGAGGAGGCCGCCACCTTGCCGATCGCGGCATTAACCGCATGGAGCATGCTAATCGAATACGGTGGTTTGCAAGCGGGGGATACCGTGCTGCTGCAAGGAACAGGCGGGGTTTCTATCTTCGGGCTTCAATTCGCTCTTATGGCTGGAGCCCGAGCCATCATCACATCGAGCAGCAACGCCAAGTTAGAACGAGCAAAAGCTCTCGGCGCATGGAAAACGATCAACTATTCGGAAGTTCCCGATTGGGATAAGGCAGCGTTAGAGCTGACTGGTGGCGTCGATCACGTTCTGGATGTTGGAGGAGCATCTACGATGGTGAAATCCATAAATGCGCTTCGCATTGGAGGGACTTTGAGTATGGTCGGATTCTTATCGGGCTTGACCATTCCGGAATACGATGTCGCGAGCATCTTGCAGAAAGCCGCTACGATTCGCGGCAGTCAAGTCGGCAACCGGGATCATTTTGAAAAGATGAATCGAGCGATTACCCATCATCGTTTACATCCCGTCATCGACCGTGTATTCCCTCTGGATCGAATTGGAGATGCATTCGCGCTCTTGGCTGAAGGAAAGCAATATTTCGGCAAAATCGTAGTCCAAATTTAAATCTTACTTAAAAGACACAGGAGGCACTCTAATGCCAAATACACAAGTTCGATCCGTTAAATCTACTGAAGGCGTGAATCGAATTAAGCGCTCACCACGTAAAATACGAAGAGTAGGGCTATCGCTGCTTGCGGTGATCCTTCTTGGAGTCATCGTTTTCTTACTTGTTCCTTCACCCATAGATCCGGTAAAATGGTTGGCGCCGACGGCTCCCTCTTTTCAGGAAGCGGGCCCTTGGAAACAGAACAACAAACTTAGCGCTACTCAGCTGGTCAGTGATGCCCCACAATTCCCGGAATTCATAACATTCGATAAAGCTGGCCAGCTATATACAGGAGATTCAGACGGGAAAATTTACAAGGTTCCTTTCGATGCGGAGGGCAATCCGCAAAAGGCCCAAGTGTTTGCAGACACCAAAGGAACGCCTAATGGGCTTAAATTCGATGCCAAAGGCGATTTGATCGTTACGGATATCAAGATGGGACTTCTGTCTATAAACCAATCCGGAAGCATAGAGGTATTGGCCAATCAAGTAGACGGTAAGCCGATCTATTTAGCTAATGAGCTTGATATTGCCTGGGACGGATCCATTTATTTTTCCGATACCTCGAACTATGGACGTGTGACATTCAGAGAAATTGCCGAGAACAAGCCGCATGGACGCTTGCTGAAGTACGATCCAATGACCAAACAGACGACCGTCCTGTTAGAAGGCCTCTATTTTGCGAACGGGGTTGCCTTGTCTGCGGATGAAGATTACGTGCTTGTGGCGGAATCGTATCATTATCAGTTGACCAGATACTGGCTCAAGGGTCCAAAGAAGGGAACATCTGATGTTTTTGCTGACAATCTCGCAGGGTTTCCAGACAACATTACGCGTGATGAGCAAGGTCATTTCTGGGTCGGGATCTTCACGACTCGCCTTTCTTTCGTAGATCAGATGCATCGCAGCCCGTGGTTGGCTGGTATCATGGCCAAAGTGCCAGAGTCGCTGCTTAGCGGCGCAAGCGCACCGGCGAAGCATGGGCTTGCAGCTGAGTTCGGCCCGCAGGGAGAGCTTATCGGAAGCTGGCATGATCCGGAAGGTTCGCTGTATGGCGTAACTACGGCTGCAAGCCATAACGGATATTTATACATAGGAACAGCACCAGGAGGCAGTAAGGGCGTTCATCGCGTGCTTTTAACAAAATAATGTTGGAATCTGGGAAGTTCGAATCATGTCAAACTGTTGATGTAAATATAACAATTGACTTCGCAAATTATTTGTTCATTTGAACATCCAAGCAATAGAAAGAAACAAATGGAACCGAAGATTTTTATCATAAAAGTCATATTTTCTCCAGTATATTAGTCATAACCTAAAAGTTTTTGTTTAGTGTTCTAGCCTATTGTCATACCCAGAATTTGTCGATGAAATCAAGTTGGCTCATGCAACTGCGCATGGGCCCACTTGATTTTATTGTTTAGTTCTAAATATTCGATAAAGCAGCGAGTTCTGTCTCTTTTAAACTTCTGTGTTAATTTTGCTGCCAAAAGAAAGATGATAAATCGCTAGAATAACCAGTTGCAATGCGGCTATAACTAAGCAGATATTGCTGAAAATAAAGCCAGATGAATAACAAGGATTGGTACAAGCTAATCCAGTTGTTTTCGGTCTATATCGATTAACCTCACTCGGAACAACCATCAAGACGACGGAATTGTATGAGAACTAATAAAGTGGATTTTTGAATCTCGATCTTTGCTGATTTAATAAGATTGTATATGTATACTCAATTATTTGTTCAACGGGAACGATAGTTGAAACACCGACGAGAGGGGGCTGCGTAGCACCACTCTAACGGGAAACTATAGCTGAACAAACAAGTAGCAGTTTGCGATTTCAGCTGCTCCATTTCTTTATTAAGCTAACGGGCAGGATAACTTGGAAATTATTTTGAATTAATGATCAGCAAATATAAAAGTATTTACCATCCATATTCGGAGGTGATTATTACGGCAATATGGGATTATCAGTTTATTCTATTTCCAATTGGAAATGTTCCAACTTTGACCATATGCTTTAATAAATCTTCTCGTAACGTTCCTTTTTTTCGGAGTAGATCCGTAGCTTTGCCTAGATATACTGTATTCCAAACGCTAATTGCATGAATCAGGATGTTTAAAGCACTTGCTCGTTGCAGCTGATCCTGCAAAGCACGCTCTATTAGTTGGCAACCTTAATCTGGCGAGCGTAGGAGCCAAGCTTACCCATGATGAGTGCACCGGACATTTACCCCCTGGATAGAATGCACCAGGCGTAAAACATCATCGTAATTTTCACGTATGACCTTCATATCAATTTGTCCGCGGAGAAGATTCTCCAGTTTCGGGAATTCACTAGGTTTTCCGATCACATAAAGTTTTGCGGCAGATAAATCTCGAAGACGCGGGGCAAATCGAAAGCCAAGTAAATGGGTCAAGCCAAAGACTTGATCCGTATAACCAGCAGTATCAGTATAGTGCTCCTCAATTGATATATCCTAATCATGTTGTAAGAGGCCATCTATGACGTGTACCACATCCCGAGCATTAGTATTAATAACTTTTGTATAGAAAAATGAAAATTGATCGCTGACGAATGGTCGAAGGCGATACCGTTCATGACCAGAACGCCGAGCAGTGTTTTCACTATATCGACATACCCCTACCCCGTATGGGTACGTTATAGTTTGTTTGTAAGAATAGAATCCTACTCCAAAGGAGAGATTATCTTGAAAATCGCAATCATGCTTTTCGATGGAATCACAGCATTAGATGCAATTGGTCCATACGATGTATTTGCTGCTACACTGAAATGTGAAGTGAAGTTTGTCGCTAAGAAAAAAGGGTTAATCAAACTGGACTCAAATATGGGTTATTTGCATGCCGATTACAGTTTTTCTGAAGTTACTTCAGCTGATATTCTCGTTGTTCCAGGTTGCAGTCCGCCAAATTATAAAACGCCAATGAATGACGTAGAAACGTTAAATTGGATTCGCCAAATACATGAAACTACGAAATGGACCACGTCGGTTTGTAACGGCTCTCTGATTTTGAGCGCCGCAGGCTTGTTAAATGGAACATTAGCCACCAGTCATTGGGGATCCTTCGACCTGCTTCAATCTCTTGGAACAATTCCAACAGATGAAAGAGTGGTTCGTCAGGGCAAAATCGTTACAGCAGCCGGTGTATCCTCTGGTATCGATATGGCACTTCAATTAATAGCATGGGATTTGGGAGAAGATATGAGTAAAGGAGTCCAGCTGATTTTGGAATACGATCCTCAGCCTCCGTTTGACACGGGTTCCCCAAAGAAAGCGCCTGCTTTATTGGTAGAACAAATAAGAGGGATGTTACAAGAGTTTGCAAAACGGGAGCCCAATTTATAAATCACAAATAATTCAGCATATTCTCATTAGTGTTATTTGGGTAGGTTGAGGTAGGTGTATGGTATCTGAGCAAGACCTTAACGTGGCTTACACGTTTAATATTGTTAGTACGTGGTAGCGGAAATATCCAAAGAAGAAGTAGGGGCGAATTGCTCCTTCTTCATTTATAAATCGGGATCATTTAAATCAAAAAGAAACCTCTCATTGTATAGAATGTACATGTCTAAACACGTTAAATACTTAGCGGGGCCAGCAGCGAACATCCTGCTATAACAGTGAGCGATGCGCGGGGAACCGTAACATAAATAAAAGTGATGGTCATTCCGCTAACGGGTAACGATAGTTCAACCCTAGACCAATCATGTTTTTCTGAATAAGGAGGTCGATTATGGAAGCAATACGTTCAGTCAAAGCGCTCATTACATGGGAGAAGTATCCAAGCAAGTATCCCAGTAATATTTGGCTGCAGGATCTAATCGTGAACTACGGAGATCTTGAGGGTAAACAGTTTACCGGGGAAACTTGGACCGTACCCGTTAGAATTACAGGTCTAATTGAAGGTACATGGGAAACATATGCGGATATACGATTTCTAGTCGATGAGGCGCCTTGGCAAGATCTAGTCAGTGGATACACCTTTAGATTATGGGCTGGAAGAGAGGTTGCCACGGTCAAGGTTCTATAGTTGCATAAGAGGTTACGCTAATGGGTAACTATAGCTCAATAACCCATGAATAGACTGCCGCGAAAAAACGCGACACAAAACTGTTATTTAAGCAGTTTGGGTCGCGTTTTTTATTTAAGTAAAGTTGTGCGTGAATTAAATCAGTTTTGTGTTGGTGCACATAAGGAATCACCTTAAAAAGGGTGGCTTTTCTTGCTTCATTATTATGACATAATGAGTTTGAATTATTCGTAACAGAAGTTTTAGTTGTTTTTGGGCATCATTTTTTGGTGACATTTGGATTGATTATGAGACAAAACGAAAGGGACACGATAGCTGAATAAAAAAAGGAGCAGATTTGCCAATGATATGCTCCATAGGACGAGCAGCTACCGATCAGACTCATATACGATACCGAGTTTTCGCGCTACGAAAGCAGTCGTACTGGCCTGGAAAACTATCGTAAGCAAAACAGCCATAAACGTCACTGCTGCAATGATTTCTACGTGCTCGATACCCGCAGCTGCCACCATACCTGCAAGTGCTGCCGGAATAACTCCTGTTTCTCGCACCCAAAACATGAACAATATCTCATTTCGTTCCCATTTGGCCCTCCGATCGAGAGATGCGCATGCGAGTACAGTCAAAGGCCTGGCGATAAACATAAGTATTATAATGACTGCAACACTTGGCCAGAAATATTGAAGGACAGCCTCTATATTGACTTGACTGCCTAATAATATAAAAATAAGCATTCGCATCATCAAGGTAAGGTTCTCTGAAAAATGATTCATTTCCGTTTCCTTTTCCTTCATATTAAGTTTGAACAAAGGAGCATTTCCCCAGATAAGACCAGCTACAAACGTAGCCATAAATCCACTCACGTGGAATGTCTCACCAAGTAAAAAAGCCCCTAGTGCAGCTATAATCATTGTTATTGTCGTATAATCACGCAATAATCCTAATTTTCGATGAGCTGTCAAATAGGATAAAAGAAACCCAATGAATAACCCTACAGCAATTCCCCCAAAGGCAGTAGTCAGGAAATTCATGATACCGGATGAAATAGTGACTTTTTGCGTTCCCATGATGATCGCCAGGATCGAAAACGTAAGAATTGAAGCAGTCGCATCATTAAAAGCAGACTCACTTTCCACGGTTTCTCTAACCTTTGGCCGAATTTTAACCTGTTTAAATACAGGTATGAGCGTAGCAGGATCAGTGGAAGAGATAATCGCACCCAGTAGAAAAGCATAAATCCAATCTAGTCCAAGCAAGTAATGCACAGCTGCTGCCACCACTCCACATGTAATTAATACGCCAGGTACACTTAATAGGGATACAGTTACCCAGACTTTAGCAAGCCCCTTCAGACGAATGTTCCTTCCTCCGTCAAACAGGATAAGGGCAGAACCGATAATCAGAATAAATTGATTGGTAAATGATATACTTGGTTCATGGATCAGATGCAATCCTTGACCTAAAACAATACCTGAGATTAAAAAAACAGCAACGTCCGGTAACCTTACTAACTTGGCAACTTTTCCACTTAACACGCCTACAGCATATATTAAAATGAGGAGAAACAGTACATGATGAATCATTATCGTAGTCTCGTTAACCATGGAACTCATTCCTCCTATCAGGGATTTATTACACTTTCGAACTTATCAATTTGATCATTTGTCCCGATAACAACCATAATATTACCTTCTTCTATGATTGATTCGGCAGTTGGGGCAATTATAATGTCGTGCTTATTATTAATAGCCACTATGCTGCATCCATGTTGTGATCTTGTATCCAGTTCCCTCAATGAACGCCCAGCTATTTTTTTGGATGCATACAACTCAGCAATCGTGTATTCCTTAGATAGCTCAATGTAGTCCAACAAATTTGGAGATACAAGCTGGTTTGCTACCCGTACACCCATTTCGCGTTCGGGATAGATGATACGTTCCACACCCATTTTTTGAAGAACTTTGCCATGGAGTTCAGATAGTGCTTTGGCTACCACTTTTTGTACTCCAAGATCTTTAAGCAGGATAGTGGTCATAATACTCGCTTCGATGTCATCTCCAATTGCCACAATCACACAGTCATAGTTTCGAATACCAATTGAACGCATTGCTTCTTCATCTGTCGTATCAGCTATAACAGTATGCGTCAGAAGTTCTCCTTCTTGTTCGATAATTTCCTCATCCTTGTCTATTCCCAATACCTCATAGCCAAGATTAATAAGCTCCTTGGCGACACTGCTGCCGAATCGCCCTAATCCAATCACCGCAAATTGATTTTTTTGCTTCATTAGTATTGTCTCCTTAACCAATTATGATTTTGCCTTCAGGATATTTGTACAATTCCTTTTCTTGTTTAGGGGTTAGTGCATATGCCAAGGTAAGAGGGCCTAACCTCCCAATAAACATCATAAATGCAATTATAATTTTACCTATTACAGAGAGTTCCGGTGTAAGACCCAAACTGAGGCCTACAGTGCCGAAAGCTGAGGTTACCTCAAACAGTATTTTTAGAAATTGAGCATCCTCAGTCGTGGAAAGAACCATGGTGACAAAGACGACGAGGAACATGGCAAAAATAGTGAGTGTAATTGCTTTATATATCCTTTCCTGTGCTAACCGGTACCGGTATATGGAGATATTGTTCCTGCCACGGACCATAGCGATCATTGCACCGATAAGAATCGAAAAGGTGGTTGTTTTTATTCCACCACCGGTTGATCCTGGAGACGCTCCGATAAACATGAGGATAATGATAAAAAACTGTGTCGCTTGACGAAGTGCAGTGAGATCCAACGTGTTCGGACCAGCGGTACGCGGTGCAACAGACTGAAAGTAAGAAGCCAGCAATTTAGATCCCCAGTCGAGCGGTTGTAACGTGCTCGGATTGCTAAATTCAAATATAAAGATGACGATCGTGCCAATAATAAGTAAAGCAGCAGACATACTGAGAACAACTTTGGAATGCAGAGAGAGCTTAGTACGTTTAGTACGTTTTTGGTAGTCTAGAACATCCGCGATAACAATAAAGCCTATACCGCCGAGAATAATTAAACTCGTTACAACGAACGTAACCAGCGGATCGGAGACATAACTTGTAAAACTGCTAAAGGGTCCAGTGATCGGGCCAAAAAGGTCGAATCCAGCATTGTTAAACATCGATATTGCATGCCAGATACCATAATATAACGCTTGCCCAAAGGGCATATCAAAGGAAAATCGGATTGAGAGCAGTAAGGCCCCGGTACTTTCGATGACTAATGCAAAGAGCAATACCTTCCGAATAAGACGAACAATACCTTCCATGCTTGTCTGATTTAGTGATTCTTGCAGAATTAATCGTTCCTTGAGAGAGATTTTCCTCCGGAATACCAATGTGATAAGAGTACCCATCGTCATAAATCCTAAACCGCCTATCTGGATCAAGAAAATGATAACGATTTCTCCGAACGTGGACCAATGCGTACCTGTATCGACTGTTACGAGCCCAGTCACGCAGGTTGCCGAGGTAGCTGTAAACAATGCATCAATAAAAGAAGTGGGTGAACTGTCTGCTGAAGAAATAGGTAAAGTTAATAAAAAGGCACCAAATAAGATAATACAAGCAAACCCAAATGCTAGTACCTTTGGCGGGGTTATGTGGCGCAGTGGGGAATATTTAAAATTTAACATGACCGACAACTCCTTATACAATGCGAATTACTCTTTGTATTTGTAAGAAGGCAATTGAGTGAATGAAGCTGGCTGCTGGCTTTATTATGCAGTTACTTTTTCAATTTATACCCAATCGATTCATATAATAACGAAATCTAAACCACCTTATTAAACTAACGGGGAAATTCAGTACAATAAGTACAATAAAAGTAGCCACGTAAGTTTCAGCTAACGGGGAACGATAGTTCAATGCTGAAGGACTGCCGCACGGCAGCCCTTCGCTCAACTAACGGGCAGGATAGCGTGGAAATTAGCATATTAAGATGTATCACTAAGGTCAATCCGAATGGAAAATGAACTTGTGACATGTCGGATGAAAAGGAAACGATTTAGAGTGACACTGCATTATCAAAGGACAAGAACATACTTCCAAGAAGCTCCGCGCATAGCGCGGCTTTTTTATTTTTGTGATTCCTCATTGAGGACGGCCAAAGAGCTTTCACTTATAGGCAAAGTAATTAATTAGAAATACTACCTTGACAGTCGTGGTAATGTGTCGTATTATACAGACACGGAGGTTGATTACATGAGCGAGAACAAAATTACATCCGACCTGCTGCGAGGACATACCGATACGATGATTTTACGGCTCTTATCCGAAGCTGACCGCTACGGCTACGAGATCGTAAAACTGATTGCCGAGCGCTCGGATGGCGAGTATGAATTAAAGGAAGCCACGATGTACTCGAGCGTCCGGAGGCTTGAGGCCGACGGTGATATCGAGTGGTATTGGGGCGATGAATCACAGGGTGGTCGTCGTAAATATTTTAGGATTACCGGAAAGGGTATGACTGCTTACGCCCGCAACAAAAGCAATTGGGAGTACGCAAAGCGCGTGCTTGAAAACTTATTATAAGGAGAGATGATGTTATGAATCAGAAATTGACGAATTATTTGAACGGCGTATTTATGYCATACGATGGGGTAAAAAGCGTCACCGAATTAAAGGCCGACCTGCACTCCGATTTACAGGAGCGGTTCCGTGAACTCAAAGCTGAGGGCAAGGACGATGAAACAGCGTTTAAGATAACCATTGAAAGTATCGGTGACATTGAGCAAACGGTACGGGAGGTCGCTAACCTCTCCCGCTCACTGGAG
>NZ_JBFTPE010000028.1:0-64737 GCF_056398325.1 Paenibacillus sp. 01T443
CCGCCGTGCAGAACATGAAGCCGCCGTGCAGAACATGAAGAAGATCGCCCTCCACTTGGAACGGAGGGCGTAAGAGGTTTAAACCCTCTGTTTCTCACGAAAAGAGAGGATAAAAAAACAAAAGAGAAACCTGTCGTTTTGAAAAAACGTGGGTTTCTCTACAAGCTGAAGAAACACGCTCATTCAGAGCGTGTTTCTTTTTCGTTTACCAGAAGTAATCGAAGTAACACGAAGAACTGTCAATTATGGCGTGGTAACGGCAGGAAGCTCTACAACGGTTTGCGGATATTTATAATCATTGCGATAACAACTTGTTTCTGAATCATATGTCGATTGCGATAGCTTATGAGAGATTGCAAAAATAGAAAGYTTCGGATTAACATGCAGGGAGGACTCATAAAAGGAACAATATTCAAAATTGAAGTCGAGTGTCGTAATGATAATTACGCAATTCGTAAAGGTACAGCTAATAAAACTAAAACCATCAAAAGCAATCGTTTCGTTCTTAAAATGTTCATTGGCAATTGTGTTCATGATCAGCGCTCCTATTCTGTGATGGGACAACCTACTAGAAATTTTAGCAGATGATAGATGTGATGTTTGTCGGTTATTGCATCTGAAATAAAATAATTAACGACATAAATAGCGCTCGTTTTTGCCTTGGAAAAACAAGAAGGTTACATTTTTTGTATTCAATAATTTGGATGACTGCTATACTATTTGGAATCCCTATCATTTTCGATTCTAGAGGAAGAGGTGCTAGAAAATGAAAGCCGATTTATTAAAGCCAGGCGATGATATTCGTATTATCTCTCCTTCAAGAAGCATGTCAATCATTGCCGAAGAACAGATCCGTTTTGCGCAAGAACGGCTGGAAGCTATGGGGTTTACCGTTTCATACGCCAACAATTGCTTGGAAACAGATGACTTCTTTTCATCATCCATTCAGGCAAGAATCGACGATTTGCATGAAGCTTTTTTGGATTCCAGCGTAAAAGGAATTCTCACGACAATCGGCGGATATAACTGTAACCAGCTGCTCGGCAGCCTTAATTATTCCATCATTGCCTCAAACCCGAAACGCCTATGCGGCTATTCCGACATTACAGCCTTAAGCAACGCTGTATACTCAAAAACAGGCTTAATAAGTTATTCGGGACCACATTTCTCTACATTTGCGATTAAATACGGGAATGAATATACAGTGGACTATTTCAAACGTATGCTAATGGAGAATCAATCTATCAGGATTCAACCGGCTGAGTATTGGAGTGACGATGCATGGTTTCTCGATCAAGAGAATAGATCTTTCCAAACCAATGACGGTCCGTATATTATTAATGAAGGACAAGCAGAAGGCACCCTAATTGGCGGAAATCTGTGTACGTTGAATTTACTGCAGGGAACCTCTTATATGCCGAGCCTTAAGGATGCAATTGTATTTATAGAAGATGACTATGAATCTCAACCCGTTACATTCGATAGGGATTTGCAATCCCTTATTCATCAGCCAGGATTTGAGGATGTCAAAGGCTTAGTCATCGGAAGGTTCCAGCGCTCATCCAATATGACCAGAAATCTGCTTGCGAAAATCATCAGTTCCAAAGCAGAATTAGCACATATTCCTATAATCGGTGATCTCGACTTCGGCCACACATCACCCATGTTTACCTTTCCGATAGGCGGTAGAGCGATCATTGCTGCAAACGGCAAAGATTTGTCTTTGACTATATCGGAATAGTTCAGCACAAATGTATACGCTGCATGAAGTTAGGAAATGAAGGATTGGAGGAATTCCCCCTGAAAATCGAAGTTATACGGGCAACGAATAACCATATCGTTGAATTAGCAGATCTATTTAATCAGTACCGAATATTTTATAAGCAAGCCTCTGATCTAGAGGGGGCAAACGCGTTTTTATCCGAACGGTTGGAACATCAGCAGTCTATTTTATTTATTGCCGTCAATCAGGCAACGGGTGAAGCAATTGGCTTTACGCAGCTTTATCCTTCATTTTCTTCTGTATCGATGAAAAGGTCTTTTATATTGAATGATCTGTTTGTGATCGAGAAACAAAGAGGTCAAGGCGCTGCTCAGCTGCTGTTGGACCATGCTAAGAGCTATGCGAAAGCAAACGGCGCGAAAGGCTTAGAGCTTTCTACGGCAATGGACAATAAGCAAGCACAACGTTTATATGAACGGAACGGTTATGAAAGAGATGAAATATATTATCATTATTATTTAACAATTTAGTATCAAAAGGGAGTTATTCTAATGGAATCCAAAAAATTAGCTGCTGAAAAAGCAGTGGAATATGTAAAAGACGGCATGATTGTTGGTTTAGGGACAGGCTCTACCGCATATTGGGCTATTCAAAGAATCGGACAAAGAGTGAAGGAAGGACTTTCGATCAAGGCGATCGCTACTTCCAAGCAATCGGAGGAGGTCGCCAAGGAGCTAGGGATCACGCTGCTTCCTTTTGCGGAAATCGATGAGATTGATGTTACGATTGATGGCGCTGATGAAGTTGATACCCATTGGAATCTTATAAAAGGCGGGGGCGGGGCATTGCTTCGCGAGAAAATCGTTGCGGCTGCAAGCAAGCAGCTTATCATTATTGTTGATGAGAGCAAGATGGTCTCGGAGCTGGGTCAATTCCCATTACCGGTCGAAATCATTCCGTTTGGTTTTGAAATGACGATGAGAAAGCTGCAGAAGCTAGGCGCAGAACCTGTATTGAGAAAAGCCGGTGATCAAGCCTTTGTAACGGATAACGGGAATTATATTGCGGATTGTCATTTTGGCAGCATTGCTCAGCCAGAGGAGCTTCATATGACGCTTAATCAAATTCCAGGTATCGTAGACAACGGTTTGTTTATTGAAATGGCCTCAGTTGTCATTGTTGGGTATGCCAATGGGACCGTTCGTCAGTTAGAAAAATAATGCATGAGGTATAAAAATGACTTAAAAGCCTTGAAGGACCAGAGTGATGGCCCTTCAAGGCTTTTTGCTTTATTTCAAGGATGATCAAGTTCGCGAGCGATGGTTATTATTGCAAAGATGTGTAAAAGATAACTCATGAGTAAATTTTCCAAAATGCATTCACGATAAGTCATTATATTTGAATGGTCGGTGAGAAAATGCCAATACAGGGTATGAACAAGAAAAAAGCAAAGCCGATTATTACAGATCCGAGCGGCACTCTTGATAAACACAAGCATGACTTGATAAGTGTAAATATCAAAGACACCATCGCATTTATTCTAGAGATTTTGGGAGTAAACGAAGATTTGACGATACGAAGATTCCATGTATTTGGCAAGTATTCCGCTGTCATTATGTATTATTCTAACATGATTAATCAAAATACCATTAATCTGGATATCGTTAAACCGCTCATGTATATTCCTCCGCATCTCCAAGGACACACCATCGAAATCGAGCATTTGAAGGACGTATTGCTTAATGATGCCCTTTATCACAGCGAGAGCAAGTTTGAAAACAAAATTGCCACTTTAGTCGAAAGTATTCTAAGAGGTGAAACGGTCGTAGCTGTTGAAGGGCTCGATGAGGCTTTTGTGATTGGGACAAGAAATATTGATAAGCGATCCATCGACCAGCCCGCGACCGAGCAGGTCATAAGAGGACCGCGGGAAGGCTTTATTGAGCCCATCGGCACCAATATTTCTTTAATCCGATATCGGCTGCAATCACCTGACCTTCGAGTAACGACGATGGAAATTGGCCAGCGAACAAAATCAAAGGTCGCAGTTTGTTATATGGAGGGGATTACGAGTCCTGAGCTTGTAAAAGAAGTAAATAACAGGCTCTCAAAAATTGATATCGATGGCGTACTGGACTCTGGTTATTTAGAGCAGTTTATTGAAGATAATCATTACTCGCCGTTTCCTCAGGTTCAGTACACGGAGCGACCAGATAAGGTTGTTGCCAACTTATTGGAGGGAAGAGTTTCAATTTTGGTGGACGGTTCGCCGCTCGCCTTGCTCGTACCTACCGTGTTCAGCCAGTTTTATCAGACGGTTGAGGATTATACCGAACGATTTTTATTGATGAGCTCGATTCGTTTCGCCAGACTCATTGCTTTGGTGTTTTCATTGATCTTTCCCGCCATTTACGTGTCGATCATTTCCTTCAATCCCGAGCTGATCCCAACTGAATTTGCGGTAGCCGTCGCAGGGGGCAGGGCAGGGGTGCCTTTTCCGGCCGTTGTAGAGGTATTAATCATTGAGATATCCATGGAAGTATTGCGAGAAGCGACGATTCGCCTTCCGCAGCAGGTTGGCGGCGCGCTCTCTATCGTAGGTGTTCTTGTTATAGGTCAGGCTGCGGTAGCAGCAGGATTCTCGAGCCCGATTACGATCGTTATCATTGCATTAACGACAATTGGGTCGTTTGCAACGCCTGCATATAATGCAGCTCTAGCTTTGCGTTTGCTTCGGTTTCCGCTGATCATTATGGCTGGCATTTTCGGGCTTTACGGCGTAATGATCGGGCTCATCCTTATTGCGAATCATTTGCTGTCACTGAAGTCATTTGGCGTTCCGTATCTCAGCCCGCTTGTTCCAGCAGAGTTCCAAGGTATGAAGGATCTTTTAATTAGAGGCCCGTTATGGTGGATGAGCAAAAGACCGTCCTTTCTGCAGACCGTGGATTCACAGAGAGTGAATGAACAATCTTTTAAGGAGATGGATCATTCAACAACCAATGTACTTGATCCGGAAAATGATAAAAATCAGCAGAGGGGATAGCATCGAATGGAGACTCGTCAGATTACCGTAATCCAAGCAGCCGCTATTCTCGTTAGCACGATTATTGGGGTAGGTGTACTCGCACTTCCGCTATTTGCTGTTCAAGCTGCTGATTCTGGTGCTCCGCTCGTGACTTTGCTTGGCATGCTGCTTGCTTTTATTGGCCTTGTGTTGATTACCATTCTGGGCATGAGATTTCCTAATCAATCCGTAATTCAATATAGCGAGAACATCATTGGAAAAGGATTGGCGTGGATAGGAAGTGTCTYTATTATCGCTTTCTTTGCCATTCTGACCTCCTTGACGGCTCGAGAATTTGGGGAAGTTGTCGTCACATCTGTACTTCGATCAACGCCAGTTGAGGTTACGGTAATCGTCATGCTGCTGCTCGCGGCTATATCCACGCGAAACAACATCACGACCTTTGCTTATATCCATACTTTTTATTTTCCATTACTCCTTGTACCTGCTTTGCTCATTGTAGCCCTTTCTCTAAAAAATGCAGAGATGATCAATTTACTGCCGGTCTGGGGAAACGAACCAAAGAAAATGCTGAAAGGAATTGTGACTATCGCTGCTTTGTTCCAAGGCTCATTCGTATTAACAGCTGTCATTCCAGCTATGAAGAAGCCTGAAAAAGCAATGAAGGCGAGTATATGGGGATTGCTTATCGCTGGTGGGCTATATTTCGTGATCGTTGTTGCAGCGGTTGGTGTGTTCGGCGCGGAAGAAATCAAACAGCTTCTCTGGCCTACGCTGGAATTAGCGAAAGCGACTTCATTGCCGGCAAATATATTAGAGCGCTTGGATGCCGCGTTTTTAGCGGTGTGGGTAACTGCGGTGTTTACGACACTGTTCTCAAGCTATTTCTTAACGATTTACTCCATCAACAAATTGTTCCGTTTACGTGACCATAAGCTATTCTCATATTTCATTTTGCCTATTGTATTCGTTATGGCGATGCTTCCTCAAAACATTGTTCAAATGTATGAAATTATTGAGAATGTTGGTCGTTTCGGTTTGTATATCACGATTGTTTATCCCGCACTGCTATTGTTTGTTTCTATCCTTCGCAAGAAGAGAGGTACTCGCGTTGAGGACAAGAAAATGGATCAAAACAGTTAAAGGATTATGCTGCTTATGCATTTTCATACCGTTATTAACAGGCTGCTGGGATCGACTTGAAATCGAAGAGCGAGCCGTTGTTTTAGGCGTGTCCATCGACACGGTTGATCCCGAAAAGGCGGAGAATGAGGAGGATGAGATTTCTCATCTTCAAGGAACGATTAAAGCCCCAAGAAACAACATGGTGCGAGTCGCAGTTCAGATCGCGCTTCCAGGCAGAATCCCGCTCGGTCCAGGCGAAAGCGGCGGCTCCAGCGGCTCAGCAGAGCAAACGGTTTGGGTCATAGATGTCGTCGGCCATAGCATCAATGATGCGTTCATGAATTTACAGCAGCAGGTTTCCAGCAGACTTTTTTTTGGACATTTGCGTGTGATCGTCGTGTCTGAAGCAATGGCAAAAAAGGGATTGGAAAATGTAAATGATTACTTCCGGCGTAATCCAGAGGTGCGCAGAATGGCTTGGCTGATGATCGCTCAGGGGAATGCGCTTAAATTCATGAAAGCAGCTCCAAAACTTGAACGGGTACCCACCCTTTATTTGATGTCCACGTTAGATGAAGGGATGAGAATGGGCAAGTTCCCCAAGGATTATATCGGTATATTCTGGAGTAACTTGTCTAAGAAAGGCCAGGAGGGTTTTTTGCCTTATGTGGAGATGAAGAAAGAACAAAATGTAGAAATAAAAGGTCTCGCTTATTTTGTCGGCGATCGAATGGTCGGCGTAACTAAGCCCCTTGAAATAGCAGGATATTTAGCCATAAAAGGAGTAAATCCCGCAGGCTATCGGGTTTTCATTAAGCTGGATGATTCATCCGAAACGGTGATGACAAATGCTACCCATCGAAAATCCGAAATTGATGTCCGGATTAAGGACAATGTCCCTTTTTTTACGATAAAAATTTCGGTTGAGCTTAATATAGAGGGTAAGATTAGCGAGAAGGTTAAAATAAATGACCCCGCTACTTTGCGAGCAATCGAAAAAAAACAGGAGGAAATATCCGTGAAGTTTTACTCCGATATCATCAAGAAAACACAAGCAAAAGGTTCTGACATATTCGGCTTTGGTGAGTATGTACGGGCCAAAAAGCCTCACTATTGGAATACGCAAGTGAAAACAAATGAAGGTTGGCGTAATTTATATAAGGAATGTAATTTTGAAATAAAGGCTTTAATGAAAGTGCGGCGAATTGGGATGAAAGCCCAATAACTATTCGACTAAAGATGGGGGGGCATTGTTGGGATGATTGGCGAGGGCTATACAATCAGTTATCAAAATTATGCTATTCTTCTTTGGATGTTTAGCGGAATACTCATCCTAATCATTGATGTTAGAGGCTTTCAAATTGCGGGAATGAACAAAGAACGTAAAGTTTCAAAATTCCTCGGATGGTTTAATATTATTATTGGGTTCGTCTCGCTAATATTAAATATGTTGCTTCAATAAACCAATGAACAAGGAAGTGAAACGATGAATGATGTTATAAAAATGTTATTAAACCATCGTTCCATACGATCATACTTGGACAAGCCGCTCTCGGAGGAGCAGATAAAAATTATCGTACAAAGCGCACAAGCAGCGGCCACCTCCAGTTACGTACAAGCCTATTCAATCATTGGCATAAAAAACCAACTTCAAAAGGATAAGCTCGCCGAGCTTGCAGGAAATCAGGCTTATGTTGCAAAAAACGGACATTTCTTCGTGTTCTGCTTAGATTTACATCGGCTTGAGATGGCGGCCGAGATCGAAGTTGCGAAGCCCGAAACAATTGAGTTGACATTAAATTCAACAGAAATGTTTATGATTGGGCTTATTGATACCGCGCTCGCCGCCCAAAATGCGGCAATAGCAGCGGAATCCATGGGCCTAGGCATTTGTTACATTGGAGGGTTAAGAAACCAGTTGAAAGCCGTTACCGAGCTTCTTCAACTGCCCAAAAGAGTGATTCCGTTATTTGGATTAAGCGTGGGATACCCAGCGAATCTTTCTGATCAAAAACCAAGATTGCCAGTAATGAGCGTTTATCATGAAGATGGATACTATCAAGACAAAGAGCAATTGATGGAACTTTTACATACCTATGATCAAGAAATTTCCAGTTATTATTCAGAAAGAACGCAAGGAGCACGCAGTGATCGCTGGACGGAGGCGATGACGAAGCTGCTGCAAAATCCAAAACGTCTAGAAATGAAACAATTTTTAAAGGAAAACAAAATACCCCTAGACTAATGAGGCTTCATTGTCCAAGGGCATTTGCTCAACCAATTTATTGATTTTATGGTTTAAACATTAACAGAAGATATGTCGGATCGAGTATCCAAATTTGCTTTGCCGCCTTTTGCCATCCATTTATTTTTCCATTTCGATTGCATGACGGTCAATAAGGTAAGGGAGGCAAGCGTTACAACGCTTAAAATAAGGAAGCCGGAAGTATAAGAGCCTGTTGATTGATAAAGCTTTCCGAGAATCAAAGGGAGCGCATAGCCGCCCAAGCCGCCAGCAGCTCCGATAATGCCTGTCATTAGACCAAGCTCGCTGCCAAAGCGCTGAGGTACCAGTTGGAATACAGAGCCGTTCCCTGCGCCCAGACACATCATACCGATGAAGAGCAAGGTTATGACAACAGGCAGGGCTGGAAGGGATGCAACGGCTGCAAGCATGAGTCCTGCCTCGGCATATAGAATGGTCAACATTCGTGTACCGCCGATTTTATCGGATAAATATCCGCCCACGGGTTGATGGCGAGTCCGAAAACAACTTCCCAGCTTCCATAATGTTGTGCCAGACGATTTGCAAACAACGTTGAAATTACGGTACCGCTGTTACCAGCCCCTGCAATACCCATCACGAGGCCCTGATGCTCTTTCGAATACCATTGACTGGCTAACGGCAAGGCTGCGGCAAAGGAAGCGCCGGCGACACCAAGCAGCAAAGCTACAATATAGAGCTGATCTAAGGAATCTACGAATTTCCAGCCCATGATTAATGGAATAAGCGTGAATAGCATACCGAACTGTGCCGTTCGTTTGGGTCCGATATAGTCTGTCATGAAACCTAACACTAACCTAAGAATGGAACCGCCCAATATGGGAAGAGCCACTAAATTTGCTTTTTGAACAGGATCCATTGGATAGTTTGCCGCAATAATTACACTTAAAGGTCCAATTAACACCCAAATCATGAAGCTCATGTCAAAATACAAAAATGCACTGAATAACGTAGGTTTATGCCCGCTTTGCCAAAATCCTTTTCTCTCCATTCCAATCTCTCCCTTAATCTCTGTAATCAACCCAAATCCTCTGTAATCAACTTAAAAAGCCGCAATTAGTCCTTATATAGGAACGAATTGCGGCCTCATTGCCGATGGTTGCACGTCATTGTGCGATCTTCTCATGAATCGGATCACAAAGTTGTTATCACAATTCGAATTATAAGTTCACGTAATGTACGTGTGAATATTTCTGACATATAAAATTTTTAGTCGTCCATTTTAGCATTTATCCGTGTTATATATATTGACATTAACGCTGTCATCAACTAATCTAACATTATAGAACGAGTAACGCACAGTGTCGTGCGAACTCAAACGGCAACGATGCCTTTTCCTCAATGAAGGGAAAGGGTCTTTTCTGTCCATTTTTACTCATACATCTGGCTGGAGGTTGATAAATATGTCGGTCATAAGCGCATTAGACCCGCTGACAGCTTCCGTATCGATAGCCGTCATGAAGATGACACGTGATAGGAAAGAACCTGTTACTGAAACGGTATCATTAGAAGATTCATTATCCAGAGTGCTTGCATACGATTTTGAAAGTCCGTTTTCTTTGCCGCCATTCCGGCGCGCAGCGATGGATGGTTATGCAATATGTGCTTCTGCATCAACAGGAGCCACTAGAGAGAAACCTGTATTGCTACATGTTAGAGATGAAGTACGTGCAGGGCAAGCGGAGATAGACTTTTCAATGGATTCGGGTATTATGAACGCCGTTCGTATATTTACAGGTGCTCCTGTTCCATCCGATTATGATTGTATCGTGATGCAGGAAACGGCGGTTGCGCGTAAAGATCTGCGTGATTTTCCATCCGTGCAGATTGATCGGTCCTATCAGAAAGGACAGCATATTGCCAAGAAGGGCGAGGATGTGCCGCAAGGCATGAAGGTGCTGTACCGGGGGGCTTCAATTAAAGCAAAAGAGATTGCGGTGCTGGCTTCATTTGGGCAAACTGATGTCTCGGTTTACCGAAAACCAGTCGTTTCCATATTGCCAGTTGGTGATGAATTAGCTTTGCCAGGCGAGGCTTTGCAGTCCGGACAGATTTATGATGCGAATAGCTTTATGGTAAGCGCAAGACTTCGCGAGCTTGGGGCTGAGGTCATTCGGCATTCACCGATTCCAGATTGTCCTAAGATGTTAGAAGTCGCAATTAAAGATGCCCTGGATAAAGCTGACATCGTTGTAACAACTGGGGGCGTTTCGGTCGGCGATTATGATTATGTAAAGCTTGCAGCCGAGTCTCTAGGTGGTGATGCCATATTTACGAAAGTAGTGATGAGGCCTGGTACGCCAACCTCAGCCTATCAATTTGGACCTAAGCTGCTTGTCTGCCTTTCAGGAAATCCTTCGGCATGCTTTGCCGGA
Source organism: Paenibacillus sp. 01T443 (assembly GCF_056398325.1). Taxonomy (NCBI): domain Bacteria; kingdom Bacillati; phylum Bacillota; class Bacilli; order Caryophanales; family Paenibacillaceae; genus Paenibacillus; species Paenibacillus sp. 01T443. Next base: position 10,536 of record NZ_JBFTPE010000028.1, read on the forward strand.
GTAGAGCTATTGCTCCGCCCCGTTGTTTTGAAGGCGGCGGGTAGAAATGAATACCGTTCTGAATGGTTGGAAGGAAAACTAATCGATTCCATTCAAAAACCATCACCATATCCAAGATATGCAAGGGCATTTGTATACCGTGCTGAGAAGGAATGGATGGTTGAACCTTTGCGAAACGATAAATCCGGCAATGTTGCTGCCTTTGCAAGAGCCAACGCGCTTGTGCTTATCCAAGCTGGAGGTGCAGGCGCCGAAGCAGGGCAAGAGGTTCGTTTTGTTTCGTTAACGATCTAGAAAAACACGCGAGTGGATGTGAGCATAGATGAGTAGAGAAAAATTAGTCGTTATCGGAAATGGAATGGCAGGAATTAGATGCGTAGAAGAAATTATCAAGCTAGCGCCTAATAAATATCAAATTACAGTATTCGGCAATGAGCCTCACCCTAATTATAATCGCATATTGTTGTCGAAGGTCCTACAAGGGGATTCTTCTATTGAAAGCATCGTTATTAACGATTGGTCTTGGTATGAGGAAAGAGGGATACGGCTGTATACAGGGGAGACAGTCGCTCAAATAAATACCGATTCACAATATATAAAAACATTATCCGGCATTCGTACCGATTATGATTGCCTTATTATAGCTACAGGATCTTCAGCATTCATTCCGCCGATAGCCGGCGTTCATAAGCAAGGCGTTATTTCTTTCCGTAATATTAACGATTGCAAAACGATGATGGAATATGCAAAAAAATATAAAAAAGCTGCTGTCATTGGCGGTGGTTTGTTGGGTCTCGAAGCAGCAAGAGGGCTTCTTAATCTAGGTATGGAAACCGATGTCATCCATAATGCGCCTTATCTCATGAATAGGCAGCTTGACCGCATGTCAGCTGACATGCTCCGCAAGGAATTGGAAGAGCAGGGCATGCGTTTTTGGCTTAGCAAGGAAACTGAAAGCATTACGGGCTTAAATCGCGCCAAAGGCATTCGTTTCACGAACGGCAGCTCATTAGAAGCTGATTTGATCGTAATTTCCGTAGGCATTAGGCCGAACATTGATCTTGCCAAGAAGAGCGGCATTGATACGAATCGAGCAATTATGGTTGATGATTATATGAGAACTAGCGTGCCTAATGTGTACGCCGTTGGCGAATGCGCAGAGCATCGTGGCGTTGCTTACGGCCTAGTTGCACCGCTATACGAACAAGGCAAGGTGCTAGCCAGCCTGCTATGCGGAATGGAATCAGATCCCTATAAGGGTTCAGTCCCCTATGCTCAGCTTAAGGTTTCTGGCGTTGACGTTTTTTCCGTAGGTGATATCAATTCAGATTCCGCCGAAACGGCTATCCAGTTATTCGACGGAATCCGTGGCACCTACAAGAAGGTCACCATGAAAGAAGGAACAATACGAGGCGCCATTTTGTTCGGTGATTCTTCCGAAGGAACAACGCTGCTTAATCTAGTGAAAAAGAGAGCGTCAATAAGCGAACTATCCTCGCCAGCGAATGCAGGCGGCAGTGATTTAAATGAGGAGCTGGCCGCTAATATGCCGGATCGCGAGACGGTCTGTGCATGTAACGCCGTTAGCAAAGCTGCGATTATGTGCGCTGTGATTGAGGATGGCATGCAAACGACAGAGCAGGTGAGAGATTGCACCAAGGCATCCAGCTCCTGCGGCGGCTGCCGTCCGATGGTAGCGGCTATTGTGCAATATGCGCTGAAGCATGGAAAAGAAGGTATGGCAGCAGCGGCTGAGCCGATCTGCAGCTGCACTGAAGTCAGTCATGCAGCTTTAAAAACAGCTATTTCCGAAAGTTCCATATCGAATCTCGTCAACTTAAAGACAGACTTAGGCTGGAATCGCTTTTCGGGCTGCTCGGTTTGTTCATCTGCTATCCGCTATTATTCGGCACTTTATCATCCATCCCATGAACAGGAGGACTTTCAAAGTACTTCTCGTATCATGCAAAATAGTCTATCTGTTGGCGTTAGCTCCAGCCTCATTCACGATATTACTTCGGAGTATGACTCACGTTCAATTGGAGCTGATTTAGAGCAATATTGTAACGGTCTTCAGTATCCTTCAACATTGAAAGCAGCAATCACTTCGGGTATGCATAATCCGGCAGGTGTGCTTGTTCATGACCTTGGGATTACTGGAGCTCCGGCGGGCTGGGAAATTTACATCGGCGGCCATGCGGAGCACCCGGTTAAGCAAGGACAGCTCATCGGAATCGCCGATTCCGATAAGCTCGCTTTGGCACTCTCTGTCTCATGCTTGCAGCTGTACAGGGAAAGAGCAGATTATGGTGAACCGTTGTGGAAATGGATAGAGCGAGAGGGAATCGTGGAAATTAGAGAAATGATTTTCGATGCTGATTATCGCCTTGAGCTTGTAGAGCGGACAGAGGCTTCAGTAGCTAGGCTAAAAAACGCGGAAAGGCTCGGTGAAGGGATATGCGGCAATTGCTAAATGCGCAAGAGAACAATCTTTCTGGCTTCGTAACGGAAACGCAATGCCCATTTTGCAGCGTACAATGCAAGATGCGAGTAACCAAAGAGCTGCCAATACCGGGCTCCCGTCGATATTCATATTCCATTGAAGGTATGCCGAATGCCGCATCAGAGGGTCGCCTATGCGTAAAAGGGATGAATGCTCATCAGCATGCGACAAGCAAGGATCGGCTTCTGCAGCCATTAGTCAAGAAAAACGGACAGCTAGTGCCATCCTCTTGGGAGGAAGCCTTAACAGCCATTATTAATAATTTTCAGGCCAACAGCAATGAGTATGGTCCCGACTCGATTGGCGTCTATGGCGGAGGTTCCTTAACGAACGAGTCCGCTTACTTGCTTGGCAAGTTTGCCAGAGTAGCTCTTAAAACCAAATATGTTGATTATAACGGCAGGTTTTGCATGTCAGCCGCTGCATCCGCGGGCAACAAAACATTTGGGATTGATCGCGGACTGACTTGTCGGCTGGCTGACATACCGCTAGCGCGCTGCATTATTTTGGCTGGAACGAATATCGCTGAATGCCAGCCAACGCTAATGCCTTATTTCACTAAAGCGAAAGAAAACGGCGCGATTATCATCGTGATTGATCCGCGTGTCACAGCGACGGCTGCAATCGCGGATATCCATTTGCAAATCAAGCCGGGCACCGATGCTGCGTTAGCGAATGGCATGCTTAAGGTACTTTTGGATGAGAAGCTGATAGATGAAGCCTTCATCTCCCAAAGAACGAATGGCTTCGCCGAATTAATCACACATCTATCAACGATTGCTTTGGATGAAGTAGCAGCATTGACAGGCTTAGATGAAGCAGACATTCGAAATGCCGCCAAAGCCTACGGGCATGCGGAAACCGGAATTATTTTCACAGCTAGGGGCGTTGAGCAGCAGACGGACGGTCATGTTGCGGTTCGAAACTTCTTAAATATGGTGCTCGCTACCGGAAAAATCGGCAAGCCAGGCTGCGGCTACGGAGCAGTTACCGGCCAAGGTAACGGGCAGGGCGGAAGGGAACACGGACAGAAAAGCGACCAGCTGCCCGGTTATCGCAACATAGAAGACGAACAGGATCGTTCCTATGTCGCGAGTGTATGGGGAATTGATCCGGAGGAGCTTCCTCGCAAGGGTGTTTCTGCCTATGAGATGATGGAGCTTGTTCATAAGAAAGACATCCGGTCATTGTTAGTCATGGGTTCTAACCCTGTCGTATCGAATCCGAATGCTGATTTGGTAGAGGAGGGGCTAAAAGGTCTAGACTTCCTGGTCGTCGCGGATATGTTTATGTCGGAGACCGCGCAAATGGCGGATGTCGTTTTGCCTGTGACGGCTTATCTAGAGAATGACGGAACCTTAACCAACCTGGAAGGGCGCGTATTATTACGTGAATCGACGCTGGAGGCTCCCGGTGAAACCAGACATGATTGGCAGATTTTATGCCAAATCGCTGAAGGGCTTGGCAAGAAGACCTATTTCCCATTTGAAACAGCCGAGCAAATCTTTGAAGAGCTTAGACTAGCCAGCCGCGGCGGATTAGCTGATTATTACGGCATTACTTACGATCGCTTACGGCGTGACGGCGGGATATATTGGCCTTGTACCTCTACAGAAGAAGACGGGAATCAAGGCATGATGTTCGAACGCGCCTTTGCTCATTCGGATGGAAGAGCTATATTTATGCCGGTTGCAAGTCGACTCCCACAGGAAACACCGAATGATGAATTTCCGCTTACCATGACGAACGGAAGGGTGCTTTCACACTATCTAACCGGCGTCCAAACGCGCAGAAGTCCCTCATTGGCAGCGCGAAACGTAGAAAATTATTTGGAGATCCATCCAAAAACGGCAAGAAAGCATCGAATTGTGGATGGGGAATGGGTTGAGGTTACCTCACGCAGAGGCAGCTTCAGCGTGCGAAGCCGAATAACGGATAAAATAAGAGAAGATACTTTATTTGTACCGATGCACTGGGGCGGGATACAAAACGTGAACAAGGCGACCAGTCCTGAGCTCGATCCCAACTGTAAAATGCCAGGCTTCAAAACCTCAACCGTTTCCGTTCATCCTTTGCGATTAAATATTTAGAGAAGAGAGGACTGCCATAAGCTCCCAAGCCGGAGCGGAGCAGTCCTCTTTTTCGTCCAGCTTGACATAGAGGGCGTGAGTGGTTTACAACCATATACAGAGGTGAAAGACATGAGCGTGATTCGATTGGAAAATGTAACGAAAAAATATGAGGATACTCTTATTTTTCGTGATATCTATTTTCGTATTAGCAAGGGGGACCGAATTGGTCTCATCGGAAGAAACGGAGCCGGAAAATCTACCGTATTCAAGCTTATTCTTGGCAGAGAAGAGCCAACGACCGGAAAGGTAGAGGTTGACCCTAAAGTTAAGGTGAGTTATTTTTCCCAATTTTCTGAGCTGAGCGGCAATCGTTCTGTCCGCCAGGAGCTTGAGCAGTGCTACGAGCATATTTGGAATATCGAACGCGAGCTTAATGAGATTGGCGAGAAGCTTGGCATCGCAGCGGATGAACGTGAAATGGAGAAATTATTGGATCGGCAAGCTGAACTTTTTGAGCAAATGGAGCATCACGACGGCTGGAATGCAGCAGTAGAGATTGATACGGTTTTAACGAAGCTTGGATTTGACGAGCATTCGCGTGAGCAGCCCGTGGATCAGCTGTCAGGCGGATGGCGCAACCGTGCTGCCCTTGCGAAAATGCTCATTGAGCTGCCGGATGTGGTTCTCCTCGACGAGCCCACAAACTTTTTGGATTTAGATGGACTCGCTTGGCTCGAGCAGTGGCTGAACCGTTTTACCGGCACGATGGTTCTGGTGTCGCATGACCGGCAATTTATTGATAGGGTGGTAACGCGCACCATAGAAATCGAGAACTATCATTTTCAAGAATACGAAGGAAATTATACGGATTATATTCGAAAAAAAAAGCTGCGTAAAAAAGAGCTCGATCGGCAATTCGAGTGGGAAGAAGAGCTTCTTCTCATGGAAGCGGAAGAGCTTGATAACCGATCCAAAAGAAAAGCATCCAAGGATCGGCTGTCTCGTAAGCTTGCGGATATGAAGAAACGAATAGAGCCGCATCCGGTGAATGTGCTGATTACGGATATCTATGAAAATTTGCGCTTCCCAGACAATTTATGTACGGTGGAAGCCATCGGAAAGAGCTATGCAGACCGTATGATTTTTCAAGACGTCAGCTTCGACATTCAGAAAGAAGACCGCATTGCGATTATTGGACCTAACGGTAGCGGAAAGTCGACGTTGATTAAAGTACTGACAGGTCAGGAGCAGCCGGATACGGGAACGGTGCGCTTTAGTAAAGGTGTAAACTATGCCTTTTTCAATCGGATGTGGGACGAGCTGGATCAGAAGGATACCGTAAGCCATGCCGTGAATGTATACGGTCTTGGCCTTGACGCACCGCGGAAAAAGGTTAATAAATTTCTGTCCATGCTGCAATTTTCTGAAGCCGATCTGCAGAAGGTGATCGGCAGCTTATCCGGAGGCCAGCAAGCGCGTGTCGCATTGGCGAAATGCTTATTGTCTGGTGCTGAGATTATCATTTTGGATGAGCCTACGAACCATCTCGATCTGACAAGCATCCAAGTCATGGAGCAGGCACTAATCCATTTTCCGGGCGCGGTGGTTACGGTGAGTCATGATCGTTTCTTTATTGATAAAATCGCGACAAAGCTTCTTACGTATGAACCGGGCGGATTCATCAGTCAGCAAAGCGTGTAAACAAGCAACTAATTGGTTTATGGAGGAAACATGATTTTTTAGTATATGCAGTGGAGATGAGTAGGCTTGACGACTCTTTATCAATTAAACACAATCTTTATCAGTATGGTGATGGAAGCCATTCCCTTTGTCCTTGTCGGCGTGCTTATTTCAGGTTTGATCCAAACCTTCGTAAAAGATCATTGGATTGCGCGAATCATGCCTCGAAATCGTTATCTCGCCACGATATTTGGCTGCGGGATCGGTATTTTCTTCCCTTCCTGTGAGTGTGGAATCGTACCGATTACAAAACGATTAATTAATAAGGGTATGCCTTTGCATGCAGGAATTGCTTTTATGCTTACAGGGCCTATAATTAATCCAATCGTTTTATTTTCAACTTATATCGCGTTTGGAAATGATTGGGAAATGGTTGGTATTCGGGCTGGTCTAGCGATAGTCGTTGCTTTCTCGGTATCCATCATTCTTTCATTTATGTTCAAGGATCTTCCTTTTCGTGTCCAAGACGGGCAGGCGGCAGCGGCTGTCGAGCATGGAACAGGAACCGCTCCGGGTTCAACACTCGTGTCGGTATGGAAGCGAATCTATGAGGTCATCGTTCATGCTATAGATGAATTTTTCTCTGTCGGCAAGTATTTGGTTTTGGGAGCTTTTATCGCCGCATGCATGCAAACATTCGTTCCCACCTCGTATTTGCTGCACCTGGGAAGCAATCCGGTAACGTCATCTCTCGTCATGATTGCTTTAGCATTCATCATTTCGTTATGCTCGGAAGCGGACGCCTTCATTGYCGCTTCATTTAGAAGCACGTTTACCGTCGGCTCCTTGTCTGCTTTTCTTGTTTTTGGACCGATGATCGATATTAAAAATACCCTTATGCTGCTTGGAACGTATCGCAGCAAATTTGTTTTTGTGCTGATCGGGTTAGTTACTGTGTTTACTTTAATCGGCTCATTAATCGTGGGGAGGTTATTCGGATGATTCGTTTTTTCATTTTGTTCGGATTTTCCTTCATGTTTTTTATGCTTCATTATACTGGTGATATTAATAAATACATCAATATGAAATATGCTTATCTTTCCATTAGTGCGGTTGTCATTATGGGGCTGCTCAGTATTTTCGAGTTTGTGCGCGTCTCGCGCCAGCAAATTGCGGAAGAGAAGAAGCAAGCGGCATTCTCATTGGCAGCCGAAAGCGGTGATGATTGCCTGCATAAGGAACATAACGGTCATGGGCAGCATCAGCATCAAGCACATCAGGATGTTCATGATCATCATTCGCATGAACATTCGCATGAACATGCCCATGGACACGATCATTCCCACGGCAACGACACCAAGCTAAAACGTTTTTTTAGTTATCTTATTTTATTCGTGCCTATCGTTACCGGCCTTTTTCTTCCGGCCTACGCACTCGATTCCAGCTTTGTCAAAGCCAAAGGTTTTTCCTTCCCGAGCTTTGAAGAAAACATCGAGAAAAACCCTGGCGCGCATCAGTTCTTGAAGCCTGACTCAAGTGTTTTCTATCGCAAGGATGATTACGACAAGGTAAAAAACAAAGAGTTGGCCGAATTCGTAAACCGTCCAGCCGTTACCTTAACGGATGCGGATTATTTGAAAGGAATGGAGGTCATTTACAATTCACCAGACGCTTTTATAGGCAAAACGATAGGTTTCGACGGTTTCGCTTATAAGGGGCAGCAGGTAGACGGCAATCATTATTTCATCTTCCGCTTTGGATTCATTCATTGCGTGGCTGATTCCGGCGTATTTGGCATGCTGGTTGAATTTCCGAAAAATACTCAAATGAAAGACGATGACTGGGTGCATGTTTCCGGCAAGCTCACATGGGAATTTTACCAGCCCTTTAAACAGACGATCCCCGTCTTAAAAGTGAAGGATTGGCATGCGATAGATACACCGAAGGACCCTTATGTTTATCGAACCACATAAAAACTAATTCGTGGAATAGTCAGCCTAAACGGGCTGGCTTTTTTGCGTTTATAAAGGTGCTTTCGAGGTCATTTTTCCACTGACTGCTTTCATATAATACGCTATACGCGGATACCGTCGAACTTTGTCCACTTGTTATGCTTGCCATATGAAGGGGGGAGGGAGATGCAGTTTTCTTTAAACGAGGAGCTGGAAATGACCCGGTCTTTCGTCAGGGAATTCGCGGAAAGCGAGGTTGCTCCCCTTGCGGGGGAACGGGATGAGAGAGAACAGTTTGATCGTAAGCTCTTTGACCAAATGGGGAAGCTTGGTATAACGGGTATTCCGATTAGTGAACGGTATGGCGGCGCAGGCAGTGACTGGCTGACCTTTTCTATTGTCGTGGAAGAGCTCGCGCGTGTATGCGCTTCTACCGCTGCGGCCTTGGCCGCGCATACGGTGTTTTCGGCATGGCCGCTTTACGTTTATGGCGATGACTCTATAAAAGCAGCCTATTTAGGCGAGCTTGCAAGGGGGACCATGCTGGGGACTAGCGCGCTGCCCATGCCAAATAACATGGAGAGTAAAATATACAGCCGTATAGCTGCCCAATCCGGCAACGAAAATTGGCTGCTTAACGGTGCGCATTCTTGTGTGATGCAGGCTGGCATCGCGGATTGTTATCTTGTTTTTGCGCAAATCGAACCGAAAAGACGAAGAAACGATCTTAATGCATTTCTAATCGAGAGCGGGGCACCTGGACTACACATGGAGGAGAAAATTCATAGAATGGGCCTGCGATCTTTCCCATTCGCGAAAATCAGGCTTGAGCAATGCCCCGTTCCGAAGAAAAACCAGTTGGGCTTAAATCGTCAGGGACATGCGATGGCGTTGTCTCTAGCGGACATCGCCCACATTAGCGCTGCAGCGCAAGCTGTCGGCATTGCACAAGGCGCATATGAAGCGGCTGCGGCCTATGCCAAGGAACGCAAACAATTCGGACTCCTGATCGGTAAGCAGCAAGGCATATCTTTTAAGCTTGCAGATATGTGGACACGGCTTGAAGCTGCACGCCTGCTTACCTATCAGGCTGCATGGCGCAAGGACGCTGGCTTAGAATGCGGCAGGGAAGCGGCAATCGCCCGTAAATTCTCGGCCGAGTGCGCAGTTGCTGCAGCCATAGAAGCCATTCAGGTGTTTGGCGGTTACGGCTATATGCAGGAATACCGAATGGAGCGTTTTTTACGGGACGCAAAATGCTTGGAATCGGAGCTGGGGACTGGCGGAATAGACTATGATTGTTTATCTCACCTGCTGGACAAATAGGGGGCGGTCCATTATGCGCCAAGCTGTCATTGTCGGAGGAAAGCGAACCGCGTTCGGAAAATTTGGAGGCAGCTTCAAGGAGATGGAGGCCGCCGAACTGGGAGCGGCGGTAATTCAAGGCGCACTGAAGCATGCAGGCATTGCAGTCGATCAAGTAGATATTGTCATCATGGGCATGGTGCTGCAAGCCGGCAGCGGGCAAAACCCGGCGCGTCAGGCAGCCATTCGCGCTGGACTTGATTGGAGCTCGAACGCGGAAACGATTAATAAAGTGTGTGCTTCAGGCATGCGTGCTATCACGATGGCAGAGCAAATGATTCGTGCTGGCGATGCGGACATCATTGCAGCCGGCGGGATGGAAAGCATGAGCCAGGCGCCTTTTGCTACCCAAGCGGCAAGATGGGGAGCCAAGCTGGGAAATGCGGAATTCACTGATTTATTGATTCACGATGGTCTCCTATGTCCGTTCCACAACGTCATGATGGCGGCGCACGGCAATCAAGCTGCCGAGGAATACGGCTTTAGCCGATCGGAACAGGATGAATGGGCGCTAAGAAGCCACTATCGTGCATGCTCCGCTGCGGAATCAGGGATTTTCGTTGAAGAAATCGAACCGTTTTCGACACGTGCGAACACCCGGATTGCGCTTGACGAATGCCCTCGCAGCGACACGAACCTAAAGAAGCTGGCTCAGCTTAAGCCGATTCAAGGTCCAAACGGAACCATTACGGCGGGGAATGCTCCTGGCGTTAACGATGGTGCCGCCGCGCTAATCGTCATGTCTGAGGAAGAAGCGATTCGCGGCGGTTACGAGCCGCTGGCGAAAATCATCGGCCACTGCACGATTGGCACGCGAGCGCCTCATTTAGCAGAGGCTCCAGCTCTTGCGATTCAGAAGCTTCTGCGGAAAACGGGCATAGCGCTAAAGGATATTGATTTATTTGAAGTAAACGAAGCATTCGCATCCGTTCTTTTGGTATGCGGCGAAATACTCGGATGGGATGAAGAAAAGGTCAATATAAACGGCGGAGCCATTGCCCTTGGGCATCCGATCGGAGCAAGCGGTGCAAGGATCGTCCTCACATTAGCTCAAGCATTGAAGCGGCGAGGCGGCGGTCTTGGCATTGCCGCGATCTGCAGCGGCGGTGCGCAGGGAGATGCGATCCTCTTGCGGGTGGATGGCTGAAGCGGAGGGAGAACGATGGCCATACAAAAAGCAACAGTGATCGGGGCGGGACAAATGGGCAGCGGAATCGCCCAAACACTTGCCCAAAGCGGTATGGAGGTAACGCTTTATGATCTCGATAGAAGCACGGTTGACCGCGGTATCAAGATGATTAGCACCTCGCTTAACCGCCTTGTAAGCAAGGGGAAAACAACGGATGAGCAGCGCTCGCAGCTATTAGAGCGGATTGTTCCCGTTACGGATTTTGACAGCATGCAGGAAGCTGAGCTTGTTATTGAAGCTGCTCCCGAAAGAATGGAAACGAAACAGAAGATATTCGCTGAGCTAGATCAAATCTGTATGCCRGATACGATTTTGGCGTCCAATACGTCATCACTCTCCATTACAGAGCTTGGGTCAGCGACCAATAGAGCCTCATTCGTGATCGGGATGCATTTCATGAATCCCGTTCCAATCATGCCATTAGTAGAAATCATCAGAGGTCTTGAAACGTCGGATGAGACGTTCGAAAGGATACAACACCTCACTCATAAGCTAGGGAAAACGCCCGTTGAAGTAAAGGATTTTCCTGGTTTCGTCTCTAACCGCATTCTAATGCCGATGATTAATGAAGCAATTTATACCGTCTATGAAGGGGTAGCGGAGCCTGAAGCCGTGGATCAGGTAATGAAGCTTGGAATGAACCACCCGATGGGCCCTATCACTCTTGCTGACTTTATTGGGCTCGATACCTGTTTAGCTATTATGGAGACACTTTACCTTGGTTTCGGTGATTCAAAATACAGACCATGCCCGCTGCTTCGCAAGTACGTGCAGGCCGGTTGGTTGGGGCGGAAGACCGGACGCGGGTTTTATCGTTATTCATAAATGCGTGATAGTTGCATCGGAGAGGGTGTAGGACGATGGAGCTCCGGTATACGCGGGAACAAGAAGAGCTGCGGAGAGCGGTCCGGCATTTTGCGGAGCAAGAGATTGCTCCAGTCGTAAGCAACATGGAACAACAGGACGAATTCCCTTATTCACTAATTTCAAAAATGGCCTTGAATGGATTCATGGGCATTCCTATTCCAAAACAATGGAACGGGGCAGGCGCTGACTTTATTTCCTACATTCTTGCGATTAACGAGGTGTCCAAAATAAGTGCGGCAGTTGGGGTTATTTTGTCCGTTCATACTTCCGTAGGGACCTTTCCCATTTTACAATATGGCAGCGCCGAACAGATTTCGGAATATGTCCCAAAGCTTGCGTCCGGCGAAAGCTTAGGCGCATTCGCTTTAACGGAGCCAAATGCCGGATCGGATGCAGCCGCCATTCGGACATCAGCATTATTTGACGGGGAGCATTACGTTTTGAACGGAACAAAGGTCTTTATTACGAATGCTGATGCGGCAAATACCTATATTACCTTCGCGGTGACTGATTCCGCAAAAGGATCTCATGGCATTTCCTCATTCATTATTGAACGTGATATGCCAGGCTTTAAGATCGGAAGAAGAGAAAAGAAGATGGGACTTCATGGCTCCAACACCTGTGAATTGATTTTCGATCAGCTTAAGGTTCCAGTTACGCAGCGTTTGGGGATGGAGGGAAAAGGGTTTTCCATTGCGAAAGGAACGCTTGACGGCGGAAGAATCGGCATCGGCGCTCAAGCGCTGGGGATCGCGGAGGCTGCTCTTCAAGAAATGGATGACCGATTATATCCAAGCGTCAAAAAAACGGGCAAGCGGCCTAAACCGCTGCAGCACAAGCATATAAGGCTGGCCGAGATGACCGCTCAAGTCGAAGCGGCAAAAATGCTCGTTTACCGTGCCGCTTATTTGCGTCAAAATGGTTCACCTTGTACAAAGGAAGCCTCGGCAGCGAAAATGTTTGCATCTGACACGGCAGTTAAGGTTACCAATGCAGCGATTGAGCTGTTTGGGATGGAGGGGTGCCTGAAGGAATCAAACATGGAACGGCTGTTTCGCGATGCAAAGGCAACTCAAATTTATGAGGGAACGAATGAGATTCACCGCATTGTCATCAGCGGACAATTGCTTAAATAACCGTTCTATTTATGAAAGGCGGTGGTGCAATGACTGCTACTCCCGGTCAGCGGCTGCGCGAGGCGCTGCAAATGGAAACGCCGCTGCAGATTGCCGGTGCCATAAATGCTTATTCCGCCATGATGGCGGAAAAAGTCGGATTTCGAGCTTTATATTTATCAGGGGCAGGTGTTGCAAATGCATCTTTTGGTCTGCCTGACCTTGGCATAACATCGCTGCAGGATTGCATTGAGGAGGCAAGACGAATAACGAGCGTGTCGGAGCTGCCGCTGCTCGTTGATGCGGATACAGGCTTTGGCGGCGCCTTTCAAATTTCGCGCACGATCAAGGAAATGAATCGAGCCGGAGCAGCAGGCGTTCATATCGAGGATCAAATATCGGCAAAGAGATGCGGACACCGCCCGGGCAAAACGATTGTAAGCAAAGGAGAAATGGTGGACCGGATCAAAGCCGCAGCGGATGCAAGAGAGGATTCGCAATTTGTCATTATGGCTCGCACCGATGCATTGGCATCAGAAGGTTTAGCTGCAGCAATTGAACGTGCCTGTGCATGTGTAGAGGCCGGAGCCGATATGATTTTTCCGGAGGCGGTCACAAAACTTGAGGATTACCGGGCATTTGTTGATGCCGTCAAGGTGCCTGTGCTCGCCAACATTACCGAGTTCGGCCAAACTCCGCTGTTTACGGTTGAAGAGCTGGGGCAAGCGGGCGTTAGTATGGCACTTTATCCTTTGTCTGCTTTTCGGGCAATGAATGCTGCCGCTCTGCTCGTCTATGAGACGATTAGAGGTGAAGGTACACAAAAAAACGTGATCAGCCGCATGCAAACACGAGCAGAGCTCTATGATTTCCTTGACTATTACCGCTATGAGAAAAAGCTGGATCAGCTTTATGGCAGCAAGGAGGAGGGAAGCAGCAATGACGACTAAGAAACAGGGCGGGCTCGCCGATATTATTGCCGGGCAAACCTCAATTTCAACGGTTGGCAAGCAGGGTAAAGGCCTATCCTATCGCGGCTATTCGATCGAGGATCTGGCCAGCCAAGCTACCTTTGAGGAAACCGCATATTTGCTCATCTATGGTAAGCTCCCTAATTTAGCAGAGCTGCGGCAGTACAAGAAAAAACTGCAAGGACTTCGTAAGCTGCCTTCGGGCTTGCTTTTGATTTTGGAGCAGCTTCCTGGAACCGCGCATCCGATGGATGTATTGCGGACGGGCGCATCAGCACTTGGCGCATTAGAGCCCGAGACCGATGAACATAACCAATATCATGTTGTCGATCGGCTGCTGGCCAGCAGTGCCTCCATGCTGCTTTATTGGCATCATTTCCATACTAGCGGCCTCAGGCTGGATACGGAGACGGAAAATGACAGTATCGCAGGCCATTTTCTCCAGCTCCTGCACGGCCATACGCCAAACCAGCTGCATGAAAAAGGACTGGATGCTTCACTTATTTTGTATGCGGAGCATGAATTCAATGCTTCTACCTTCGCGGCTAGAGTAACAGGATCAACCTTATCCGATATTTACTCGGCGGTTACAACTGGCATCGGCACATTAAGGGGAAATCTTCACGGCGGTGCCAACGAGGCGGCCATGGCGCTCATCGAAGCATTTAATAGTCCGAGCGAAGCAGAAAAAGGGATTTTGCAAATGCTGCAAAGTAAAAAGTTAATTATGGGTTTCGGGCATCGCGTCTATTCGGTGTGTGATCCAAGATCGGATATCATCAAGCAGTGGTCAAAAAAGCTCTCCGACGAAGCGAAGGATTCGAGTTTGTATTTCATATCCGAACGAATAGAACAAATCATGATGCAGGAGAAAAAGCTGTTTCCAAATTTGGACTTCTACAGCGCATCTGCCTATCGATTAATGGGAATCCCTACTTCGCTTTTTACGCCTGTTTTCGTCATTTCCCGAATAAGCGGATGGGTCGCCCATCTTATCGAGCAGCGGGCACATAATCGGATCATTCGTCCAAATGCTGATTATGTCGGACCAGAACCATCACCATGGCTGTCCATAGATCAACGAGCCTGATAAAGGAGGAAGCAAATGCCATGTCAGTCCCGTCCCAAAACATAAAACCGTCGCCTGACCAGGTGCTAGTCGATATCGCTTCTTATGCGGCTGAGTATAAGATTAACAGCCCCGAGGCATACGAGACGGCTCGTCATTGTCTCATCGACACGCTTGGCTGCGGCCTGCTGGCCCTTCGATATCCGGAATGCACGAAGCTGCTCGGTCCAATCGTTCCAGGCACCGTCGTGCCGAACGGCGCTCGCGTACCCGGTACTTCCTTTGTGCTGGATCCCGTTACCGCAGCCTTTAATATCGGATGTATCATCCGCTGGCTTGATTACAACGATACCTGGCTCGCTGCCGAGTGGGGGCATCCGTCCGATAATCTAGGAGGCATTCTTGCAGCTGCGGATTATATCAGCAGAATAAATATCGCAGGTGGCAAACCGCCGTTAGTCATGCGCGACGTGCTCACCGCTATGATAAAGGCGCATGAGATTCAAGGTGTTCTTGCGCTGGAAAACAGCTTTAACCGTATTGGGCTCGACCATGTCATTCTGGTTAAGATCGCATCGACGGCAGTCGTGACAGCTCTGCTTGGAGGGACGCAGGCCGAAATTACTTCTGCTTTATCTAATGCTTGGATAGATGGGCACCCGCTTCGCACTTATCGGCATTCACCTAATACGGGTACGCGGAAATCATGGGCTGCCGGGGATGYGACGAGCCGAGCCGTTCGTTTATCACTAATGTCGCTTCGCGGTGAAATGGGGTATCCCTCCGCGATGTCAGCGCCGGAATGGGGATTTTACGATGTGCTCAATAAAGGGAATCCACTGATTCTTAAGCGCGGTTTCGATTCTTACGTGATGGAAAACATTTTATTTAAAATATCGTTCCCTGCGGAGTTCCATGGACAAACCGCAGTTGAAGCTGCCATCCGATTACATTCCGTTGCTGCAGAGCGATATCTTGAAATTGACAAAATCATTCTGACTACGCATAAATCTGCTTTGCGCATTATCGACAAGACAGGGCCGCTGCATAACCCGGCTGACCGTGATCATTGTCTACAGTATATGGTTGCCATTGGGCTGCTTCATGGAAGTTTGACGGCCGATCATTATGAGGATGCTGCATCGCTTGATCCCCGTATTGATGAGCTGCGCCAAAAAATGGTAACGGTCGAAGAAGCAGCCTTCTCGGTAGACTATTTGGATGAAAATAAACGTTCGATCGCTAATGCCGTACAGCTGTTTTTCAAAGACGGCACGGCATCGGAAAGGGTGGAAATCGCTTATCCAATCGGTCATCGGAGGAGAAGGGACGAAGGCATCCCGCTCCTTGAGCGTAAATTCGAAGCCAATTTGAAAAGCCGTTTTCCAACAAAGCAATCGCAAGCGATTTTGGAACTTTGCCAGAATCAGATCGCGTTAGAGAACACTCCAGTCCAGCAATTTATGGAGCTATTTGTCATYTAAACGAATGCCTGCGATCGCCGCAGGTTTTTCTTTTTTTTAATATTTTTTTTGTAGCTTTTCTGTAACTTATTGCACCCCAAATGCGTTATATTCTATATGTAAGACGAATAAGAATATACACCGAATATACACCAAACAGAAGGAGCGTCAGCGCTATGAAAAAATATGCAATGATCGCAATGGTTGCGATAGCTTGTCTCACGGCCTTTAGCTTTGCGCCGACGGGAGGCCGTGATTATACGCCGGTAGAACCAACGCCAGATATGGAAAGCGGATATATCGAGAGTGTTCAGAAACAGGATCAACACTATCTGTTGTCTATCGATCAGATTGATTGGTACGAGGGTGATCAAGCTGCAGATAAATTCCTGGAGCGGGAAGGGGATTCCGAGCTTGATGGACCGCCGGACGGCTATTACATCATAAATGACGATGAGAGCCTGCATGAACTTCCGATAGCTGAAAATGCAGAGGTTCTCATGCAAATTTACAATCGCACAGGCAATGTCGAGGAAGCTGATATCGTATGGAACGAGCCTATTTCCGTTGATAAATTCATCGAATTATTGAATACAGAGGATGACCTCGATATCAAGGGCTTCCCTTACCATATGACCGTAAAGGATGGAGAAATCATTCGTATCGTTCAACAATTCGTACCTTAATTTAATCGCTTGCGGAATACCAAAAAAAGGTGAGAAGTCAATCCATGACTTCTCACCTTTTTTTCATCAATATATAAGAATTTATAAGTTTTCACTTATAAATGTGCTTATATATCTCCGCGAAACGATAGCTTTTGCCACTGAAGACGGCGACAGCCGTTTACGCTTGTCTAATCTCTTCCGGCTTCATAGATTTTCTGGGCAAGCATGGCAGGCTGCGTTTTTGCCGTTGTCATGTGATCGCCCGATCCTTGAATATACCGGAATAAGCCAAGCCGATTCGACATATGCGGATGCCAACCGTATTGGCTATTGAACTGTGGCAGTACATTGTCCTCCGTTAGGTAAATGTAGCTCCTCGGAACGCTAAGGCTGTAAAATTTTTTGAGATCTAATTTCTCGTAAGATGGTTTCGCAGGCTCTGGACGGATTTGGCCGTAGATTTGCTCCGCTATGCCTAAACTCGCTAAATTGACAAAAGCCTCACGGAAGAGTGGAAAGGGCAGCATAATGGTATCATCCGGCGAGTTCTCCCTAAGCTGCGCGAAAAGGGTTTGAGCAGCAGGGGGGAACTCATCTACTACCATTTCGCCGTCGTTTAATACAAAGGCATTCCAAAAAACAAGTCGTTTCAAACGGTCCGGAACCAGCTCCGCCACCTTCTGAACGAGCGTTCCGCCGAAGCTGTGTCCGACAAGGACAATATCATGTAAATTTCTTGAGACGATATAATCCGCGATTGATTTTGTAAGCATCGCGTGTGTGACATTTTTATTCATATCCGCCCCGTGTCCCGGGTATTCCGGTACATAGACGGTATGCCCCAGCTTACGCAATTCATAGGCAATACCATCCCAGAAGCTTGTATCAGCCCATGCGCCGTGAATCAGAACAAAGGTAAGAAGCTGATCGCTTGGTCTAGGTGTCCACCTAGCGAAAGCAGGGTAAACATTCATATTGAGATGCGGATAAGTCCATCTCACCCAATCTTGTTGATATGGATACATGTATAACTACTCCTCGTATTCAGATAAATCAGCATATGCCTAAATCCTCACGAGGTTAATGACTCCTTGGCATTTACGTAATTTTGATCTTGCTGCAGTTACTCGCCGGAAAACGGAAGCTGTGCCTCGCAGCGCTGCTTCGAGGCGGGTTGTTTTTGGCGGATGCTAAAGTAGCATTGATTTCGCCGCCAAGCATAATCAGGATTGAGCTGATGTACAGCCAGATTAATAATATTATCATACCGCCAAGGCTGCCGTAGGTTTTGGAATAGTTCCCGAAGTTGTTCATATAAAATTGAAAGGCAAGCGACGTAATGATCCATCCAAAAGTAGCAAAAACGGCGCCAGGCAATGCCTCTTTAAAGCTAAGCCGTCTGCTTGGCACCATCCAATAAAGCAGTGTGAAGGCAGCTGCCATCGCTGCGATARGAATGGCATATTTCAAAATCCCCCATATCCACTGGAAGCCATCGGGATAATTCATCCATTGAAACAAATACTCTCCGATTGCTTTGCCGAAAATCAACATGAGCATCACCAGCATGATGACGACGACAAGAAAAACAGTCGCTAATAACGAAATGCCCCTAACCTTCCAGAAGGGACGCTGCTCCTTGACATCGTAAGCCTTGTTCAGGCCCTTCACGATGGCGTTAATGCCGTTAGATGCTGACCAAATCGTTGCGATCATCCCGAATGAGAGAAGGGTACCGCTGCTATTGTCTACCACTTCCGTTAGAATGCCGCTTATCGTCTCGCTCGCATCAGATGGAAGAAGGCGAATCAGCTCTGCAACTACACTATCACCCGACAGCTCGATAAAGCCAAGCAGGCTGACCATAAAAATTAAAAAGGGAAAAAACGATAAAATTAAATAATACGTCAGCTGGGCCCCTAAAGCTGGAACATCATCATCACGAAATCTGCTGTATAAGCATTTTACGAATTGTACGATTTGAGTATTGCTTGTCATTTGTGGTCACCCTCCTTTTCCTATAAAATTAAACAAGAACATGTGAATGTTAAACATCAATCAAAATTGAAAAGAATACGGATTGATGTAGGAAATGCGCTAATGATGTCGAATAAGAGAATAATCAATTTTATTTGAAATAAGGGAGTGGACCGTTTGTTTTTACATTTTCTRCAATCCAAGGAACATAAATTAGCTTTTCTAGAGTTGGCTCATCTTGTAGCTAATGCGGATGGGTATGTGCACAAGAAAGAACAAGGCTATCTTCAATCGTATATGAATGAGATGGAAATCAACCCCTCGGAGGTAACCTTTTCATCTGAAAAGCAGCTTTCCGATATCGTCGCCGGCCTGAATGATGACCACTTGAAAAATATTTTTTTCGCAGAAATTTTGCTGCTCATTTTCGCTGACGGTGATTATAATGATGATGAGAAAAAGCTTACGAAAGATATGAAACAGCAGTTCGGATTGTCTGATGAAACCTATGAAACGATTAAAAATTGGGTCATTCGTATGGATCAGCTGAAAATCGAAGGCTTAAAGCTCATTTTGAATACGTAAGCAAATGAAGCTGGAACGTCTTATTTCAATGATTTATATGCTGCTGAACAATGAAGTGCTTTCGGCTTCTGCTTTGGCCGATAAATACAAGGTATCCCAGCGCACGATTTACCGCGATATCGATGCCATTTGCGCCGCAGGAATCCCGGTTGTATCCTATCAAGGCGTAAATGGCGGTTACGGTATCATGGATGCCTACAAAATGGACAAAAGCTTGCTGGGCTCCTATGATGTCGGCTCGCTTATTACGATTCTTCACAGCATGTCGACCGTTTTTGATGATGATCGCGCGCAGGAAACGATACATAAGCTGCAAACGCTGCAGCATGATGCCGGTACGCCGAGCTTAACCATGGACGTCGGCGGAAGCCGTGCTTATAACGACTCTCTCCGTACATTAAGAACGGCGATAACGGAATGCAGGCTGGTCCGCTTCGAATATGTCAATGCGAAGAGCGAACGGAAGGACCGTAACGTTGAACCCATCAGTCTGCACTATAAATATGATGCCTGGTATTTGTATGGTTATTGCAGAGAGCGTAAGGACTACCGTGAATTCAAGCTCCCCCGCATAGCTAATCTGGCTGCATCAACTGAATATTTTCAAAAACATAAGCATGTGCCTGAGAGAGACAGCGCAAGATACCAACAGCAGTCTGTAAACGCAATAAACGCCGTTTTACATTTCTCCGTTGACTGCTTGGCCAGGGCGATGGACTTCTTCTACAGCGCGGAGAAGAGTTTTAATGAAGATGGCACGCTTACCGTATCTTTAATGGTCAATGCCTATTCCGAGTCGCGCTGGTTCATTCCGATCGTGTTAAGCTTCGGTGAAGGCGTTACCGTAGTTGAACCAAAAGAGCTGCGCGAGAAGGTCAAAGCCAAGCTTGAAAAAATGATAAAACGTTATTCCGAAGTATGACACTCAGGTGTCATACTTTTTTTATTACACTGATATCAAGAAATCCGAAATGGAAAAGGAAGTGTTTATCAGTGAAACAGCRGCAAAAAAGCAGCCTATCCCTTGTTATTGCAGGGTTGCTTCTCGGCATTCTAATGGCATCGATGGACAATACGATCGTGGCCACTGCAATGGGAAATATCGTGGGCGAACTCGGAGGCATGGATAAATTTATTTGGGTAACCTCAGCTTACATGGTGGCAGAGATGGCTGGTATGCCGATTTTCGGGAAACTTTCCGATATGTACGGCCGAAAGAAGTTTTTTATTTTTGGGATTATCGTCTTTATGCTTGGCTCGGTTCTATGCGGAACAGCGGGTTCGATCACGGAGCTTGCTATTTTTAGAGCTATTCAAGGAATTGGCGGAGGAGCGCTCGTGCCGATCACATTCACGATCTTGTTCGATGCCGTCCCTTTGGAGAAGCGCGGAAAGATGGGAGGACTCTTTGGCGCGGTATTCGGTTTATCAAGTATTTTCGGTCCATTGCTTGGGGCATTTATAACGGATCATATTGCTTGGCAATGGATTTTCTATATAAACCTGCCGCTTGGCATTATTTCCTTCGCTACGGTTACGTTCTTTTACAAAGAATCACACGAGCATTCGAAGCAGCCGATCGATTGGTTAGGCGCCATTACGCTCATCGGAGCTATCGTATGCCTGATGTTTGCTTTAGAGCTTGGAGGCAAGCAGCTAGCTTGGCATTCAGGTATTATTTTAAGCTTATTCGGAGGCTTCGCGTTTTTGCTGGCGGCATTTCTTATAACAGAGAGCAGGGCGGAGGAACCGATTATTTCATTTGGCCTATTCAAAAATAGGCTGTATACATCCAGTATCCTGGTAGCGCTCTTTAGCGGAGCGGCATTTATCGCAGCATCCGTCTATATCCCAATATTCATTCAAGGCGTACTCGGGGGATCAGCAACCAATTCCGGTCTAGTCCTCCTGCCGATGATGGTGGGATCCGTCATCACCGCAACGCTTGGAGGCAGCTTGATGACCAAAATATCGTATCGCAGTATTTTGATTCCTACGCTTATTTTGTTAGCTGTCGGAGTCGGGCTTGTTGCCAGTCTTACGGCGGAATCTTCCAGATTGATTGTAACCGTCTATATGGTACTTATCGGCCTTGGCATAGGCGCTTCGTTCTCCGTCCTTAGCAATGCGGCGATACATGGCTTATCGTACCGGCAGAGAGGGTCCGCAGGTTCTACCTTGAATTTCATCCGCTCGCTCGGCATGACGATGGGGATCACGATGTTCGGACTCATTCAAAGCCACCATTTTTCTAGTCAAATGGGAAAAATAAGTTCTGACAGTCAGCTTCCTGAAGGGCTTAATTTTCAAGATCCGCATGCGCTGCTTTCGCCGGAAACCCGTGCTGTTATACCCGCCGACTTACTTAAACAGTTTTCAGAATTTCTTTCCAGCTCTATTGTGACTACCTTTGCATGGGCGATTGTTCCGGTAGTGCTGGCGCTGCTGGCCGCACTATTTATGGGGAATAAAAAGCTTGATTCTTCGGCAGAAGCGGAAGAAGCCCCAGCTTACTCTTCCGTTCATTAAACGGTGGCTATGACCTGGCTAAGATATGCAGCATTTATTTGAAAGCTATTGAGATTTGTAATGCCTCTTTTTAATCGCTGACATTCATGATATTATGGGGACTAAATCATATTGTTACGAGGAGAAAGAGAAAATGAGCTATAGTCAATCAAGCGGTTATGGCAAGCCCATGCAAAAGCTAATGTTAACCTTTTTCTTTGCTTTGCTTGTTTCCATCGGCGGGATGTACTTAGGGACGCTGCTGCCCGCTTCCGCAAGAATCCCATTGTTTGTAGTAGAACTTGCTTTAATTATCGGCATTATGTTTTTGCGCAAATCAAAAGTTGTCGGGTATTCGTTAATGTACGCCTTCATGGTTGTATCGGGAGCCACGCTGCAGTTTGCCATTGGTTATTACATCGCCACGATCGGTACCGCAGTCGTCTTTCAAACCGTAGCTGTTGCCGTACTGGTGTATGCCGGTTTAGCCATCTACGCGACCTATTCGAAAGAGGATTTTCGATTCCTTGGCGGATTTCTATTCGCCTCGTTAATCGGTCTTATCGTACTTGGGCTCATTCAGTTTTTCGTTCCGTTTGTAGGCGTCATGGAGACGGTGTATGCAGGCTTTGGCTTGCTAATATTCATCGGCTATACGTTGTATGATTTCAGCCGGATGTCCAAGGAAGGCTTCGATGAGAGCGAAATTCCATTGATGGTCGTCAATATCTATCTTGATTTGGTCAACATCATTTTATATGCGCTGCGATTTGTGAAATCATTGCTGGATGACTAATATAACAATCAAAAAGGCTAATCTCCTATAAAGAGACTAGCCTTTTTATTTTTCAGCGAGATGCGGAGGCATCATGCGAATCCTCCTTCGCTGTATCTGCAATCCTTCGGCTGGAGAATAATCTTCTGAAAAAAGATGCTTTAGGCTGATCCCCTTCAACAAATTCTCCTCTTCGCACCCTAACTTCCCATTCTCGTTCATGGTCTTCCCACAATTTTTCGGCAATATAATGATTTACCAGCATGTTCGTTTCCTCCTTCGACAATGTGTTTCTTATGTCTTTATTATGCGGTCGCGAAAAGGGGATAAAAAGAGTATAATCAAACTCATAAATTTCCCCTTTTATTTTAGTTTGAAGGCAAGGAGGTCGCCTATTGCTTACGAATGAACGTTATTTATTGTTATATACGAAGTTTGCCGGAGCAGAAGGGACAGGAAATGCGATTGAAGTCTCGCTGGATCAGCTGGCCGAAACCTTATATTGCACACCGCGAAATGTGAAGCTCATCCTAAGAAAGCTGGAAGAGGAGGGCTTAATCGAATGGATCGCAGGGAGAGGGCGCGGAAATCGATCACAAATTACCTTCCTCGTCGCAAAAGAGAAGGAACTGCTTGCACTCGCTCAGCAGATGGCGTTGAAAGGCGAATATAAGCACGCTTTCGAAATGATTGAAAGGTTTAGCACGGGCACAAATGTTAGAAGCGAATTTATCGAATGGCTGAACGGACATTTTGGTTATCGTACAGAGCAAATAAACGAAGTGGAATCAGATATCCTTCGCCTTCCGGTGTACAGGCCGATTTTGACGCTGGATCCAAAGGAACTGTATTATTCTTTCAGCGCGCATATGATCAAGCAGCTGTTTGATTGTTTGGTTCAATATGACCGTGAAAAAGCGAGGATCGTGCCTGCGCTGGCTCACGCCTGGGAGCATGATGCAAGCGGAAGGGAATGGACCTTCCATCTTCGCAAAGGAGCTCTGTTTCATCACGGCAGGGAGCTCGTCGCTGAGGATGTCGTTTATACACTTAATCGACTGCGCGGCAGCAGCGCTTCAGGCTGGTTTGTCCGCTCGATCACAGCGATTGAAGCAAAGAACCAGCGGACCGTGAAAATAATATTGGAGAAGCCTAATTGGTTGTTCCCGAGATTCCTTTGTGCACCCGGTCTATCGATCGTGCCTCATGATCTGGTTGATCAAGATGAACAATTCTGGAAGCATCCTATCGGTACGGGGCCGTTTAAGTTCGCAGAATGGACGGCGGACCGATTTACGATGCAGGTTAATCCGAATTATTATGGAGAGCGGGCCCATCTTGACGGTGTTGTCATTGTCATGATGCCGGAGGATACGATTGAATATTCAAAAAGCTGGGAGCAGCTGTTGGTTGACCATGACTTAAGAGATATTAGGCCCGAGCAAGGGTGGCAGAAAATCGAATCGGTATGCAATGGCTGCAGCCTATTGACTTGGAATATGGGGAAAGAAGGACCGCAGCAGTCTCCTGCCTTTCGGAGAGCGGTTGATCTTCTTGTTGACCGTACCCGCATGATCCGAGAGCTGGGTGAGGATCGCATGTATCCCGCAAGAGGATTTCATCCGAACGATTTATCGGCGAATTGGCAGGATCAATGCGAATTCGAGCTTGCCGCCCAGCTGATTGAGGAATCCGGTTATGACGGCTCAACGATACAGATCTGCACATATGGTATTCATGAGCAGGATGCTTTGTGGCTGAAGTGTCATCTGGCTGACTTTGGAATCAACATTATCGTGCAAGTCGAGACCTGGGAATCGATTAGAGAGCCGGACGTACTCCAAAGCGCGGATTGTCTCTTATATTGCGTCGTATTTGCGGAGGATGAGGTTTGTTTAATCGAGCTTTATGAGCAGACCGGAAACTTTCTTAGAGAACATTTGGATCCGAGTCTCCGCGGCTGGGTAAAGGATAAAATTGATGAAGCATTGGCTTGCCAAACGGCGGAGGAACGCTGGAGTCATCTGCTTGAAATTGAAAATAAGCTAAGGGAGGACACACTTGTCCTCTTTCTGCTCCATAAGAAACTGAACACCTTCTATAATYCAAACATAAAAGGGGTAGGCGTAAATTCGCTCGGCTGGATCGATTTTAAGGATATATGGCTTGAACATGCTGTTGAAGCCCAAATTAAGGTGTAATCCACTTTTTATATAAAGCTAGGCGGAGGAAGAGAGCGTATCTATGCTCTTCCTCTTTTTTCATGTACAGGTCAATAAGGATTCAGAATACGGCAGCGTTGGTAATAATAGCGATGAGTAAAATATTGATTCGAAAGGGGCATACGGGATGAACTGGCGATACTTTTCGGTGTTTTTTCACATAAAGCATCGATGGCTCCGTTCACTGCTTCGGTTATGACACTTGCGCTGCGGGGGTATTATTACAAAATATTATTCAATGCGCTTAGCAATTCAGTCCGTCGAATGGGTTTACTTATATAACCGTCCATTCCTGCCGCCATACATTTTTCTTTGTCTTCCGTGAAAGCATTTGAGGTAACGGCAATGATTTTAGGCTGTTTTTCTTTTGAAAAGGTTTGTCTGATGGTTTGGGTTGCTTCTATGCCATCCATAATCGGCATTTGGATATCCATCAACACAAGATCGTATGCTTTCAATTCGAATGCTTCCAATACTTCTAAGCCATTCGTTACGACATCTGCGTTTATTCCTTCTTTCTGCAATAAATGAATAAGCACCTTCTGATTAATCTCATTATCCTCCGCAATCAGGACTCGAATAGAGCTCCGATCGCTAGCTGCGTCAAACGCTGCCAATTCTTGTTGGCTGGTCCAGCTGTCTGCTGAATGTGTTGTAATGGTGAAAACGAAGGTTGCTCCTTGTTGAACAGGCTGAGCCCAAATTTCTCCGCCCATAAGCTCAACAAGGTTCTTGCATATAGCAAGACCTAAGCCGGTTCCTCCAAATTTCCGGGTAGTAGAGGAATCTAATTGCGAAAAGGGCTTGAATAACAATCCCATTTGATCGCTTGGAATACCGATCCCTGTATCTATCACTGTAAAAAGCAGCTGATATTGATTCGGATCGATTCGTTCCGTTAAATCAACACGTAAAGAAACGCCGCCGGTATTAGTGAATTTGATTGCATTCCCTATCAAATTGATGAGAATTTGTCTTAATCTAGTCATATCGCCCACGACTTTTTGCGGCAAATCCGGATCCAATACATATTTCAAATCTAAGCGTTTATCTGCAGCCAAACCGGATAGCAGATCAAAGGTTTCTTCAATGCAAACGGCTAGATTAAAAGGCAGCCATTCCAATTCAACATTTCCTGAATCGATTTTGGTGAAATCCAGAATATCGTTGATGATCGCGAGTAAAGCGTTTTCGCTTTTTGAAATATGCTCCATATACATTTGTTGTTCAGAGGATAGTTCCGTATCCTTTAACAACTGCGTCATACCCACGATCCCATTCAAGGGAGTCCTTATTTCATGGCTCATCGTTGCGAGGAAGAGACTCTTGGAACGCGCGGCCGCTTCAGCTGCTTCTTTCGCCTGTACAAGTTCCCTCTCAGAGAGCTTTCGTGATGTAATATCCCTTACGAATGCGCTGAAGATATAGGTATCTCCCCATGGTATGGGGGATACGGTCAATTCAACAGGAATAAGATAACCCTCGCGATGAAGAGCTGACAGTTCAATCCTTTTGTTAAGGATACGTCGTTCTCTAGTCTGTATAAATCGGTTTAGTCCTTGCTGATGTCTTTCACGCATAGCTGGGGGGATTATCAGATTGGCAAGATTACTCCCGATAGCTTCCTCTGATAACCAACCGAACTGGGCTTCTGCTTGAAGGTTCCATTCGATAACCATACCGTCGTGATTCATAACAATGACCGCATCCAAGGCGTTATCGGTTAAGGAACGATATCTGTTTTCCATATCGGCAAGTGTTGCTTTCTTCTGGTTTCTGCCGCTAACTTCGTGTAAAAGGAGCACTAGCGCGAGCAGACTGCCATCCTCATCCTTGATGGAAGAAGCTGAGACAGAGATAGGAAAACGGTCTCCGTTTTTATTAATGAGGAAAGTATCACGATAGGGTATATATTCAGAATCACCCGATATCAGCTGCTCCAACGGGTATTCCGGAAGAATGCTTTGGATCTGGTTTCCGATTAACTCTTCTTCAGTGAATAGGAGGAAATTGAAAATAGATTTGTTGACATTTCTAATTTTCAAAGAGGGTGAAATGACGATTGTAATATCTCCCCAAATATCAAAATGCTTTTGGCTCATTTATTTCGCTCCTTCCAGCTATCACCATTAAAATTATACACTCTTTTGTTCCTCGAATAACATGTGACTTATTAATAAAATGATTAAATGATTAATGGCTTTAATTTTCTTTTACATTCATTTAAAGTAAGTATACTAGAAAGTATTAAATCAATTGGTATTCATATAAAGGGATACTCCCGATTGGAGGGGCTTTGTTTGCTAAATATGAACGAACGGCATGATGTCTTTGCACAGCTCTATACGCATGCTCCAATTGGCATTGCCTTGGTGTCGCCAGAGGGAAGATTACTAAATGCCAATCCCCTTGCTTGTGAAATCCTAGGTTATTCGGAAGAGGAATTAAGGGACAAAAGCTTCATGGACATCACGCATCCCGATGATATTGAAGCAAATCTGGATTTTAGAAGAGAAGCTTTAAACGGCGGATCCACTTTTTACAAAACAGAAAAAAGATGCATACATAAAAGCGGAGATACCGTATGGGCTTCTATTCATGTTTCCTTAGTTCATGATGAAACCAATCAAAACCCTTTATATTTTATTACTCATATTATTGATATCTCAGAGAAAAAGGCGATCGAGCTTGAATTGCTGGAAACGAAGGAGCTTCATGATCTTATTGCCTGCAATGTACTTGACCTTATATCCTATAACACCCCAGATGGCGTTACCCAATATATTTCGCCTTCTGTCCGTGATTTGCTAGGGTATGAGCCAGAAGATCTCATTGGGAAAAATAATTTCGAGTACTACCATCCAGATGATTTGAAAGAAATGTTAACATCAACCTATATGGATAACGATGTTATAACTTATCGCGTACGCCATCAAGACGGTCGATATATATGGTTTGAAACTACATTCACTACCATTAGAGATGAACAGGGAAGCGTCCAGAAAGTAATAGGTATCGGACGTGATATTACCGAACGGAAAAATTATGAGGACAACTTGAATGAAGCACAAGATATTGCGTCTCTTGGGAGTTGGGAGTGGGATATTCCTAATGATAAGGTTACCATGTCCGAGTATTGTTATAAAATCTTCAATAGAAGCAGTAATCACTTAATCTCGAACGATGATCTCATCCAACTCATTCACCCCGAAGATCAACAGCGTTATCGGGATTGCTTTATGGATGCAATGAAAGGGGAGGAATTTAATTACGAATTCCGAAATTTACAGCCCGATCAATCTATTAAGTATTTAAATATTCGCATCTCCGTTAAGTTTGACGAAAACGGCTCTCCGGTAAAAGTACTAGGAACAACGCAAGATATCACAGAACGCAAAAAAGTGGAGTTATCGTTGGAAGAAAGCGTTCAACGTTATACCTCCTTAAAAAAATACAACCATGATGCCATCATATCCCTTGATTTGAAAGGCTGTATTATTAATAGCAACGCAGTCGCGGAACACCTCATAGGATTCCCTATTAAACATATGGTTGGGATGAGTATTTCAACATTTATCGGTGAGGATAATCTTATTAAAATATTATCGGAATCCAAGGACCATGTTTTAGTTGAAAGAAATATTAATAAGTTTAAACATAAATTCGGTCATTTCGTCGAGGTCTTAACTACGATTGCGCCTATTATAGTCAATAAGGAAACAGTCGGTTATTACATTATTGCCAAAGATATTACCGAACAAAAAAAGCTGTTAATTGCGAAAGAAGCAGCAGAGAAAATGAACAAAGCAAAAAGCGAGTTTTTGGCCATGATGAGTCATGAAATCCGAACACCGATGAACGGCGTTATCGGCATGACCGATTTACTGCTCCAGACGACTCAACTTGACGAGCAGCAAACAGAATATGTGAAGATTATTAACAAGAGCGGTGAAGCTCTGCTTGCCCTCATCAACGATATTTTAGACTTATCGAAAATTGAATCCGGCAAGACAGTATTGATGAATGAACCGTTTCAAATTAGAGAAATTATCGCAGAGACGCTTGATATTTTTTATCACAAAGCGCTTGAGAAGAACTTGAAATTGAACGTAAATGTTGACGCGGATGTTCCCGAAATTGTAAATGGCGATTCCAACCGTCTTAGACAGGTACTAATCAACCTTGTTAGCAACGCGGTTAAATTCACTTTTTACGGAAGCGTTACCGTATCCGTGCAAAATATATCCGCTGACAAAGACCGGGTACGGTGCCAGTTCACAATAAATGATAGCGGCATTGGGATTCCTGCAGAAAAACATGAGCATTTATTTGATCCATTTTATCAATTAGAGCATTTTATGACCCGCAAGCAAGAGGGCAGCGGGCTCGGCTTAGCTATCAGCAAAAGGCTTGTGGAGCTCATGGATGGACAAATTTGGGCAGAATCTGTTGATGAAACCGGCGCAACCTTTCGATTTAACGTTTACTTCCGTAAGGAAACCCGAAAAGATTCCGTGCGGCAGGAAATGACGAACTTGGACGATCAAATGGACGCAGAGGCATTAAAAGTTTTGATTGCGGAAGATAATGAAATCAATCAACTGGTATTAATAAAAATGCTGGACAAGCTCGGTTATTCAGCCAGTACCGCCGGAAACGGAAATGAAGTGATTCAAGCTTTGGCCTATGCGTCGTATGATATTATTTTTATGGACATAGAAATGCCTGAAATGAACGGATTGGAAGCAACGAAGGTGCTGAAAGAGACCTTGGCTCCCAATGTTTGTCCGTACATTATCGCAGTAACATCGAATGCCTTAATTGGCGACCGCGAAAAATACTTAACCGCGGGAATGGACGACTACCTCAGTAAACCGCTCACTCTCGGCGCCATTTCCGGCGCGCTGGAGAAATTTCAAACGATTAGAAAGTAAATCTATAACAAGAAGAATGGATGCTGCCGCGTCCATTTTCTATATACAAGTTTAGAGAGGACGTATATTAATGACTCTTCAGCAATTAAAATATGTGATAGAAGTTGCAAACAGAGGCTCCATTAACGAAGCGGCTAAGCGCTTGTTTATTTCGCAGCCAAGCCTATCCAATGCAATCAAGGATTTAGAAGATGAGATGCAGCTTGCCATATTCGAGAGATCCAATAAAGGAATCTCACTTTCGAAGGAAGGCGTTGAATTCTTAAGCTATGCGAGGCAGGTTGTCGAGCAAGCGGAATTACTGGAGAGCAGGTACCTCAATGCCAAGCCGTCACCGCAGCATTTTTCGGTTTCGACTCAGCATTATGCCTTTGCGGTTAATGCTTTTGTAAGTTTGATCCAGGAATTCGGTCAGGATGAATATGAGCTTTCATTGCGCGAGACCAAAACTTATGAAATTATTGAAGACGTCAAAAACATGCGCAGCGAGATCGGAATCTTATATCTGAATGAGTTTAATGGGAAAGTTATCAATAAACTGCTCAAAACCGCAAATTTACAGTTTAACAGCTTGTTGACGGCAAAGCCGCATATTTTTATCAGTATTAAGAATCCGCTCGCCAAACAATCCATCGTGACCATTGACCAGCTGCAAAATTATCCATACCTCTCCTTTGACCAAGGGGAGTATAACTCGTTTCACTTTTCGGAGGAAATTCTCAGCACGATGTCACATAAGAAAAGCATTCGGGTAAATGACCGCGCAACGCTATTCAATCTGTTAATTGGGTTAAACGGATATACCATATCGACAGGTGTATTAAGCGCTGATTTGAATGGAAATGAAATCATACCAGTGCCTTTGGATTGCGAGGAAACGATAAATGTCGGATGGATTTCCCATAAAAACGCTTCACTTTCGAAGCTCGGGACCGCATATATCGAAGCGCTCAAAGAAGCAATTCCCCTATAAAAGCTTGGATATAGCCAAAGGCTATGACTGGATATAGTTTAATCCAGTTACGCTATACCTGCGAATCCGTGTTATCTTTCTTGTAACAAGTTGCAGAGGAGCTTACAAGATGATAAAAAGCAGTGTTTTGGGATATCCACGTATAGGTGCAGATAGAGAATGGAAGAAGGCGCTCGAAGCGTTTTGGTCAGGAAAGCTGGAAGAGTCGGAATTCCACCTTCAGCTGCAAGAGATTCGTTTAAACCATTTGCGCAAGCAAAAAGAGAAAGGAATTGACCTAATCGCGGTCAATGACTTCAGCTATTACGATCATATACTCGATACCGCAGCAATGTTTGGCATTATTCCGAAACGCTTTCCATATGCAGGCGGTGCCGTTCCCTTGTCACTTTATTACGGCATTGCCCGTGGAACGAAGGATGCTACAGCAAGTGAAATGACCAAATGGTTTAACACCAATTATCACTACATTGTGCCTGAGCTGGATGGTGCAGCCCCAGTACTTACCGAAAATAAACCATTGCTTGCTTATCGTGAAGCGAAGGAAAAGCTTGGTATCGAGGGCAAACCAGTAATCGTCGGACCGTTAACTTTTCTGAAGCTGTCCAAAGGCTATAACAAAGCAGAAACAGATGCATGGCTCGGACGATTGCTTCCGCTTTATATACAAATTCTTCAAGAGCTTGCTGCCGAAGGCGTGCAATGGGTACAAATTGACGAACCGATACTCGTTACGAAAGTAAGCGCGGACGACTTGGCTAGACTAAAAACCATCTATGAGGCGTTTGCGGCAGCCGCACCAGGATTGAATATTATGCTGCAAACCTACTTTGAATCAGTAGAGAACTACAATGAGATTGTCTCGCTGCCAGTCAAAGGTATAGGCTTGGATTTCGTTCATGGCTTATCCAGCAATCTATCCTCCATTAAAACGCTGGGCTTCCCTGAAGACAAGGTTTTGGGTGCAGGAGTTATCGATGGCCGCGGAATCTGGAAAGCTTCACTTCGCGAAAAACTCGCACTTATCGCTGAGCTTACTGAACTCGTAACAGATAACCAACTGATCGTGCAGTCTTCATGCAGCTTGCTGCATGTTCCGGTAACCGTGAAAAATGAGCAGAAGCTTGAAAAAGAACTGCAGGAGGCTCTCGCATTTGCGGATGAGAAGCTGGAAGAACTAGTTCTTCTCACGAAAGCCATAACGCAAGGCGCGACTGAGTTTGAGGGTGAGCTTGCCGAAAATAAACGTGCCGTTCAAGCATTGAAGCAATCAGGCGAGCGTAATCGAAGCGACATCCAGCAGGCTGTTGCCGCGATTAGCTCTAAGCATCCTGAGCGCAGCCTGCCTTTCTCTGAACGTCATGCAGCGCAGCAGCAGAAATGGCAGCTGCCAATTTTCCCAACGACAACCATCGGAAGCTTCCCGCAATCTGCTGAGGTTCGTAAAGCCCGCCAGCAATGGCGCAAGGGTGAATGGAACGATGAGCAATATGCTGGATATATCCGTGATCAAATCGATCTTTGGATTAAACTGCAAGAGGAAATCGGGCTTGACGTGCTAGTGCATGGCGAATTTGAGCGCACAGATATGGTTGAATTCTTTGGTGAGAAGCTTGCGGGCTTCGCGTTTACGCAATATGGTTGGGTACAGTCTTATGGATCCCGCTGTGTGAAACCGCCAATTATTTTTGGAGATGTAGCCTTTGAGGAAGCAATGACGGTTGAGGAAACGAAATATGCGCAGTCGAAAACAGATCGTCCCGTTAAAGGTATGCTGACAGGTCCGATTACCATTATGAATTGGTCGTTCGTCCGCGATGATATTTCCCGTGAGCAAATTGCATACCAGCTCGCTTATGCGCTAAGACAAGAAGTAGAGGCGCTTGAGCAGGCAGGAATCGGCATGATTCAAGTCGATGAGCCAGCCGTCCGCGAGGGCTTGCCGCTTAAGGAAGAAGACCAAGCCAATTATCTCGCATGGGCTGTCAAAGCTTTCCGGATGACGACGTGCACGGTTCAGGATACGACGCAAATCCATACGCATATGTGTTATTGCGAGTTCCATGACATGATTGATTCCATCGAGGATATGGACGCCGATGTTATCTCGATTGAAACCTCACGCAGTCACGGCGAGCTAATTCACAGCTTTGAGCTGAACACGTACAAGCTTGGCATCGGTTTGGGCGTATACGATATCCATAGTCCCCGTATTCCCCGCGTAGAGGAAATGACGAGTATGATTGACCGCGCTTTACGCGTACTCGATCCAAAGCTGTTCTGGATAAACCCAGATTGCGGACTCAAAACTCGCGGTTACGAGGAAACGGTTGAATCATTGCGGAACATGGTCGAAGCAACGCAGATCGCTCGTGAGAAGCATACTCAGACAGTTTAATACTTAATGAATAAAGCAGTCCTTGCTGAAGGGACTGCTTTATTTTGTTTAGTGCAATTTTCACTTTATATAAAAATTTGGACATTTTAGAAATCAACTAAAAAGTCTGATTTTCGAACAAGATATCTGATTTTTAATGTAGGCATTCGAATAAAGTGCGTCAATAATGAGGTTGACGGCATTGGACTAACCAGTCTCTGTGGACTCTATTTCATAGTGGGGAGGTGAATAAGGCGGCTGCGACCCCTTCATGGTAAGCGTTTTCTTTTGAGATCAAAAAGTGATTGGAGGAATGAAAATGTGTATAAAATTGCATCATTTGCTGCGTTCCGCGGCTATCGTTATGTTTGTGCTTACGTTGCTCATGCCAACCGTTATACCTGATCAGACGGTTCATGCCGCCGCGGCGCGACAAGCCGAGAAGCTAAACCGAGGCGTAGTCGCCGTGAAGGTAGCCAGCGGCGTATTTGTAAGCTGGAGACTGCTCGGCACGGAGGATTTATCCGTATCATTTAACTTATATCGCAATGGAACGAAGATAAACGCAGCTCCGATCACGAACAGCACTAACTATCAGGATACGGCTGGTACTTCCTCTTCGAGTTATTCGGTACGAGCCATCGTGAATGGTACGGAGCAGGCTGCTTCACCAGCGGCAAGTGTCTGGAGCAATTCTTATTTGGATGTTCCGATCCAGCAGCCCGCTGGAGGGACGACGCCGGATGGGGTGAGCTACACTTATAACGCCAATGATGCCAGCGTTGGCGATTTGGACGGTGACGGGGATTATGAAATTGTTATGAAGTGGGACCCTTCGAATGCCAAAGATAACTCGCAAAGCGGATACACAGGCAATGTTTATTTGGATGCTTATGAGCTGAACGGTACCCGGCTATGGCGAATTGATCTCGGGCTCAATATCCGAGCCGGCGCTCATTATACGCAATTTTTGGTATATGATTTCGACGGAGACGGCAAAGCCGAGATCGTTACCAAAACGGCTGACGGCACGATTGACGGAACTGGGGTTACGATAGGCAGCGGAAGCGCGGATTATCGTAATTCGAGCGGTTATATTTTGTCAGGTCCGGAGTTTTTGACCGTTTTCTCGGGACAAACGGGGAAAGCGCTCACCACGATTGATTATGTGCCACCAAGAGGCACCGTTTCCAGCTGGGGCGATAATTACGGCAACCGCGTGGATCGTTTTCTAGCTGGCGTAGCTTACATTGACGGCGTGCGGCCAAGCATCATTATGGCAAGAGGCTATTATACGCGTACCGTGGTGGTTGCTTTTGACTGGAGAAACGGAAGCTTAACGAGAAAATGGACCTTCGACAGCAACAGCTCTACGAATGGGGGAACAGCAGGCCAAGGAAATCATAGCTTGAGCGTGGCCGATGTGGATAGTGACGGTAAGGATGAAATCGTTTATGGCGCTCTAACGATTAATGACAATGGCTCATTGTTATATAATACCAATCTAGGTCATGGGGATGCCCTTCATGTCAGCGATTTAAACCCCAATCGATCCGGAATGGAAGTATTTAAGGTAATGGAAAGCACTAGCTCGCCATATGGGGCCGCGGTATGGGATGCTGGAACGGGCTCGATCCTCTGGGGAGTTCAGACTGGTCAAGATACAGGCCGAGGCATGGCAGCGGATATTGACCCGAATTATCCGGGTGCTGAGGTATGGGCGAGCAACAGCGTTGGTTTATATTCAATTACTGGCGCCAAAATCAGCACCTCCACGCCATCGATCAATTTTGGCATATGGTGGGATGGTGATTTATCACGGGAGCTTCTTGACGGCATTAAGGTCGATAAGTGGAATCCGGCAGCGAATCAATCCAGTAATTTGTTGACAGGAGTAAGCGTGGCCTCCAATAACGGAACAAAAGCAACGCCATCCCTGCAGGCCGATTTGCTAGGTGATTGGCGTGAGGAAATAATTTGGCGTAAATCGGATAATTCTGCGCTGCGAATTTATACAACCACGTATGTCACCAGCTCCAAAATCCATACTCTGATGCATGATCCGGTATATCGTTTATCCATTGCATGGCAAAATGTGGCCTATAATCAGCCGCCTCATACGGGTTACTTTTTAGGAAACGGGATGTCTTCCTCGCCCAAGCCTGAAATTTATACAACGCCTTGACGGGTGTGATTTGCGGAACAAGACCAATCCCTTTGCGGGTTGGTCTTGTTTTATGGCCAATGGGCAGAAATAGAACATAAACCCTATACCATAATGTGGTAATATGGAAATGCATCATATGAAAGCCGAATCAATCAGTTTAGATTAAGGAGAGATGGATCGATTATGATTATTGAAACCAAAATCATCGAGAAACCTGCCTTTCACGTTGTTGGCATCACCGAGACCATTCATTTTGATTCTTCATTGCCCGCCTCTGAAAACGCCATTGCCAAGCTTTGGGCACGATTCGGCAGCCGCATACCGGAAATACAAGGCCAGCTGGGCTGGCGCAGCTTTGGATTAATGCTGCAAAATCCAGACAATCCGCCGGGAGCTCCGTTCGACTATACCGCTTCCGTACAAATTAATCAGGATGGTGACATTCCTGAGGGCATGATAAGCATTGAAGTACCAGCTGCGCGTTATGCTGTGCTTACTTTTCGAGGACAGCTTGACGGGATAAGCGATGCTTTCATGCAATTCTGGGGACATTGGCTGCCAAGCAGTACCTACGAATATGACGGGGGCATACACACAGGCAAATACGAATTTGAATTTTATGACCAGCGTTATACGCAGCCAGGCGATCCGAATTCCGAGATTGACTTATATTTTCCAATACGGGCGAAATAGAATAGGAGACGGTTCGTATGCAAGAGTCCATTGTTGTTGATTTGGTAGAGGTTGCGCCTTTTAAAGCGTTGGCAGTTCGGACAAGCATGACACCGGACAAGAGCGGAACCAGAGTCGCGTGGAGCATGCTTACAAAACATATATCTCTCGATGATGCGCGTTTGGCAGCTGGCCCGAAAGCTTATGTATTCATCCCACAGCAGCAATGGAACAAGGAGGTCGATACGCTATGGGTTGGCCTGGAGGTTCGCGAGTTCGGTTCGGTGCCGGAAGTCGTCGAGAAGCTGGAGGTAAGCGGAGGATTGTGTGCGAGCGCCCGCGTGCTTGGGAACGAAGCGCATATGTGGCGTGTTTATGAAACCATGTTCTCGTGGCTAGAGCAGTCGAAGGACTATGAGCTTGATCGTCGACAGGGCGTACTCGGCATGGAGACCGTACCCATGGAACCGCTAAACGCTTTGACGATCCCTTATCAAGCTATCGAGACCTTTAATTTCAACATGCTTTATCCAGTGCGAAGGAAGCTTGGAAGTTAATGAACAAGTGACTTCTATCCTGCTTAACTTTCCGAGATGAATCTTTTTCTTTCTGTTCCTCCCGTTAAGCAACCTTATACCCTTCGGATTCGTTTGGATCCAAGAAGGGTATTTTGTTGTATACATGTCTAAACTACAACGGAGAGGCAGGAGGAAAAAAATGAGATCATTGAAACTAAAATCAGGAATTATAGCAGCGGTGCTTGCCATTGGAATCACTGGGACGATTCCACTTTCGCATGCTGCGGGAGCAGCTAGTGCCAAAGATTTATTTATAGGTACGCCCGCCGGAGATTCAACTTACCACTTCAGCGATATTGAATTTCTAAACGCGACCACAGGTCGTGCAGCAGGTAACGGTTTTCTAATTGGCACCTCGGATACAGGCTCATCCTGGCAGTCGATCTACAAGGGTACGTGGCAGTTTACCCAGCTTGATTTTATATCCAATACGACCGGATGGGCGTTGGCGAAATCCTCTTCTGCGGGAACAAATGCTTTAATTCATACGACAGACGGCGGAAGCAGCTTTACAAAAATTCCAATGGGTTCTCTCGCGCTGGAACGGATTAAGTTTACAGATACGAAAAACGGCTTCGGTTATACAAGGGCATTTGCTTACAAAACATCGACAGGCGGAAAAACATGGACGAAAATCTCAACACCTGCTAATACCCGTTACGCAGAATTTGCTGACGTGAAGCATGGCTGGGCACTAATCATTGTACCTGGGTTTGGCTACAAGCTTTCCAGAACAACGGATGGCGGCGTGAATTGGTCAACAAAACTAACCGTGAAATCAAGTGAGGTCAGCGGGGGTGGAATTTACACTAACGGCAGTCAGGTCTGGGCGAGATTTAACGGAGGCTTCGGGATGTCTCAGCAATCCTATTCGCTGTACGCTTCTTCTGATAACGGATTAAGCTGGCGCAAGGTGATAAGCCAATCCACAGCCGGAGGCGGAGCTGCGCCGGGAGGAGCAGTCGGCGTTGTTCAAGTAGGGCCCGCTTCACCTGGCGGTCATTCCAGCAATTTGGAGCTGGTTGATGGAGCAGCGATACTGGGTGGTTATTCTCCAGCAGGTGAAGTTATCGGGGTCGGCCGTTCATTGGACGTTGGAAAGACTTGGGTAAATCACAAAACGATTAAAGGATTTGAGTCCGTCATTTCGTTTACGAGTAAAAATCGAGGCTGGATGGCTGATACAAGCTTGTCTTCCCCTGCATTGTATGGAACAACGGATGGCGGCAAAACCTGGTCAAAGAAACTCACTATTCCGAGTAACGAATGATAATGTTGGTACGATTGTTAAGGCTGATCACTTTTATGTGATCAGCCTTTTTTCTTGAGCATTCTCATGAATATCTCAAAAAGATTAGGCAGACCAGTGTGATGGGCGGGTTAACGCTTTAGGCAGCTTAGTACCGGAATCGCCTTTCGCCGCATTGAGCTGCGATTGGGTAAGAAAGATGCTGCCGGTGAGGTCAGCACCTCTGACGTCTGCATCACGGAAATCAGCTCCGATAAGGTCAGCTGCTCTAAGATCAGCGCTTCTTAGGTCTGCTGCAATAAGATAAGCGCCTCTCAGGTTTGCGCCTCTAAGATCTGCTTTTCTGAGATTAGCCCCCATGAGATCAGCTCCTCGGCCATAGGATTTCTGGCGCTTTGCCGTCACTTTCAGCTGAAGCAGGGCATCGGCTCGCACGAGCTCGCTAGTCCTTAGGAGAAGAGCATTGATTTCAGCTCGTCTTGCTGTAATATCTATCTCAATAATAGAGCCCGGACTAAGTAGAGTTAGATTTTCTACCTCCTCAAGCGCAGCGTGAAGATCATCATGAATGGGCCTTGCAGGTTGCAATGTCACTGCTTCTGTCAAATAATAGAGAAGCTCATGGAGCTGCCGCATAATCTGGAACACTTCAAGCATCAATTCGGCTGATTCTGGAGTACTGCGCCAGTCGCGACCTTTAAAGGTGACATAGGAAACTTTTTGGCCTGCTCCGAAGCAATCGTATACCGTGCAGCCTCGAAAGCCTTGTTTTCTGAGGCGATTGTGAATGCCGCACCGGAAGTCGGCTTGCAGGTTTTGGCAAGGCTGTCCGGCATCTTTGTCAATAGCGAAGTCTACTGAAGCAGAGAAGGGGAGAGCTACACAGCACAGGCCAAAACATTTCTCGCAATCTCCTAGCAGACTCATAGCTTTTTCGGATAATTTAACAGAATTATTGTCTATCTCAGGCAACTCATAACCTCCTAAATCACTGCCTATATAGCAAGGCATACGGTGATCATATTATTGTTAAAATACAAGCGTAAACGGCTGTCGCCGTCCTCAGTGGCAAAAGCTATCGTTTCGCGGAGATATATAAGCACATTTATAAGTGAAAACTTATAAATTCTTATATATTGAAAAATGAGATACTCTCCATCCATATATTATAACTGATCATTTTCCCCGTCAATTCATGGTGGTGATCTAAATCAGCAGCGAATGAAATTTCAATATATAAACAGTAAAGCAAAAAAAAAAGGGACTCAGCGAAATGCTAAGTACCTTTTCTGGGAAAGAAGATTGCTGAACAGCTTGTTTCATAGGAAGAACGGAGGCAGCTAAACCTTATTACGAAGGGTTTTCTTCAGGCATCCACATCCTGAAATTGCCGCTCAATGCGAGCATAGCGAACAAATAAAGACAATTGTCGTAGTAGCGGCGAACACCCGTGCGAAGAGGGGTATTCCATAGCAAGTCAACGCTTGCTTTTGCATTCGGACCTGCGGGAGCCGCGAGGGAGGCCATCGCATTTGTTGCCAATAAACCAACGGGATGCAGCGATTTTTCATCAAACGGTTCGCCCGCAATCGTATAGCGTCTGTAATCAGACGGGTCAATACCCGCGAAAAACGCTTGAATCCGGTTAGCCTCTTCGTACTGCCATTCATCGACGCCGAACCATTCAGAATCCAGTCCAATATTGGCGGCTACACGATAAGAATCGCTGAAAAAATGGCCATAGCCTCGCTCATCGTTTGGAGTTCCGTCATAATGGGCATATTCAGGCGCCAGTCCTGTAACGGGATGGCATGACAGCTTCAAATACTTCCTGCTCGCATCCGCCGCTTTCTTCCAAAAGATGCGGTCAACCGGATTTGCCCATAGTGCAAACAACTCGTAAAAGTGGGGCAAATGGTAGGAAGGGTCGGAATAATCACAATTGGGTATGAATTTAATCAATTGATTGGAAGGCTCCCACATTGGGCTGCCATCGTTATTTTCACCCTTATGGACGCAGCTGTGAAGCAGGCTTCGCGCCTGATTTCCGTAATCGAATGGCGCCAAGCCATCACCCCAGCGATGCGAAGCGAAGAAAAGGGCTAGCGCGAAATATTCTTCACCGTCCGGAGCCGGACCGTTTGATCGCCTAGACCCGTCGGTATTGCAGGACCAGGCAAAATAACCGGCATTTTCGCCTTCGTTCATGTACATGTAAGTCATCGTCCATTTCCAGATACGATCAAAAATATCCTTACGATCCATCTGGACGGCCATCATCATCCCATACGACATTCCTTCTGTGCGGACATCGATATTTCCGGTATCCAGCAAATAGCCCATATCGTCTCCGGATTCGAAATAGATCCGCGTGCTCTCATCACCGTAAAACAGCTGCTCCCACGTCTGTTCGACACGCGCATGGATATCCTCATTCTTATAGCCGTATTCCATAAATAGATTCCTATAATTCCCTGTATAATAAGCGCCTGTTCCCTGTTTAAGCAACATCGTATAATCCCTCCTATGATAGTAATCCGGTTAAGCTTTCTTTTAATTTTCGCCTATCAATGAACATAACCGCTTGCATTATGGTTCAACAAAAACTTTACCTTTTATTAGATTGGGTGCCTACCCTATAAAGTTTACAGATTACTTTAAATAGTATAGGACTTCACAAACATCGTTTGCTCGGCATAAGGTTCTGCTTAAATTTTAAAACCAGATCAAAATGAAATAGACGATCAAAAAAAAACAAAAGATATATGCTGTTTTTTAACGTAATTTAGAAGGATATGGATGTGTTTTCACTGACAATAATAAAGGCGGTATCTTCCCAATGACAAATTCAGAAAAGAAACAAGCAAGAAAGTTGGCGTATTCAATAGGTTCAAAGCTTGCGAAAGCAGATGGCGACGTTAATGCTGAAGTGCAAACGGGCAGTCAAGCCGACTCGAACACCTCAAAGACGTTTTCTGGAACGTTGAAGGATTCTAAGCTGGCTAATCCGTATAAATCCGTTGGAATGAAGCTTTTCGCAATTATTTTTTGCAGTATTATCGCGTGTGTCATGACTGTTGGCTTAATAGCTTATGCAAAAGCGAAAGAGATCGTCGAAGGAAAGGTATCGGAAGCAAGCTTTCAAACGGTTAATCAAGTCGCTAATAATCTGGATATTATATTTAGGACTTATGAGGATTTATCCATGCAAATCATGATTGATGAGGATTTTCATGAACAGGTCAGGAAAGTGCTGGCTAGCGATTCTGATTATAATAAATCCGTAGCTGCAGGCAAGCTCAAGGATAGATTGCGAAACTACGTGACGGGAAACGTCTCCATTAGCGGTGTGATATTAATTCCATTGAATTCTAAGCTATCTGCTGTAAATGTCGGGACTGCTCAAGCTAACCGGTCGGAGATTTTAAAAGAAACACAATGGTTTAAAGAGGTCATTGAAAGGGATGGGAAAACACTTTGGATTCCGCCACAACCTGATGGATTGGCTGTTTTG
Source organism: Paenibacillus sp. 01T443 (assembly GCF_056398325.1). Lineage (NCBI taxonomy): Bacteria > Bacillati > Bacillota > Bacilli > Caryophanales > Paenibacillaceae > Paenibacillus > Paenibacillus sp. 01T443. Next base: position 51,981 of record NZ_JBFTPE010000028.1, read on the forward strand.
CCGGCACCGCCGTCGATCGGTATGAGTCGTCTAATCAAAGACAAATTGACGAATCAACCCTCTTACGTACTCTTAATGGAAATTCACCTCGCATCGATTAACAAGCGTTTCGAGGATGTGGTGCTTGGTCAGGGCAGCGAAATGGCGATTCTAGATTCGAAAGGCAATTACATTGCTGCATCCGAACCGGAGCTGATCGGTAAACCCGCCAAAGTAAGCCTGCCAACGGAAGGAGATTCCGCCCTGAACGGCTCACAAAAGGCGGCATCAACGAACGGTTCGGATGTGCTTGCTGCATATACCACATTCGATACGATGAACTGGAGACTTCTCGGCACGGTTTCGGTTAAAGAGCTTGTAAGGGATGCAAAGGCGATCCAAACGCTGACTTGGATAACCGTACTTATTGCTGCTCTAATCGCCGTAGCGATCGGCGCTTTAGTAATCAAGACGATTGCGCAGCCGCTTGTAAAGCTACGAAACCTTATGAACGAAGGTGCTGGCGGCAATCTGACCGTCCGCTCCAGCCTCAACAAGCGCCATGATGAAATCGGAGAGCTGTCGGAGAGCTTCAACCGGATGATGACCCAAATTCAAATATTGGCCAAACAGACTACACGTTCCTCAGAAGACGTACTGCTGACGGTAGCGGATCTGACGGAAGCCTCCCGTAAAACGGCTCTATCAGCCAAGGAGATAGCGGTCGCGACAGAAGAAATTGCAGGCGGCGCGTCCAGCCTGGCAGTAGAAGCAGAGCGCGGTACTGATCTAACAAGCCACATAAATATGCAAATGAAAAAGGTTATTGAATCCAATCAAGTGATGGTGCGATCAGCGAACGAGGTTGAAAAGGCGAGTGGGCAGGGCATTTCTTATATGGGCATTCTCATACAAAAGACGGGAATAACCGAGGAAATGACCCGCTCCATGGTCGAGAAAGTAGATGCGCTCAAGGATAGCACCGGATCGATTGTAAAAATACTAGAAGTACTCAATAATCTGACAAAGCAAACGAATATTTTATCCCTAAACGCCACGATCGAAGCAGCGCGCRCGGGAGCAGCAGGCAAAGGGTTCATGGTAGTTGCAGACGAAATCCGCAAGCTTGCTGACCAGTCGCGTCAATCCATTGATATCGTTGGACAGATTATCGAAAAGATCAGAGGCGAGATCGATGAGACGGTACAGGTGCTGTCAAACGCTTATCCTTTGTTCCAGGAGCAAATTGGATCGGTTAAGGAAGCGAATCAGATTTTCTTGTCCGTGCAGGGTCAAATGGGGCAATTTGCTGAAAAGCTTGAGCTCGTGACAGCATCAATTAGCCAGCTTGACCATTCGCAAGGAGTATTGGCAGATGCGATGACAAATGTGAGTGCTGTGGCGGAGGAATCGTCGGCAACTTCCGAGGAAGTTGCCTCACTTAGCACCGAGCAGCTTAGCATAAGCGAAGGTTTAGTTCGCTTGTCCGAGAAGTTGGATGCCGTTTCTCGTGAGCTAAAAGCAAGCTTATCCCAATTCCTGATTAAATAAGTAAACATGAAGAAAGATAGGAAGAAGAGCCCTTCAGCAATTTCTGCTGAAGGGCTCTTTTGAAAAAAACACTTTACATAGAGCCCACTGTATCATATATTCTAATCAGATTGAATGTTTCCTTTGGTAAACATTTTGTCCTACGGTAAAATAAAATTTTTTTATTAAATATTTTGCGTACAGGCAAAATATTTTCCTTTTATTAACATGGGGGTGGATGGTTCATGGCATTGGATCCGAATCGGCAATTTTCAAGGAGAAGCATTCTTAAAGTCGGAGCGGCAGGCATATTGGGTGTTCTGGGCAGCAGTTTTTTAAATACAAGTGCACTATTCGGAAAACCTGCTCAAGCAATGGGAAAGGAAGAAATGCATCATTCGCTTAAAAATCAGATGAAACATGGGATGGCGCATGGTTATGATCCGGGAACCGATTCAACCTCGGGACTAGAAGCTGCGGTTAAGGCGTTAACTTCCTTTGATTACGGCGTTGTAAGCAAGTCTCCTGATGGCAGGACGATCAGAGATTACGAAATTCAGGCATGGGATGGCGAAGTGGAGATAGCGAAAGGAATCAAATTTCCGGGATGGACGTTTAACGGCACGATTCCGGGACCGACATTGCGTTGTACGGAAGGAGATATTGTACGGATCAAGTTCGGGAACGGTTCAGCGCATCCTCATTCCATCCATTTCCATGGCATTCATCCGACGAATATGGATGGATTGGAGCCTGTCCCATCGGGACAAGAATTCGTATATGAATTTGAAGCAAAACCAGCAGGTCTGCAACCCTATCACTGCCATGTTCCTCCGCTGGCCAGACATATTCATAAAGGTCTCTATGGTCATTTCATCGTTGATCCTAAGAAACCAAGGAAACAGGCCAAAGAATTAAGCATGGTTATGAATGGCTTTGACTTGGATTTAGATGGCGAAAATGAGGTATATACGGTCAACGGCTACGCATTTGCTTATCAATCCAGACCTATAAAAGTGAAAACGGGAGAACTTGTTCGAATCTATATAAGCAACATGACAGAATTTGATCCTATTAATTCCTTTCATTTACATTCCAATTTCTTTCATTACTATRCGACAGGTGCTGACCCGGACGCGAGGCCGCAATATACGGACACGATCATGCAATGCCAGGGGGAAAGAGGCATCATTGAAGTAACGTTTCCAGCACCAGGAAAGTATATGTTCCATGCTCATCAAAGCGAGTTTACGGAGCTCGGCTGGATGGGATTCTTTGAAGTCGGATAACAAAAGGGGGAGTATGCAGTGCTAACTGGAAATGTAATTAAAAAGTCGAATAAACCGAAGCTTTGGCTGCTGGGCGTTCTGCCGCTGCTGCTGTTAGCTGGCATGGTTTCGATTATAGCTACTTGGGGCACCGGCGTAGAAGAACAACAGGCAGCGCCGATAGAAGTGCTAAATATTGAACGTATCATCTTAACAGATGAAGGATTTGAAGTACGTATACTTAATTCCGGACCCAAAGAGCTGACAGTCGCACAGGTTGTGGTAGATGGAGCTTTCTGGAATGCTGCTTTTTCACCAAGCGCGACGATCGGACGATTTGACAGCTCTACCATATCGATCCCTTATCCTTGGGTAGAGGGAGATCCGCATGAAATTAAACTCATTACCTCGAATGGACTAATCTTTATTGGTGATGTAGCTGCGGCAATAAAAACTCCGGCTGCAGATACCAATCGATTTCTCCAATACTCGCTGATCGGTTTTTATGTGGGAGTAGTTCCCGTTGGTCTCGGTTTGTTGTGGTATCCCTTCATGCGGCGATTTTCTTCAAAAGGAATACAGGCCGTTTTGGCATTTACAGTAGGGCTTCTTTTCTTCCTTGCGGTTGATACCATTCAAGAAGGCCTTGAGCTTGGTGCGGAAGCGCCTGGCGTGTTCCAAGGATCGGGTCTCGTTTGGTTCGGAGCATTGCTCAGCTTCTTGTTCCTACTTGCAATTGACCAAACCCATTCGAAGAAAGTTCTGAATGCCGAAGATAATGGTAAGCGGGTTTCGTACAAAATCGCAGGAGGAATCGGACTGCATAACCTCGGGGAAGGGCTCGCGATTGGAGCTGCATTTGCGGCAGGCGAGGCTGCGCTCGGCACCTTTCTCATTATTGGTTTCACGCTTCACAACATTACGGAAGGGATCGGGATTGCTGCGCCGCTGCTGAAAGCAAAGCCAGCCATGAAGACTTTCCTAGCGCTTGCTGTTATAGGAGGCGCACCGGCTATTATAGGCACATGGATAGGTGGATTTGTATTTAATCAGACATTGGCGGCACTGTTCTTCGGTATTGGAGCCGGAGCAATCATTCAAGTCATCTATGTCATATTCAAAATGATCATAAGAGATGCGAAGGCTTTAGGAACGGCCACCGTATCTTGGATTAACTTTTCAGGATTGCTGCTGGGAATGCTATTAATGTATGTTACGGCCCTCCTAGTTAACTTTTAAAATAGACATGAAGGAGAGATGGGAATGCCGATGAATATTGGTGTAGCCGGAATTGTGTTGCTTGTTATTTTGGGCTTACTGCTATTTGGACCGTCGAAATTACCTCAGTTAGGGAGAGCCTTCGGGGCTACCTTGTCGGAGTTCAAAAGAGGAGCAAAAAGTTTAGTCGACGACAATGAAAAAACCGAAAAGGATAAGTAAATATTATCTCGTATCATTATCGATGGAATAGCCATCCGATTGCGCCAGATTACACATTGGAGGTTGCGGCACCGGCAGGATCCATTTTATAATTAAATAGAAATGGAGGCGATCAGAATGGCAAATCAAATTGCCTGTACTAGATGCTGCTCCTGCAAAGCCTAATAGAAGGGCGATACTTTGCACGGGGCCGGACTGAATATTTTCACCTTTTCGCCCAATTGAGCTCATATCGTTTCTAATAATAGGCTTTGCACCTTATATTTTTTAATAAAAATAAGGGGCTGAAAAGCAATGGTTCATCCATTTATTAGAAACCATCAATATAACTTGATAAAAAAACAGGTAAACCTGCTGCAAAATGCCTGCAATACCGTATCCGATCCAAAGGTAGTGGAAGCGGTCAGGACTAGCGCATCAGCTAAATTGATAGAAGCATTTCCGGAAGCGACGATACTTCAAAAGCATCATTTGGAGAAGCTTTCTTCGCTGAATAGAACGGAAGATTTCCAGCTGTATCTAAATTCCTTGGAGCCGTTGATGACGGAATTCGAACCAGTGTCGGTTGCGCAAATCAAGAAGCTGTTTCCAAAAGTAAAGAAGCTGAAGGTTCCTGATTTATCTGCCCTCGATTTTCGTTATGTGRCGTACATTGGTTGGACCGATATCGCGACGAATAAGATGTTTCTTTTGTATCATCTAGACGAACAGCTTATTGGCATCGAAGGAAGGTTTACCCGAGCAAACAAGAAAAGCATATGTTGTTTGTGTAATCGGCATGAAGAGGTTGCATTATTCTCATCGATCTCGAAATCGAGGCCAGCTAATGCATCACCTGACTATTACAAAGCGATTGGCAATTATATGTGCGTGAACAGCGACATCTGCAACAAAAACATTTCCGATGTCACCGTATTGGAAAGATTCATTAACAATCTATTAGGATAGCACGAAGCCCGGCGTTCCCCAAATGCGCCGGGCTATTTTTTATTTTCTGCTATTGAAACTTTTGGTACGATGAAATGTATTTATATATTCCATGTAACATCTAAGGGGAACGTACAGTCACTGCACTCTCGGCTGCATGCATTCTTTTGATGTTGGACATTTTATTGTCCTTCATTCACAAACTTCTCAATTCGAGCCTTAATAGAGTTGCGAACATTACGGAACTGATCCATAATTTCATCTTCGGTGCCTGTTGCTTTTGCCGGATCCTCGAAGCCCCAATGCCATTTCACGACATTTGGATTTGATATTACTGGACAATGTTCATCCGCATGACCGCAAAGGGTAATTACAAAATGAGCTCGATTCAAAATTTCCGGATCGATAACATTAGAAGAGTTTAGACTAATATCAACGCCTGCTTCTTTCATTACTTGAACCGCTCTTGGGTTCAAACCGTGAGCTTCGAGTCCAGCGCTTTTCACTTCGTACTGTTCACTGCCGAGGGCATTAAGAAAGCCATCAGACATTTGACTCCGGCAAGAGTTACCCGTACACAAGAAATAAACCAGTTTCTTTTCCATTTTGCAGATCTCCTTTGAAATTCATTTAGTGTATGATGCTAAGCCATAAATAAAGGCCAACAAGTGTAATAAATAGAACAGGCAGCGTAAGTACGATTCCAATTTTGAAGTAATAACCCCATGTTATCTTCACGCCTTTTTTGGAAAGGACATGCAGCCAAAGTAAAGTTGCAAGTGACCCGATAGGCGTGATTTTAGGACCTAAATCAGAACCAATCACATTGGCGTAAATCAGAGCCTCTCGCAGCACACCATTTGTATTCGTGCCCTGAATCGCCAGAGCATCAATCATAACCGTAGGCATATTATTCATTATCGAAGAGAGGATGGCAGCTATGAAGCCCGTGCCAATCGTTGCCATAAATAAGCCGTGTTCCGCTGTCCATTGAAACACATTGCTAAGCTGGTCCGTGAGTCCCACATTTCGCAGTCCATAAACCACGACATACATTCCAATAGAAAAGACAACAACTGACCATGGCGCTCCTTTGATAACAGCTCCTGTATGAATAGCCGGACTTTTTCGTGCCGCAATAATAAATACGATGGCGGCTGCGCCTGCAACGATCGATACTGGAATATGGACAAATTCACTTACTAGGTACGCAATTAGTAACACTGCTAAAACAATCCAAGATAGCTTAAACAAGCGCATATCTTTTATCGCATCAATTGGCTGTTTTAGCTGGCTAAGATCATAGCTCTTGGGAATGCTTCTCCTGAAAAATAGGAATAAAACTAGCAAACTTGCGCCAACTGCGAAGAAATTCGGAATAATCATCCGACTTGCGTATTCGGCAAATCCAATTCCAAAGAAATCGGAAGAAACAATATTGACCAAATTACTGACCACGAGCGGTAAGGAAGCCGTATCAGAAATAAATCCGCTTGCCATAATGAATGGGAGAATCATCCGTTCATCGAATTTTAAAGCTCTAACCATAGCAAGGACAATTGGCGTAAGAATGAGAGCAGCGCCGTCATTGGCAAAAAAAGCAGCGACGCCCGCGCCAAGCAGCACGACATAAGAAAACATAAGGTAACCATTACCTTTGGCAATACGTGCCATATGCAGAGCCGACCATTCAAAGAATCCAACCTCATCTAGGATGAGAGAGATCAGGATGACAGCAACAAATGCTAATGTTGCGTTCCAAACGATGCCGGTAACAACCCACACGTCATTAAAATCAACTACGCCAAAGAGAAGGGCGAGTACCGCACCACCAACGGCAGAATAGCCGATATTCAAACCTTTAGGCTGCCAAATGACGAAAAGCAAGGTAATAAGAAAGATAATGGATGCGATGACTAACATAACTCCTCCTAAAAGGTTTGCGAAGCAAACCTACATCGTAAGAATAAACTTTAACTACAGCAGTCGGGACTCAATTTCTTTAACTGGTCCTTCATTGAAGGCAGAGCTTCTAAGATTCCATGCAGGTAAGGTTTATCCTCAAAATTTAAAGAATAATAAATCCATTGTGCGCGTCTTGTTTCATTAACCAAACCGCCAACTTTTAACTTTCTTAAATGCTGGCTTATGTTGGGTTGTGTCGTTTCAAGAATCGTTACGATATCGCATACGCACATTTCTTTCTCTTTAAGCAGGGCAAGGATAGTAAGGCGAGTCTTGTCAGACAAAAGCTTCAACGTATCGGCCAGAGCGTCTATCGATTGAATATGTAATCACTCCTTTGAAGCATGGTATTAAGAAAAGATGATACGAAAGGAGGGGGATTCATCAAGGTCCGCACCTTCCATGGATTATTATACACAGCTGATTATATAAGTAAAGTATTATATTAGTGTAAACTTATATGCGTAGTTATAAGCAGCGCTAAGAAGGGACTTACATATAAATTATTAGTTGCAAAGTGCAATTATATAGTCTATGATCAAATCACGAGGTGAATCACTTGGAAAATGTTCGTGAACTATTTCAAATCATGACACGCAGATTTGGTTTTCTTAATAAAAACTGCTGTTCGGTAGGTGGCTGCGATATTTCTATTGTCCAAAGCCATATTCTTTACGAAATTGACCGTCAGCATAAACCGTCCATCCAGCAGGTCGCTGAGGCGTTAGGTACCGATATCACTACTTTTAGTCGACAAATCCAGTCGTTAATCAAAATGAATTTAGTGAAAAAAGCACCCGATCCGGACGACCGCAGGGTACATGTACTTTCATTGACGACAGAAGGTAAGTACGTGGCGACGACGATTGACCAGCAAATGAATGCTTATTTAAGTGAAGTCTTCGCACACATGAATGAATTTGAAAAAGAAACGGTCATTCGCTCCATTCAGCTACTGAATGATGCCATGGCTAAATCCAGCCAATGCTGTTCCACCCCAATCGGGTGATTTTTTTTCAATAATACTTGCATTTTGCAAACAAGAAAACTAGGGAGTGATGATTTATGGATCAGGTTAAAAACGATCATATTCGTCAGAATGTTCGTACGCGGTACAAGGAAATCGCTTTGCAGCCATTGGAAATAGAATCATGTTGTTCGCCAAGTTCAAGCTGTGCTGGATCGACTATTGATCATGTTGATGTTTCTGCCAAACTAGGTTATTCCGCCGATGAATTAAACGCGGTTCCAGACGGCGCAAATCTCGGACTTGGCTGCGGAAATCCACAAGCAATTGCGGAACTGAAACCAGGGGAAGTAGTGCTCGACCTAGGAAGCGGCGGCGGGTTCGATTGTTTTCTGGCCTCGCTTCAAGTAGGAGAAGGCGGCAGCGTGATTGGCGTAGATATGACGCCTGAAATGGTGAGCCGTGCCCGCGCGAATGCTACAAAAGGCGGTTATTTGAACACGGATTTCCGTTTAGGCGAAATTGAACATTTGCCTATTGCAGACCAGACGGTGGATCCCATTATTTCCAACTGCGTCATTAATCTATCACCAGCTAAGCAGCAAGTGTTCAATGAAGCTTACAGAGTCCTGCGCTCCGGCGGTCGTCTGGCAATTTCAGATATCGTTACGACCGCGGAGCTTCCTGCGGAAATTAAAAGCGATTTGGACGTATTGTATGCTGGGTGTATTTCCGGGGCTTCTTCGGTTAACGAGGTCAAGGCAATGTTAATCCAAAGCGGATTTATAAATGTGGTCGTGGAGCCAAAGAACGAATCTAAGACATTTATCAAAGACTGGCAACCGGGATCTAACGCGGAAAATTACATTGTCTCGGCTGTGATAAAAGCAGTTAAACCATAGTTACGGTCAAAACCAATAAAAAGCTCCTACAGCAGCAGGAGCTTTTAGTCATGACTATGATATGAAGTGTAGAGCTTTACATCATACTTTATCGGTTCCACCTCATTCCTTGAACGCGAGTTTGTTAATATTTTGTTAATGGGTTGTATGCAAATTATCCACCAGTTTACAATGAAATAAGCAATCGTTAGTATCTTTTGAAGCTGCCTGATTTTATCTAGAGTGGAACAAAAACAGATAAAAGGAGCAAACATGCTATATGGAAGTGAATCAAGAAGTGATTCCGCAGGACAAGAAGAAAGGGAAGATTGCAAACCTGCTAGAGGTTTTTAGCGTATCCTCGAAGCTCGGACTCACCTCGTTTGGAGGACCCATAGCACATTTAGGATATTTCCATAATGAGTACATACGCCGTCGAAAATGGATGGATGAACGAAGTTACGCTGATCTCGTTGCGCTTTGTCAATTTCTACCGGGACCAGCTAGTAGTCAAGTTGGAATCGGTGTAGGAATTGTACGGGCTGGGTTACTAGGCGGGTTAGTTGCTTGGTTAGGCTTCACGCTGCCATCCATCCTTTCATTAATCGCGTTTGCCTATCTGCTGCAGGGATATGACATCGGAAGTGCAGGTTGGATTCATGGATTAAAGATCGTGGCTGTTGCAATCGTTGCACATGCCATTCTAGGTATGGGACAGAAGCTTACGCCTGACCGCGAGAGAGTTACGATAGCGGTAATCGCTGCTGCGATTACATTATTTTGGCAATCGGCATTTTGTCAAATACTCATCATAGCTGCAGCCGGGCTTGTCGGGCTTTGGTTATACCGTAAGAAAGAAGAAGAAGGGACACCGGGTTTGCCTATAAATATAAGCCGTTCCTTTGCTATTTTCTGCCTCGCTTTGTTTTTCATTCTTCTTATTGCGCTGCCGGTTCTCAGACAATGGGGAGATATCGAATGGTTGGCGATGTTTGACAGCTTTTACCGATCAGGCTCTTTGGTATTTGGCGGAGGCCATGTTGTACTGCCGCTTTTAGAACGTGAAGTCGTTACTGCCGGGTGGGTAGGTGAGGCGGATTTTCTGGCAGGGTATGGTGCTGCGCAGGCGGTACCAGGGCCATTGTTTACGTTTGCTAGTTATCTCGGCACGATGGCCGGAGGCTTATCAGGAGCATTCGTTGCGACAGCTGCTATATTTTTACCGGCCTTTCTACTCGTTGCTGGAGCTCTGCCGTTTTGGAACAGTTTAAGGAATAATCCAAAAATCAAAGGAGCTCTGGTGGGGATCAACGCAGCTGTAGTTGGCATACTGTTGGCTGCACTTTATGATCCCTTATGGACTACCGCCATCCTGGAACCCAGCGATTTCGCCTTAGCCCTCATCTTGTTTATCATGCTTGTGTTTTGGAAGCTTCCGCCATGGCTAATTGTCATAACAGGAGCTGCAGGTGGAACGGTGCTAGGTTTTCTATAACAAATAATAAAACTGGGAAATGAACACTTTACGTTCATTTTCCAGTTTTGTTTAACCTTCTTTTTCAACTACAATTTCGTTCGGCATAGGACCAGGAACTTGAAGGGTGAATGGGGGATATTGAATCTTTTCGCCGTTCTTTTTGATAACTTCAACTTCCAATTCATAAATTCCGGCAGTGTGTAATAAATTCCCCGTAATTTTATATAATCCATCTCCAAGGTGAAATGCGTGGTTTGTGCCATTACTACCAAGACTGGTCTGTATGCTCACCTTCACATCGGCAATACTTTTGTCTTCGCTAAGTTGTATCGTTATATCGTTCCCACCTGGTTTTAGCGGGAATGCATCTACCTTTGCAGTAACCCCCGCAATGGTTTGTACGCGCGGTGAAATTTCTTGCAACGCTTCTTCTGGTGACAAATCTACTAAAACACCCGTAAACAACAGAATTATAATGGCGATGCTGAGCTCGATTTTTATATTTTTCGAGAATACGGCCACTAATGAATCTGTTAACTTTGTGAGAAGTTTCCGCTGCCAAATTCCGAAGAAGATAATAATTAGGAACAATAAAACTTTAACCAACAACATTTGTCCCCATTTACTTTCAATGAGACTTTCCACACTAAAAGAAKGGACATAACTCAGCGACATTAAGATTCCAGTGACTCCTGTTCCAACAAAACTCAGTAGTGCCCATTTAGAAAAAGTTTTTCCAGTTTCCTTCAACCAAGTCAGGGGACTTTCTAACGGCAGCATGGCGAATAATGCAACTAAACCACCAATCCAGATAGAAGTAGTCAATAGGTGTACGGAATCAAGTCCAATTGCTAAGAAGCCAACATAGCTCGGATCAGCAGAGTGACCCGTAAATGCCCAGCAAAGCAGGGCAACTAGTAGTAGAATCAATCGAATTTTTTTAAAGGCAAAGCTTACGACTACTAAACCGATTTGCAAAAGTGATATCCAAACAGTATTGAATCGTAGGAAATCATTAAACAATACGCCTGGGTGCTGCATCTTATAAATAAATAATTCTAACAAGATGGCCAACATGCTGACTCCAAACAGAGCGTTTGAAATAACTCTCCAACGCAGGAGATTACCGTTGCTTTTGGCGATTTTTAATTGAAAAAGAGTCCCGCCAAAAAGGGTGAGCAGCCCGAAATAACTCAGCCAATGGAAAACTTGAAGAACTCCAGTTTGATCCCAATCATTTTGGAGAGAAAGCTTGTCGTTATCACTCGTAATCGATGTGAACTCTTTGACTGCGAAATAGACGATGTGGATGCCTGTGTTATCGCCAATACTGGGATAGGCTTGTATAGAATAAGTGCCTGCAGGTAACCCGTTTTCAAGTTCTAGAATAAAATGTTTTGAATCGAGAGGGTCGACAATCGGTTTTTCTGTTGGAACAATCTGCTGTTTATCATTTAACAATCCAAAGAAACGCATCTCAATAGGTTCGTTAAACCAAAGCTCGATTTTTTTTGGTGAAGACTCAACAATGGTTCCGTCCAAAGGAGAAGTACGTATTAGTTCCAATCGATCAAACATTTCGTCAGGTGAAGACATAGACATTTTTATTTCAAATGAATATTTTTCTTTTAAGGAATGTCCGTCCAAGGCAACAACATCAATATCTACGGAGTATGTTCCCGATGGCAGATCTTTTATTAGATCCACATAAATATGACGATTATCAAATGGGTCTATTTGAGGTTTTCCGAATTGCACCTCTGTTTTTTTCTCATCGCGAACAATAACCGAGCTGCGATGGATTTGGACAGGATCTTTAAAATACAAATCGACTTTCGTTGGGCTCGATTCGAGAACAGCATTTACATTTGGGGTGCGTTTTTCAATGGGCGAATGGGCATATGCAGCAGAAACAGGAATGAATACGAATAGGATGACAAATAATACGGCCAATCGCTTTAACATAAATACCTCCGTAATCTCAAAATACTCTAAAAAACCACATTTACTCTTAGAGAGAAAATGTGGTTTTTATATCATGCCGGCATCGGTGTATCAGTGGAATCAGAGTAACCTTCTTTATAAGTCTCATCAATAAAATTTCGAATTTCTTTATCTGACTTGCCTTCCGATTTCATTTTTGCAGCTGTTACCGCGATCTCCATGCACACACCGCATCTTGTTCCGTGGTCATCCCACRCTACGGAACCGTCTTCGTTGACTTCATTTATAAAGCAATTTAAATTGCTCTTATGTCCGGCACTTTCACCGCAGCCACAATAACAGGGAATCCATTGCAACAAATCCGAAGCCTGTCCTGCAA
>NZ_JBFTPE010000029.1:0-62248 GCF_056398325.1 Paenibacillus sp. 01T443
TATCTTTGGCCGTCCAAGTTTGCGGATCCAAAACATGAGAGGCATATGTATCTTCCAAAAGACGAAAACGGCAAAGTAGTAGATGGGTTGAAACAGTTTGAACTGGCAGTAAAACGTCATGGAATGAAATTCGGTTTATATTATGGCGGCGGGGTGCCATATTACACGACCGACGTCTATGTACAGAATCAGATTGATTTGATTGAACGGTATGCGCCTGACTACATTTATTATGATGGGCCGCAAGGGATACCGAATCAAAATTTTGATGTGATATACAGCGTTGTACGCAATTATAGCGATGAAATTATCGTAAACTCCAATGCATGGGGGGCAGAGTATGGAGACCCTGATTTAAGAACCGAAGAAGCATCTGGTATTTACTCTAATGGCRCTGCAAATCATCTTTTAAAACGTACTACGATGGAACCATGGAAAATGATACACACCAAAAACGGCTTATCTCCATATTACGGTAAACGAGATGACTACAGGCAAGTTGTCAAGGAAATGGTAATGAATGTCAGCAGAGGCTATGTGGATAATAATGATCAGACGCCTGTAGATAGCCGCGGGCCCAATTGGAACTCCCCTGAGGAAATTGCGACAAGGTATCCTAAAGCAGAGCAGGAATACATTGATGTAAGAGAAAGTTTGGCAGCATGGTTTGCACCTGTAGGAAAACCGGAAAGACATGAGTCTACAACGGGTACAATGCCATATTTCCTCTCAGGCTATGGCTATGAAGATGATGGAAAAGGCAATGCTGAAAAATTTGCTTTAGCTAATAGTACTACAGGTCCACAATGGGGATACGCAACGTCCAGAGACAACAATGTTTATCTTCATATTATGAAAGGACCTGACAGCAAAAAAGGGTTTGATGCCATTCCTGGAAGGTCTTTAACCATTCGTCCGGTTCCAGATCATGTGACATCCGTAACCTGGTTGAACGAGGATATTCCAGTCACTTCTTTTGTGCAAAATGGAGACAGCCTGACAATCAATCTTGCCAATGTCCAGGAGGATCAGATCGATACGATCATCAAGATTGTAACGGACAATTCTGCTCGCAAATATAAGCTTACAAATGTACAGGCAACGGGTGAACAGTTAACGCCTTCATCGCTTAAAATCAACGCTGAGGGATATATGACATATCCGGCGCTTAAAGCCGCGCTTTCAGGTTTAACATATGATAGCGCGAATCCAGGCATAGCGGCGGTTGACGATAAAGGAATCGTAACTCCGGTATCAAACGGAACAACAAGCATCACCTTAAGCGGTACTTATGAAGGTGTAATGAAACAGGATACATTAAAAGTAACAGCAAGAGACGGCAAAATTTATGTTGGCGAGAGCATGATCGGCACAACCTTACTCGTGAATGGAAAAGAAGCTTACGGCGAGTTTGGTACACTAGAAAAACTCTGCTATCAAATCGAAGGCAGATCATCGAAAGGCGGAGCAATAGGGCTTGATGCGGCGCAAATTCAATGGCACGGCGGTGTCGTTGATTTAAAAGCGGGTGACAAATATAAGCCCGTGGCTATCAAAGAAGTAAATACGTTTACTTTCAAGAAAGATGAGATTATAACGCCTTTCGTAGAACAACCTACACGGGGAGTCGTTTGGGCTGATGTAACTTTAGACGGCAATACATTTACAACAAATAAAATATTCATGGACCTGCTGCCATACCAAAATCTTGCAGAAACCACTGAAATTACAGCGAGTCATGCTCAAGATAAGGCAAAAAATCTAGTTGATGGAAAAACAATTGACGGCATTCATTTTGACGGGTCCAAATGGTCGGTACCCGCAAGTGAAAAGGCATGGATTCAATTTAAGCTGCCGGCAAAGTCCGACATTGCCAATATCAATCTTAACTTTAATTCTTTGGATCAAAGATATATCAATACGCCTAAAACAATAAAAATTCAAACGAGCGCTGATGGCGTGGAATGGATTGATGTCAAAACCGTTAACGGTCCGACGGGTACTGCGTATTTTGGATTCTATGACCAATACGCATTAAACACGGATGCTCAATACGTTAAATTACTATTTGATGGCGGTTCAAACGGGTCAACGATTGATTTGCTTGAAGTGGCCATAAACGGGATAGATAAGTCGAATTTATTTGATCGCTTCGAATATGAGTATAAGCCGATTGATGCGACTACAGGCAAATTTGAAATCGAAGCTTTCAAGGGCAATGGTGAACCGATTGATGAAGCTGCTGATATCGTAGTAACAAGCGAAAACCAGGATATTATTACGGTAGGGGATTCAAACCTGCTAACCGCTGTTTCAGAAGGCATGGCAAAGCTGAAGATTAGAGTAACGATCGGTGGACGTCCGATTGAATATGTTACGTATCTTTTCGTTGACAAGTCAGGAAAAATCTATACAGACTCCTATTTAAGCAACATTAACGTTACTCTAAATAAAACGGTGATTAAACCTAACCAACCTATCGTTGCAACAATTGAGGGCTTGTTAAGTACAGGTGAAACAGCCGATTTATCAAGGGCTACTGTAGAATATCAATTTAGTGATCAAAGGCTCTCGGTTGTTGAGGGCAGCAATACGATCATTGTTAAAGGCGATATTGGTCGTGGATTTAATGCGACTGTTGTTGTAAAGGTTACTTTAGACGGGGTAACCGTTGAAAGTCGTCCTATGCCAATTGCTGTAACTAGGGATACTATCCCTCAGTCACAAATGACGGCAACGGCGACAAGCCAGGAGACGAGTGGTGAAAATAACGCAGCCTCCATGGCGATTGATGGAAACCCAACAACGATTTGGCATACAAAATGGAATAAATCCGACGTGCTCCCCCAATCGATTACGTTAAACCTTGGAGGGACCTTTAATATCAATACAATCGCCTATTTGCCAAGGCAATCAGGAGGCGGCAACGGAATTATTACAGGCTATAACGTATATGTAAGTACGAATGGAGTGGACTTTGCCAAGGTTGCAAGCGGAACTTGGGCAAACGACATTGCGGAGAAAGTCGCAACTTTTACACCGACGAATGCATCGTATGTCAAGCTCGAAGCAACGGCGGGCGTAAACGGGTATGCATCGGCTGCTGAGATTAATGTCTTTGAAGTGAAAGAAGAGGTAAAGACGATCGTAGACTACAAATCGGTTATTGTAGATACGAAACAAGGTGAAATACCAACACTTCCTGCACAGGTTGAGGCTGTATACAACGATGGAACAACAGGGTTAGTGGACGTTGTATGGGAGGAAATCACTGTAGACATGGTAGCAAAAGTGGGTGTGTTTAACGTTTACGGATCCGTTGAAGGAACAGCCGTAAAAGCGAAGGCTACTTACAGAGTAGTCGATCAACAAGCACCAACGACAACGGACAATGCGCCTAGCAGTTGGGCGAAGCAAGACGTCACCGTACTCTTGAAAGCAACTGACAGCGGAACCGGTGTTGCTAACACCTATTACACGGTAGATGATGGTGCCAAGCAAACAGGTAATTCGGTCGTATTGTCCAAAGAAGGCGTTCATACACTTGTTTACTGGAGCGTAGACAAGGCGGGCAATGTGGAGGAAGCCAAATCGATTGAGGTCAAAATCGACCTTACGTCACCTGTGGTGAAAATAACAGGCGCACCTTCGTATACGATTGACCAGACGGTTACCATGACGTGCAGCGCGACCGATGTCATTTCGGGCGTAAACGGTACACCATGCGCTAACCCACTGCTTCAGGCCAAAGCGTATACTCTATTGTCCGGTCAGAATACGGTATCGGTCACAGCGGAGGACGTGGCGGGTCATAAAACGACGGCTACGCATACGTTTACGGTTAAGGCAACGTTTGACAGCTTAAAGACAGTAACAACTGCGTTTCTGCAGGCAACGAATGTTAAAGGATGGGACAGTGTTGCAACATCATTGAATTCTAAATTGGATCAGGCGAAAGCTGCCGCTGCCAGCGGAAAAATAGACGCGGCAAAAAGCATGATGGCCGACTATATTGGTAAAGTAACGGGTCAATCCGGAAAATCCTTTACGAAACAACAAGCGGACATCCTGATTCGGTGGGCTCGAACCGTAATCTAGCTCTAAGAACAAGGCAGTGATTTGCGCCTAAAGAAAAAACAAACTGATTCCGCCTTAATGTCGGAGTCAGTTTGTTTTTATTGGTTCGCATTCCGAACTTAAGTTCCTAGTCTCATTTATAACGATTACGCACAGTAGCTGAGTGGGCAAGACCCTCTGTAGCCGCAGCGTATGAAGCGAATCTCATTAAGGGTCGCGGGAAGAACCTCTTCGCACCGAATGAGAACGCAACGAGAGCGGAAGCAGTGATCATGATCTTGGGGATGTTGGAACTTAAAGAAAAGGTGAATTAAATCTTGCAGCTCTTGTTAGATTAATACTAGGTTAACTAAGAACAGGGGGAGACTGAAAAGCCTTCCCCTGTTCTTTTAATGAAGAAGCCAATGATCAGAATCCCCGTTTACTCATCATAATGTCCATATAGTGCAAAGTTAAGTCTTATTAATTCAAAGACTAATATAGCTTGGAAGTCTACCATAATAGAAAACACTATCATTAATAGACTTAAGCTTTTGCAAACAAAAACAAGATCTAATTACTTAACTAAGGAAAAGAGGATTTAAATATGATCACAAACAAAGTACCGCAATTAGGAAATACGGCACGCAGCTATGATCTTGTCCAAGATTGGGCAAAGCTTCCTGCTCACTTGGAATTTGGCTATACACATGGAATCGTCGTAGACCAACAGGATAACGTCTATGTCTTTCATACAGGAAAGTCCTCCATTTTCAAATTCGATGAGACTGGGGAATTTCAATCGGCTTGGGGCGAAGAGTTCGAGGGTGGCGCACACGGATTTTATCTTCATAAGGAGCAAAATAGTGAATACCTCTTTATCACAGACACTTCTCGCGGTAATGTTGTAAAAATGGATTTAAGCGGAAAGCACTTATTGACATTGGGAACGCCTGATCGTCCTGATATATACAACGAGGAGCTTAAATATATCCCTACAGATGTAGCTGTTTCGGCAAATGGCGATATTTATGTATCCGATGGTTATGGACAAAGCTGGATTCATCAATATACGGCAGCAGGGGAATATATTCGTTCTTGGGGTGGGAAAGGTACGGAATTAGGACAATTGAACTGCCCACATGGTATTTCCATTGATATTCGTAGTGGTATAGAGGAAGTATATGTAGCGGATCGTGGCAATCATCGGATTCAAGTCTTCACCTTACAGGGCGATTTCAAAAGAGTCATCGTCGATGATATGGATCAGCCCTGCAGCTTCTATTATCACGGAGACGAACTTTTCTTCCCAGACCTAAACAGTCGGATTACGATCTTCGATAAAAATGATCGGTTGATCTGTCATTTAGGTGAAGATCAGCAGGCTTACAAACAAGAAGGCTGGCCGAATTTACCTAAGTCTTACTACAAGGATAATAAATTCAGCTCACCGCACGGTGTTTGTGTAGATTCCAAAGGGTCTGTCTACGTTGCTGAATGGATCTTTGATGGACGTATAACTAAGCTTACGCTGGCATAATTACGAGGAGAATATTCCTTATTAATTTGGCTTACAGACTGATAAAGTACCAAGACATCAATTTAAAAATCTAGCATATGGAGATGAGAACATGTCTGGGAATAAGGCAGTTGTTTATAGTAAACCGGGAAGTGTTGAAGTACGAGATACAGCATATCCAGACTTGGTATTGAAGGATGGTCCCGGTGTAAATCCATTAAATGTAGGACGTAAATGTGAGCACGGGGTTATCCTGAAAGTGATTACAACAAATATATGCGGAAGCGATCAGCACATGGTTAGAGGAAGGACAACGGCTCCATCCGGTCTTGTCTTAGGTCATGAGATAACAGGTGAAGTTATTGAAGTGGGTCGTGATGTCGAGTTTATAAAAAAGGGTGACTTGGTCTCTGTTCCTTTTAATATTGCCTGCGGACGTTGTCGCAGTTGCAGAGAACGTAATACAAATATATGTTTAAATGTTAATCCAGATCGTCCTGGTTCTGCTTATGGTTATGTGGATATGGGCGGGTGGGTTGGCGGACAATCCGAATATGTCATGGTTCCATACGCAGACTTTCAGCTATTGAAGTTCCCAGATAAAGAGAAAGCAATGGAAAAAATTCTTGATTTAACTATGCTCTCTGATATTTTTCCAACAGGTTATCATGGTGCGGTTAGTGCTGGGGTTCGCCCGGGTTCAACGGTATATGTTGCTGGTGCAGGTCCGGTAGGTCTTGCCGCAGCGCATTCTGCTCAATTGCTAGGGGCAGCGGTTGTTATCGTCGGTGATTTAAATGCAGATCGTCTTGCCCAAGCGAAAAGCTTTGGTTGTGAGACAGTAAATCTTCGTGAGAATGGTGATTTGGCCGGACAAATTGATCAAATTTTGGGATCTCCTGAAGTAGATTCAGCGATAGATTGTGTTGGTTTTGAAGCGCATGGGCATGGGGAGGGGCATGGCGAAGCGCCAGCAACTGTATTGAACTCCATTATGGAAGTTACTCGTGCAGGCGGTAGTTTAGGAATTCCGGGACTTTATGTAACAGGGGATCCGGGTGCTGTGGATGAGGATTCGAAAATTGGAACATTGAAAATTCGTTTTGGTCTCGGTTGGGCTAAGTCCCACACTTTTGTGACAGGCCAAACGCCAGTTATGAAATACAACAGAGAATTAATGATGGCGATCATGAGCGGACGTGCGCAAATTGCTAAAGCCGTGAATGCCACACTTATATCATTAAATGAGGCTCCAAAAGCTTATCAAGATTTTGATCGTGGCGTTTCCCGGAAATTTGTTATTGATCCGCATGGAGTCGTTAAATAATGGTGTTTATATCCAGATTGGATAAGAATCTATTTATGGAGTAGTTATTTCCTCGACCCCCTTTTTAAATATATAACTTAGACCCTCAGCCCGTTGCTGAGGGTCTAAATTATTTGTGTTTTAGGAAGTACCTGATGATGATGTTGTGCTCTTTTCTTTGTACCATAAATTCGGAAAAAGCTGAAACGGTTACTTTTGTGGAATCAGGTTTCGGAAGCACCGTGTATCGAGGAGCCGCCGGTTTTGGCGGCTTTTTGGCGTGCGCGGAACCGCCGGACCTTCATTAGGTTGCCGCAAACTTTATCGTCGCAGAACCGTTTGGAACGATTCCGGGTTTCATCGTAGTAAACCGCCTGGCAATCCGGATTGTCGCAAATGCGTAAGCGGGAGGGATCGCCCTCCGTGAGTATGCGGCCGAAGGAAGCAGCCACCTCTGCTCCGATGCGGTGCCAGCCTGCTCGTAAAGGAGTGGATTCCAAGCGATAACCTGAATCCGATTCCACGATGCGCAGATTCATTGGTCCGCTCGACAGCGCCCTGTTCAGCCCCTCGAGATCGACGGGATCCACGAACTCGTTCACCGTCGACTTTTGGACGATACGAAGCATGTGCCCTCTCAACCGTTTCAGATCATCCAGTTCTTCCGCGGACGGAGCGCCCGGATAGGGAAGGTTGTGGAAAGTCAGCCATTGTTCCAACCATCCCGGCTTGTCCAGTCGATCTTCGGAGTGACCGCTGCCTCTCCAGTCGTGATAGTCGCTTTTCAGAAAATCGTCCCATAACATCGCGCCACAACTCCCTTGTTTTCATGTGGAAATGTTTCTATTGTAACATCCAAATCATTCCTTAGCTAGTGACTTGACGGCCATAGCGGTTCATGTTTAAGTTTAAAATGTAACCAATAAAACAAATATAAATAGTTACTAACATGAAAGAGGAATTCGTATGTATCGAGTGGGAACTTTGCGTATTGGATGGGACTCCATCTACGACAAGAGAGTCTCGTGTGTGCCTTTGCTGGCAGCGCAAATTCCCTAATCCATTTCACCGAGCTTGGAACTCCCCGCTTTGTCACAGACTTATTTTCCTTAATTAAGAATATCGCCCCCTAACATTGTGCTCCAGCTCCCTTTTTTTCTTGTGAAAAAGCTGTAAATGTAACAATCAAAATAAATAATAGATAGTTACTTGTAATCCTTAGTGGATCATGATATAGTACATCGAGTAACCAATAAAACGTATATAGATGGTTACGAAGAGTGGAATCCGTATGAACCGGGTGGGAGCTTTGCTTTTGGATGAGAATGCAGCTACGGCAAGATGAACTCGTACCCGTCTCTGGTAACAGCCAGAGCCTTTCGATGCAAAATTCCCGCGGCGTTCTGATCGCTGCGCTAGTTGACGGCCACACGCACAAACTCAAAAATTCATGCTAATCAAAAAGGAGATTGAAAAAATGACACAACAACAAGACAAGAACGCTATTCGTCCGTTTCATGTGAATGTTCCGGAAGAGGAGATAACCGAATTGCGCAGACGTATCAACGCGACAAGATGGCCTGAGAAGGAAACGGTCTCGGATCAATCGCAAGGCACACAGCTCGCGACGATTCAGGAACTCGCGCGTTATTGGGCGAATGATTACGATTGGCGCAAGATTGAGACAAAGATCAACGCCGTGCCGAATTTTATTACCGAGATCGATGGTCTGGACATTCACTTCATCCACGTTCGTTCGAAGCATGAGGATGCTATGCCGGTTATCGTTGCGCATGGATGGCCGGGTTCGATCATTGAGCAGATGAAGCTTATTGAACCACTGATCAATCCTACGGCATTTGGGGGAAGTGCATCGGATGCTTTCCATGTGGTCATTCCATCGATGCCTGGTTACGGGTACTCGGGCAAGCCGATTACGACTGGCTGGGATCCTAAACGCATCGCGCGTGCTTATGGAGAGCTGATGACTCGCCTTGGATACACGAAGTATGTGGCGCAAGGCGGCGACTGGGGTGCGATTGTCGTTGACTTTATGGGTGTTCAGGAGCCTAAAGGCTTGATCGGCCTGCACACTAGCATGGCTGGCGTCATTCCGCCAGACGTTGATGCGGCACTTTGGTCCGGTAACCCGCTGCCATCCGGTCTCTCAGACGAAGAGAAGAAAGCATGCGAGCAAGTTGGAGAAAATAAATTCGCCTACGCTGCTATGATGGGAACGCGCCCGCAGACACTGACCGGACTGGTGGATTCGCCTGTCGGTTTGGCAGCCTTTATGCTTGACCACGACTGGAAGAGCCTTGATATGATCTCGAGATCTTTTGCCGGTGTCAAAGAAGGCTTAACGCGCGATGACGTTCTGGACAACATCTCGCTGTTCTGGTTTACGAATTGCGGCGTTTCCGCGTCTCGTATCTACTGGGAGAATGCTAAAGCTGGACATTCCTTCTTCGCCGTCAAAGGTGTCAAACTCCCGGTTGCCGTCAGCGTCTTTCCGGATGATCTCTATGAAGCGCCGAAGAGCTGGGCAGAAAAAGCGTACCCGAATCTTATCCACTACAATAAACTTCCTAAGGGCGGACACTTCGCAGCTTGGGAGCAGCCGGAGCACTTTATTTCAGAACTTCGCACGTCATTCAAGCTGCTTCGTTAATCGGAATCAGGAAACGGGTTTAAATGCTCCAAGTTTACTACTTAAATGTCAATCTGCGGTCCGTTCTGGGCCGCAGATTTCTTTTGTTAGAAGGAGTTGCCTTGAGGCAGCTCCTTTTTGGGTTGTTTGGGTACGAATCAAGTGAAATAATCATCAATTTAATTCGAAAACGAGAAGGGGGAGCAAGATATTTCAAAATGCATTAATAGGACTTCGCGTTATGGTTAAAACTATATCGAAGAGGAAAAAGGCTGATTTAGGCTCTTAGAAGCCGAAACTTGACTGTCCGTTTGTATCGGTCAAGATTCGGTTTTTTTAACTTTATCCAGAACAAACATGGAGTTGCATGATAAGGGAGCTATAGCTGATGCTGAAATTAACGGATATCGTATGGAAAAATCCATTTTCGCTGCGATGGCTTTTCGGGTTGAAGCTTGTTTATGATTTAGTCCTGACCGGTTTGTTTTATTTTGAAAACTCGGTTGCGATCTTTTGGAGACTAAGTTTTGTTGTATTTTCTTTGATGGTTTTTCTTTTCGTTAATCTATTTTACTCCACCATGAAAAAACATTGGCTAGTGCAGCTCCTGATCATCGATTTTTTGGTAACCGCTGCTTATGGCTATATTTATTTCGATGGCAAATTCCCCAATCATTTATTTAATGGAATTACGGCTTTAGCCATTTTCATGTTTGTAAAAAATACCCGAGTGCTCATCGTCACTGGTATATCGTTACTATTGCTTTATTTGGTTACAATGGGCAGCATTGATTGGTATTTGTATCAACGGTTTGATGTAAATAGCTATTTTATTTCCACTTCGTTCATCGTGTTTGCATGTATTGTAAGCTCCTTGATTAATTTTCATCAAAGGGCAAGTAAGAATTCCATGAATCTGTATACGCAATTGATGCAATCCCACGACCGGCTGCAGGAGTATGCACGCCAAACGGAGGAGTGGGCAGCCGCGAGGGAAAGAGTGAGAATTGCACGGGATATTCATGATGCGGTTGGTCATAAACTGACGGCATTGTTAGTTCAAATGCAAGTGGCTCGCAAGCTAAGCAGGCTGGATGCTTTACGCAGTGAGCAGACCTATTTGGAATGCGAGGATTTAATTAGATCTGCCTTGCAAGAGGTGCGTTTATCCGTAAGGGCTATACAAGATGAGTCAATTACATCTACTTCTTTAAATGAAACCCTCGCCTGCTTAGCAGATGAGTTCACCAAAAATGCAAATGTTCATACTGTCTTTAAATTCGAAGGTACACCCATTGCCCTCCCGGGCGGTCTTCAATTAACGACTTATCGAATTGTACAGGAATCCCTTACCAATGCTCAGAAGCATGGCCATGCGACCAATGTTGTCATTTTGTTGGCTTATGCCGAAACCGAGTTTTCTTTAAGCATACATAATGATGGAGAACTGCCTGCCGAACTGCAGCCGGGATTTGGTTTGATGAATTTACAAGAAAGGGTGAAGGAGTGGGACGGAGTAGTACATTTTAGGGCGGATCAGAAGATGGGCTTTGCAGTTGAAGTTAAGTTTCCTTATTCTAAAACGGAAATGGAGCGACAAAATTGAAAATCCTGATTGTCGACGATCAGCGGCTTATGAGGGACGGACTTGCGACCATCATCGGTTTGGAGCCGGGTATGGAAGTGGTCGGAACCGCTGAGGACGGGAGAGATGCCTTTGCCAAAGTAGTCGAATGGCAGCCGGACGTAGTGTTGATGGATATTCGAATGCCGGGAATGGATGGCGTGGAAGGATCGGAATTGATCCTCAAGCATTTTCCAGATACGAAGGTATTGATTCTGACCACCTTCGATGACGCGGAACTCATTCTCAGAGTATTGGAGAAAGGCGTTCATGGATACTTATTGAAGGATATGCCATCGGAGGCGATCATCTGTGCGATTCAATCGGTGTACAGTGGCGGKACGGTGCTCCAACACGAGATCACGGCGATGCTGCTCAAAGAAATGAAAAAAATGTCTGATTTAAACCCGGATCAGGCACAGCAATTAAGTAAAGATGAGCCGGATGAGCTGAGACGATTGACTGAACGAGAGAAAGATGTGCTCGCATTATTGGGTCAAGGGTTCAATAATAAAGAAATTGCAGGTTTGTTGTATCTTACGGAAGGTACCGTGAAAAATCACGTTTCCAATCTGATAGCGAAGCTGGGGCTGCGAGACAGGACACAAGCAGCCGTATTTTTCGTGCGTCATCTTTTATAATTAAAGGGCATGACTTTTGGCATGGAAGCATGAGATTTGTCATGCTTTGAGATCAAATGTTTTGCCTTTTTATTATGCAGCTCATGACTTTTCACAGATTTTCTTACGTTCTATTTTTGTTATAATTTTTCCTTGTTGAATTCC
This sequence comes from Paenibacillus sp. 01T443, assembly GCF_056398325.1. Lineage (NCBI taxonomy): Bacteria > Bacillati > Bacillota > Bacilli > Caryophanales > Paenibacillaceae > Paenibacillus > Paenibacillus sp. 01T443. Next base: position 11,941 of record NZ_JBFTPE010000029.1, read on the forward strand.
TAGAATGAGTTGAGCTTATGACGAAGAAACAAAAATGGAGATAATGTCCTTTTTTGATTTTGACAATATCAAATCTTTGCAAGCAGAAATGGCGCTCATGTTTGGCGGGAACTAGCAGCTTGCCGGGAAAAGGCAGGATTGACGCAAGATTCAGGAGGTAGTGGCACCGATAATGTTGATATGGATAGCGAAGATGATAAAGTGTAAAACGTGTTGCTAAAAAACTGAAAAAAGGAGGGAAATAGATGAAAAAAGGCTGGTTTGAACTGGACAAGTACAAGCATGATGATTGTTATTGCTGCGACTGCTCGAAAACGTGGGAAATCCATATTTATTCGTATGAAGATGAAGACGATTCAGCACCGGATGTAACCTTGATCTTGAATACGACAGAAGAAACCGGCAACGGTTATTACTTGATGGAGTTTTCGATTACCTATGTAGGCCGCTTCACCATGTTTGATGAGGCAACTGCGCTGGTCAAAAAGTTAGATGAGATCAGTAGCAAAAATGATTCAGTTAGTTTGACTGAGCATTTGGTGGTCTGCAGCGAGTTTTTTGACGAAGGGAAATTTATACAAAAGCTAAGTGCCCCATCCGCTTATGCACAAATTGTATGACCAAAAGTACCGTTTGTCTCACTCGCAACAGGATATTTAGAATCACCTGAGAGAATGAAGGTAACCGCAAATGAAGAATAAGAATAAAGCAGATTTATTCAAGAGGTGGCTTAATGGATTCTCGAAAAGAAACACCTGAAGAACTAAGAGAACGTTTAAGACTAGAGGAATTAAAAAATAACCCTTTTGGTGCGTTTAGTGATGGAGCGAATTCTGCTGAATTTGGAAATTTAGCTGATTTATATGGTGGTTTGGGATGGAAAGGAACTGGAATTATAATTATATTAATGGTTATAGGGTATATAACTTATGAATTACTAAATTAAAAATTACAGGTGCGATAATACATCCTTTGTATGTCATTTTTAATTTTAACGATATAAGAAAATAATTTATATTGTTAACCGAATTGAATTATTCACTTCCCTGTTCTAATAATCAAAAACCGGAAGCTCGAATCGAGCTTCCGGTTTTGAATCAAGCATACCCCTCGCCAAAGCCGCTGAACCACCCAGACAAGGTTGCTGGTGCATGCATATCGACCAAGAAAGCAACCAGTGTCGTATCGCTAGTTGTGTGTAGTGTAGGAAGTTCATCTTCCGAGTCAGAGATCGCGTCTCCTTTCTTTAAATCCACTTATTAGCGATAACGCTGCCATCCATCACGTAAACCCAAGCTGTCATCCCCGGTACCTTTGGTGTTTCGATTTCCTGTCCGCTTGGCACCGATTCCTCATGAAAGAAACTGCTGCCGGCGTTCATCATCATCAACCTCTCGGGTGAGATCGGCGTTTTATCGCCGGACGTATCCTCATGAACCATCGTCCCACGCCACATGTAACTAAAAATTTCGTCATTACGGTGCTCATGCATGCCGACAAGAGTACCTGTATTCAGTAAAGCATGATCAATGCGACTAAGCGGACCGAATGCCGTATCCTCTGTCGGTTGATGAAAAATAAGACCGGGACGCATCATGCGCAATCATCCATCCAGCTGACCGGCACATTATCAAGCTTGAATAGCTGACACACAAGTGGAGAATAATGGTAAATAGAATAGTTTTAAAAAAGGGGCCTTTTTCTATGCTGTTCAAATCATTATTTCCTAAGAAAAAAGAGAAAAAAGAAATGATCCATGAGATAGGATTTCAGGAGAATAATCATCCTCTTCAACAACACATGAATGATACGTTGGAACGAATCAATCAGAAACTCGGTAATAGTCCGGATTTGATTACACGTACGTTTCTGATAGGGGGCGGTCCGGAGACCTGGGTTGCAGCGATCTACATGGAAGGCTTGACGGATATAGAGAAAGTCAATGACTTTGTCGCCCGCTCATTATTGATTGAACCGCAAGATATGGTATCGCCGAAACTGAACAGTCCTCAGTATGTCTTTGAGAACATTAAAGCCAGAGCGGTCACCGTTGGTGATATAAAACAGCAGAGTGACTGGAATGGCATGATGCATGCCTTATTATCGGGAGATATCGTCGTCTTGGTCGACGGCTACGCAGGTAGTATCATTGGAAATCTTAAAGGCGGCGAACAGAGACCTGTACCGGTGCCCGAAACCGAGGTTAATATACGCGGACCTAAGGATAGCTTTAATGAATCGATCGGAACCAATGTAGCTTTGATTCGACGGCGATTGAAAAGTCCGAATCTCTGGCTGGAAACGATGCTAATCGGAAATATCTCGCAGACCACTGTCTCCATTATGTACCTCAAAGACATTGCCGAAGACCGCCTTGTTGATGAATTGAGAAAACGCTTGAAGGATATTCGTATCGACGCGATCCTGGAATCGGGTTACGTCGAGGATTTGATTCAGGATCAGACGTACACACCGTTTCCAACTGTGTACAATACGGAACGGCCAGATGTAGTGGCCGGCAATTTGCTAGAAGGACGGATCGCGGTGTTGGTTGACGGCACGCCCAACACTCTGATTTTGCCGACCACTTTTTCGCAATTTTTTAAAGCGGCGGAGGATTACTACCAGCGGGTTGAATTTACCGTATTCATGCGGCTGATCCGATACTTCGGTTTTTTTGTGGTCTTGCTGCTGCCGTCCATTTACATCGCAGTGGCTACCCACCATCACGAAATGATTCCGACGCCTTTGGCTATCAATTTATTAGCTCAGCGCGAAGGGGTCCCTTTCCCCGTTTTTTTTGAAGCTTTTCTAATGGAGGCAGCATTTGAAATTATGCGGGAGGCTGGCACCCGAATGCCACGGGCGATCGGTCAAGCGGTCTCAACTGTCGGAGCTATCGTGCTTGGGCAAGCCGCAGTCGAAGCAGGCATCGTGACGGCGATGATGGTAATCGTCGTTTCTTTTACGGGGATTGCCAGCTTTACCATGCCTGGCTTTACTCTCTCCACTTCAGCAAGGTTAATTCGGTTTCCTATGATGATAGCGGCTACTACATTGGGGTTTTACGGGATTTTTATATGCTCGATTCTGCTTGTCGCACACCTGACCAGTTTACGGTCTTTCGGGATTCCTTATCTTTCACCGTTCGCTCCATTTGGTCTCAAGCATCAGAAGGATGCCATATGGCGGTCACCATTTAAGACACCGGCAACACGACCGGGTTTGAAGGGCCCGATGTCGGAGACCGCAAAGAAGGATATAACCCCATCATCCAGTAATAACGATCAAACATCGGAAGGCTAGGTACAACATGACACTTAAGATGGGTTTCCTTGCTCTTATGATTCTATGTATGCTTCCTTTGGCTGGCTGCTGGAATTACCGCGAGATGAACGAGCTCGCCATTGCCCTCGCCATGGGAGTGGATAAAGCGGGATCTGGCGAGTACCGCTTCTCGTTCCAGGTTGTTAATGCACGGGATATTTCCGGCATTAAATCATCCGGCCAGATACCGGTTAATGTTTTCTCGGGTAAGGGCAAGACCTTGTTTGAAGCAATCCGGAAAGCATCGCAAAAAGTGCCTCGACGAATTAACGCCCAGCATATGCGAATATTTGTTATTGGGGAGGAACTGGCTAGAGAAGGGATCGAAGAGGTATTCGATTTTATGGAGCGGGATCCTGAACCACGTATGACAACGAGAGTTATTATCGCAAGAAATACCGATGCGGTGACGATTCTGAAGACCGTCACGGCAGTTGAGTCCATTCCTGCCAATGCCATTCTCGGAAAACTGAAAATATCGGGAAGAGTATTGGCAGAAAGTTATGAAGTCGAGATGGATGATGTTATTCGCGGGCTGCTGACCAAAGGTGGAGGTCCTGTTATCAGCGGGATAGAACACATTGGAAAAATAGAAACCGGCGATGAAATCTCAAATGTGGAGCAGACTGAACTCCAGACCGATTTATATACTAGCGGAATGGCTCTCTTTAAAAAAGGAAAATTGGTAGGCTGGGTGAAAGCTGATCGGGCACGGGGGATTTCATGGATAAATAATAAAATGAAGAGCACGATTGTCAATCTCGATTGCGAAACGAAAAAGGATGCTATCGCGATTGAAATTCTCCGCTCCACCACCAAGATTAAGGCTAAGGTTCAAGGCGAACAACCAATCATTCGCATTAATATTGAAGAGATCGCAACAGTTGGAGAAGCGTTGTGTCCGATTGATCTTAGTAAATCGGAGGAAATTCGAAAACTAGAAAAGCAGTTGGACGAAGAGGCTATGCATGATGTGATGGCTGCCGTCAAAGCAGCACAAAAGCTGAAGACCGATGTTATCGGATTTGGAGCAGCTGTGGAACGGTCGAATCCGAAGGCCTGGAAGAAGATGGAGAAGGATTGGGAAAGGATTTTTGCTACATGCAAGGTAGAGGTAAACGTCGAATCGACAATCCGACGTACCAACATGATATCGAAGCCGTATTTATTCGAAACAAAGAAATAGTGTGCATGGAGAAATGGCGGTGGATAAAATGGAAAAAGCGAGAATCAGTCCAGGACAATTATTCACATTAATCGTGCTGTTTGATATGGGGACCGCCATTCTGCGAGTTCTGGCCATGTCGGCGGGAAAAGATGCATGGCTGGCTATTCTGCTTGGGACAGCAGGCGGGTTGGCCATTTTTTTGGTTTATGTTTCACTATACCGTTTATACCCGGAGCTTCCGCTCACCGGATACATAAGAGCGATATTGGGAAAATGGATCGGGTGGCCTTTGGGTTTATTATACGTTCTTTTCTTCATCCATGGTGCGGCTAGAGATTTGCGCGAGGGGAGCGCTTTGATAATCACCTCGGTGATGGATCAAACACCCCTAATTGTGGTTTCTGTCGTTATGGTCTTATCCATCGTTTACGTCCTGAATAAAGGAATTGAAGTGTTGGCCAGAACGGCCCAAATTTTCTTGTTCATTTTGGCGATATTGGGGCCGATCAGCCTCATTCTCTTGTTTGCTTCCGGAGTTATCGATATTAACCGGTTGCTTCCGGTTTTGGGGAATGGCCTGGGCCCCGTCATACAAACAACCTTTAAACAAACGATCGAGTTCCCTCATGAAGAAGTCATTTGTTTCACTATGCTTCTGCCTTATTTGAATAATCGGCAAAAGGGGATTTCTGCTGGGTTCGCCGCTGTGTTGGTCAGCGGTATTGTACTCAGCCTTTCCACTGCCTTGAATATGGCCGTGCTTGGGATTGAAATCGCCGGCCGCTCCACCTTCCCGCTGTTGTCCACAATTCGTTTGATCAATATCGGCGAAATGATTCAACGGCTCGACGTATTTGTCGTTCTAACACTGATCATCGGCGATTTTTTTAAAGTGGCAATCTTTTTTTATGCCGGTGTAATAGCAGCCGCAGATTTAACTCGAACCAAAGACTATCGGAAGCTCGTTCTTCCCGTTGGGGTGATCATTATAATTATGTCTATGATGATCTCCAGCAGTTTTGTAGAGCAAATCGAAGAAGGTGACATATTATTGGTTACCGTTTTTTTGTTCTTTGGAGTCCTTTTGCCAACCTTTTTATTGGTTGCGGCAGTGGTACACAAACGGCTCGGATCTAAGACATAACGCGGGAAGCTTGACGGTTACTTTTTATTCATAAAATAAATAACAACTGGTTTGGTTATAAGATAGAGGAATAGAAGGAACATGATTAAGACTTCCTCATTCATCATGGATCTGAAAGGAACAATGAGATTATCGAGCGTTACCTGCAATGGTATTTGAAGGAACATCAGATCCATGGTTATAACAAAGCAAACACTAAGGATAAATAGCATAAGAGAAATCATAAAAATTCTCATGTTCGATCGTTACCTCCCATCACGTATCCGATAATATCAACGCAGAAGCTGTTCGGCGTCTTGGAATTATTATGATAGTTAGTAATCGATTTCATTCATGGCTAAGTGAGAAAGGCCATCCTACAAAGAATGGTCTTTCACAAACTTGCCGGCTAGTCACTTCCTCAACTTCTTCCTGCGGTTGCTGCGACGGAATTAATGACAGTTCTCACCATGTTCCTGATTAAACAGGGACAATGATTATTTCAACATGATTGTCCTCAAAAATCTCTTTCATATTATGATCAGGTTCTTGATCCGTAATAATGATATTAATTTTTCCGAAATCGCAAATCCGATGAAAAAGTTGTTTATCGAATTTAGACGAATCAGCTAATACGATAACTTGATCAGCTCTTTCAATCATCTTTAGTTTCAAATAAGCTTCGTCAACAGAAGGGGCCGTTAACCCAGCGGAAGAAATGCCGCATGCGCCAAGAAACAATTTATCTACTTTGAAGTCTTCTAACATATCTAATGTACGAGGCCCGGAGACATTCCGGTGCCAGGCATTTAATTCGCCGCCCAGCAGTTGTGTCTTTATATCCGGGTTTTCACACAAAACACCGGCTATATCAATGGAATTGGTTACAACGACGTTGTTTTTCGTACTTAAGTATTCAGCGGTAAATTGTACGGTTGTCGAGGTATCCATTAATAAATAGTCTCCATCTTTAATAAGGGAAGCCGCAAATTGACCAATCGCGCGTTTGTTTCCTGAGTCTTGAAACCGTTCCCTGTAGCTTCTTATATTTTTGGTAAGGGTGGGCAGCATGGCTCCGCCCCGAATACGAATAATAGCACCGTCTTCTTCTAATTTGACTAAGTCGCGCCTCGCAGTATCGCGGGAAACGCCATAAAGCTCACAAATATCCTCAAGCTGAATTTTTTGTTTCTCTTTTAAATATTGAATAATCGATTGTGTTCTTTCATCTTGATTCATTATTTGACCTCTTCCAAAAAAGGATTTCACTTATAAGTATAAGTTTCTTGCCTAAATGTTTCAACATCGCTTAAAATTATAAGTATAAAACTTGAATATCTTGATTTATTTAATTTTTTAACTTATCATGAGGTCGTATTTAAATTTTTTTTGCAGATGAAGGGGATGGATTGTTTGAGAAAAGTAAAGGTCGGCATCATTGGTTATGGTTTTTCAGGGAAAACTTTTCATGCGCCTATTATCCAAACGGTTGAAGGACTAGAAATTTCAAAAATCGTTTCTTCAAATGCTCTGAAAGTAAAGGAAGTTTATCCTGGCGTCCAGATTGTTTCTGATGTTGAACAGCTGTTTACGGACCCTGCTATAGACCTTATTGTTATCACTACGCCAAACACTACGCATTATCCATTTGCCAAACAAGCCTTATTATCGGGAAAACATGTAGTGGTCGAGAAACCGTTCGTCATCCATTCTAAAGAAGCGCAGGAGCTGATCGAAATAGCTTCCAAGCAAAATAAAATAATAAGCGTTTATCAAAACAGAAGATGGGACAATGATTTCCTTACGGTTAAAGAATGCCTGGAGTCGGGCGTAATGGGTGAAATTTATTCGTATGAAGCGCATTATGACAGGTTTCGTCCTGAAGTAAGCAGTCGTTGGAGAGAGCAAAATTTGGAAGGCTCGGGCATGCTTTATGACCTTGGCTCGCATTTGATTGACCAAGCTCTTCATTTATTTGGACTTCCCGAAACGGTGTTCGGCGATGTGATGGCCCAAAGAAACGATTCGGTTACCGATGATTATTTTCATATTATTTTAGGATATGGCAGAATGAGGGTTATTTTGCATTCCGGTTCGTTCGTGAAGAGCGCAGGTCCTAAATTTCAAATACACGGGGATAAGGGCAGCTTTACTAAATATGGTTTGGACTCGCAAGAGGATTCATTAAAGCGAGGGAAAGTGCCAGGCGACGCTAATTGGGGTAAGGACCTCGAAGAAAGCTATGGAGAATTATCGGTAAATGTAGGTGATCTGCTGCTGAAAGGAAAGCTTGAAACAAAAACAGGCGCATATGAATCTTTTTATAAAGGCATTTACGAATCCATCACTGAAAACAAACCAGTTCCTGTAAACGCAGCCGATGCCATGAATACGATAAAGATTATCGAGTTGGTTAAAAAGAGCGGTCAGGAAAAAAGAGTCGTTTCATTCGAATAAACGGATATTAACAACGTTCTCCAATGAAATAATTTCTCCATTCAATGCGGTTTGGGCCCGTTATGATAGCGCATAAATGTCAAGCGGAGGAGTCTCAGGATGTTTCAAATCTCAGAAGAAAATAAAGTTATAGACTAGGAAAATAGAGTGTCGCGTAACACTTGATTTCAAAAGGACGCTCGTAAACAGGCCGTAACGGTGGGTTCTTCAGCTCTTTTAGCGACCGGCAGTCTAGGACCCGATCCAAGGCTGCCGTTGGTTTATTACTTAGGTAGTCTAATACTTATTTAAGCGGACTTGGCGCTTTTCTAAAGGCGCTGATCCTGCGCGGATCAATACAGTTGAGTCATATACTATATTCGCACAGGAAATTAATAGGGCTGATGCGTACGTCGCTCTATAATCCGCTCTGAGCGTTCATGCTCCGCCAAGGTCCCTTTTAAAAACGCCCTCAGGCTGTAATCCCCTGCCCGGAACACCTTCCCGTGATAGAACCATACGACGGCCAGCGTTCCAGATAGTAGGAAGAGACGGCTGAAGCGGATGAGGCGATTGATGCCTTTCGGGCGTTTCCTAGCGAACTGCCTTAAAGCGTCGGATTGGAATTCGATATGCATCGACTCATCACGGAGGATTTGTTCGCAAAGTTCGATCAGGGTGCGGGATTTCGTGGTCTTTTTCAATGCGTCGTAATAGACCGCCGCAATGATTTCGGCTGTCAGCAGTACCGTGATGGATTGCTCCAAAGTGGCAAAACGCCGCAACTTTCGGAACGTCTGATCCACCCAATGCTTACGGATCGTCGGAATGTTCTGCTTGTCCATAAACAGGGCCAAATCCTGCGCATGCCGCTGCTCCTCGTGTACGAATTGGATCAGTGCCTGCAAATAGCTCTTGTCCGGATTGCCAGATATGAACCGCTTGGTGGATTCAATCAAATACTTACCTTCCGAACTTTCCCCGATTTGGAACTGCTGTATGGAACGGGCGATGGTAGCGTACTCCTGAGGGTCCAACCGATAGGGATCATCCCAGTAGATAGGCTGCAAGCTCTGTTTGTTTACGATGAAATATTCCGTCCACGCCGTAAAATTTTCGTCCAAGTGACACCTCGATTACCCAAAATGAATTAGGTGGGGTTGATTTATTCACCGATTTTAAGAGCCTTGGTTCTATACTGCAGAGGGGTACACCCGGTCAGCTTGCGGAACAGGGCATGGAAAAATTTCAGATCGGTATAGCCGATACGTCCAACAATTTCGCTGACGGGCAGGTCCGTCGTCTCCAGCATGACGCAGCTTCTCTGAATGCGGACATGCTGAACATAACGGTTAAAGGTTTGTCCGGTGGCTTGCTTGAACAGCTGCTGCAAATGATTGACACTGATGGAGCTAGAGCTCGCCATGTCCTTTAGGGTGAGCTGCTCATGCGCATGATGATGGATGAATTGGATCATATCCTCCACCTTCTCGCGGTAGCGATTCGTGGTTTGAAGCTTGTCTGCATTGGTTACCTCGGATTGCATGCGGTGTAGTAGAATCAAAATTTGCAGCAGAATCGTTTTGAGCATCGTACGATGCTCGGAGAATTGCTGGTGAAACTCCAGATAGGCCATCTGGAACATCTGGGAAAGACGGTTATGCTTGTCCTGATAATAGTACCAGCCCTGCTTCAGTTCCTGCGGTGAGTACAGCACCCGGTAGAGCTCAGATTGTGATGGTATCCAGTCCTTCACATCCTGAATCGCTTCAAGCTGAAAAATACAATTGCAAATAACCAGAGGTTCGGTCGATTGCGGGGACGATGGCCGGAAGACGTGAGAGGTCCCGATCGGCAGCAAAAATAAATCCCCTTTTTGAACAGGAATGGTCTGATCCCCAATAAATTGAAAGCCTCGCCCTTCCTCTACCAGGCAGATCTCAATAAAATCATGCGTATGATATTTGACCTTGAACGACTCGGTCTCCCGATTGAGAAAAATGGGGAAATCAGGTTTGAAAAAACGATCTCCAGTCAGCACCTGAACCATTTCTCATCTCCTTGTCTTGCTTTTTTTCATTTATTGTAAGCGCTTTATACGCAAAATATCAAGAAGAAAAAATGATAATGACCTATATCTATTGTGATATCAACCTATGAAAGTCGATTCATGATCTTTTATACTTTAATCAACGAAGCAGGATGCAGAGAGGAGCGCTAATGTGGGAATTACCGTAAGCCGTTTAAAAATGGTTCATAAGCCCGAGCCGCAGCAGAAGGCGACAAGCGCTGCCGCCAGCATGAGCTGGATGCTGCAATCCGCCGAGTCGGAGCAGCTTCAAAGTGCTTACCATATCCAGGCTGCATCTGCACAAGAGCAGCTGCTTCTGGGTAAGCCGGACCTGTGGGACAGCGGCGTTGTTGCATCGGGACAATCGCTGCATGTAGAATACCAGGGACTACTACCTAGAGCAGGCAAACGATGCTGGTGGAGAGTCAGAGTGTGGGATGAGTCTGGATCGCCATCGGAATGGAGTGAAGCAGCCGTTTGGACGCAAGCGCACCTTGAGCCATCGGAGTGGATTGCGCAATGGATTGGAAGCGTTATTCCGAAAGAGCTGGAGCTGCCTCCGGCAAGCTATCTGCGCAAAGCCTTTCAAACGGAAAGGCATGTAAAAAATGCAACCGCTTACGCAAGTGCATTAGGGCTTTATGAGCTATCAATTAATGGCAAGCGCGCGACCGACGAGCGGTTCGCCCCCGGATGGACGGATTATCATACCAGGTCACAATATCAGGTCTGCGATGTCACACACCTGTTGCAGCAGGGGAGCAATGCCATCGGAATTATTTTAGGCACAGGTTGGTACGCGGGTTATCTGGGGATGATGGGACGCCAGGTGTATGGGGAGTCTCCGAGGCTGCTGTTTCAGCTTCATCTGGCGTATGAGGACGGCAGTGAAGAATGGCTGATCTCGGACGACTCTTGGAGAATGAGCAAGGGGCCGATCCTTTACTCTGACATTATCAAAGGGGAGAAGTACGATGCCCGTCTGGCGCAGTCCGGTTGGGATGAGCCTGGTTTTCAGGATGTAGATTGGGAGCAGCCGCACTGCTTTGAGCCTTACGAAGGGGAGTTGACACTGCAGCGTGATCCGCCGATCCGGGTGATGGAGCAGATTCGTCCGTTATCTGTCAGGAAGACAGAGCAGGGCAGCTATATATACGACCTTGGGCAAAATATTGCCGGCTGGACACGACTACAAATAAGTGGGTGTTCCGGACAGGAAATTACGGTTCGGCATGCGGAGATGCTGGATGCTGACGGATCGTTGTACTTCGCCAATCTCCGCAAGGCGGTTCAAACGGACATTTATATTTTGCGGGGGAATGGATCCGAGGAGCTGGAACCACATTTTACCTATCACGGCTTCCGCTATGTGGAAGTAGAAGGTGCGGAGGATGAGCTAACCCTAGACCAACTGCTTGGACTCGCCGCCTACTCGGCTGCTGAAGCATCGGGCTGGGTAGAAACATCGGATGAGATGATTAATCGGCTGTACAGTAATATTGTCTGGGGGCAAAAGGGGAATTTCTTCAGTGTTCCGACAGATTGCCCGCAGCGGGATGAACGACTCGGCTGGACGGGAGACGCGCAAATCTTTGTACGTACGGCCTGCTATAACATGGATGTCGAAGCCTTTTTCAAAAAATATATGGTGGATGTAGCTGATGCGCAGCGGGAAGACGGCGCGTTCCCGGATACGGCACCGGATGCGAACTGGTCATACTTCAAGCAGGTATCGAGCGCGAAGTGGTTCGCACCGGATAATGCGGGGTGGGGAGATGCGGGTATCATTATCCCGTGGACGTTGTATCTGATGTACGGAGATGCTGCCATTCTAAAGCAATATTACGATCGAATGAAGCAATGGGTCGACTACTTGAAGGCTAATAGCAATCATCTGATCCGGCCGGATTATGCCGATCACGCCGACTGGTTGTCGGTGAATGCGGATACGCCAAAAGATGTGTTGGCCACGCAATATTTTGCCTACAGTACTCGGTTGTTTGCTCGGATTGCTGCCCTTGTCGGCAATGAAGCGGATGCGGCTAGCTATGATGAATTATTCGAACAAATAAAGAGGGCTTTTACGAGCCGATTTGTTACAACGGACGGCATCATTGAAGGAGATACCCAGACGGTATATGCGCTGGCTTTATATTTTGACCTGCTGACCGAGGAACAGAGTGAGAAGTCGGCTCGGCGGCTGGTACAGCTCATTGAGGAGAATGGCAATCATCTATCGACGGGTTTCCTCGGCGTAGGATATCTTCTTCCTGTATTGTCCGAGATTGGCCAAAATGAGCTTGCCTACACGCTGCTTCATCAGGAAAGCTACCCTTCTTGGCTGTACTCCGTCAAGCATGGGGCTACGACGATCTGGGAGCGTTGGGACGGCTGGACAGAGCACGGCGGCTTCCAAAGCCCAAGCATGAACTCGTTCAACCATTATTCGCTAGGTTCGGTCGGAGAGTGGATGTTCCGTTACATGGCAGGATTGGAACCCGATCCGGAGCGGCCAGGCTTCAAGCACATCCGGTTTCAGCCAAGGCCGGGAGGAAAACTGAAATATGTAAAAGCGCATTATGAGAGCGGATACGGCCGCATCGAAGCAAGCTGGGAATATGATGAGCAGCAAGGAATTACGGTCAAGCTCACTCTGCCGCCCAATACGACTGCTTCTGTGATTTTGTCAGAGCCGGCGGTGCGAGCGCAAGGTCAGGCGAAATCGCTTGAAGCGGGCAGCTTGCATTATGAGGTAGGCTCAGGAGCGTATACCTTTTACTGCGTGCAGACAGGGAAAAAGGAAGGAGAAGCAGACCATGAGTGAAGCTTTCGAGCATTATGAACAGCTGTTAAGAGCTTATATTGGCGAGAAGGCGCATACCATTCTGAAGGCGCCCGCTCATTATCTCAAGCATCCCTTTGTGGATCCCGGCTCCATCTATGACGGCAATCTATGGGACTGGGATTCCTTCTGGGCGGTCTATGCGCTGCTGAATATGGCGGAGGATGTGAGCAGAGACCGTTATATCGCACATGCCAAGGGCAATATTTTTAACTTCCTGGATTATCAGCTTGAGGATGGCTACATCCCGATGATGATTGAGAAGAGCAAGCTGCCCGAGCCATATTTGATCGGCAAGCGCAAGGAAGGGCATGTCATGAACATGCACAAGCCCTTCCTGTGCCAGCAGGTTGCGATTATAAGCGGAGCATGCGGGGATTACAGCTGGATCGAGCCGCATCTGGAGCAGCTTGAGCGCTACTTTGATTGCTATGACCGTTTCTATTATCACGAGAATAGCCGGCTGTATGTGTGGGCGGACGATGTGATGATCGGAATGGATAATGATCCGGCAACCTTTGGTCGTCCGCGCTTCTCAACTGCGAATATCTATTTGAACAGCTTTATGGTCAGCGATATGAAAGCCTTTGCATTTATTGCTGCTCACCTTGGTCGCTCTGAACTGCAGTCGCGCTTTGAAGAGAAGGCAGCCGAGCTCAGTAAGGCCATTCAGGAGGAATGCTGGGATCAGCGGGACAAGTTTTATTATTCGGTTGATGTGGATATTAAAACCCGTGCTTATGATTGGTTCCATACTGGACTAGGGGTGTTCTGGAGAACATTACCTATTAAAATAAGGGTATGGTCTGGTTTCATTCCGCTGTGGGCGGGCATTGCCGATGATAGGCAGGCTGCTCTGCTGGCGGAGCTTCATGCAGCAGATAAAAATACGTTTAACAGCCCGTCCGGAATGGCAACGCTTGCCCAAGATGAGAAAATGTTCGATTGCCGGGCAACGAATAATCCGTCCAACTGGCTTGGCCCGGTCTGGATCGTTGCCAATTATGTGGTCTTCCGCGGCCTAATGAATTATGGATATGTGAAGCAAGCCGAGGAGCTGTGCATTAAGACGGTAACGCTGCTCGGCAGGGATCTGGAGAAAACGGGCGTACTTCATGAGTACTATATTCCAGAAACCGGAGAGCCAGTCATGAACGGCGGATTTTTGAATTGGAACCTGCTTGTACTGAACATGATTGATGAGATGCGCGGCAAACCGCCGATCAGCAGCTTTCTTGGGATTCATTTTCCTTGAAATGAAACCGATAGCCATTATGCGACATCGTTAATGTTTTGGCTTGCTAACTAAAAGGGAGGTTTTTTAACATGTTCAAAAACAGAATGTTATGGTCTTCGCTGCTCGTCACCCTGATGATTTTCCTCGCTGCATGCGGCAACTCGTCGACTAACAGTCCTTCCGGCAGTAATAAAGGGGAGGAAGCCGCAGTGAAAAACGTGGAATTGCGGATGATGTGGTGGGGATCTCAGGCGCGTCATGAAGCAACATTAAAGGTCATTGAATTGTTTGAGGGCAAAAATCCTAACATTTCGATTAATGCCGAATATTTGGGAGCGGACGGCTACTGGGACAAGCTGAATACCCAAATTGCGGGAGGCAATGCGCCTGATCTCATTCAGCTGGGCAACAATTACCCAGACTATGTATCCCGCGGTACGCTGCTTGAATTGGACCCGTTCATGGGCAATGAAATTAATTTAAGCGATTTTGACGAGGCGATTGCTACAAGCGGCAAGCTGAATGATAAGCAATATGGCATTAATCTTGGTTCCAATGCACTTGGCATCGTGTATAACACCGAGTTGATCAAAAAAGCAGGCATGGAGCCGCCGAAAGCGGGTTTGAGCTGGGATGAGCTGGAGCAGTACAGCAAAGAGCTTGTAGGCAAGCTTGGCAGCGGCTACTATGCTTTTGCAGACCAATCTGCCTTTACCCATTATGTTGGACATTATGTGCGGCAAAGCGGCAAAGCGCTGTTTGATGGCAGCGACATTTCCTTTGATGAAGCAGACATGACCTCTTGGTTTGAAATGTGGAAGCGTTTCCGTGATGAAGGCATTATTCCTCCAGCAGAGAAATCGGCCGCTTATTTGGAAGTTGCGCCTGACAATTCTATGCTGGTTGAAGGTAAAACCGCGATGGTCGTCATGTGGTCCAATCAGATGAAGGCCTTCCAGGAAGCGATGCAGGATGAGCTGGAGATGATCCCGCTGCCAAGTGGCGGTACTGAGAAGGGCATGTGGATTCAGCCTAGCCAGTTCCTGGGAGTAAGCGCAAAAACCGAGCATGGCAAGGAAGCGGCAGCGTTTATTAACTTCTTCGTCAATGATCCTGAAGCAACAGCGATCTTAAGCAGCGACAGAGGTATTCCGGGTTCCAAGGTCGTTCGTGAAGCTCTGAAAGCGAGTGCAGAGCCCATTGTATTGAAGACGTATAACTATCTGGATGTGGCCGCTGAGCAGTCCCGCGAGATGGACCGTGAAATGCCTAACATTGCCGAGTGGGATGCCGCTTTGAAAAATGCGGCTCAGAAAATATCTTTCGGCACGGCTTCTGCCCAAGAAGCTGCCCAAGAAGCTTTGAAGGCTGCTCAAGCTGCAGCCGCCAAAGCGAAATAAAATTCCAATAGGAGGGACCGCGTTTGAATCAATCAGCTAAATCAAATCGGACTTCAATGTATCTCAAGGGGCTGTGGAAGAAAAATGCGGTCCCCTACCTTTTTCTTCTACCCTGGTTTTTGGGGGTTTTCGCACTAACGATCGGACCGATGATCAGCTCATTGTATCTCTCTTTTACCCAATATGACATGCTGACACCATCCAAATGGATCGGGACCGAAAACTATGCCCGAATGTTCGATGATCCCCGCTACATGCAATCGTTAAAGGTAACTTTTACTTATGTATTCGTATCCGTTCCGTTCAAGCTGATTTTTGCGCTTGCGGTAGCCATGCTGCTGAACAAAGGAATACGTGCACTTCCGCTGTACCGGACGGTCTATTACATTCCGACCCTGCTTGGGGGAAGCGTAGCGATAGCTGTGCTGTGGCGCAAAATGTTTGGCGGCGGCGGCGTGCTGAATGAGTTTTTGCTCAGCGTGTTTGGCATTCAGGCCCCGGACTGGGTATCGAATCCCAAATATGCGATTTATTCGATTATAGCGTTAACCGTATGGCAGTTTGGCTCATCGATGATTATATTTTTGGCGGGCTTAAAGCAGATTCCGATGGAGCTATATGAGGCATCCGAGGTGGATGGGGCAGGCAGAATGCGCCGCTTCTTCAATATTACGATTCCGATGCTCTCGCCGGTTATCTTCTTCAATCTGGTCATCCAGCTCATTACGGCCTTTCAGGCCTTTACTCCAGCCTTCATTATTAGTGGCGGCAAGGGCGGGCCGATTGACTCGACGCTGTTCTATACCCTGTATCTCTATCAGAAGGGCTTTGCCTTCTTCGAGATGGGTTATGCTTCAGCCATGGCGTGGGGACTTCTGGTCATTATTGCGGTATTTACAGCTATTATTTTTGGTACATCCAAGTATTGGGTTAATTATGCGGACGGGGGGAAATGACGATGAATACAACTTCAAGAGCACAGACCATGGGTACGCACCTCTTCGTCATTTTGCTMGGTCTCGTTATGCTCTACCCGATAATTTGGCTGGTGGTCAGCTCGTTCAAACCAAGCTACCTCATATTTTCGGATTTGTCGATTTGGCCCAAAGAGGTCACGCTGGACAATTATACAAAGGGTTGGTCAGGCGTATCCAAATCCTCCTTCGGCACGTTCATTGGCAATTCCATTATGCTCGGACTGATTTGCGTGGTGGGAAACCTGGTTTCATGCTCGATGGCGGCCTATGCATTTGGCAGGCTGAACTTCTCCTGGAAGAAAGTGTGGTTCGCGCTGATGATGGTGACGATTATGCTGCCGCATCACGTAACGGTCATTCCACAATATGTTTTTTTCTTCAAAATGGGTTGGGTAGACACGTTCGGTCCACTATTTGTACCTAAGCTGCTGGCAACAGAGGCATTCTTTATTTTCCTCATGGCGCAGTTTATTCGCGGCTTGCCGCGTGACCTGGACGAGTCCGCGACGATTGACGGCTGCGGGACGATACAGATTTACTGGCGAATTATTTTGCCGCTTGCTTTTCCAGCGCTGATTACAACTGCCATCTTCACGTTTATCTGGACTTGGGATGATTTCTTCAGCCAATTGCTGTATCTGAACTCACCGGATCATTATACGGTACCGCTTGGTCTGCGCCTGTTTATGGACTCCTCTGGTGAATCGAACTGGGGTCCTATGTTCGCGATGTCAGTGGTCTCGTTGATCCCGGCCCTGATCATTTTCTTCTCCCTGCAGCGATACTTTGTGGAGGGCATTTCTACGACGGGGATTAAAGGGTAAGCAGCGGAAAAGGATTAGTTAAGGCGGCATGTTAGACAGCAGTAGGCGTTCTCCAGCCTACTGCTGCAAACGAAGATGAAGGGGGAAATCGCATGACGGTACGGGAAGCAGCAGTGGAGCGGTGGGGGCAATWTGAGCTTTCACTGGCCGGTCCACAGGAGGGCAACCCTTATGCGGAGCAGGAGCTGAAGGGATATTTTAGCAAAGACGGGCATGAGGTATCGGTTAGGGGATTCTATGACGGGGGCGGCGTATACCGCATTCGATTCATGCCGGAGCAAGAGGGGCGGTGGACTTATAGAACCGAGAGCTCGGCAGCGCAGTTGAATGGACAGACGGGAAGCTTTGAATGTATCCCTGCCCGGGATGGGAATCATGGTCCGGTCAGGGTGAAGGATGAGTACCAGTTTGCCTATGCGGACGGCAGCAGCTATGCGCCTTTTGGTACCACCTGTTATGCGTGGATTCATCTGGACGAGGCTATGCAGCAGCAGACGCTGGCTACTCTGGCAGAAGCGCCGTTTAATAAGCTGCGGATGTGCGTTTTTCCGAAGCATTATGCGTTTAACTCAACCGATCCGGACTGCTATCCGTTTGTGAAGAAAGAAGGCGGCGGCTTTGATCTGGAGCGGTTCGATCCGCGTTTTTTTGCCAAGCTTGAGCAGCGCATATCCGATTTGCAGCAGCTTGGGATTGAGGCAGATTTGATTCTATTCCATCCGTATGACAAAGGGCGTTGGGGCTTTGATGCCATGGAAGCGTCAAGTGATGATTATTATTTGCGCTATGTGATTGCCCGCCTGGCTTCCTTCCGCAATGTATGGTGGGCGCTGGCTAATGAATATGATTTTATGGAAGAGAAGCACATGACGGATTGGGACCGCCTGCTGCAGCTGACACAGGAGGAAGATCCTTACGCACATCTGCGTTCCATTCATAATGGCACGAAGATGTATGATCATGCCAGTGTCGTGTTCTATGATCATAAGCAGCCTTGGATTACTCATCTCAGCGTTCAGCATTGGGATGTAACGATGCCGCCGATCTGGCACAGGCAATTCCATAAGCCTATCGTGGTGGATGAATGCTGCTATGAAGGCAATCTGCCGCAGCGCTGGGGCAATGTGACAGGCGAGGAAATGGTGCGCCGTTTCTGGGATATCATCGCCCGTGGCAGCTACTGCACGCATGGAGAAACCTATGCCGATGAGCATGATACCATTTGGTGGGCCAAAGGAGGCAAGCTGCATGGCGACAGCCCGGAGCGAATCCGCTTTCTGCGGACGATTCTGGAGGCTGCACCGGAAAACTGCAAGCCGATTCCTGAGGTATATGATGTACCGACCATTGGAATCGAAGGGGAGTACTACCTCCAATACTTTGGCATTCACCGTCCAGCATACCGGATCATTGAGCTGCCTGAAGGCAGCAGCTTCAAAGCGGAAATCATCGATACTTGGGAAATGAAGATTACCGAGGTCGAGGGACTGCTAAGCGGAACAAGCCGGTTGGAGCTGCTGGATAAAATTTATCAGGCCGTTAGGCTGACGCGCGTGTCTTAATGTAGCAGCAGCAGATAGCTGTTAGGTTGGTCTCATTGAACGCTGACCGCAAGGAGGGAGCTTTTTTCAAGCTTCCCTTTCTTGGCGGCCAGTGTTCTTTTTTTGGAACCTAACGGATATCTCTAAAAATGTGTCAAAGGGTAGTGCTTGCAATCGTTTGCTAAGGAGACGAATAGTAATTCATCTTAGGCATGTTTGTGATAATGCTCATTGTCATGAATCAGGGGGGAAATAGTCCCGTAAAAAGGCTTTTAGTTTCTTTTTCAAGAATATTTGACCTTTTGGCCCTTTTAGGGACACATCCCTTAAACATCGTACGGGGTCTTACTTTATTCACATTTATAATTGGTAACACATCCGCTTCACCTACAATATGATGAGTCTAGAAATCTAAAGAGGTGAGTCAATGGCAGTCGTAAAAGCCAGGAAACAGGATATTGATATGTTGGCAAGGTTGCTTCGAGCTGAAGCTGAGACCGAAGGCGAAATGGGCATGCTCCTAGTTGGAAATGTTGGCATTAACCGAATAAGAGGGAATTGCTCCGATTTTAAAGATATCCGGACAATTCCCCAAATGATCAACCAGCCGCATGCGTTCGAAGCGTTGCAACATGGTATGTACTATCAAAATGCAAGAGAGCGGGAACGCCGTCTGGCGCAACGGGCTGTGAATGGGGAGCGGAATTGGCCAGCCAAATTCTCCCTATGGTATTTCCGTCCAGGATCGTTCGAAAGTCCCGGACCATGTCCGCCAACTTGGTATAATCAGCCGTTCGTAGGACGATGGAAGAAGCACTGTTTTTATGAACCGACCGCGAAAGAATGTGAAAATGTATATAATACGTTTTAATTTTATAAACGAAAAGAGCTCATTAGGATCTCTTAACCTGACTTGTCACAGCCATGTGTCGGTTGACAAGAACAGTAGCCGAATGAAGTCTGCTTGAATTGCGGGCTTTATTTATTATCGGGTCAAGTTCTTGTCATTTTAAAAAAAGATAAATCACGATGGGTGAAGAATAAGTTGTTGTCGGGTTAGAGATTGAACTAACGGGTAACGATAGTTGAATAAAACAAATCGATGAGCAGGTGCTACCGCAACTGCTCTTTTTCATTAAACTAACCGGCAGTTTAACGTAATTTAGCGTAACAATGGATTTGGTATATGAGAGGTGTATAATATCCTGATAATGAGCAAGAAGGTGTTCATAAATAAATATCATTAGGCTTCTTTTTGGAGGGTTATAGATGTTCATAAGCAATAAGAAGAAAATTAGAGGCTGGAAAAGACACGTAAGAAAAATTGAAAAGTGGAAGCGACGAGTTATTGATTTAGACATAGAACATCTACATCAATACCAAAGGGATTATGCAAAACTTTGAGTTCATCCATTTTACGCCATTCCACGCAGAAATCCTCCTGTCTGGTACAATCGACTTCTCCTTGAAGCGATGTTGGATGTTTATAGAAGTTGGTATGAAACGTTATCAAAATTTGATAAAGATTTCTATCTAAAATTATGGATATATGACCCCCACTTCATCAACTCGCAAGTTGTAGCTGCGTATAAAGGTTTTCTTCACTTTTACGACCAAACGTTTGATGTTGGAAATCAAGAAAAACAATTCCCTTTACACAAGTACACTTACCTAAGAGAAAAGTTAGAAATGTTCGATTGGCACCTACATATAGATAGCGACATTTACACAGAGAGCGACCTAATTGACAATATCCAGCAAGGTTGGACGAGTGAAAATGAAGTCGAAGCTATTAAAGGGAAGGCTTACAAAGTCGAAACAGATTATCTTTCTGATGGAGATACAGATAAAACTTACAGTGTGAAAGTTGGAGATGTTTGGGTTGGTTTAATAAAGAAACACTAATTAACGCTCCATATTGATGGGGTTGTTTTGTACATACAGTGACTGTGTAAGCACTCAACTAACAGACAGGATAGTTGAATCAATTACGGGCATTATATTACCAGAAATTTTGTTCAGATTAGTTGGGAGTAACTTTAATGTCTTTCATAGAGCGGATCGGAGGATTGGATTCGAACTGATGGGATGAATCCCACTTTACCTCAACGCTCTGGCCAATGTTTATTTTGTTGTACATTTCTTCTGATAAAGTGTACCAAGATGAATCATTTTGTGATCTAGCCAAGCTTTCTAATTCTTTCAAGGACATTTTTTCGTAGGCGATTCCTTCTGTTTTAGGAATTAGCAAAAATCTAAATTTCCCACTCATTACATCTGTATAAACAATTGTTCCAAGGGAAGTGCTTATATTGTCTGAATTGGTAACACCGTTGTTTGTGCAACCCGATATAAGAAGCAATAGAATTATAAGACCATATGGCAAAATCCCTAAATTCATTGTCGATCCCTCCTATAGGTTACTTTATAACGGAGTTAGATCTGAATTTGTTGCATGGTAAGTTAATTTATAACCTCTTAAATTATCGTCATGAATGATGGGGATAATTGTAATATGCGAAGGAGGGAAACTAATTAAGGAGAACAAAAATATACAGGTTATCGGGTTGTTAACAACAGTAATGGGGTTACTATATGTTCCAACTATAATACAGGTACTTTGGAATTTAGAATCAGCTGAAATAGGTTTACTGTGGTGCTTTATTCAATTATTCATTGGTGTTGCTTTGTGTTCTAAAGACTGGCAACGAATACGGAATCCTATTTTGCTTGCTAATTTCATTTATCAGTTGATATGGAGTTATTTAATAATTGACCAGATTATAGTTGTGGGAAACCGCATAGATTACTACCCTTACCTTTTACATATTGTTATGGCTTCTAGTTCAGGGTGGTATTATTTCAAGTACAGAAAAAAGGCTTCTTCATTACGCTAACGGGTAACGATAGTAGAATAACGATCATAAAGGCTGCCTTTTTTTAAAAAACTTATGAGGAGGCGGCTATTTATGGACGTGCCATCCGAGGCTAATCGATACAGACCGAAAATAACAGGATTAGCTTGAAGACATTAAACGTATAAAAAAAGGGTTTTCAGCAAAAATACGATTACCTCTAATTCGAAAACTGTGATTTTACGCTGAATACTGAGTTCATAAACTACGATCCACCTATAAGTGTTGAATACGGTACGAAGCTTCCCAATCATCATCTTGACAGGAATATCGGGCGGGTTAGGCATGCTTCTCGGAATAGGTTTTATGCTCATTCGAAAAAGAGATACCTAGAATTGGGAATGGAATAATTCTTTACCGATCGGTCTCAATATGCTAAGATGTTGTTGAAGGAGGCATACGAGATGGCCAGAACCAAGGAATTCGATGAAGATGCGGTGTTGCTCAAAGCAATGCGGTTGTTTTGGGAACAAGGCTATGAGAAGACATCCATGCGGGACTTCGTCTCATCATCGAAACAACAATGTCAATTTTGAAGTATAACTAAATTTTTTTGACCAATTGAGACTGATCGTTCTCAAAAGGAAGATGGTATAGATGAATACTAATAATCGATTATTAATCGACAAAGGAGCTAGACAATGGGAAAACTAAATGGAAAAGTCACTTTAATTACAGGTGGAAGTAGCGGTATCGGCTTCGCAACCGCAAAATTGTTCGTGGCAGAGGGTGCAAAAGTCGTTATAACCGGCCGTAATCAGGATGCTTTAAACAAGGCAGTGGAAGAGCTAGGCGCCGCCAACGCGCTTGCTGTTCAGGCGGATGCCGCCGATCCAACAAGCGGGGAAAAAGCCGTGGCTGCTGCGATTGAAAAATTCGGCCGTCTTGATGTTGTATTCGCTAATGCAGGTATTTCCGGTCATACTCCAGCAGGAGGGACGGAGCTTTCCGTTTTCGAGGAGGTTCTTAAGATTAACGTTACTGGTGTCTTTTTCACCGTACAAGCAGCTTTGCCTCATTTGAACTCGGGTGCTTCGGTGATCTTAAACAGTTCTGTGCTTGCCAAGGCAGGAAGCCCGGGATGGTCGGCCTATGCGGCGAGCAAAGGGGCCGTCAGCAGTATGGCGAGAGTTCTGGCTTCTGAACTGTCGCCGCGGGGCATTCGTGTGAATACCGTTTCCCCTGGAGCGACGCGGACGCCTATTTGGGGGGAGCCTGAAGGAATAGCGCAAATGGATCCTGTACTTTCGCGTATGATTCCGATGAACCGTTTGGGCGAACCGCTTGAGATAGCAAATGTCGCTTTGTTCCTGGCCTCAGATGACTCTTCTTATGTCCAAGGCGCTGAAATTAGCGTAGATGGAGGCGCGGACTCCTCACCGTTCGGGGCTCCAATTTATCGCTAATGGAAGACTGATAGTATCTCCTTTGAATATTCGCAATGATGCTGGAAACGGGCGGCGTTCTCATCGGCGATGAAGTGAAAATTTCCGTTGATATCGAGGCTATTTCTCAAGGCTATTCGTTAAAATTAGCGTTCCTATAAAGCGGTTTGCCGGGCAAATGCCAAGGTGAGCCGTTTTTTGTTGCTGTTATGCGTTTTCAGAGTTTCGATGTAAAGAGGAACAAACGAAATAGAACATTGTTGTCTATACATGCGAAAAGCTGCCCTTCAATTGCAGATTTTTATTATTTCACCTGCATGCAATACGGGTATCATACTTTGGACTACTGTTTTAATATGTGCGCATTTTCGATAACTCATTCGTTCCCTGCTGGGATCTCGAGAGTTTAACCATGATATTCGCAAGTTTTAGAATATTGTTGACGAAAATTGGGAAAATATATTTATCAATGATTTCTTGGGGAGGCGGCCTATTCAGTGCAAGGGTTTAGGAAGTGGATGCGCATTAAACCAGAGTATCCAAAAGTACAAGAGGATCAACATCCTGAAGTTGAAGAGAACGTCAGGTTATCGTCGAATTTGGAACAAAATGAGTTGATATTTCAACATATATTCCAGAATTGCTCCGATATCGTCTTTCGTAAAGTGCGGCTCGCAGGACAAAATCATTGGCTTGTTATATACATTTCAAGTCTAGTTGATGAACAGATGATGGATGATCATGTGTTGAAACCATTAATTTCCAATCGCACAAAACAGGCTGATTTGATAGATGATAAAGCAGAAGAGCTGGATGATCATTTTATCTCGGTTGGGACGACAACTATTTCATCCAAAGTAACTGACATAGTTAGTCATTTGTTAAATGGTCATGCTGTCGTTCTAACAATAGAAGACAGCGATGCGATGATGGTCAAGGTCAATAATAGTAAAGCACAGCGAAGCCTTGATGAGCCATCTTCCGAACCAGTCATTCGAGGTCCTAGGGATGGGTTTATCGAGAACATTTCTGTGAATATTGGACTAATACGTACAAGATTGAAATCATCTAGACTTAAAATGGAATCCATTACGCTTGGAGAGATTTCTCAAACTCAAGTAGTCATCACTTATATAGTAGGTATTGTTTCCGAAGCTATAGTTGAAGAAGTTCGAACAAGATTAACTCGGATTAAAATTGACGGAATCCTCGATTCAGGCTACATTGAGGAATTTATTGAGGATTATCCTTTCTCCCCTTTTCCACAAGTTCACAGTACAGAGCGACCAGATGTTGTAGCTGCGGAGCTATTGGAAGGGAAAATAGCCATACTTGTCGATACCACCCCTTTCGTATTAATTGTTCCCATGACATTTTGGGCTGGAATGCAAGCAAGCGAGGATTACTATATTCGCTGGCCCATCGCAACTTTTGTGCGCTGGATTCGATTCCTTTTCATATTTATCGCAATATTCGCTCCTCCACTATATGTTGCCGTTACAACCTTCCATCAGGAAATGATTCCAACTAATCTCGTGCTGAGTATTGCTGCCGCTAGGGAGCCGGTTCCCTTTCCTGCCCTGATCGAAGCTTTATTAATGGAAATTATATTTGAGGCATTGCGGGAAGCAGGGATCCGTTTACCCAAACAAATAGGACAAGCGATAAGTATTGTAGGAGCATTGGTCATCGGACAAGGGGCTGTTGAGGCAGGAATTATATCTGCTCCGGTCGTCATTCTCGTATCGATCACGGGTATAGCAGCATTTACGATTCCACGATATAACTTTGCAAATGGAATCCGATTACTGCGTTTTCCGATTTTATTCTTGGCAGGTACTCTTGGACTTTATGGCATTGTTCTTGGGTTTCTGGGCATCTTGGTACATATCACAGCCCTTCGTTCTTTCGGCGTCCCTTATTTTTCTCCAGTAGCACCTCTTACAATCACTAATTTAAAGGACGTAATCCTCCGGGTACCTATATGGGCTAAAACTCATCGTCCACAGGCAACAGGTTCTAACAATCCGGTTCGTGAACCGATGGGTCAAAAACCAAGCCCAAGTCAAGGTAAGCAGTCATCCGAGAAAAGTTAGGATTTGTATGTGGTTAAGAAAGGAGAATGAACATCATAATGAAACCATGCCTATATATCTGCTTACTATTCACAGTATTGACAACAAGCGGTTGTTGGGATCGTACGGAGATTAATGATATTGCGTTTATTGCGGGTACGGCATTTGACTTAACGGATGATGGTGAATTTATATTATCGCATCAGATTGCAATCCCTGCCTCCGCTCAGGGGGGACCAGGGAGTGGAGGTAGCGAGAAACAGAAGTTTTTTGTTATATCTGCTACTGGAATGAATGCTAATGAAGCATTCCATAGGCTTCAGAAAAAAAGTTCACGCAGGTTGTTTACCGCACATCGCAGCGTTATTTTTATAGGTGAATCGTTAGCCAAACACGGGATTAATGATATTCTCGATGTTTACACCCACGATTCGAAACAACGGTTAAAAACCTATATCATGGTTGTGAAGGGGGGAGAAGGGCGGGGAATTCTACAGGTTAATTACCCCTTTGAACAAGTGCCAGTCGAAGCAATTAAGGAAATGGAAACTTTAAGAACCGAATTGGCGGTTACATTACGAGACTTTTTTTTAGCCTCATCAAATGAAGGTATCAGTCCCGTTTTGGGAGTCATCATGTCTGAAGGTTTATCAGCAGGAATAAAAGAAAACAAAAACAAAATATTTAAAATAGCCGGATCAGCTATTTTTAAAGATTTCAAATTAGTCGGTTTTCTAAACGAGAATGAAACAAATGGATTTCTTTGGGTGACAGATCGAATGAAGAATGGCAGGATCAACGCCAAATTACCAGAAGGTGATGGAACAGTAGGGATGATTCTGGACAAAGCAAACAGAAAAATCACCTCTGAGATCAGTGGAGATAAGATCAAATTCAGGATTCAACTGCAAGGGGAAGGAACTGTCTGGGAAAATAATTCCCCTTTGGATATCAGTTTTCCGGATAATCTTGAGATTGTGGAGAAAGTATTGGAGAAATCGGTTGAAAAACAAGTCCGGGATGTATTATTTAACGTCCAGAAACGATACAAAGTAGATAGTGTGGGTTTCGGACAAGAAATTTACCGCAACAAGCCGAAACAATGGAAAGAGTTGAAAGGACAATGGGATAATAAGTTTCCGGAGGTTGACGTTTCCATTGCAGTTAAGCTAAATATAGTTGGAACCGGGATGGCAGGTCCTCCTCTACAATTGGAGAATAAGGAGATAAAAAAATGATTTTCCAAATCATTGGATATTTATTTTTATTGATTGTATGGTCTTTTGTCAGAATACGATCCTTGTTGAGTATGCAAAAAAATAAAGAAGCAGCGGTGGTCGGTAGTTTGATGGGAGTATCATCCATTATTGGTTCCTTATTAATTGCCCGGGTTGACATACCAAGCATGGTTGTCCCGTTCGAATTTTTTTTTGAACCCATCGGAAAAATGCTCTTAAAGCAGTGAATTGAACTGTAACCCCATTTGTGCATAATGGCATTATCATTGAGCTCTAGATACACCTTATCGTTGAAGCTGGGTTTGAAATTGCTGTTATCGGTGCAACGCAAAAACCCGAAAGATAGGCACTTTTTCTCTAGTGTCTATCTTCCGGGTTACAGTTCGGAATGGCCTACCCTTCTTTTTATAGTGTCTATCATGAGAAGTAACAACGGTATGAGGCTTTGTGTGATAAAACCCGTGCTCGGATAAACGAAGGCAAGATAAGTTTGAAGCTCAGAGCCACTTTTAAAAACCCAAGCTGATCCAATTATAGATAATAATGTTAACGGGGCAACGATATCACGATAATTTTGGATGCCGAAGAGTTGGCTAATACAAAGACAAAATATAAACAATGCTACTGATACCTTTACAAAATTCCCCATCACCCACATCGCAACAGCGATGGCCTCCAGACGTTCAAATGAACCCTCAATACCAATATATTGCATCACACTTAAAACGGAATAGGTCAGTTTACCCGTTAAAGAACCGAGGACCATAATCGCAAGTAATACTATGATAAATATTAAAGTGGAAATACTGAAGAGTGCAATCAGCGAGACCTTGCGAGCCTTTTTCGGCTGATTCAAAAAAGGAAGGAGCCATCCCAATATAAACACTTGATTCATGAATGCTCCTGCTGGAATGACAGCTCCTTGCAATACCGGTAGTATTCCCTCTCCTAAAAATGGCTTTAGCTGAACGGGTTCTGCATAACCAATCGCCAGAATCAAGATCGGAATCAAAGAAATTAAGATCAATGGTGCAATAAACTCATTTAATCTTCCAATGACCTCTATTCCAATATAAACGGTTATACCGCACAGTATCAATAACGACACACTGCCTACTATGGATGGGCTTTTTGGTAATAGAAGCGTTTTAATAAAAAAGGTATGCTGTATGGTCAAAACCGAAATAGACGTAAACCAAAAATAAATGTAATAAAGCCCCAAACATTTCCCTAACCATTTCCCGAGGATTTTTGAACTATACTGTAAAATGGTCAAACCCGGATAACGATTGGCGAGGGTAATCAACGCCCATAGAGTTAATAAACCTGTTGTAATAGAAGGAACTACGGAAATCCAAGCATTCTGCTTTGCAAACATCACCATCCACCCAGGAATGGTTAAGATGGTTGTGGAAGTGACAAAAGTAAAGAGTAATAAGCCTAGCTGAGTTCCCGTGATTTTTTCATCTGTTGTCTGCATCTTCACACTCTCTCCTTGCCTCACAGTGTTCCAAGTATTGACTTATCGCTATCGGTATATACTCGTAAAGCCCGAATAATGGGGAATTCCCCCTTTGACGTATAGCCCAGATAAATAAGGCTCTGTTAAGCTAACGGGGTACGATAGGTGAATAGCACACATCAATGAGCGGGCGCTACAGATGCCTGCTCTTTTTATTAAACTAACGGGTTGATTAGCATAACTATTATGATCTGCTAAGCGTCTAAGAATCGAGGTGATATGATGAAAGTTGTTTGCATTTTCCTTTTGGCTATTTTGATTGGGGGCTGTGCGCAATCCAATTCTATGTCCCCTGTGTCCGAACCTAATTTAGAATCGGAAATAGACTATGCAGATTATATCAATATTGGTGATAAGCATTATCTTAATGCTTGGGAACTGGCACTGGTCGACACAACAGGAATTTCGGAAATTGGTGAAGTGGAGCGCGGATCAGTAATACCAGAAGGCACTCCTGTATATGAAATTGCAGGGTATCCTGAACATGATGTGGTCGCAGTAAAAGCCGATAGTAATAATGCTGGTTTAGTAACCAATATCTCTGGTTATCTCGCCTATGTACTGCATGGGGAGGATGGGAAATCTCATTATCCCAATATCCAAGATCAACAACTTAAACAGATCAAAATATTTAGGGGTAGTAAATTACTACGAGAACTAAAAGGAGAAGATGTAAGTTCTTTTCTTGTTTTATTCAACAATCAAGGAACCCACAATGAATTTCACTTTGAAAAGGGACCTGAATACACTGTTTTGTTTATAAGTGATAATGCGTTAGGTTATAACTATGGAATAATGGAAAAGGATGGGCAATTTGGGTTTGCTCATATTGAGAGCAAACTGCCAAGCGAGATCGCTCATTATTTTAAGTAGGTAGTTATAATTGAACTAACGGGTAACGATAGTTCAATAAACTCACTACAACATCCTGCCATTGCATGCTCCCCTTACGATAGACAGGTGAATAATAAATAACCTGTTAGTATAAGGGAAGCAACAATTGACGATTAAGCCATCCGAACCTACAAGAGCGTATTCAAGCAGACCGCTCCGATTTCGCGCACACGGATCGTGAACAGTTCCGTGCTAGTCGTACGCCCTATTAGTTCCCGGTATTCCGCTACCGCCGAATGTGGCAGAACGGCGAGAATTACGCCGGCAAAGCCGCCACCGTGTACTCTGCAGGCACCGTCGCCCAACTGGTCGATGAAACGTTCGGTAATGGCGAGTGTAAGCGCAATTCCCTGTTCACGGGACACCGATTCTTGGTAGATGTTCTGTAGCCATTTCCACGAGGAATTACCTGAAGCGGTAATATACTTCAGCACGTTCTGCCACTCGCCCGCCTTAATTGCCTCTATCTGCCGCCCGACGCGGTCATTTTCATCCAGGTAATGCAGCGCCCGCAGCACCGCTCGGTCTCCGGCAGTTTCGCGGAGTTCCGCGAGCCGGCCGTAGATCATCTCTGCCGTCAAATCGCGACATACCTCTGCACCGAAGGCTTGCGCCACTGCCCGCATCTCGTTCGGGATCGAAGCATAATCCTCCGTCAGGTCAGCATGGTTACCGCCGGTGCTGACGATGACAAGGCTGTAACCCGCTCTTTCAAAGGTACCTGGAATACGCTCGATCTGAGGCTCTGCCGGCTCCTTAAAGTCGATTGTGATCATACCGCCGTGCGAGCAGGCCATCTGGTCAAGCATCCCTGATGGCTTGTTCCAATAAAGATTTTCGGCATACTTACCGATGCGCGACATCATGACCGCATCCATCTCTCCGTTGTTATAAAAAGTACTTAGGATCTGGCAGATCAGAACTTCGAAAGATGCAGAGGAGCTGAGTCCTGACGCCGGAAGCACGTTACTGCTGACGTAAGCATTGAATCCGCCGATTCGGTACCCGTGCTGCTGGAAACCGTGTGCAATACCGCGGATCAAAGCAGCCGTCCCGCCCTCGCCTGCCTGCGATTCCAGATCATCTAGATTGATGACTGTCATGCCTGGATACCCTTCGGAAATTACGGAAATGACTCCGGTGTCCACGGCTGCTGCAGCCGCAATCGTATCTAACTGAATACTAGCCGCCAGCACCTTTCCATTGTTATGGTCCGTATGATTGCCGCCTATCTCTGTGCGACCCGGCGCACTGAAGTATTTCAATGACTCTGTCTTTCCATATTGCGCACTGTATCCTTCCATGCACCTCCGGTACCTGTCGATCTGTCGCTCTCGTTCTTCACTGCCGTACATCTGCTCCAGCAACTGTTGTGCCGGAGCCGAATCAAAAAGGTGCTCGAATTGATCGTTCATCTTGAATGTTCCTCCTGGTTCTAACTGTTTGAGTAGTATTATCATGTCCATTGTACCGAAAGGTAACGTTCACGGATAGGATATTTATGAAAGCAATCAGTACTGCGGGATTATTATTCTTTGGGCGCGCGACCAGCTGTGTCGTAGCAGAAACTCGCCATTGTGCAGGAGCAAGAGTCGGGAGAAGTCAGTCGAGCAAGCGTTGCTCTAAAAAATAATATCAGTGTAACTCCCCTGGCGAAATGGCATTCGTACACATAATAACAGCTATTTCGTGGAGTTTATGTTTGAGGACAGTAATTGGAGCGGTTGACCGTGCAAAATGGTTATGATTAGGCATGCGTACAGTCAAGTAGCTATTCACCTACGTAGTATAAGATACACTTTCATGTGAAATCATGAATATCTTACGCTAGGAGTGATGTTATGGCTCATATGCGAAATAAAGGATCCATGAGACAACCGCCGCAGTCTCCTCCTCCCGCATTCATCCCGCCGAAACCCGCTGTTTCTTATATCGTCGATTGCTTTTACCAGTACACCTATGTTTGGCTTAGGTCTGGCGAGAACTTCTGGTTTTATCCGACATTTGTCGATATGGACGGTGTTGCAGGGTATAGATGGAGCGGATCATACTGGTACTTCTATGGTATCGATCCGCGATTCATCGATGCCGTATCGTGTCCTCCGATTCCTACCCCTTTCTGAGCACTAAAAAACAGAGTGCCGGTGGTTCTGTTCACTCACCGCGGGGACAATCGGGAGGCACACAATGCGTCGGCGGGGTGGGCAGAGTTTCCAAGTGTTGAGCTACTTTGGAGAAACCTTCAGAAGTAGCTCGTATCATTTCTGGAAACAATCTCGTACCTCGTTGAGCTAACGGAGAAAGATAGTTCGTGAGGATGCTACTTTGTAAATGTTCCACTCATTTTACCCATCCTTACGGACACGCGGCATCTGCATGTTAAGCTAACTGGACACGATAGTGAAATGAAGCAGATTGCAGCGGCAGTCTGCTTTTTTCATTGAAGTAACGGGCAGTATGGTTGAATGATAAATAGAAAAAGAAGAAGTCATATAGGGAAAGCAACATTAACAAAAAAGTCTGATTTTTTACTTAAAGTAAAGAAATCAGACTTTTTATGTGAAAGTCACGCGCTTGTTATCAAGAAATAAAAACTATATTTCAACTTTATATTATCTTCACTTCATCTCTATATGTACTCATTATATTTATATCTGTAACAGCAAATAAAACAATGAAAAGAGGTTATTAAAATGGTAAAGAACAAAACCAAATTATTCACTGCACTTGGTATGTCAACAATACTATTAGTGGGAGCTGCTAGTGCATATGCAGCCCAAAAAGAAGAAAATGAGGTAGTACGAACAACGGAAATAGCACCAATTACTAAAGAAAAAGAAACAAATGGGGTAGTACAGACAACTAACAAAGCACCAACTTCTAAAGAAATTGAATCAGTATTAAAAGGTGAACCTACACCTTCAAATATTAAAGTAGAAGGTTTATTTTCAAGAGATGGTAAGCCCGATTATACTGCAGATTATTTTTTAAACGATGAAAAATTAATTTCGTTATTAAAAATTAGCGCACAAGAATTAAAACAAGAATTAGCAACAGGAAAATCTGTCGTCGAGATTGCAGAGTCTAGAAATGTTTCTAAACAACAATTGATTGATGTCATTGCAAAAACACAGGTTGATGTACAAATCCAAGCTGAAAATAAGGGTGAAGTTCCTAAAAGCAGTAGTTCAATGAAAAAAGATATTGAAAGAAAAGTAGTACAAGTCATCGAGCATAAAACTGAAACCCCATGGAATAAATAAATCAACCAACCACGCTTTAGTTCAACAAAAAAAGGAACAGTTCTGCCGACGGAGGCAGCTGTTCCTTTTTTATTAAGCTAACGGGAAACGTTAGCTCAATAAATGAAATTTGGCGAAGTGAGACGGATAGGCGAGTACGTTTATTTAGCGTGCATGTATTCGTATTTTCCATTTTAAGTCTTGTAATCTTGACTTCTATATGCTTATAGTGTCTCCAGAGGGCTATTATGATATTTCAGGAGGCGAACCTAGCATGTTTAAAAAATACCGCATAGACTACCTTCTGTTCGGCGGTTCAGCAGCATTCATCGTAACGCTTCTTACTATTGTCATTTGGATCGCTTATTCGTACTCCGCACAGCAGATGGTGCAGAATACTTCCTATTACCAGCAAGGTCTGCTTAATGAGCTTTATAATAAAGTCGATATCCAAATGAAATCGATCGAACAGATTTCCTTAACGGCTACCCGGAACACGAATCTGCTGGATGATGTAAACGTGCCGGGGGACAAGTATTCCAATTACAAGAAGCGTGAGGAAATGGAGTCGTTCCTGGCACAGCTTACTTTCTCGACACCCGATATTCAGTCCGTTCATTTCTATATTAAGCAAACGCTTCAATTTGAGCCACAGGGCCCGGTGAAATTTATCGAGCATGATTTAATCAAAGAAGAAGTTTGGTATAACCCGGCTATCGAAAATAACGATTTCGGTTGGATTGGAGAGCACGACATTCGAACCGTTCAAGGTGAGAAGCGGGTCATCAGCTTTGTCCGCAAGGTGTATTCGGTTGCAGGAGATTACCGCGGGCTGCTGCTGTTGAATATTAAAGCGTCTTCCATCAAGAAGCTGATCGAAAGCCATAACCCTGCGGCAAACCGGATTCTGCTCGATTCAGGGGGGCGGCTTATTACGATGATCGGCGGCGACACTATGTCGCAGGACCAGGTCGAGGCCTATTTAGAAAATATCAAAGGCKAGTCTGGTTATATGAAAACGAAATCCGTTAACAGCGGCCTTTCGGATTCAAGCGAACATTTGATGGTATGGGCAAAGCACTTTGATAGGGATTGGACGTTAATCGAATCGACTCCATGGAAGGATATTACGGGAGGAAGTTTTCGTCTTGCTATGGTACTGCTGCTGGCAGGAGGTTCAGCCATGCTTATCGCGCTATGCTTCAACTTGTTTTTCTCCCGGCAATTCGTGAAGCCGATCGGGCTGCTGCTGCATGAAATGAGCCGAAATTCGGTTAATGTCAACAAAGTTAGTTTGCCGGCGGGGTACCGTAATGAATTCGGAGCGTTATTTTCAGGCTATCGCAGGCTCATCGAACGTATTCAGGAGCTGTACGCTTCATTAGAGGATCAGTACCAGAGGCAGAAGGAAGCGGAAATTAAAGCGCTGCAGGCGATGATCAATCCGCATTTTCTTTATAACACTTTGGATCAGCTGAATTGGATGGCGATTGCAGGCGGACAGGAGAAAATGAGTACCATATTGGAGTTAATGGGAAAAATGTTCCGCATCGGCCTCTCGAACGGTGAAAGCGTAATCATTATCCGTGATGAATTGCTGCACATGGAATGCTATATGCAGATTCAGCAGATTCGCCTAGGTGAGCAGTTCGTTTTACGGGTAGACGTACCTGAAACCATCAGGGACTTATATATTCCGAAGATGACGCTGCAGCCTTTTATCGAGAATGCCATTATGCACGGGTTTCACGGCAAGAAAGAGGGGACGATCGAGGTATGTGCGGAGGTCACCAAGAATGCTGAAGTCGTTTTTCGAATAACGGATAACGGCAACGGTCTAAGGGATGACTGGCAGGAGCCGAAAAAGAGAAAAACAGGGGGATACGGAATCCGCAATGTCAGAGAACGAATTGACATTTATTTTGGCAGCAGCTACGGTCTGGAGTTAATGCCGAATACGGATGGCCCCGGGACAACGGTCCTCATACGTATTCCAGTGTTAAACAATAAAGAAGAACAGGCAGGGTGATGCGGCATGTGGAAAATTGTAATCATAGATGACGACCGGAACGTTTTGGAAGGAATGAAAAGCGTCATCCCCTGGACGGAGCTTGATGCGG
The DNA here is from genome assembly GCF_056398325.1 of Paenibacillus sp. 01T443. Lineage (NCBI taxonomy): Bacteria > Bacillati > Bacillota > Bacilli > Caryophanales > Paenibacillaceae > Paenibacillus > Paenibacillus sp. 01T443. The sequence continues at coordinate 46,278 of NZ_JBFTPE010000029.1, forward strand.
AATGGGTCGGGGAGGCGATGGACGGGGAGGAAGGACTGCKGGTCGTTCAGGAGTGTCAGCCAGATATTGTAATCACCGATATTTATATGCCCGTGCTTAACGGCTTGGATATGGTAGAGCAGTTGAACAAAGCGAATTTTCACGGGAAGATTATTGTTTTAAGCGGCTACGCGGATTTTGAATATGCAAGACAAGCGCTCCGGCTGGGGATTGCCGATTATTTAAACAAACCGATCAGCGTTCAGACGATTCAGGAAGTACTGGGGAGAACGATCGCGGCATTGGAGGAAGAGCTGGAGCAAAGACATCGCAATGAAGAGCTGGAAGAGAAATTGAAGCTGTACGAGCCGTTCGTGGAGAAAGAATGGATCAAATCGGTCACCACAGGACCGGAGCATACGAAGCTTCCGGATACCCGGATGATTCCCGAAGCGTACCGGTATTGGAAAGACCGCCGCCATGCGGTGATTGGCATTGAAATTATTCGCACGGACCGCGTGACCAGGGCCTCGACAAAGGATTTGAGCTTGTTCAGGTTCGCCATCGCAAACATTATTCAGGAGCTCTCCCGCGAGGAGTGGCCAGATTCTCACTATGTGGAATTATTCAGCAGCCACGCGGCGATTATCCTTCATGCTCCGAATGAAGAATGGAGCGACTTTACGATGAAGCAAGCGTACCGCTTGGGGGAAAGGGTCATTCAAAGCGTCCGCTCCTTCCTGGATATTACGCTTCATGCCGGAATCGGAACGTTTAAGCCGAATTGGTTGGAAATTGCGGATTCGACCGAGGAGGCTTTCCAGGCACTTTACTTTAAAAACACCGCGCCAATAGAAGGCATCCACTTATACGAATATGTCCATGGCGGAAAAAAAGAGCAGCAAGCGTACCCTATCTCCCTCCGTCCGGTTAAATTTTATCAGCAAATGGCAGAGTCAATGAAGCTGTTCCAAGAGGATAAGGCGAAAGAGATTGTGGATGATTACTTCGGCCAGTGGAGCAAGGGCGGGGCTGTATCGGCTCGCAATCTTGAAATGCTGGGTACGGAGCTGTGGACTATTTTTGCTTATACGCTATTTGAAGTAGGCGTTCAATTGGAAGGCATCGCGAAGGTGGACGAGGTTACCCGGGAGCTGCGTTTCGTTACGACGCTGGAGCAGCTGAAGGAGTGGCTTTACGGAAAAATTGATCTGATTTGCGGCTCCCGCAGCAGCAATGAGAACATTAAGCATCGACAGGCCGTTGATTTTATCGTTCAGTTTATCCATGAGCATTATGCAGAGCCCATTATGATATCCGATCTGGCGGATCGTATTCATATTTCGAGAAACTACTTAAGCCTTCTCTTTAAGAAGGCGATGGGGGAGTCCTTCAACAGTTATTTGACGCGGATACGGATGGAGAAGGCGAAAGAAATGATTTTGGAAGGGAAGTATTTGATCTACGAGGTCGCGGACCGGGTCGGTTATAAGTATGTGCCTTATTTCAGTACGTTATTTAAAAAGTATACCGGCTGCAATCCGACAGATTTGTATAAAAATAAATCGTAGTTATCTCAATGGTCTGGGATTCGAGCTAAAAAATTTGCATTCTTCTATTTTTGTTAATATGTATAACAAAGTGTACATCGTTCCTATTTTTCATTCTCTGCTGGTCTTATATGATTAACTTATATAAACCAGACAGAGGTGATGCTACTATGAATCGGAGCTCTTCTACAGTCCTTGTTAATGCGGCGAATGCGGTACCGGTCCGGAAAAAGAAGTCGCTGCTGAGCCGCTTTCTGAGCAGATGGGAATCGCCGGTAGCCGGATATTTGTTTTTAGCCCCATGGCTAATCGGACTTTTTTTATTGACGTTTTGGCCCATGCTGCAATCGTTGTATTTCTCTTTCACAAAATATTCTCTGTTGGAGCAGCCGGAATGGACCGGGCTCGGGAACTATGAACGGATTTTCACTTCCGATGCGGTGTTTATCCAATCCCTTAAGGTCACGTTTTTATTTGTTCTATTCTCGGTTCCGCTCAAATTGTTCGCTGCTCTGCTGATTGCGCTGCTGCTAAAGCAAAATATTCGCGGCATGTCCTTTTACAGAACGATGGTTTATCTCCCTTCCTTGATCGGGACTAGCATTGCAGTGTCTATTCTTTGGAGAAACATTTTTAACTCGGACGGGCTGTTTAATCAACTGCTGGGCTTGTTTGGGATTGAAGGCATGAACTGGATTAGCAATCCGAAAACCGCTCTAGGAACGTTGATTTTATTGGTGGTTTGGCAGTTTGGTTCTTCTATGGTTATTTTTTTAGCCGGACTCAAGCAAATATCGACAGAGCTGTATGAAGCATCTTCGGTGGACGGAGCTACCAAGATCAGACAGTTTTTCAGTATTACGCTTCCTATGCTCTCGCCGGTTATTTTGTTTAATTTAGTGCTTCAAACGATCGGCTCATTCCAAATGTTTACGCAGGCGTTCATCATCACGCACGGCGGACCGATCAACTCTACGTATATGTACGCTCTATATTTGTACGACCGCGCATTCGGACGGCTTCAGATGGGATACGCCTCGGCTTTGGCTTGGATCATGCTCGTGATCATTGCCGTTTTCACTGCCTTGATCTTCGTGAGCGCGAAGCACTGGGTATTCTATGAGAATGATGGGAGGAAAAAAGGATGATGCGGAGCTCTAAACGAAGCTTATTTCAAAAAAACGTGTCGCTCAGCCTATTAAGCCTTGTCATGATGTATCCCGTCTTTTGGTGGATCGGGGCTTCTTTAAAGACGAATGAGGAAATGTCGAGGCCCGGTCTGTTTCCTGAGCATCCGATATGGAGTAATTTCAGCGAGGGATGGACGGCGATACCTGGATTTACGTTTACCCACTTCTATATGAATACCTTTCAATTAATTATAGGTGTGCTCCTTACAAGTATTGTTGCCTGCAGTATGACCGCTTTTGCGTTCGCCCGGCTCGATTTCCCGCTGCGCGGCTTGTGGTTTTCGATTCTCTTGCTGACTCTCATGCTGCCCCATCAGGTAACGATGGTTCCGCAATATGTAATGTTTAACGACTGGGGCTGGGTCGATACGTTTTTGCCTTTTATCGTTCCGCATACGCTCGCGGGTGGAATTGGCGGCTCCTTCTTCGTCTATCTTTTGGTACAGTTTATTAGAGGCATTCCGAAGGAGCTGGATGAATCGGCCAAAATAGACGGCTGCAGCTGGTTCGGCATCTACTGGCGAATCGTGCTGCCTTTGACGAAGCCGGCATTGGTGACAGTAGCGATCTACTGTTTTCTGTGGAACTGGGATGATTTTCTCGGACATTTGATCTATATTAACTCGGTGGATAAATACACAGTCGGTTTGGCGCTGCGCATGTTCGTCGATTCCCAGTCATCCGTCCCATGGGGTCAATTGCTCGCGATGTCTCTTGTTTCGATCGTACCTTCCGTCCTTATCTTTTTCTTGGCCCAGCGCCATTTCGTAGAAGGGATAACAGCCGGATCGGTAAAAGGCTAAAAAGGATGCATTTCTATAATAAATTGTGCATCCCTCGTATACCAAGGTTATCCGGTTGGTTGTTAACATATGAAATGTAAACGGTTTATTCATTGCTAAAAGGGGGATTCACTTTGAAAATGAATGTAAAAAAATCGATCACCGTACTAATATCGGGAATCATGCTTCTGACCGCTGTCGCTTGCGGCAGCAGCAATGAGAAAAGCACGGCGGGGGAGAGCACGGACCAAGCGGCCGCAAGCGAGGTAAAGCTGCGCATTTTATGGTGGGGATCTCAGTCCAGACATGATGCTACTTTAAAGGCGCTCGATTTGTATACTTCAAAAAATCCAAATGTGACGTTCGAGCCTGAGTTTTCCGGCTGGGAAGGCTATTGGGATAAGCTGGCCACCCAGTCTGCGGCGAAAAATGCACCGGACATTATTCAAATGGATGCGTCCTATTTGGCGGAATATGCAGGCCGTAAGCAGCTGGCAGATTTATCTACGGGCATAGAGACGGGAGATATCGATGCCTCTCTTTTAAGCACAGGGAAATATCAGGACAAGCTATACGCCATTCCACTGGGCAATAATGCTATCGGGATGGTCTATAATAAAGAGGCTGTAGAAAAGCTGGGCATTACGAAGCCAAAGAGCGGCTGGACCTGGGACGAATTTTTCGCCTTCGGCAAAGAAGCGAAAGCAAAGCTTGGTTCCGATCATTACGCGTTAACTGATCTTTCAGCCTCTTTCGGGCAATACGTAAATTATCAGCTGAGCAAAGGCTTAGGACAAGTGTTTACGGAAGACGGCAAGCTGAATTTGGATAAGGATACTTACCTCGAATATCAACATAAATTTGCTGAACTGCGCAAAGAGGGGATTGTGCCTCCGGGCGAGGTGAGTGTGACGGATAAGGAGCTTGATCCTCAGCTTGATCTCATGGTAAACGGCACTACCCTGCTGCGTGTCGTTCACGCCGCACAATCCAACAGCTTTGATAGCTTGAAGCCAGGGGTATTCGATTTGGTAACGATCCCGAGAAACCAGGAGGCTGGAGGCTGGCTCAAACCGTCAATGTTCTGGAGCGCAAGCGCAAACTCAAAGCATGTGGAGGAAGCGAAAAAGTTTATCGACTGGTTTATTAACGATCCGGAAGTAGCTGAGCTGCTAGGTACATCCCGCGGCGTTCCTGTCTCTAAGAAGATTGTCGAGAAGCTGACTCCGAAATTTAACGCTCCCGATAAAATGGGCATTGCGTTAATTACCGATACGGCGTCGGATGCTCAGCTGTATGTACCGGAGCCTAAGGGCTGGAGCAACTTCTCGCAGAAGGACTTCAAAGCGGTCGGAGAAAAAATCATGTTCGGTGAAATTACGCCGGAGCAAGCCTATGAGGAGCTCACGGAATTGGCGAAGGATTATCAGTAATTAAAGAGAGTATCAAGGATGACAAAAAGTTAGGGACGTATAGGAAAGTGAAGTTGGAGAAAAACCGGTCATCACAGATGACCGGTTTTTCGATTTTGAGTATTAAGCACCCCTCTGACATACGTATGGATATTTAAATCAAAACCGATAATGGAAGTATTAATTTACTTCTAGGTGGATGCAAAGATGAAAAAGTTTTTCGAGCAAATGTATATACGAAATAAAAAGGGGGATCTGCAACAAGATCCACAACCCAATAACGACCATAAAGAAATTCTATCAGACGATCTTCAGCAAAATATTAATTGCATCATAGCGTTAACCGGAAATAGCTCTGATTTTGTCATACGTAGGTTTCAAGGGGCCAATGGATTGTCCATGGCAATTGTTTATATAAATGGTCTAACTGATGCCGAATTGATAAATGATAACATCATGAACCCGATCTTGTCAGATGTAGACGCAAATACCGTTCAAAGTAGAACTTTACATGAATTATTTTCAGCCATAAAAGATAAAGTTATTACCGTTAATGGCACTAATACCGTAAGTAAAATAGATGACTTGATCTCGGCTTTATACAAAGGAGATACCGTTATTCTCGCAGATGGCTTGGATGAAGCTATTTCTGCAAGTTCTGCCAAATGGGTTCAAAGAGGAGTAGAAGAGCCTTCTTCTCAATCGGTTATTCGCGGACCCAAAGACGGATTCACAGAGAATATAAGCACTAATGTTGCTTTACTCAGGCGCAGAATAAAGAGTCCGAAACTATGGAAAATCGACCGGAAAATTGGATCGGTGACACAGACTGATGTTTCTGTTATGTACCTTAAAGGGACAGCCGATGATTCAGTTGTGAACGAAGTGCTTCAAAGGCTCGATCGCATTGAAATTGACGGCATACTCGAAAGTGGCTATATTGAAGAATTTATACAGGACCAAACGTTAACCCCTTTTCCCACAATCATAAACACAGAACGACCAGACACGGTGGCGGCTTCCATACTGGAAGGGCAAGTTGCCGTATTAGTGGATGGAACACCATTTGTCCTTGTAATGCCTATTACATTTCTTAAGTTCTTCATCGCCAGTGAAGACTATTATCAGAGATTCGATATCTCTTCGTTCTTACGTCTTTTGCGCGTTTTTGCGTTTGCCATCTCGATGGTTCTTCCTTCCTTATATATTGCAATTACGACTTTTCATCAAGAAATGATTCCAACGACCTTGTTGGTCAGTCTTGCGGCACAAAGGGAAGGCGTTCCTTTTCCGGCGTTCTTTGAAGCATTAATGATGGAATTGATATTCGAGGTTTTAAGGGAAGCAGGGGTACGTATGCCTAGGGCAATCGGTTCTGCAATTTCGATCGTAGGAGCGCTTGTTTTAGGACAGGCAGCAGTTGAAGCGGGTCTTGTTTCAGCTGCTATGGTAATTGTAGTAGCCTTTACGGCGATCTCCAACTTTGTTGTTCCGGCATTTAATATCTCGATTGCTGCTCGATTGATTCGATTCATTCTGATGATTCTTGCCGCAGTATTAGGATTGTTCGGGATATTGTCGGGGCTCTTTTTCATAATAATCCACTTGTTATCTCTACGTTCTTTCGGTGTCCCTTATATGGCACCAATAGCTCCTTTCGTACCTAGCAACTTAAAAGATTCTTTAGTAAGGGTGCCCTGGTGGATGATGGTTACCAGACCGCGTCTTTTCTCTAAGAACAATTACGTGCGCCAAAACGTAAACGTACGTCCTGAGACTTCTGACAAGGGAAAGGAGAAGGAAAAGTAACGATGTCTTTCATACAACCGGGAAATGGACACCAAAAGGGGATCAGGAAATGAAACGAGGAATAATTCTTCTGATTATTTTCATCATGTTATTAGCTGCCAGTGGTTGTTCGAACCATATTGAACTTAACAAATTAGGAATCATCAGTGCAGTTGCCTTTGATTTAGATGAAAGCAATCAATGGGTTTTGACCTTTCAAATTATAATACCAAAGTCAACTTCGAGTAAAAACGGTGGTGGTGGCTCTCATTCTCCGGCTACTGTTTTTTCAACAAAAGGAAGGACCGTACTTGAGGCCATTCAAAAAAGTGATTTAGAGGCCCCTCGCCATCTATTTTTTTCTCATACTCAAGTTATTATTATCAGCAAACGTGTTGCCCAATATGGAATCAACCAAATATTAGATGCTTACTTAAGAAGTTATGAATCAAGAGAAACAGCAAATGTTTTAATTTCGGATGTAGAAGCAAAAAATGTGTTGGGGATTCTATCGCCTTTAGAAAACAATCCAGCTAACGCGATTTCCAATTTGATAAGCGGGCAAGGTGATAAACAAACCAACATTATTCAGACTAAGTTACATGATTTAATTTCTACAATGACAAATTCAACATCTAGTTCTACTTTGCCAGAAATTAAAATCGTGGGTAAGTCAGAGAAACAAAATTCATTAGACGCACTTAAAAAAACTCGGAATGACGCCACATTGACATTGGATGGAGTAGGGGTATTTAAGCGGGATAAATTTGAAAATTGGTTAAGTCGGAAAGAAAGTCTTGGTATACCTTGGATAACGAATAAAATCAAAAGAACGACTATTGTCTTTTCATGTGAAGGTGAGAGTGGAAGCGAACAGCTATCCTCCTTTTTAGTTGAAAAATCCCATACAAAACTAATACCTAATATTTTGAATGATCATTTGTTTATGAAAGTAGAAATTGAAGCAAAAGGAAATCTAGTTGAAACAACCTGCGATCTAGACCTAAAAAAGACGAAAAATTTGAAAATTTTAGAAAACAACATACAAAATCAAATAAAAAATGATGTGGAATATTCCTTTCATGCGCTGAAGAAAATGAAAGCCGATGCATTGGGCTTCGGAGACACATTTCACAAATCGTATCCACAAAGATGGAAAGAGCTCAGTAAGAATTGGGATAATGAGTTCACAGAAATAAGCATGGACGTAAAGGTTCATGTAACAATCCGACAAACCGGAATGATTGATGATTCTTTTTCTAAGATGTCTGGGAAAAAAGAATGAGAAATGAGGCTTCGTATGGAACGGATTAGCAAATATCAGTTGGGCTCTATGATTATTTTATTTCAAATTGGCAGCACACCATTATTTGAATTAGGTATCAAAGCTAATCAAGACGCATGGTTGGTAGTCATTACTAGTATGCTGCTTGGATTAATGCTGCTTTTTCTTTTTTTGGCGATTCAACGAAGGGAACCAGAAAAAAATCTGAGTCTGTTATTGACTCACTATTTTGGTTCCTTTGTGGGAAAGTTACTCTTATTGCTCTATACCGTGTTATTTACATACGAAGCTATGCGAAATGTACGTGATTTCGGCGATCTTTCCCTCTTTACTATTCTTCCACATGGCCCTATCTCCATTATTATGCTGATTATGTTAACTTTGTCGATCTATTCCGTTTACAAAGGGATTGAAGTCTTTTTTCGGTTTGCGGAATTTATCGTGGTAGGTGTACTGTTATTTTATCTTATATTAATTACCATGCCTTTTATTTCGGGAATTGTATATTTGGATCGAATTCTTCCGATTTTGGAAAATGGAATGCAACCTGTATTAAAAAGTAGTTTATATTATGAAGTTTGGATGCCATTTGGACAAATGGTGATTTTTCTCATGTTCTGGAGTAATTTAAACGAAAAGAAAGAATTGACTAAAACATCAATTCTAGCTTTTTTTGTTTCAAGTATGGTTATCCTACTCACTAATATAATAAATCTGATCGTTTTGGGCCCTGAATTAGTTAAAATTAGTACTGTGCCTTTATTACAATCCGTACAGCTAATTGAGGTCGCTGAAATATTCGAGCGTTTTGACGCACTCGTCATTTTACTTTTTTATACGGGGATATTTATCAAAGCGACATTATGGTATTTAGCAGCAATACTTGGCTTATCTCAGTTGTTTCGTGTGGATTACAGGCGATTTGCTATTCCCGTCGGAGGAATTATTTATTTCACTACACTTCTTCCTACAAGTTGGCAATCGCATCTAGAGATTGGACATTACATCACGGACAATTTACATATTAATAAGATTTTCATTGCAATTATACCCGTCATTCTTTATATCATTATGTTGTTTAAACGTAAGCGTCAAACCTAGCCCAACTTCAACGTCACATCCAGGACTTTACTTATTTAAAATAGGTATTTCTCCAAGCAGTTTCTTCAAGTTAATAGAATCCCACGGCATATGCTCCGTTATACCTAACCCAACTACATCTGTTTCTTCAGATAATTCTTTAATCAGATTAAGTAGTTGAGGCATTTGCATAGTTCCCGCAGGAGAAAGATTATAAGGTGCTTCAGGGTTGGCGAATAATAAAGAACGAAATGCCTTTGGGTCAAGCACATCTAAATCAAGGTGAATAGCTAGGTGCTTAACGCCGCTTTCTTTAATCCACTCTTTTATCGATTCAGTACTGTTCATTAACTCTTTGGTTCCAGCAGTTTTAATACCTAGTCTTTGAATGACTTCTGTATCTTGTTCTGTAGGAGTTTCTAATCCCGCTATAAAGACATTTACAGGTTTTAGAGGGATGTTCACATGTTTTGCGAACTCTTCATCTCCTTCTCCCAAAAGATTTCCAAGAGGTAATGTATGTCCGTTGTCATACCCAACAATTCTAACTAAATCACTATGAGCATCGATCCAAATTAAACCTAACTCCCCACCGTATCGTTCGTTTAAATAGGCAAATGGGGCTTGTTCGACTAAGCAGTCGCCACCAAACATGACAATGCGATCTGGCTTATGAGCATCAATGATATGATGAGCAGCCTCTAATTGTTCAAGCAGCTGTTTTCTTCCATTCGTACCGTTCTCGTTTTCAAGCAGGGTTCCATCATAAGCTTGAACGGGTACATTAATAAGGGGTTGATCATTGTCCGGAGCTAGCCAAGCAAGCAGTTCGGCTCCAAAAGAGTAGTTAGGGTTATTTCCCCCTTGCCATTGCGGCATTAACAGGCGTATTGTTTTTTTGGTCATTTTTTTCTCTCCTTTACTTAAAAGTATGGTTAGTATAAACTGAGCACAAATAAAAAAGTAGTACGCACTTTATTGATAGGTACTACCCGAAAGGATAGCGTAAATATGAGTATGGCTGAATATAAAGGTAAAGTTAAAAATATTCAAGATACACCTTTTGGCTATACCGTTTCAGTTATCGGCGGTAAATGGAAAATGGTTATTATTTATCTCCTAGCAGAAAACCAACCGGTTCGCTTTAATGATCTGAAAAGACAAATAGGAGCTATTACTTATAAAACATTGAGTTCACAACTTAAAGAATTGGAAGCTGATGGTTTGGTGAATCGGAAAGAGTATCCTCAAGTTCCTCCTAAAGTCGAGTACAGTCTCACGGATAAAGCGGAAACATTATTACCCGTATTGGAAGAGCTATGTGAGTGGGGAGTAAAAAACCAAAATAATTAAATTCATGATCATAAAATGGAAAGTCTACGAATGACATCATTTATATTTTAGGAGGAAACAACATGGAAGCTTTTGTAGAATATTTAGAACGTATTGATAACCCGCAGCATCGGGCCCGAGCGGAAGAAATTTTTGATTGGGTAACTAAGAAATATCCAAATTTAATGCCGAAAATTGCGTGGAATCAGCCTATGTTTACCGATCACGGCACGTTTATTATTGGCTTTAGCATAGCCAAACATCATTTGGCTGTTGCCCCTGAAAGGGCAGGGATTAATCATTTTTCTGATGAAATTGTCCAGGCTGGCTATGATCACAGCAAGGAGTTGGTACGTATCAAGTGGGATAGTCCAGTTGATTTCTCACTACTTGAGAAAATGATCGAGTTCAATATTTTGGATAAGGCAGACTGTTCTACTTTTTGGCGTTAATTACGAAATGATATGAAATTCCGAATCATAGGTTACCCTACCATACCAAAATATAGGAATCTCATCTTCTCTTTGTCAAGGGTTGATTATCCCGTCAGCTCGCCATATGCTTATCTTATATTCATGTTAGGAGGGATCATTGTGGAATTATCGATTATGACATTTAATCTTCGTATCCATGTCGCGGAGGATGGGGAAAATGCCTGGCCTAACCGTATTGAAGCAGCCGCAGAAGCGATTAAAGCGTCTGGAGCAGCCATTGTATGCACGCAAGAAGGAAGCTTGCCGATGCTGGAGAGCTTGAATGAGCTGCTTCCCGAATATGAATGGATCGGAGAGGGCAGGCTCGGCGGCGAAGAGGGTGAGTTTTGCGCGATCTTCTTCCAGAAAGAAAGGCTGAAGCCAGTCGAAAGCGGCACCTTCGGATTGTCCGAACGGCCGGAGCAGCTTGGCTTTAAAAGCTGGAACACCGATTGTCCGCGCATTTGCACTTGGGTGAGGCTGCGGCAAATCGACGGGCAGGAATATCTGATTCTTAATACGCATCTGGATCACATAAGCGAGGAAGCAAGGATAAAAGGAGCTATGCTCATCTTGGACAAGATGAATATGACCAGCGGAGCGTCCGTGATTCTAACAGGCGATTTCAATTGTGAACCGGAAACAAAAACGATCCAGTCTCTGAATCAAGCAGGGCTGCGCCATACATACACCGACCTTGATGTAAATCCGGGATGTACTTATCATGGTTTCATGGGCGGCGAAGAAGGTGAACCGATCGACTATATATTCGTTACGCCGAATATTCGGATCGTGTCAGCGAATGTCGACAAGGGCAAGTACGGCGGCAAATACCCATCGGATCATTATCCGATTACTGCGACTCTGCAGGTATAGTATCAATGCAACAAAAGAATGGATGTATGGCTAGAGCCAAACATCCATTCTTTTGTTATTACGCTCGGAGGTGTTTGCAAAGTTCGCAAGGAGCATGACCTGATAATAAAACAGGTCTAGTTTTCAAGGAGGTAAAACATGGATTACACTTCACCGATTGAAACGGCGTTAAAGGTGAAACGATGGCCTAAAGATACCATAGCGGCGGGTCGTCGTCATACCGTTGGTCTTAAATCGGACGGAACGGTGACGGCTGTGGGTGATAATAAATATGGCCAATGTGATGTAAGCGTCTGGCGCGATATTGTGGCGGTTGCGGCTGGTAATGTTCATATGGCGACGAACACGGGTAATGCTCATACAATCGGTCTTACATCTGACGGCATGGTGACGGCTGTGGGTTGGAATAAGCATGACCAATGCGATGTAAACGACTGGCGCGATATTGTAGCGGTTGCGGCGGGTTGGCGTCGTACCGTCGGGCTTAAATCGGATGGCACGGTGGTGGCTGTGGGTCGAAATAATGAAGGCCAATGTAATGTAAGTGGCTGGCGTGATATGGTGGCGGTAGCGGCGGGTGACTGGCATACCGTCGGGCTTAAAACGAACGGCACGGTGACGATTGTGGGTAATAATCGGTATGGCCAATGTAATGTAAGCGACTGGCGCGACATAGTGGCGGTAGTGGCGGGTTACCTTCATACCGTCGGGCTTAAATCGGACGGAACGGTGGCGGCTGTGGGTTGGAATAAGCATGACCAATGCGATGTAAGCGGTTGGCGCGGTATTGTGGCGATAGCGGCGGGTAGTAATCATACAATCGGGCTTAAATCGGACGGCACGGTGGCGGCTATGGGTAGGAATGAGCATGGCCAATGCAATGTAAGTGGCTGGCGCGATATTGTGGCGGTTGCGGCGGGTTGCGCTCATACAATCGGGCTTAAATCGGACGGCACGATGGTTGCTGTGGGTGATAATGAATATGGCCAATGCGATGTAAGCGACTGGCGTGGCATCCAACTGCCCGGCAATTAGTTTTCAATATTAATAATACATATAAAGCCTTAAGTCGGTGGGACGTCGTGAATAAGGGAATGTTACGAGAAGGTATAAGCTAACGGTCAGAGTTATATTAAAACGTAGAGCTCGTTGAAGCACTACTCTTGAGGGGATGAAAGAAATTTTGGAAGACTCCGTAGTTATACAAGCAGAACGAATTGCAGGCGATTTTCTTCGGGAACAAGTAAAAACTTCATATATGATCATAGGTAAAGGCATCACAAATCAGGTTTGCGTAGTTGAGACGGAGAGTCGCAAAGTTGTTGTCCGCATGAACRATAAAGATACATTTCCAAGCTTTATCAAAGAAAAATGGTGCATCGAGCAAGCAGCCGCAGTTGGTATTCCTGGACCTGAGGTTTTGTCCATTGGTATCGTTGATGAAACAGCCTATATGATTCAAACTTTTATAGATGGCAACAACGGGATAGACAGTACGGTTCCAAAATCCGATATTTGGAGGCAGCTTGGCGAATATGCCAGGCTTATTCATTCGATTCCAGTGAAAGGATACGGGGAAAATCTGATTGATCCAGTCCATGGTGAGTTTCAGTCACCTTTTCATGCAGGATCGGACGGCAGTTGGCAAGGGTATGTGCAGTATAATATCAATAGTTTGACGGAGTATGATCGCTTGATTAAGCTTGGAGTAATCACTCAGATGGAATCGCAGAGAGTAAGAAAACTGTTTGAAAATTTGAAAAGTGAACCGTTCCGCTTCGGTTTAAACCACGGAGATATCTCTTTAAAGAATACGATTGTCAATCAGGCAAACCAAGTTATATTGCTGGATTGGAATGCAGAAGTAAGCGTGGTACCGCATGCAACTGTTGCTCAATTGATGCATTACCAAATCCTAGGACTAGAAGAAAGCGCAAGTGTTGAGGAATTCAAAGCGTTTTTAGACGGGTATGGGATAAGTGTAAAAGACCTTGCTGACATGAGGCATTTGCTTTTACTAAGGGCTTTCGATAACCTCAGGTGGGCTATTGATCAAAGTCCGGACCTAATCGAATCCTATGCTGCATTCGCGAAACAAGTTGTTGGAATGATTATGGATTAGCAGAGATGAGCGATGTTTTTATATCTTAATCTAACAAGGGTGAAGAAAATGATTGAATTAATGGGTAACGATAGATAAATTCCAATTAAGCTGCGATTACGAAAACGTATAAACAAAGAAAGATTGAGTAGGATCAGACAACAGCATGAGGCTGCCGCGGAATTGATTGGCAGCCTTGCTGCAGCGTTACACTATGGGTTCCGGCATTCCCGATATTCGAACTCGTCGATTTTGCCCGACGTTAGGAGATAATATATGGTCGCTTCTTTATGATATGAAGTTTGTCTCGATATGCGGTTGTTGCGCTGCAGAATATCAGAGTAGCGGGCCGGATAATCATAGTGCACAAGATGATTTGCCGCCGTAACGTCGAGACCGGTGTTGACGGAATCCGTAATAAGCAGAACGGTGGATTCCGGGATTTTATTAAATCTGTCAATCATCTCATTAACCTCATGGATGGAAAGCTGTGTCGTAATAATAAAAACGCCTTTGATGTCCTCGTCCGCAGAAAGCTCGTCTAATAACAGGGCGGTGACGGCATTCGATTTGGAGATGACGACCGCCTTTTCCCTTCTGTCACTCACATCTCGGATGATGGACCTCAGCATGTTTATTTTTTGCGGATTCTGGTTGCACATAAGCGCCATTTGCTCTTTAATCGCCATGAGCTGTTTTTTTTCATGAATAGAGGAGGCCCGGATATTTCGCTCGGAAGCCGTAAAGTAATTATTCAAAAGCTTCAAGTATTCRGTTTCATATTCGGGCTCCAAGGATACGACGATCTGTTTTTCAGTAATGTTAATGATATCAGTCATCCTTCCTGCTCTTCTTATTCTTTGAATAATAGCAACGTAACTTATGATACGGTTCTCTCGACGAAACGGCAAGCTTCATAAAATGGAATTTTACAACGCGACGGCAAGAAATATTACCTGACTAATGAAAAATATACATCGAAGGTGTACTTGCTAAACATATGATAGGCCCTCAAAACTGACTGTATCCTCATCAAGTCGTCGAAGATTTGTGGATTTTCATTGCTAATAATTATAGCAAGCCCGGCATTTATGATGTATAGATTGCGTTACCACCTGAATCAATTCCGATAAACCTACGACCAAGCACCAAATACAGATAATTCTTTCAGACAATCATTGAGCTAACGGAGAACGTTAGTTGAACATACAAGGAGCAGTTTGCTGCGGCAGCTGCTCCTTTTCTTTGTTAAGCTAACGGGCAGGATAGCGTGGGAATCAGCATTTAAATATGTATGACTAAGGTCAAACCGAATGGAAAATGAACCTGGGACATATCGGATGAAAAGGAAAATATTTAGAGTGACACTGCATTATCAAAGGAAAAGAACATACTTCCAAGAAGATCCGCGCATAGCGCGGCTTTTTTATTTTTGTGATTCCTCAATAGGACGGCCAAAGAGCTCTCACTTATAGGCAAAGTAATTAATTAGAAATACTACCTTGACAGTCATGGTAATATGTCTTATTATACAAACATGGAGGTTGATTACATGAGCGAGAACAAAATTACATCCGACCTGCTGCGAGGACATACCGATACGATGATTTTACGGCTCTTATCCGAAGCTGACCGCTACGGCTACGAGATCGTAAAACTGATTACAGACCTCTCGGATGGCGAGTATGAATTAAAGGAAGCCACGATGTACTCGAGCGTCCGGAGGCTTGAGGCCGACGGTGATATCGAGTGGTATTGGGGTGATGAATCACAGGGTGGTCGTCGTAAATATTTTAGGATTACTGGAAAGGGTATGACTGCTTACGCCCGCAACAAAAACAATTGGGAGTACGCAAAGCGCGTGCTTGAAAACTTATTATAAGGAGAGATGAATTATGAATCAGAAATTGACGAATTATTTGAACGGTGTATTTACGCCATACGATGGAGTAAAAAGCGTCACCGAATTAAAGTCCGACCTGCACTCCGATTTACAGGAGCGGTTCCGTGAACTCAAAGCTGAGGGCAAGGACGATGAAACAGCGTTTAAGATAACCATTGAAAGTATCGGTGACATTGAGCAAACGGTACGGGAGGTCGCTAACCTCTCCCGCTCACTGGAG
>NZ_JBFTPE010000030.1:0-73749 GCF_056398325.1 Paenibacillus sp. 01T443
CAATTCAATAGCCTTCATCTTTGTTTCCACTGGGTAGCTTACTCTTGTTGCCAACGCAAAAACACCTCCAAGGTTGTATCCACATCTTACGACATGTTCACATTCTCTTGAAGGTGTTTTGATTTGTCTCACTCTAGGGGGTCAGTCCCCCATCAAGGGGCAGCAGCTTTTTTTGTTTCATTTCTTTTTGTGTTTGTTCCACCGGGTTCATTTTTTTTTTTCATAGAAATACACATTTATGATGATTCGTCCACAATATTGATAGATGGCGTAGCCTGAAGATGTCATGATAGTACAAGCTCGTACAGAATAAAGTGTGCAGCGAATGAAAGAAAAAAGGGGTGATTGCGTGGCTGACTCACAAGAACTACTGGCAAAAGGTTCAATAAGGTCTCCAGAAGAGTCAGTAAATTGACGAGACGGATTTTATGAAGGGCCTGTTATTTATTTCTCTAAATTCCAATATTGATACAAATGGGGGGTACAAATGAAACGAAAAGGATTATCCATCATCTTGGCAATTGCGCTAATGTTACTTGCTGCGTGCAGCAACGGTGAAGACAAGAAAGAGCAAGCGACGGAATCGGGAGCCGAATCTTCACAGGCGACGAAAGAGAACGGGGAAGTAGATTATACTTTCGGGAAATACAAGGAGCCGGTCACGATTCACACCATTCGTGAAACGAATACGTCCGCTCAATTTCCGGAAGGCGACGACATGGGGGACAACATCTGGACGCGAGCGTATAAGGAGCGCTTCAACATCAACGTCGTGACGGATTGGGTATCCGACGATTACGAAACGAAGCTGAACCTCGCGATCTCGTCCGGCGAGCTTCCCGACATTTATCGTGTAAACGCATCGCAGCTGCAGAAGTTGATGGAAGCGGACATGGTCATGGATCTGACCGAGGTGTTCGACAAGTACGCATCCGATCGGGTGAAAAAATACATGGAATTCGATCGACCCAGCTTTGAGTCCGGCATGAAGGATGGCAAATTATACGGTATCCCGCAATTACACTACGGCGTCATTGACCAGCCCGATTTTGTCTGGATCCGCAACGATTGGAAGGAAGAGCTTGGGCTCCAGGATCCGCAGACGATAGACGACATTAAGAACATTGCGCTCAAGTTCATGGAAAAACACGGCGGTTACGGCATTGCGCTTGATCAGACGCTCGATACACTAAACACGCTCGCAGTCGCATGGGGAGCTCATCCGGACATATGGGTTCCAGGCGAAGACGGCAAGATCGTCCACGGTTCGACCCAGCCCGAGATGAAGGATGCGCTTGCAACATTTGCGGAATGGTATAAGCTCGGCATTATCGATCCGGAATTTTCGATTAAAGATATAGCAGCGATGAACGCTAATGTCGTAGCCGGCAAAGTCGGCGTACAACCTCACTACCAGTGGTGGGGCTATAGTCCGGGCGTGGATGTTGTCACGAACTTGGGTAAGAATGCGATATTTTATCCTTACAACATACCGTCCGCCAATGGCGAAGAAGTGATTCATTCAGTTTCCTTCTTAAACGGGAACTACGTTGTCGTAAACAAGAAAGCTAAGAATCCGGAAGCGGTGATCAAGCTGATTAACTTCTACGCCTATATGATGGACGAAGGATTCAGCAAGGAATCGCAAGAGACTTTGGCCGCTTTCGTAAACGATGGCTTGGAGCACGCTCCTCAACCGTTTAAGGTCACGAACCCGAACACGGACTACGAGCAGTTCGTGAAGGTCAGCGAGGCGATGAAGACGAAAGACACGAGCAATTTCACAGCGACCGGTCAGTGGCAGAAGTACAACAACAGTGTCGAGTTTGAGACGAAAGGCACACCGGCCACGGTTGGCGACTACCTGCAGCAAGGCGCGCCGAGGAGCGCATATGGCCTCGCCAAGCCCTTTATCGACAACAATCAGTATATCAAGAACTCGCTTTGGGGAGCACAGCCCAAGGAACTTGCCAAATACGGCTCCACGCTGGATGATATTCTGACCGAAGGCTTTACGAAGATCATCATGGGTAAGGAGAGCATCGATTATTTCGATAAGCTCATCAAGGACTGGCGGGAAGCCGGCGGAGACGAAGTGACCGAAGCTGTAAACAAAATGTACGGCAACAAATAACTAACGATCGAGAACCATGCGAAGAGGCGAGGTTACGCTCGCCTCCTTTATATTATTCTAGGAACGGAGGATCGGGACATGTTAAGAAAGTTAAGACAACAGAGGGCTTTCCACCTCATGCTGGTTCCGAGTATCATTCTCGTTTTTATCTTCAGCTATCTCCCCTTCTACGGATTGGTCATCGCGTTTCAAGACTATAATCCGGGACTCGGCTTCCATTCGCCATGGGTCGGAATGGAAAACTTCGAACACGTTTTCAAGCAGGAGAAATTCTTGCGAACGATCTGGAATACGCTGTACATGTCGATTTTCAAATTGCTCGGCGGCATCTTCGTGCCAGTCATCTTCGCTTTATTACTGAACGAAGTAATGCGGGCGGCCTTCAAACGTACGTTCCAAACGCTTGTCTATATCCCAAACTTCCTGTCCTGGGTTATCATGGCCGGCATTATGATCGATATTCTAGCTTCGGATGGGATCGTCAACACGTTTCTCGGTCTTCTCGGTGTGAAGCCAATTTCATTCCTGGGCAGCCCCTCGATCTTCCCGTGGACGATGATCGTCACCGATATCTGGAAAGGGTTCGGCTTCGGCACTGTCGTTTATTTGGCCGCTTTGACTGGCATCGACCCAGGGCTGTATGAGGCAGCGCTGATCGACGGGGCGAATCGTTGGAAGCAGACGATCTATATTACGCTGCCTCTGCTTGCACCGACAATTATCCTGATGGCGGTCCTGTCCCTCGGTAACGTCATGAACGCGGGTTTTGACCAAATCTACAACCTCTATTCCCCCGCTGTTTACGAATCTGGCGACATCATCGATACGTATGTGTATCGGCTCGGCATTGTGCAAGCGCAATATTCGATAGGCACGGCGATCGGCCTGTTCAAATCGGTCATCACTTGTATCCTGGTCGTCTTATCCCTCGTGCTTGCGAAAAAAGCCGCAGGATACAAGATTTATTAAGGAGGGAAATTATGGTTCAAGATAAAAGCCTAGGGCGTAAGCTATTTCTTATCGCCAATTATTCGATTCTGTTCTTGACTTCGCTGTTTTGCATCCTGCCTTTCGTTAATCTGCTTGCTGTTTCCTTTAGCGGGAGCGCAGCGGTAGCGGCGGGAGATGTCGTATTCTGGCCAGTCGATTTTACGACGAAGGCTTATGAGTTTGCGTTGGAAGGAGGCCAATTTTTACAATCGTTTTGGGTTTCGACCCAGCGAGTCGTGCTGGGGACTATAGTCAACCTCATCTTGATGGTGCTCACCGCATATCCGCTTTCCAAGACGAAGGAGAAAGTGATGGGACGCGGCATCTATATGGGTTTTTTTGTATTGACGATGCTATTTAACGGAGGGTTGATCCCGAGCTACCTTATCGTCGTCAAAGCCGGACTCATCGACTCCATCTGGTCGCTCATTCTGCCGGGCGCGTTGCCCGTCTACAGCATGATCATTCTCATGAACTTCATTCGGAGCCTGCCGGAAGAGATTGAGGAATCAGCGACGATCGACGGAGCCGGGCCGATGCAAATCTTGATCCGCATCCTCTTGCCGCTTCTTAAGCCGGCGCTTGCGACCGTAGGACTGTTCACCATCGTTGGGCATTGGAACTCATGGTTTGATGGCATCATCTACATGAACAATCCCGATAATTATCCGTTGCAAAGCTATTTGCAGACACTGTTGCTCAGCTTCGACCAAATTATGTTGAGAGCCGGCACCGACTATTCGGAGCTGCTCGCGCAAATGAACGTGAGAACCGGCCGCGCAGCGCAGTTGTTCCTTGGAACGGTCCCGATCCTAGTCGTATATCCGTTCTTGCAGAAATATTTCACGAAAGGTCTTGTTCTCGGCAGTGTGAAAGGTTGATTATGGCTCACAACTCGGATATGGATCAGTGAGAGGAGAATTACCGCAGGGTAGCTCTCTGAATTTGGGGAGGAAGATACATGAATATACATTTCGATGAAAAGAGGAAGATTTTTCACCTCAGTAATAAAGGAACCAGTTATGTGATGAAGGTATTGGATGGAGGTTATCTTGTCCATTTGTACTGGGGAAGGAGCATTGTCTCCTATAACGAAAGCAACCCCTTGATATTTTTGGATAGAGCCTTCTCACCTAACCCTAACCCTATGAACCGCAGCTTTTCTTTGGATACGATACCTCATGAATATCCGGTGTACGGAAACGGGGACTACCGGCAGCCTGCATTCCAGTTACAACTGGAAGACGGATCTACGATATCTGACTTACGATATCATTCTCACAGGATTTATCATGGGAAATCAGTACTAAAAGGCCTTCCTGCGACTTATGCAGAGAACGATAAGGAGGCTATTTCCCTTGAGATTGTATTGGAGGATGCGCATCTTGGCTTGTCGGTCGCGTTAACCTATTGCATCTTCCGTGACCATGATGCCATCAGCCGCTCCGTTGCCATCACCAATCATGGGCAGTGCAATATCAAACTGTTGCGTGTTTCAAGCGCAAGTGTGGACTTTCGGGATGATGAATTTGAGTGGTTGACCCTTTATGGATCGCATACGAATGAACGGAATATAGAAAGGCGTCCGCTTACCCACGGTGTTCAAGCCATCAGCAGTGCCCGGGGTGCCAGCAGCCCGCAGCAGAATCCTTTCATGGCCTTATTGCGAAAAGGAGCCGACGAGAGTAAGGGAGAGGTATACGCGTTTAATTTGGTGTACAGCGGCAACTTCCTTGCCCAGGTAGAGGTGGAGCAGTATCATACCTGCCGGGCATCGATCGGGATTAATCCGTTCGATTTCACCTGGCTGTTAGGTCCGGGGGAAACCTTTCAAACGCCTGAGGCAGTCATGGTCTTTTCTTCGGATGGGCTGGGGGGGATGTCCCGCACGTACCACGAATTGTACAGATCCCGTTTATGCAGGGGCAAACATAGGGATCGAGTCAGGCCGATCTTGATAAACAACTGGGAAGCAACCTATTTCAATTTTGATGCGCAGAAATTGGAGAGCCTGGCAGATGAAGCGCAGCGTCTTGGAATCGAGCTGTTTGTGTTAGATGACGGATGGTTTGGGCACCGCGACGATGATACCAGCTCATTAGGAGATTGGCAGGTGGACAAGCGTAAGCTGCCGGACGGCCTTGCAGATTTGGCTGAAAGAATTCGTGCCAGAGGGATGGAGTTTGGATTATGGTTCGAACCTGAGATGATTTCGGAGGATAGCCATCTGTACAGGGAACACCCTGATTGGTGTATCCAAGTGGAAGGACGGCCGAAGACATTGGGAAGGAACCAATTTGTTCTTGACCTGTCTCGGCCGGAGGTTTGCGATTATATTGTCCGTGTGATAACCGAGGTGTTGAATAGCGCACCCATCAGTTATGTCAAATGGGATATGAACCGTCATTTGACAGAAGTTGGATCCCTTGCCTGGCCTCCTGAACGTCAAAGAGAAATCGCCCACCGATATATTCTTGGTTTATATCACGTCTTGGAGCAAATTACGTTTTCGTTTCCTGATATTTTATTCGAAAGCTGCTCTGGAGGCGGCGGCAGATTCGATCCGGGAATGCTGTTTTATATGCCCCAAACTTGGGCCAGCGACAATTCGGATGCGGTCAGCCGCCTAAATATCCAATACGGGACAAGTCTCGTATATCCAATCAGTACCATTGGGGCGCACGTGTCCGTTATACCGAATCATCAGGTACATCGGGTTACTTCTTTGGATATCCGTTCTCACGTTGCCATGTCAGGGAATTTGGGATTTGAGCTCGACCTTACGAAGTTGAGCGAAGAAGAAAAGAATTTTATCCGCAAGATGATCYCTCAATATAAGGAAATCAGGTCTGTTATTCAATTCGGAGATTTCTACCGTTTGCTTGATCCCTTCCAAGGTAACGAAGCAGCGTGGATGTTTGTTTCCGAAAACAAGAATGAAGCGGTTGTAGGTTACTTTAAGGTGCTTGCGCAACCGGGAGAACGGATAAGATTCCTGCGTTTAAACGGCTTGCATCCTGATGCGAAGTACAAACATGCAGAGACCGGCCGCATTTACGGCGGTGACGAATTAATGCATGCAGGGTTAACCATTCCGGTCATGCATGGCGACTTTACGAGTGTGTTCTACAGATTTCAACAGGTTGAATTAACTTAGATTCCGGGAGGGTAAAACATTTGCTAAATTTCTTACAAACAGGAGATAGGCTTGATTTGGTTGACGGCGGGGAGACGGTTATAAAAGGAATCTCAGCTGTTGTGAACTTGGACGATGGTTCCAGCCACACTTTACATTTGTCACAGGTGATCGCAGGAGAAGAAAGCGGGTTGCCGGTAACAGATTGCGAATTTCGGAATGAGGCTGAAGGACTTTTAGTTAAGCTTCATTTGAGCATAGAGGAAGGCTGTGCAGCGATATCTCTTTCCGCATCGATTGATAATCCGCTGTTTGATCATTTGCGTTTTTTTGACAGTAACAAAGGGATTGTGCTAACGATGGAAAGCTTCCCTGGAATGACGGGCCTGTTGGGGCATTACCGGTTTAACGATTGGTGGACAAGACCGTATACCGGGACACTCGATGGGTTGCCCAGCCGAACGCAGCAGCTGCTGATAGAACGTGAAACAGGCTCCTTCTTTCAAATCATACCGCTTTGCGAAGAAAACGGTAAGGCAGATTTGCAGGGAACAACCGCAGGGAATTTGCAATTGGTTGTGTTTAACAACACAGGCGGGTTCAGCCGCATGAATACCTCTGTTGCGATGTTGGGGATCCATGAGAATCCGTTCGAATTGGCGGAACATACGTTAACCTCGGCGAGACGCAAACTTGGTGTTGCAAATAAGGATGAACGGCAATATCCGGATATTTTTGAGTACATCGGATGGTGTACTTGGGATGCCTTTTACCAACAGGTGTCCGAAGAGGGGATCGTACAAAAGTGCAATGAATTTAAGAACATGAATCTTCCGGTACGCTGGGTGATCATTGACGACGGATGGCAGGACATTAAGGATGGGAAGCTTGTATCTTTTAAGGYTGATGCAGGCAAATTTCCGGGCGGACTTGCAAGTGTTGTAGACAAGTTGAAGGAGCTGGATATCAATTCAGTAGGAGTATGGCATACATTCGTAGGCTATTGGGGCGGTATTCATCCTGAAAGTGAATTGGCTGCGAATATGAAAGAACATCTGATGCCCACCAACGGGGGTGCTCTTATTCCTGCATGTGATGACCACGGATTTGGCTTTTGGAAAGAGTTTCATCAGCAGTTACGCCTTCAGGGAATTCGACTCATTAAGGTAGATGGACAAAGTGCGATAGCCAATTTAACAAAACATCATCTTCCTGCAGGAAAGGCCGCTAAAGGGGGACATGTGGCACTGGAGGCTTCTGCCGCCATGCATTTCCATTATCAAATGATCAACTGCATGGGAATGGCCTCGGAAAACTTATGGAGCAGGCCCATGTCCGCCATTAGCCGTAACAGTGATGATTTTGTTCCCCAGAACCCGGATTGCTTCGCAGAACACGCCATGCAAAATGTATACAACTCGTTCTATCATGGCCATCTCTACTGGGGAGATTGGGATATGTTCTGGACGGTTCATGCCGATGCGGAACGTCATGCCCTTCTTCGAGCGGTAAGCGGTGGACCGGTATATTTTAGCGATCCTCTTCAAGCAACCGACCCCAATTTGATCCGACCGCTGATTGAACGTGACGGGAAGCTGTTGCGCTGCGATTTGCCCGGGATGCCGACATTGGATTGCTTGACTGTAGATCCGGTCCATGAAAATGCTGCATTAAAGATATGGAGCCGTGCTGGGGATGCTGGAATTGTTGCTGCATTTCATATCAACAAGGATGGACAGCCGATCCAAAGCCGGATTCGTCCTGCAGATATTCCGGGGCTGCATGGAAGCCGGTTTGCAGTCTACGAATATTTCTCGGAAGCATGTTCGGTGATTGGGCGTGATGAAGAATATCCGATCGTCCTGAATGAGAAGGAAGCAAAACTGTTCATTCTGGTCAGCTGCGACTCGGGGATTGCCCCGATTGGATTGACAAACAAGATGATTTCCCCCAAAACGATCAAGCATATCATTCGAAACGAATCCAGGACCACACTTTTTCTGGACGAAGGGGGAGCATTTACTTTCTTTGCGGATAAAAGACCTGATTTCGTTGAAGTAAACGGAGTAACGAGAGAGCTGAGATCTCATTCCGATAATTCGCAGCTTTATACCGTCGATTGCCAAGACCTTCATGGACCGGTTTGTGTTCAAATTGTGATGCAGGAGTAATCATAGATGACAACTCATGGACTGATGATCGAACTGCTGCCTGACGAATATTGGTGGGGAGGCCGCGCTGCTGATGGTCGAAGCATGCCCTTTGGCACTTCATCCTTTAGCGTGGACTTGGCTTCAAACCTCAATGGCAATCAGGCCTGCCCGTTACTTATTTCGAGCAAAGGCAGATATATTTGGAGTGAAGAACCCTTTTTCTATCAATTCGAACAAAATAGTTTAAAGGTGAGCGGTGCAGGAGAGCTCATTTCAGGAGAAGGCCATGAAACCTTACGGGGAGCGTACAGCTATGTATCTCGAACCTTCTTTCCCCCTAGTTCTTCGATTCCGGAGGAACTGCTGTTCACGGCTCCTCAATATAATCTTTGGATTGAACTGCTTTATGAACCTACACAAGAGAAGGTATTGCAATATGCGAAAGATGTGCTTGCAAACACTATTATTATGCTTTCGGATAGAAATACTAAAGTAACAAAATATGATAGAGAACTAAAATATAGTGATGGCAATGTTAAAGCTTATGTTTCTAATGAGTGGACTCTTGAATTTGACGTAGCTTGTAGTTGTTTGAAAAAAGAGTTACTAGCAGCTATTCTAATGGCGAAAGATTATATCAATCAAGATAAAGCCTTAACAGAAGATAGAAGAACAAAAGAGATCAAGGATTCAAGTGAGGTCGCTGGAACTTATTCTTGA
This sequence comes from Paenibacillus sp. 01T443, assembly GCF_056398325.1. Classification (NCBI taxonomy): domain Bacteria; kingdom Bacillati; phylum Bacillota; class Bacilli; order Caryophanales; family Paenibacillaceae; genus Paenibacillus; species Paenibacillus sp. 01T443. The sequence continues at coordinate 9,134 of NZ_JBFTPE010000030.1, forward strand.
TAAAGCTCGGGAATATAAAGAAGGTATTAGTACATCAACAAGAAGAAGAAATATTATTGTAAATGGTCTTAAAAGTCTACTGAGAGAAGCACATCCCGATTCTCAGTTTAGTGCTATTGTCGCGACTGTAATTTTAAAGGATACTAATTATGAGGAATTGAAAGATATAATTTGTCTTAATCCGGACACAACTTTGGTCACATCTTTTCTTGGAATAGCGGCACACTCATACGGAGAAACACAAAACTCAAAAGAGTCCTGTTCAACAATTCAGAACCCCATCGCTCCACTGGCAGCGATGAGGTCGTAGTAGTGAATTAATTACATCGGGTCGTGTACACAACGTCAAAAAATTCGACAATACAGGTGAGGATCTCGAGGATTTGATCTCGATTGGGACGATTGGATTGATTAAGGCCATCGAGAGCTTCCAGACTGGGAAAGGCACGAAGCTCGCGACTTTCGCGGCTCGCTGTATTGAGAATGAAATACTTATGCATCTGCGGTCTTTGAAGAAGACGCGGAAGGACATTTCGCTGCATGACCCGATTGGTACGGACAAGGAAGGCAACGAGATTACGTTGATTGATATCCTAGGCACGGAAGCCGACGATATTGTTGATAAGGTGCAGCTCAAGATTGAGAAGAGCAAAATATATAAAAATTTGGATATACTTGATGACCGTGAGAAGGACGTTGTTATTGGACGCTTTGGGCTGGAGCATGGCGGGGATGAGCGGACGCAGCGGGAAATTGCGAAGGAGCTTGGCATCAGCCGCAGCTATGTATCGCGGATCGAGAAGCGGGCGCTGATGAAGCTTTATCATGAGTTTTATAAGGCGAAGAAGTAGGAAAAGCTTGAGAATGCTAATGTCAGAGCATTCTCAAGCTTTTTTGGTGTCGACAATCATCGTCTGAACAAGGTATGAGGCAGTAATGAAAGGACTGGCGTTTTTTAACTTAAGCAGCGATCCATGTAGTAAAGGATTTGCTTCCTCCACCAGTACCAGTCGTGATTGACATCGTACCCCCAAAATTCAACGCTTGCCGGGATGTGTTTCTCCTGCAGCACTTCCTTGAGCTTCTGCGTCTCCGATCGCATTAAATCTTCATGAGCGCCTTGGCCTGTGCAAATGATGATTTTGCTGTTCCTGTATTGATTCAGATAAAAAGCGTCCTCCAAGTTTCTTAAATAGTGAAGCGGTGAATGGAAATAAGCTGAAGGAGGGACCTCTTCTCCAAAAAATCGATTGGTCGAATACAAACCGCTTAAAGCAATTAAACTGTCAAAATATTGCGGGTGCCGGAAAAACATATTGGTACTGTGATAAGCCCCGAGCGAACATCCCGTCGCCAAGATCTTCTGCGTGCCTCCACCGTTGTTCTCTTTGCTTTGACGGAGAATGGAAGAAATGAGTTCATCTTTCACATAGGCATCATATTGGTCATGGAGTGTCATCTTCTCATCGGTCGTCGAGTTCTTGGCATAAAAAGTCTCTTCGTCAATACTGTCGCATGTCCAAACTTGAATTTTTCCTTGTTCAATAAAACTTTCCAACGTGCTGATCATGCCGGATTCCTCATACTGATAAAACCGTCCGCAGGAGGTCGGAAAAACAAGTAAGGGCTTCCCTTGATGTCCGTATATTTTGTATTCCATGTCCCGATGCAAGTTGCCGCTATATACTTTGTGATAGGTTACTTTCATGAGAACACCTTGATTCTATTTTCCACTGCATGAATATAAGCTGTAATTTGTTTCACTTTATCAAAGTCCGTTGAACGAAATTGATACGCATAATTTCCTCTAGATTGGCTTTGCACATCCGTAATGCTGTCGTGTTTGACAATTTCATGATGATATCGCAGCATGATCTCTTCGTGCTCATGAGCGTAGGTGAGGTGGTTTTTTTTACTGGCAAACCCGGTATAATACTTACCGGCAAAAGGTCCTTCCACCCGATTGTTAACAATCATATTCGCCCATAGCTTGTAAATATCGATATCGTAAGTGAAGTTGATCGCATCCGTCATCCACGTACCCGGCGGCCTCATATTGACTTCTAACGCAATAATATTTCCATCCGCATTGGATTTAAAAAACTCGAGATGAAAAAAGCTTTCTTTGATCCCATAGGTTCGAATGATCCTTCTTCCGGATTCCTCGATTTCCTTACTTACTTCCTTTAAACCATAATAGCTGAAATGATTTCCAGAATTTACGGTATCCATGATGCTATGCGGAAATTCGTGGCTTGCTGCGAATACGATTTCTCCATCTTTGTTGACAAGACCGTCGTAGGTTAGCAAGACGCCGTCTATAAACTCTTGCATAATAAATTCGACTTCCGATGGTTTGGTATGCAAGAAATGCTCCAGCTCCGACTCGCTCGCGAGTTTGTAAGTCATGTTCGCTCCCACGCCTTGATTTGGCTTTACGACGACGGGATAGCCGATCTTCTCGATAAATTTTTTTGCCTTCACCCGATGGAATTTCGTTATGGAACGTATGGACTCGACCTCGCTTTTATTGAAAAACTTTTCCATTTTCGATTTTTGTTTTAAATTGGATATAAAATCGAGCTTCGTACCGAAAATGTTGAAATCCGTTCGAATGCGCGCGTCAAGATCCAGCCAATGCTCGTTAAGTGATTCAAAACGATCGATTTTACCATATTTATGGATATAATAACCGACCGCGCGCAGAACCTCGTCGTAATTTTCCAGACGATTAATTTTGATGTACTCCGTAAGGGAATTTTTCAGTTTTTCGTTGAGATCGTTATAATCTGCATCGCCGATGCCAAGCACATTCACTCCGCAGTTTTTCAAGTGAAAGCAGAATTCGGTGCAGTACTTTGGGAAATTCGGCGAGAAAAAAATAAAGTTCATCCTTTTTGTCCCCCTCAGACTCCAGTTTTGCAATTTTATCCTAAAGATTCCATGATTTCAAGAAAATATATTGTAAAGATCATATGATGAGCTCCCGTTTTTATTGAATTAATGTTAAGGGCAGGAGTGTTTAACTACTGGGCGAATAATTCTTTATAGAGAAAGAGAGAACGCACCAAGAGATGCTGCAAATGTACCATAGATACAATAGTGAGGTGTGACTATGGAAGTTGCGACGATAAACGAATCATTAAAAATTTTGGAGATTGACCAGTGGCTGGCACCGTTTGAGGGAGACTTGCGGCTACGGATGTCGGAATTTGAGCGGACGAAAAATCGGCTGTTGAGTGGTGAAAATCAGACACTTTCGGATTTTGCGAATGGCTACAAATATTTCGGTTTTCATCAGGACGGCGACAGCTGGACTTTCCGTGAATGGGCGCCGAATGCGGAGATGATGTATCTGGTCGGCGATTTCAACGGCTGGAATGGGCTTTCGCACGAGATGACGCGGCTGAATGGCGGTGTTTGGGAGCTGCGCATGCCGGGCAGCCTCCCAATCGGCTCGAAGGTTAAGGTTCAACTGATCGTGGATGGTGAGCCGCTCTATCGCGTGCCGAGTTACATCAGCTACGCCATACAAAATGATAATTATCAATTTGATGGTGTGATTATGCAGCCAACCTATCAGTTCAAAAATGCCGCGCCCGACCTGTCAACTGAAGCGCCGCTGATTTATGAGGCGCACATTGGTATCTCTTCAGAGGAGCATAAGATCAATAGCTACGAGGAATTTACGCGCGACGTGCTGCCGCGGATCAAGGCGGCTGGCTACAACACCATCCAGCTGATGGCGATTATGGAGCATCCGCTCTACGCGAGCTTCGGCTATCAGGTATCAAATTTTTATGCAATCAGCTCCCGTTTTGGAACGCCTGACGAACTGATGGAATTGATCGACACAGCGCACGGGCTGGGGCTGCGTGTCCTATTAGACGTCGTCCATTCGCACGCGGTGAAAAATGTGGGCGAAGGACTGAATTTATTTGACGGCACGACGTCGCAATATTTCCACGAGGGCGATCGCGGAGAGCACGAGGCTTGGAACACAAAGCTTTTTAACTATGGCAAGGACGAGGTCATTCATTTTCTGCTATCGAATCTGAAATTTTGGCTCGAAGTTTATCATTTTGACGGCTTCCGCTTTGACGGCGTGACGAGTATGCTTTACCACCATCATGGGCTCGGGACGAGCTTTGACAGCTATGAGAAATATTTCTCAATGGATAAGGACATCGAGGCAATCGTCTATCTGATGCTCGCAAATGAGCTGATCCGCGAGGTCAATCCATCAGCGCTGACGATTGCTGAAGATATGTCTGCGATGCCAGGTATGGCGCTCCCGCTGGCTGATGGTGGCATTGGATTTGACTATCGTCTGTCTATGGGCATTCCTGACTACTGGATCAAGCAGCTCAAGACGAAATCGGATGATCAGCTGAACCTGATGGGGCTTTGGTGGGAGCTGACGACGCGGCGGCCAGGAGAGAAAAATATCGGCTATGCGGAAAGTCACGATCAGGCGCTTGTCGGCGACAAGACGCTCATGATGTGGCTCGCGGATGGTGAGCTCTACTATTCGATGGATGTTCATTCGCAGTCGCTGATTATTGACCGTGCGATCGCGCTGCATAAAGTTTTGCGGCTTGTCACTTTTTCGCTTGCAGGCGAGGGCTATTTGAACTTTATGGGCAATGAATTTGGCCATCCTGAATGGCTCGATTTTCCGCGCGAGGGTAATGGCGACTCGTTTGACCATGCGCGGCGGCAATGGTCGCTTGCGACCAATCCAGAGCTTCGCTTTCAGTATTTGCTCGATTTTGATAATGCGATGATTGCGCTTGAGCACGATTCAAAATTTTTACAGAAGACCGCAAGCCTGCAACAGAAGTGGATTCAAAACGACGATAAATTGCTAGCCTACCAGAAGGGTGATTTGCTCTTTGCTTTCAATTTCCATCCGACGGACACGAAATTTGTCAGTTTTGACTCAACGCCTGTTGAACTGATTTTTGATACGGACGACGCACGTTTTGGCGGTTTTGGACCGCGCTCGCAGTTCAAATGGGCGGCTGGTAAGCTCGAATTACAGCTCGCTAGCCGTACGGCGATGGTGTTTAGGGTGATGTATCAGTTGTAAAACTCAAATTACATCGGTTCGTGTTCACAACGTCAAAAAATTTGATAATACAGGGGAAGATCTCGAGGATCTGATCTCGATTGGGACGATTGGATTGATTAAAGCGATCGAGAGCTTCCAAACCGGCAAAGGGACGAAGCTCGCGACTTTTGCCGCTCGTTGTATCGAGAATGAAATACTTATGCATCTGAGATCGCTTAAGAAAACCCGGAAGGACGTTTCTTTGCATGATCCGATTGGCACGGACAAGGAAGGGAATGAGATCACGTTGATTGATATCCTCGGTACTGAGGCTGATGATATCGTGGATAAGGTGCAGCTTAAGATTGAGAAATCTAAGATATATAAAAACTTGGATATACTCGATGACCGTGAGAAGGAAGTTGTGATTGGCCGCTTTGGGCTGGAGCATGGCGGGGATGAGCGGACGCAGCGGGAGATTGCGAAGGAGCTGGGCATCTCGCGGAGTTATGTGAGCCGGATTGAGAAGCGGGCGTTGATGAAACTGTATCATGAGTTTTATAAGGCGAAGCGGTAAGAAATGACCTGAGCTCTTATATTACATCTGATCTTATCGTATATGGCGATAAAGTTAGGGATTGATCTCAGGATGTTATATCAATAAAAGAAACCAAATGGCTGAAATTCCGTTTKGTCTTTTTTTTGTATACACACTCCACACATGTGGAGTGCTGTGTGTCGCTAACAAGATCTATTGAATAGAAGCCGCATTTACCTGATAAAGTCCGAACGAGTCACCGTTCGGGCTTTATTGTATTTGGGAAATCAATCTGATTGAGTGAAACGATTCGGATATCTCTGCAGCACATTCCGAACTGGCGCAAGGTGTCCGACAAGGCTCCCATCAGGAAGAAAACGATGCTCTAAATGATCATGGGCAGGGTTGATGTTCCTAGGAACGAGACCAAGGTTCACTTCAAACCGTAGATCAGCCAGTTCATTGGCACGATGGTCGTTGAGTTGGGCAATCAGATGGGTGCGGATAAGGCGGTTGAGTAAGATCTATATGACTAAATAAAGATGAGACTCCTGTCGCTTGCAGAGAACTTTTCTTTTTTTAAATTGGGGAAATTTTCTGGATATTGCAGTGGCAATAGGCTATGATTAACGTGCATGTTCTCCTTTAAGAATACCCCAACAAAGATTCACATCCCTGTTCCTTTCCCTCTTGGGAAAGGCTTATCTGCCGAAGTTAGGGTGCGAAAGTTGAGTGAAGAAGATAACCCCAAGAGCACCAATGGGCTCACGAATATTTGATTTGGCGCAAATTCTTGAGACAGAGATGCTGCCTTGAACACAGGAGATTGCTGAGTAACTTAATGATAAGACATGGAGCTAATAATGTGGTGCTTTGTATGTTGTGTTGAAAACCATAATATCATCGTGAAAATTACAAATACAGTTATAGAGGAAGAAAAGTTGAAAGGAGAGAAATCTTATGAAAAAAGAAATCCAGAATGAACAGGGATTAGAAGAAGTTACGGAAGATAAGAATGGAATTGTGACTTGGATAAAAGTACATAAAAAGCAGCTTGTTCTCATTGGAATAAGCATCCCTACACTTATTCTTATCGCGTTTGGATTGAAGAATAAAGATGCTATAAAGGAATTACTTGATAATTTGAAAGAAAAGATAGAAAAAGCAAGCCTTTATAGTAGTAAATGGTTTGAGAATGCAACAGATGCAGAACTTGATACAGCACGAGAAAAAGTAAGACTAGACTATTGCTCATCAGGTGATGATTTTAAAGCGGCTTGTAGCCTACAGAACTTACTTGGAAGATTTGATAAAGAGATGAGTATAAGAGCATGGGGTAATGAAACTCCACATGCACCCAGTATTCATCGTGAACACGGATGGTATTTACCTAACGATGACTAAAAAGAGCAGGACCTCCTAAATAATTGAAAGAAGTCCTGCTTTGCTTTATCCTTCAATATCCGCATCAACATCGGATTTGAATTCCTCATTGAAGTGGTCTTCGAAAATGGTGATTTTTTGTATCATTCTTCGGGAGAGGATTTCATCAAATTCAGCAAGCATCGCTGGCTACTGATTGATGAAATCGTGCATCTCCCTGATACGTAAGATTTGAGATTTGCCAACTGACATCAGTTGTTGGTCGAACTTTGGCCATTCATATAACGGCAAGGCATCAATATCGACGTCCCAAACCGTGGACCTGTTTCCACAAACGTAAAATAAAAAATCGGCCATCTGACATTAGATGGCCAAACTCTGGCCATGTAGTATGCGGAAACATGCACATCATTTTATGGGGACGATAATGTCTCCAAGCATTATTAAAGAAACCAATAGATTACACGTCATTAGGAATAACCCCTTATTTAACAAGGATCTTCCTGCTTCAGTATAACTTGATCCTAATCAATCGTTAAGGCAACGATGTTGTTTTTACACCGGGTTGTGTCCACAACGTCAAAAAATTTGACAATACAGGTGAAGATCTCGAAGACCTGATCTCAATCGGCACGATTGGGCTTATCAAGGCAATCGAGAGCTTCCAAACTGGAAAAGGCACGAAGCTTGCGACGTTCGCGGCTCGTTGTATTGAAAATGAAATACTTATGCAATTACGGTCGTTGAAGAAGATACGTAAAGACGTCTCCCTACATGACCCAATTGGTACGGACAAAGAAGGTATTGAGATCACGCTGATCGACATTCTTGGCACATGTGGTATAGCTTTATAATAAAGTTTGATAATTTTAAAGCTACATACCTTTGATTTTACGTAAAGGAGACCAAGTATTTTTAAAATAAAGTTTGATAAAAACTGAACTTAACGACAAAGGGCTGCCTGGTGGCAGCCCTTTTATTATTCAACTATTGTTCCCCGTTAGCGCAATGATCTTAAGTGACCGAAGGTAACAGCCGCGATGCGGTTAGGGAGTGAAGGGTTGTCCGCCTGGTTCCTCTTCCTCGAGAACCATCGGGCGGCCCGCAGCATGAATGCGGTGTTATGCGATGGAATCTGTGGAAGCAACCAACTCACTTCCCAATATCATAGAAACCAATAGAGCAAATTTATTAATCTCATTATCTGGAATCGCAGTCACTAACTCCTTAAAACTATCTTTTGCCATCTCTAGATTTTCTGATATAGGTAATAATCTAATATTACGCATTAAAAGTTCCATATCATCATTAAGTAATTCTGCTTCCTCTCTAGAAATCAAATTATCACTATAACTTCTTTCTATAACCTGAAAGCACTCATTGTTTTGACCATTCTTCAAGTATGCCATTGTTAGCTTTCTTATAACTAAGTATGATTTATCATATTCTAAATATTTATTCAGTATTTGTATTCGATATTTAGGTGGTAATACACTTAATATTGTTGGTGCCCATTTACTTGGTCCATTATTATGAAAACCATATACCTTGAAATATGATACGAACATCTCCACTGAGAAATTCGATACAGCCTCTAATGAAAACTCAATATTATTTTCAGTAATATTGGCTTCCGAACCTTCATGAGCACCCATATTTCCAATTTTCTTTGCATCAATTAGGTCTGATACAACTTTGTTATCGAGAAACTCTTTGGCCATCATTAACTTTTTATGTAACTTATATCCATTCCATTTCTCTTTAATATCTGACGCAACAAATTCATATATCATCGAATCAGCAATTCTCTCAAGACATAATCTAATATCTATAGTTCTATAATACAAATCATTTTGTGAATTCATCGCCTTTTTAAAATAACTTGCTGCAATGGGTACGATTAGTGGTATCTCTTTATTCATTATATTTCCTCCATTATTATCCTTTAGAATACCCCTATTATACTAATAGATTCTTTCACATAACAGTTTTTCATGAACTTCGCAGATACAAAAGATATAATTAGTATAAATGGCTATAAAAATGGCGGGCCTTTTAATTGTAACTTTCCTGCCCGTTTAGTTTAATGAAGCACCGTTATTGTAGTCTACACCGAAATATTATCGATCTCTATTTCAAATTATCAAACTTTGTTTTAAGTCTACATGTGGACCGGGTGCAACTGAAGATTGAGAAGAGTAAGATCTACCGCAATCTCGATATTCTCGACGAGTGGGAACAGGAAGTAATCCGCGGGCCGGTTCGGCCTGGATCATGGCGGGGATGAGCGGACGCAACGAGAGATTGCGAAGGAGCTGGGCATCAGTCGGGGCTATGTGTCAAGGATTGAGAAGCGGGCGTTGATGAAATTGTATCATGAGTTTTATAAGGTGAAGAAGTGAATTAACTAATATTGATTGCTCTTATATTAAATTTAGCAAGGAGAATTTTCTTAACTCGGATAGTTCTCTTTGTATTAAAGCCATCCTCCAAATGGAGGATGGCTTTTTGGATGGAAACTTACATTTGGAGCAGATATAATATTTAACTCGGTTATGAACGAGATGTGTATTGAAACTGATGATTTGACCGCACCTAATAAAATCAGCGATTAGGATCACCTTATTGGCGATTCTTTGTAGCAGATCGAGCTGCTTGAATTTTAGCTAAAGCATCGCTGACCGTCTTGTCACGCTCGGGATTGACGCCTGGCATTCTGTGTAATGACCGTCGGCATATCGACGAGCAACTCCATCAAAATTCATATTCCTATTTAAGATCAACCACCTCTTGGAGAAGAGTAGCATAAAACCTAGGCTTTCTAAGACAGGTTTATCTATGGTTCCAGAGTCAATCCTGTTCATATCATCATCTTAATGTAGAAAATAATAATAGGCTGCCGTGTTTACTCATTGAATTTAGAAGCTCACAAAAGCGCTGATATGTAAAAGAAACGTAATATCGACGATAAAGGAGAACCACAATTTACCGTTACCGAGCATTCGGGAACGCAGGATTTACATACGATGATAATTCAATGTGCTAAAATGCGTTATGAAGAAGAACACGGTAATAATCGGTCTAAGACGTAACGATAAAAACCCCGCTCAATGGAGGGTTTTTATCGTTACTTTTCAGACGTTACACTAAGCTGTTCCTGTTTAGTCTCCCACGTTGAGAAAAGGAAGTCGGCCATAGCGCCAGCAAGGTTAACAGCGAGCTGCGCGTGCCTTTTCGAGGGCTTTACAGCCTTGGCGCTTCGTCCATGTGCATCGCTTAATCTATTTCGAACGGAACCCAAGCCTACGATGATTGAAGTACAACCTCCTAGAATTTGCTTAAATACGTCTTCCGTGTGGTCGTCAGGTGCGAGATTCAACGCTTTCTGAACGCCTTTATAAAGCTGTGGAAGCTCTGCTTTATCGTCGTACGCTGCACCGCTTTCGTCCAGCACGAACTTACAAACGGATTCTAGTAATGTCCTTGCTGATGTAATTGCACCTTCGGGGTCGGACTCTCTACGTTCTAACGCCTTGCTCCAAGCGTCTTGGATGTATGTAGCGCCGTTCTTACCATCCAACGCAGTTAGAATAATATTGTCGGACGGTGATTCTGCCATGCTTTCGAGATATTCGAGTACCGTATTAAACTCGTCACGTAAATAGTTGCGGCGACCTTCGTAGTTTGGTGAAATCTCTTTGATGTGCCCCCAAAACTCGTCTATGGTACGACAAGTAAAGAGGCATCTTGGTAGTACCGGCTTTAATTTCTCGTTCTTAGTGAGCTTATCTCGCAAGATACGGTATTCTCCACCGTTTACAACGCCCCCCGTAGCCTTTGACAGCATTATGTTTTTTAACGTTTCAACCTCTATTTGAATGTCTGACATACTCTTACCTCCAACGTAATACGTAATATTCCAAATCTATTATATCTGCTGGGAAAAGAAGGGGGAAGAATTATCTTGTCGAAATAGTAAGAAACCTTACCGAGGGTCGGAGGAATGTTTCATATGGCACGTTTGCCGTTAGAGAATAATACGGAATTCTTTGCAGCAGCATTAACACGACGTAGGGTATTTATGCTAAGGACATACCTATTCCGATACACGAAGAAACAGGCTACATTGAAAAGATAACGCCTGAAGCGGTTAGGGTGAACGGTATGTATTACATACGCCAGGTTTACGAGTTTCGTGCATAACAGATATTTCATAGAATTTGAGGAAGGTCGAGGGTTCTGATGGCGAAGAAACTAGAAAAGGACGAAATATACGAGCGCTGGGGAAAAGAAATCGAGGCGACAAAGGACTTACCTTTCACTCCCGCCTATAAGTATAAAAATCTCATCGTAATTCTTCAATCTTGCGAAATTATGCTTGCGGATATGGACGAATGTAAGTTTAAGAATACTGACGAAAATCCATATATATATAAGCGCCACCTTTAATTATTTTAATCAAGACAGGAAAGTGTTTCTAAATGCTCGTATCATTATTTCTTTATAGCCATTTCAGACCTTCTTCATTAGCAGTAATTATAGATTCCAAAAATCGTTCTCTATTATTATCGGCGGGAGAAAGAAAAAAGGAAAGAGCAGTGTTGTTGATCATCTCCTAATAAAACCCATTCTAATACATGTCTTTTAAGCTGTTTCTGGCGAATCTCGATGTGGGCATGCCGGATCATAGTCTGGGCCTTATAAAATCTATTGTCTAAGTAATTTGAACTAAAAAAACAAGCAGAGAATTAACGCTGCTTGTTTTTTTAGTTTTCAGTTTTCTTATTAATAGATAGCGTAACAAATTATGTGGTAAAATCAGGACTACAAGTGTGAAATGTGGAAATTTCAAATTAAGCCTGTGTCTAAAGTAGGAGGTAATAAATTTGGGTGAGCTTAAAATTGAAGTTTTTAAAGCAGATAGAGGAGATTGTTTACTAGTCTCATGTACTGGAGGAAAAAAAACGAATATAGTCATAGATTTAGGAGTAACCGAAACCTATACAGAATGTATTGAACCAAAATTAATTGAACTTAAAGCTAAAAGTGAGGATATTGACTTACTCGTTTTAACACATGTTGATGATGACCACATAGGAGGGGCTGAATCATTCCTAAAGCAAAACGGAAGAAGTGACTCTCCCAGTTATGTATCTGTGAAGGACATTTGGTTTAATAGTTACCGACATTTGATGCATCACCCAGTAGATGGAGAAATTAATGAAGATGTAAGGCATCTAATGGTGAGACAAATGCATTCAACTGCTGATGCTGCAGAAACAAAAATTAGTGCCGAAGATGGTACAACTATTGCAGGGTTGATATACAAAAATGCATACCCATGGAATTATGCTTTTGATGGAAATGCAGTGAAAGCCGAAAAAAAACCTGTTTATATTAATGAAGAAGTAAAAATTACAGTTCTAACTCCAATCAATGAACAACTCTCAAGTCTACAAAAAAAATGGTTTAGAGAGATAAAAAAAATATTTCCTGAGGTTATTTTTAACGATGATGAAATATTAGATGATGCAGTTCTCTTTGCTACACGATATCTTGAAGACGATTCCAATTCCGATGCAGATGCCGGTGAGCATGTCTCTAAAGGAAATTTAGAACTTTTAGAAGGGAAGTTTACGGAGGATCCTTCTCCTATTAATTCATCTTCAATAACCTTTATTCTAGAATTTGAAGATAAGAAACTATTATTCCTGGCTGACTCACCGCCCACTGAAGTACTTAATCAGCTGAAAAATGTGTATCCAGAAATGAGCCACAGTAAGCCTGTACATTTTGATGCAATAAAAGTTTCCCACCATGGAAGTAAACGTAATACAAACACTGAATTAATGAAGCATATTAGTGGTGATGTCTTCATTTTCTCTGCATGTGGTACCCCCTACGGGCATCCCCATATCGAATCTATTGCAAGAATTTTATTTAACTCACAAGTAAAGAGTACTAGAAAACTTTATTTTAATTACGAAACTGAGACTTCTAAAGCATTGAATCGTTCTGATTGGATGGAGAAATATAGTTATATATGTTGTGTTGATGATGGACCTATTTTCATCAAACGGTTAAGTGACTAATCAGAGGCAGGGAGATTGTAATGAACGAGAAAAAAAAGAAGCAAGTTACTGCACGTTTACAATGTGGTAAGGAATTTGGTACTGCTTTTCTTATTAGTCCCACACGTGCGTTAACAGCCTATCATGCTATTATGGACCATGTAGAAGAAAAATCCCCTATTTTTCTTGACTTTCCTTTCTTAAAGGATGGAAAGAGAGAGGCGATATTAATAAATGCACGGGAAACTCTTGAAGAGGATGTTGATATTGCTATTCTTGAATTTGAAAATCCGGTGGAAGAAGTCGATCCCCTAATTTTAATAAGTAGGGATCTAAATAAGGATTATCCTTGGGAGGCTTTTGGGTTTCCTATTACAAAAACTAAAACGGGTGATTTTTTCGTAGGGGATTTTTCTCATAATGTCATTCAACATATCTCTCAGTACGATCTTGATTTAAAATGCAGTACTCCAGACATTACAGACCAAAAGTACATTGTCAAGGGGGCCTCAGGGTCAGCGGTAATTGTTAAGGATGAAGTTGTTGCTTTGCTTTCTTATAAAATGGCTGGCGGAACAATTGGGGCGGTGAGCATTCGTTCGGCTAGAAATCTGTTAACTAAAAACGGGGTTCCGTTTATAGATAAATCTTCACCGGAATTAGGTTTTCCTAGTACTGAACTAGCTAATATGTTTCATAATTATTCGTTAAAAATAGAACATTTTCTTGATAATGTGGATTTACCTTTTTCAACTACCTTAGACAAGGATTTAATTATTAAATCTGGTGTCAACCATTTTTTTGAACAGCCTTCATGGAAGTTAAATATAAAGCGTCATATCAGAGTGATGTCCAGAGAGTTTGCAACTCAAAAAAGAGATAGAGAAATAGTTGAAAAGTTGCAAGGAATATTGGAGTTACAACTTCCTTATGATGAACTTCGTACCAGTATGCTTAAATCTGTAAATACTATCTTGGCCGAATTACCTGATGACAGAAGCACCAATGACTTAAGGCCTTTGCTATATGAGTTACATGCTCTCTTGAACAAGAGTTTCTGCAAGTTACTATTGATATCTGGGGAGTCAGGAACAGGTAAAACCCATTTTTTAAGTACTATACTTTCATTGCATAAAATTGAAAAACATTTAGAGGAATTTTCGATACGAATCCCATTATCTATTGCAGAAATGAAAGAAAAGGATTTTAAAGATGTGGTAATAGATAGTGTAAATAGATACTTTAATTCAGAATTTTCAAATATTAATGTACTAGATGAATTCATTATTGCTCAGGAATTAAATATCAGTATTGTCTTTGTTATTGATGGACTTCAGTCATTGTTATACTCGAGTTCAAAATATTATAAGGATCTAAAAAAGATTGTTGTCGAGTACACAAGATTTGACTGGATTAGCTGGTGTGTTTCGATTAATGAGAATGATCAATATCTTTTATTGGACAACAGTGATTTTATGCGTGACTATTGCTTTTCCAAAAGTAATGAAGTCGATGCTCTTAACTTATTCGTAAGTATGACAGAAATTAATACTAGTAATAAGGTGTGCCAAAGAATCTTACTGTTACACAACATTGATGTAAGTGTAATTGAACAATTCCCAAGTAATCAAAGTAACATAGCTATGCTTTTAGATAACCCATTGCTCTGTCATGTTTATGCTAATACCGTAAAAGACATTAAAGATGAGTTGCCCAATTTATGTTATTTCGATTTTATTAAAAGATACTCGGATATAAAAAAAAGGCAAATGATTATGTGTTCCGAGAGAGATTTACCTGAAGAAGAAATTGATGCAAATAATAGTGAAGAAATCAAACATGTCGTTAATAAGTTGATGGTGATTAAGAAACTCACAATTAGAGAATCCGAATCAAATGATATTTTTAGTGGGATAGGGCATTGTTATTTTGAGCTGCGTTTTGTTCAGTTATTGAGTAAAGAAATAGTTGAAATTCCTGATTTTTTTGAGAGTACAAAGGTGATAAATGTAAAATTTTCTTTTAAATTGTATTGGGCATATAGAATACTCCTGCAATATTATAGGGACTTTAAGGATTGGGCAAATTTCTATTTATGGAGAAATAAGTTTAGTGAACTAAAGAGCGAATTGCTAATGTATGAGATTTTGTTTCTTGATACCTCTTTTGATGAGCATAAGAATATTTTGTTGAATGAGATAAAGAATGTTCTTAGTAACAATGACGAAAAAGAACTATTATTCAACGTATCATTAAAGACAAGTTTTGATTGTCAGAAATTGCTGTTTGCAGAGCTGTTTCAAAAAGAAAAAATGGATTTAAATAAGCAAGAAACCTTCGGGTTAATGTATTTTATGATGCATTCTAAAGCTATTCATACTTTCGAAAGAAGTATTATTTTAAGCAAATACATTGATCTCATAGCGGAATATGGTCTAGATATCTATTATGAGAGTTGTCTGAAAAGAATTCTAAGCCATGTAAAAAATCTGACAAAGTTGAAAAGGAGTCTAAAAGAATTTGTCAATCAGACTGCTGGAAGTCTTAATAAGATCACTGGGAGAGTATTCGCGGAAAATTTTATTCGTATCGTTATAAATGAAGAAGAGTATCGCAAATTAGATCTAGAGGAGATTATTAACAACCATTTGATTAATTTTCTATCTCAAAATTCACAGGAAATAGAAAATAGTAAATTGAACAAGAACGATGTTGTTGATTATTTTCTACGTTCCCTATTTAGATTATTAATTGAAAAAGAAAATGAAAATAAGTTCCAATTACATGAAATTATGYTAGAGAACAACTATTATTATTTAGACGGTGATAATCAAAAATTTAAAACCATTGCGCATATACTAAGAGGTAGTGTTGCTATTGCATATGGTAATGTCTACAAATATTTGGATCACTCAAGAAAAAAGAATTTTAAGGAACAATATATATCATATACTTCATCTTTAATAAATACAGGTATTAGAAATAAGTTATTAACGTTCCATTTTATTTCAAATACTTTAATTGATCAAGATGCTGAAAATGAACTTGTTGATTCAGATTTTATTCCGTTATTAGTAGATATATATGAAGATGAAAAACTTAAGAAGTTTACTAGTGATCGAAAGAATTTCTTTGAAAGGAACATAAATAGGCATTATTAGTGATAATAAAATGATAACCTCCTTATTAGATTCTAAGGAGTTTCGAATTACTCTATCAGGTTATTCTTGGTGAACTCCTCCAAAAAGAAAGGGACTTTGGGAAATACTTATGCACTTACTCGTTGAAGAAGACGCGTATAGACGTCTTTATTCATGACCCTATTGGTACGGATAAGGTAGGCAATGAAATTACGCTGATAGACATCCTCGGTACAGAAGCCGATGATGTGGCGGACTGGGTGCAACACAAGATTGAGAAAAGTATGATCTACTGCAATCTCAATGTTCTCGATGAGCGGGAGAAGGAAGTGATCCGCGGCCGGTTCGGCCATGATCATGGCGGAGATGAGCGGACGCAGCGGGAGATTGCGAAGGAGCTGGGTATTAGCCGAAGTTATGTATGTATCGCAGATTGAGAAGAGAGCGCTGATGAATCTTTATCATGAGTTTTATAAGTCGGACTTGTATATGAACGCAGGAGCCGGCAAAGCCGGCTCTCTTTTTTTGTGAATGGATGAATTGACGCTAGGATAGGTCAGATAACTATTAGCGAACAAGAGTATTGTGATTTTGGTACGTCTGTTTGAATGTTTTTAAGGATGCTACTCAGCTTTAACTAATCAGATTATATGATTGGAACGGGATGGTGAAAAGGAATGAATGGAATGCAAGACCTTAGTAAGTTCATTAGATTAACCGGGAATAGAGCTAAATTGGACGCTAAAGCAAATGGTACCTACATTGTATGTAAAAACACTTGAAGGTGAGTTTGTAAAAGAGTATAGTAATGGTMAAATTGAAACTGTATTCAAACAAGGCTCAAAACATGAATGATCCGATCGCAACTATGTTTGTGTTCGCCGGTAATAACGGAAGTGGAAAAAGTACATTCCGTAATCTCATTATTGATCGACTTGGTGTAAGTGTAAATATTGACCCGGACGACTCTTGGCTCAGATTATGAAAAATTACTGCCAGAGTGGGTTAAAGTTATAGATCTCCACTTGAAAAAAAGAATTATTTAAGATTAACCGATTACTGTTTTTGACGGCAATCGGTTATTTTTATTGCTATTACATCGGGTTGTGTCCATAACGTCAAAAAATTTGACAATACAGGGGAAGATCTCGAGGATCTGATCTCAATCGGGACGATTGGATTGATCAAGGCGATCGAGAGCTTCCAAACTGGAAAAGGAACGAAGCTCGCGACGTTCGCGGCCCGTTGTATCGAGAATGAAATACTTATGCACCTGCGGTCTTTGAAGAAGACGCGGAAGGACGTTTCTTTGCATGATCCGATTGGCACGGATAAGGAAGGTAATGAAATTACATTGATCGATATCCTCGGTACTGAGGCTGATGATATCGTGGATAAGGTGCAACTGAAGATTGAGAAATCGAAGATCTATAAGAATCTAGATATACTCGATGACCGGGAGAAGGAAGTGGTTATTGGCCGCTTTGGGCTGGAGCATGGCGGGGATGAGCGGACGCAGCGGGAGATTGCTAAGGAATTAGGGATCTCGCGGAGTTATGTGTCGCGGATAGAGAAGCGGGCACTCATGAAGCTGTATCATGAGTTTTATAAGGCGAAGCGATGACATGTTATTTTTAATATTGTCCTTATAAGTTCTAAAGTAGACTTAATGGCCACGTTTTTGCAGCGTGGCTTTTTTATGTGATTTTTTTCAAATATGTTGGTTGAAAGAAATAGCTAATCATAACAAAGGATGGATTTGTTTAATAGGTTTTATTATTGTTATAGCAATCTAGCATGCTCATTTCGTTGCGTTTTAGGAGGGGAACTCACATTAATTCCTTAAACATGGGTAAAAGATGACATGAAATAATTTCCTCATTACTGGCAGCTATGAGGTCACAGGTTCCCCTAGGCTACACCAACCAAACGACTCAAGCCCTTGCGTAGCAAGTTTTTTTTTGTTTGCTGTATTTAGATTTCAATAACTTATGATCCCACAATGATAATCTTGGGGACGGAAATGGGGACGAAATCTTTGTTGTTTCTGCGCTCTTATCTCAGACTCGGACCGTTGTTGAGAAATGCATGGATAGAAAGTATATTATTCGCGTTTAAATGATGGGAGCAGACATTTAGGATTGTAACTGAAAGTTAGATTATTCTTTCACGGTGAATGTAAATGATAATAGTTCTCACTTCTTCGGATGATCAACATCCATTACACAGATAACGGTCGGTTTCAGATTGAAAGCCGCATTGGCATGGTACGACGATGACGATGAAAATTCCGTTGACAGGAAAGGTACGCCGAGTAGGAGTTCAGTCGGAGGAGCTATGAAAATGGTCGGCGACACACAAACATAAGAAACGGAGGATCAAATTCTACCTGTTATCGACGGTTTTCGCACCTGTTTAGGGCAAGACGCATAGTACAATCACTTTGAAAGGTAAATCTTAGATCTAGTCCCGGCCCGGGAAACTCGATCGGACGTACAGCTTATTTGAAAGCTCCTGGAAAGAACAGCGCGCCTATCTCGACCAAGCGCTGGCCGCGCTTAGCGATGAGCTGGCCGCTTAAGCGCATGAAGCGTTCGAACGCATGCAGCCTGGTGTAACCGTCTATCCGGATAGGATGACTGCCCAACTGGAAGTGAATGAATGCTATGATCTGGGGATGTTTCGACTCAGCTTTGCCGGCGATGGCTCTATCAACTGCTTGCTCGATGCGAACGGTAAAAAGTGGGCGGACGACGAGAACAGGCTCGGGATGTACCGGTACGAAACGATCGCGAAAGAAAATTACGATCGTTATTTCACTCGTATGGGGGGATGCTGACTTTAGTAGAAAGTATATTCAACAGCCAATTTCAAGGAGGCGCATAAATTCTCGCAAGCGTATGAAGGCAATTTCAACTCCGCCTAACCGGGAATGGAGTACGCGGAGCCGAAGCCCGAGCATAAACAGTATAGCGCGACAGTTAGATCGCTTCGTCTGGAACGAAAAGCGGATCGACCTGCATACGCAGAATAAACAAGCCTGCCGCTTGCCGGAAGCGGGAAGTTCTCGTTCGTGCCGCTGGATGGCGGGTTTCATTTTAACCTGCATAATAACGTTTGGGGCACCAATTTCATGATGTGGTTTGAAGACGATATGAAATACCGGTTCCGCTTGACGCTGCAGCCGAACCAGACGCGCTGAGACAGATTTTTCCCAAAAAAATATCGTAGGTAAAAGAAGGGAGAATTAACATGAAAAGAAAAGGAAAAAAATTATTAAGTTTGGTCCTGGTACTATTGATGATTACAATTGTTACAATTATTTCTTCACCGAAATCTGTTTCCGCGGAGGATCAAAACCAACTTATTTTATATCCTGATCCGCCGGCAGGTACTGCAAGTTATTCAGCTTTTACAGCAGAGGTTAGCAGTCCAGGGGGATCCTATTCCAATCTATTCCCATATTTAGCAAGAATGTTTAATGGTGATTCGGGTGATCCGGGTAAAAGCGATGTTCCTACAGGTTTTGTAATGTTTGACTCTGCAGGTACAGTGGAAATGAAGATTACGTATCATGGCGGTCCATTAACATCAGCAAAGGTTTGGCCTCAGGCATACGGAATAACGCCAACAATTGACGGTCAGGAGATTACATTTTCATTGACCGGAGCTAAAAACATAGTACTTGAGGTAAATGGTGATATCTATAGTGCGCTGCATATATTTGCAAATCCTATGGATACAAACGTTCCGTCACCGACTGATCCCAATGTCATGTACTTTGGCCCTGGACTTCATGATTATTCAAACGATTCCAGAATAAAGAGGCAGTCTATACACGCTCACACAAATTCCAACTACATGACAACTATGGATTTTATAGATGTACCGAGTGGAAAAACAGTCTATATAGCGCCAGGTGCTGTAGTAAAGGCGCAGATTAGAACCAATCCGTATTTGAATGAGGCTGGCTGGGATACTAAACCGATGAAAGAAAATATTACAATTAGAGGACGAGGAATACTTGATTTGTCTCAGTGGTGCGGTGATTTTTCGGATGCTGCTAGAGCTAAGCAACCCGAAATGCCAGGCATTGTCGCATTCTATTCGAAAAATGTAAAAATTGAGGGAGTAGTTGTAGTCAATCCTGAAAGGCAGTCCGTCAATGTAATCGGCAGTTCGAATGTAATAATAGACAATATTAAAGGATTCACGAGTATGCATGAAGGTGACGGCATTGTGCTTGTAATGGACAATAATGATGTGACAGTGAAGAATAGCTTTGTTAGAACTTCTGACGATGCTCTTGTGACCGGCTCTAGAAGTAGTAACATCTTATGGGAGAATAACGTGGTTGCTAGCATGAGAGTGCATAGTTTTATGGTTAACGCTGGTGGTCTTACAAACTATGTAGCTAGAAATAACTACGTTATTAACTCTAATGCATATCCTGGCATAAGAGGTACTATTGGAATTTATGCCGGTGCAGGCTTAGTAGATAATGTGACCTTCGAGAATATTGAAATAGAACGTACAAGATACGGGAGTATGCTGGAAATATATCCATATTCAATCTGGAATCATATAACTGGAAGTATCAGTAATATTACGTTCAAGAATGTCAATTATGCTTCCAATCCATATGATTTAGGGTCGCAGATAGGAGGGATAAGTGAGACCGAGTATGTCAACGGTGTACATTTTGATAATGTAAAAGTTGACGGGAAGCTTGTTACAGATAGCAAAAGCGGAAACTTGTCCATAGGTAGTTATGTTAAAAACGTCACATATAATGGGGTTGCAGACTCAGGAATCCTTACGCTCCCGACCAGCATTGTCCCTGCACACTCCGATACTAATATTGCTTTAGGTAAAACAGCCACATCAACCCCAAATATTTCAGGGCAAACCCCCTCCATGGCGGTTGACGGTACGACAGCCAACGGTTCCAAGTGGAGTGCAAAAGGAGAAAAAAACGAGCTAATCGTAGATCTTGGCGCGCCAAAGTGGATTACAAGATATCATATCATTCATGCCGGAGGTATTGAAAACTGGGGCACACAGAGCTTGAATACAAGGGATTTCCAGATTCAGGTAAGTAATAACGGCAGCACCTGGACTACTGTTGACACAGTAACCGGCAATACGGCCAATGAAACGGACATAAATGTTAACGCCAGTGGAAGGTACGTAAAGCTCTATATTACAAATCCTCAAACTGAAACTACCAATAGGGCGGCAAGAATCTATGAACTTCAGATTTACGGCAGCGGGTATTATAAACTC
Organism: Paenibacillus sp. 01T443; assembly: GCF_056398325.1. NCBI lineage: Bacteria > Bacillati > Bacillota > Bacilli > Caryophanales > Paenibacillaceae > Paenibacillus > Paenibacillus sp. 01T443. The sequence goes on from NZ_JBFTPE010000030.1 coordinate 30,605, forward strand.
TATAATCGCAAGCTTACAGGTAAAAGCCTTTTTGACAATTCCGGAACAGTAAGTTATGGAGATGGAACGGGATATGAATATCAATGGGCTCTGGAAAATGATAATGGATATATACGTTTCAGGAACCGGTTAACTGGCAACTATATGAATATTGAAGCTAATAACGGTCGAATTCAGACTGGACCGATGAATGGATGGAGTGCGAATTGGATGCCAATCGGCTCTGAAAATGGATATTTCCAGCTCAGAAACCGCAAGCATGCCTTGCAGCATATACACACACAGAACAATTATGTACAATCTGGTATGATAGGTGGAGGTGATTGGACGAGCGACCAGTGGGAATTTGTGGAACAAAATAATTATGAGGCCGAGGATGCCTCACTCTCGGGCGGTGCAGTGGTAGTTAACGACCATCTGAATTATTCCGGGACCGGTTTTGCGGCCGGATACGGGAAAACCGGTGCAACGACTACCTTTAAAGTAAATGCTGCGTCAGGGGGTAGTTATAATCTGGATCTCAGGTATGCCAATGCTACGGGCAGTACGAAGACAATCAGCCTGTTTGTGAACGGCAAAAAGTTAAAGCGGATTAGCCTGCCGAGCTTGGCAAATTGGGATACGTGGAGCGACAAGGTTGAGAAGGTAAACCTGAAGGCAGGGGACAATACCATAGCATACAAGTATGAACCGGGGGACAGCGGAAATGTTAGTCTCGATTATATTACAATAACGGCATATAACAAGTATGAGGCCGAGATTGCGTCACGATCAGGCGGTTCAAAGGTAAATACCAACCATCTGAATTATTCCGGGACCGGTTTTGTAGACGGATACGAGAAAATCGGTGCAACGACTACCTTTACAGTAAATAATTCATCAGCGTTAACGCATAGTTATAATCTGGATCTCAGGTATGCCAATGCTACGGGCGCAACAAAGACAATCAGCCTGTATGTGAACGGCATCAAGTTAAGACAGATTAGCCTGCCGAGCTTGGCAAATTGGGATAAATGGGGCGACAAGGTTGAGACTGTAACGCTAAAATCCGGACTTAATACGATATCTTATAAATACGATGATGGAGATAGCGGAAACGTAAACCTTGACTACATTATACTGCGCACAAATGTTGAAAATTCTCTTGCGCTGGGAAAGTCAGCCAGCATGCTTAACGGGACTGTTATCACCGGACATGAGGCAAAAGCTATGGTAGACGGAGATACCTCGACATATGCCCAGTCCAATGCGAACGACCTGTGGAGTCCGGTAGTTGATTTGGGTGCAAATTATAATGTTGATATGGTTGTAGCCAATACAGATACTTGGAATTATTCTACTGCTTATACAGTACAGGTTTCAACGGATAACCTCAATTGGACGACAGTTGCAACCGAAACAGGAGTACCTGCCGGAGGGAGAACTTCCACATTCACTGCGATTGCTGCAAGATATGTAAAACTGAACGTGACTGCCGTTTCCGGCGGTGGATCTACTTGGGGCCATGCAATACGTGAATTACAGATTTGGGGCAATTAATAATAAATGTAATTATCCGACAAGTAGGCAGGATTGGGTTTCTGCCTACTTGTTTTTATTGTCTAATAGATGATTATCCTAATGTAAGAATGGGAGGAATTATCGCCTACGTTTATTTTGAGTTATTCGTTAATTGGTTCCAAAAGATTGCTGCGGAACAAGGGTTTCAGGACGTCATCGTCGGTATGGAGCCGACCAGCCACTACTGGTTAAACCTTGCTCATTATCTAAGTGAGAATCAAGTTAACTATGGTGTGGTGAATCCACTACACGTGAAGAAAAGTAAAGAACTCGATGACAATTCGCCAACGAAGAATGACATCAAGGACGCGAAAGTCATTGCACAGCTGGTCAAAGACGGGAGATACGCCATACCAAGCCTTCTCAGGGCGTTTATGCTGAACTAAGGGAAGCGATGAAAATTCGCGAACACCTGACAACTGACCTTTGTGTTGTACAAGTACGTGTCCATAACTGGCTGGATCGGTATTTTCCAGAGTTTCTGACGGTATTTAAGGATTGGGAATGCAAGTCTGCCATCCAAATGCTAAGCCTTTATCACACCCCAACCGGTATCATCTGCGCTACTTTCTGAGATCGAGCTGATCCTAGATAATGAAATTCTGCGCATGAGTGAGTATATGTGAGATAGACCCTTAAAACCGAGGGACGGGACACGTTAGCTTAATCAACAGCGGAAGTCACGAAAGCAAGAACAGCATACCCATGGTAAAATCAAACCGCTCAAGGAATTGTCCAGCGAATAGGATGAGGAGTATACTGCTTGGAAGAGAAGGACTGTCGGCGAAATTTACCGACAGTCTTTTTTATTATAATAATCTTCCGTTACCGGAAGGGCGATAATGTTCTTTCATGGTGTGAGGCGTTCAAAGAACGGAAGCGTGAGCTGCGCATCTAAAAGATTAAAGCCAAACATCGTGGTTTTCTCGGAACAACGACAACAATGACCATCTTCAAGGCACCTTTTTGACGGCAACCACGGATCCGTGGAAAAGAATTCGCCTGATACAATGCCTTATTTGCAAAGGACTCCGATGAGGAACTGGCTGAAGCCACTCGCCTCATTAATTATCAGCCTCGTATGTCTTGCTCTAAGCATTGCGCTCGCGTTATTGGTATGGCGGACCGTATACCGGCCGATCCGAAGCATTTTAAGAGAGATTCGTTCCCTGAGAGGCAGCAAATTCGATTCCAGGCTCAATAAGACGAACGTGCGTAAATTCGACAGCGTGCTATTCTAGTTCGATCTCAAGAGAACTCGAATGGGGGAATTGTTTGCGGAAATCGAACGGAATGAGGGCATTCGTTACGATGTGGATGAGACACTGCTGGACCAGACGATTCCGCGTTTCATCCTTCAGCCGATCGTCGAAAACGCTTTGTATGATGGGCTTGGAGATGAAGAAGGGGTGATCGAAGTGCGCATCGCAGCTAATGACGGTCATTTGAACGTTGAGGTGAAAGATAACGGGGCCGGCATGACGGAGGAAGAAGTTTCTCGCTTACCATTCATACGAAAACGAAAGAAAAAAATCAGGTCTCGGCATCGGACTAAGTTACGTATTGCGGATGATCAACATCCACTACGCAGATAACGGCCGATTTCAGGTAGAAAGCTGCATTTGGCATGGTACAACGATGACGATGAATATTCCGTTGACGAAGCGGAGAGGTACGCTAGAGTAGGAATTCAGTCGGAGGAGGTATGAAAATGGTCGGCGAACACACAAACATAAGAAACGGAGGATCAAATTCTACCTGCTATCGACTGTTTTCGCTCCTGTCTAGGACAAGAAGCATAGTACAATCGCTTTGTAAGGTAAATATACGGTCTTAGGGGGAAGTACACAATGAAGCTCAAGACAACCGCAGCAGTGCTCATGTCACTTACGCTCCTGATGACGGCTTGTACTACGGGTAACAAAGAAGTGGCGCCAAGCACCGATCCGAGCCAAACGAATGAAACGCAAGGAGCCGCCACAGATGATCCTTTGGGTAAGTTTAGTCAACCGATTACGCTAAGCATCGGGAAGGGCATCAGTACGAAAGACACGAATCTGCCAAATGGGGACACGGTCGAGAACAACGAGTACTTTCGGTTCGTCGAGAAAAAACTGAATGTCAAAGTAAAGTTTGCTTGGCAAACGGAAACGGATGAAGCTTACCAGCAAAAACTGTCTGTTGCCATCGCGAGCAGAGATATTCCGGATGCGTTCATCGTGAATGAAAAGCAACTGAATCAATTGGCGGAAGCCGATCTGATTGCCGATCTGACAGACGTTTATCAGAAGCTGGGAGCCCCGCAGCTTAAAAAAACTTACGATTCCTTTGGGGATCGTGTCTTGAAAAGGGCCACTATAAACGGCAAACTGATGGGTCTTCCGAGTACGAACATGGGGGGACAGCATAGCTTGACCTGGATCAGGCAGGATTGGCTCGAGAAACTCGGGATGGAAGTGCCGAAGACGCTCGATGATCTGATTGCTGTGGCGAAAGCGTTTATCGAAGAAGATCCGGATGGCAACGGTCAGAAGGATACGGTCGGCTTAACGTCAATACCGGACTTGTCCGCGTATGAAGGGAAGAATAACTTTAGTCCGATATTCGGATCGCTTCATGCTTATAAAGGCCAGTGGTTGAGAGACAAGTCGGGCAACGTCTCCTACAGCTCCATCTTGCCGGAAATGAAAACGGCGTTAGCCAAGCTTCACGACTTGTATGCGGCAGGTATCATCGACAAGCAATTTGCCATCCGCAAAGATATTAACGAGCTTGGTGCGGCAGGGAAATTAGGCATCGTACTCGAACCATGGTGGAGTCCGTATGGCAGTCCGATACCCGATTCCGTCAAGAACGATCCGAAAGCGGAGTGGAAGGCCTATTCCGTTCCTGTCGATGAAGACGGAAAATTCAATACGTTTGATAAGGATCCGGCCGGTGCGTACCTGGTTGTCAGAAAGGGGTACGAACATCCCGAAGCAGTTATGAAAGTGCTGAATGTCCAGTTCAATAGTGCTTACGATCCGGAATCGAAAGACATTTATAAGGGGCTAAACGTCGGCTGGTGGATATGGCCGTTTGCCCTCCTAATCGGTGATGAACCTGCCGTATACAATACCTATCTCAATCTGAAGAGCGCATGGGATGCGAAAGATCCGTCCAAACTTAACTCGCAAGAAAAAATTTGGTATGAATCCTTTGTGAAAAATGATGAGAATCCGAAAAAGGATTTAGTTGCATGGGCTGAAACGCTGGCGAGATTGGAGGGGTCGAAGGAAGTCAATCCAGCCAATTACGTTATCGCGCGCAACGTCTTTTTCGGACAGACGAAAACGATGGATCAGAAATGGGCTGTTTTACAGAAATTGGAAAATGAAACATTTTTGAAAATCGTAATGGGTGAAGAGCCCGTCGACAAGTTCGATTCGTTCGTTGCGGAATGGAAGCGGCTTGGCGGCGATCAAATCACCAAAGAAGTGGAAGAGGAAGTCAAAAAAAAATAAAAGGATAGGAAGGAAGCGGAGGGCGCTGAGTCGTCGACTTAGCGCCTTCCATGCTTCTGGGAAGGTGAGCGAGAATGAGGGACAAAAAAACGTTATTTCACTATCATCTTATGATGTTTCCCGGCGTCTTGCTGTTATTCGTGTTCAGCATCATTCCGATGTTAGGAATCATCATGGCGTTTCAGCGGTTTGTGCCGGGCAAGCAGATTTGGAAACAGGAATGGAACGGCCTTGACAACTTTACCTTCATGCTGCAAATTCCAGATAGTAAGCAAGTGCTGTTGAATACAATCATCATCGCTTCGATGAAAATCATTGCAGGCATTATTGTACCGGTCACGTTCGCGCTTCTTTTAAATGAAGTCCGATTGCAAAAGTTCAAACGCATGGTACAAACGATCGTTTATTTGCCGCATTTCATGTCGTGGGTCATTTTGGCGGGCATCATGATTAATATTTTGTCGCTGGAAGGTATTCTAAATCAATTACTTTCTCTTTTTGGTGTTGATCCGATCATGTTTTTGGCCAGCAATACATGGTTTCGACATATCATCGTATGGAGCGACGTATGGAAGGAATTCGGATTCGGCGCCATCGTGTACTTGGCTGCTTTGACTGGCATCAATCCTGCATTATACGAGGCGGCGGAAATAGATGGTGCGAGTCGCTTTCATAAGCTGAAGTACATTACGCTTCCCGGCATTATGCCGACGATTGTGCTCTTGACCACCCTGAGTCTCGGCAACGTGCTTAACGCGGGATTCGATCAAATATTCAACCTGTATAATCCGCTCGTCTACTCTTCCGGGGATATTATCGACACTTACGTATACCGGATTGGCATAGTGCAAATGCAGTACGGATTGGCCACGGCCGTCGGTTTGTTGAAATCGGTCGTAGCGATTGTTCTAATTGCGATTTCGTATCGATTGGCTTATAGATTCGCAAACTATAGGATTTTTTAAGTAAGAAAGGAGGACATCATGGTTAGATCGCAATCGTTATCCAATCGTACCGTTGATTTACTTATTTTACTGGCGTTAGTCCTTACGGCGCTGATTTCGCTTTACCCACTCTGGTACACAATCGCTCTCTCCGTCAGTGACCAAGCAGCCGCGAACGCCGGAAAGGTGACTGTATGGCCGGTCGGGTTCAACCTGACGTCGTATCAAATTATTCTTGAAGATGATAAGTTTTTCAGGGCGTTTGGCGTCTCTGTCAAACGAGTGGTTTTGGGAGGGGCGCTTAATTTCATCCTGACTGTTATTATGGCGTATCCTTTGTCCCTGGAAAACAAGCAGTTCCGCGGAAGAAATCTGTACATGTGGTATCTCGTCTTTTGTATGCTGTTTTCCGGAGGAATGATTCCCCTATACATGACCATAACGACACTCGGCATGCAAAATACGATTTGGTCATTGGTCATTCCAGGGGCGGTTCCCATTTTCAATGTCATTCTGATTATGAATTTTTTTCGAAGTTTACCGAAGGAATTGAACGAAGCGGCGGTCGTCGATGGAGCGGGACCGTGGTATACGCTGATGCGCATCTATATTCCGCTTTCATTACCAGCGATGGCAACGGTGACGCTGTTCAGTATTGTCGGGCATTGGAATTCGTTCTTCGACGGACTGATTTACATGAGCAAGCCAGAAAACTATCCGCTTCAGACGTATATCCAGCAGCTGGTCGTCTCTATATCGCCGGAAGCGATGAGTAACTTAACCTCAGATCAGCTGATCCAACTGATGAAAGCATCGGACAAAACTTTAAACGCGGCAAAGCTGATGGTCGCCATGATCCCGATTTTGTTAATTTATCCGTTCTTGCAGCGCTATTTCGTTCATGGCATCGTACTGGGTTCGGTTAAAGAATAGCGGAATCATAGGATCGTTAATGAAAGAATTAAGGGAAGAATTAAGAGGAAAATTAAGGAAAGTAGGCCGGATTTATGACTACAGTTAAAAAAGTACATGTTATTTTTAAAACGCATTTGGATATTGGGTTTACCGATCTTGCGGCTAATGTGGTTGACAAGTACATGAATACGTTTATTCCGCAAGCCTTATCATTGTCTGAACGTATGCAAAACGATGACGGACGGTCGAAATTTATTTGGACAGTTGGGTCTTGGCTGATCGACGAATATTTGCAATCTGCGCCTGAGGAGCAGCGGATCCAAATGGAGAATGCGATAAGCAGAGGCGAAATTGCATGGCACGGTCTTCCTTTTACGACCCATACGGAATTGATGGATAAAACACTGCTTGAATATGGCTTGTCGATTTCCAAGAAGTTGGATCAACGTTTCGGGAAAAATACCATTGCCGCGAAAATGACGGATGTTCCAGGACATACGATCGGCATCGTACCTATATTGGCTAGTTACGGAATTCGTTATTTGCATATAGGAGTAAATCCTTCCAGCAAGCCTCCGTGCGTCCCGCAAGCGTTTGTTTGGAGGGCGAGCGATGGATCTGAGCTGATCGTTAACTATGCCGGCGATTATGGTCAAGCTCTGGAAGTGGAGGGACTTGAGGATGTGCTCTATTTTGCCCACACAGGCGATAATAACGGTCCTTCCTCCTTAGAAGATATAGAGTGGCTGTACAGTCGATTGCAAACTGAATACCCGGGTGCGGAAATTGCCGCGTCAACACTGGACGCATTCGCCGAAAAGCTGCTGGAATGTAAGCATGTGCTTCCGGTCGTTTGCGAGGAAATAGGTGATTCGTGGATCCAGGGCACGGCTTCCGATCCGCTCAAAGTGGCTCGCTACCGGGAACTTCTTCGATTAAGGGACAAATGGGTAAGTACGGGTTCTCTAGATCCAAATGGCGAAAGTTACAGCAGGTTTTGCAATCGTCTCATGTTGATCACAGAGCATACTTGGGGATTGGATGAGAAAACATATTTAGCAGATTACGTAAATTACTCTGCAGCGGATTTTTCGGCGGCGAGATCGAAGGATCAATTTAGGGATGAAGCGGTTCAAGGTCCGCATTATGATACGTTTGATCGACTTGGGCGAAAGGAAGAGCGCAGCTACCGGCACTTTGAAAGCTCGTGGGAGGAGCAGCGCGCATATCTGGATCAGGCGGTGTCAGCGTTAAGTTCGGAATTGCAATTCGAAGCAAAGAAAGTGTTAGACAGCCTGAACCCTGTCAGTTCATATCATTCAAATGCCGCTGAAAACATTGAAAAACTTGAAATGAACCGATGCTATACGTTAGGGGAATTTCTAGTTAGCTTCGATTCTGACGGTTCTATTGATCAGCTGGTTGATACCAATGGGAAAGTATGGGCAAATGATGGAAATAGGTTGGCTGCCTACCGCTATGAAACGTTCGGCAAAGAAAACTACGATCGCTATATTAAGGAATATACGGTTGACATGAAAAAGAATTATATTTGGGCGATTCCAGATCACGCCAAGCCCGGAATTGAATATGCAGAGCCTGCTCCGGAACATAAGCAGTACCGTCCGATTCTAAGAAATCTTCAATTGGAAAGGCTAGCGGACGCCGACAAAGTTTGTGCTCAATTGGAGATGCCTACCGATGCTTGCAAGCATTATGGCGCACCTCATCAGCTCGAGATCATATACACATTCCATCATAACGATTTTAATATCGATGTGGAGTTGAACTGGACGGATAAATCGGCATGCCGTTTGCCGGAAGCGAGCTGGTTCTCGTTTGTCCCTTGCGTTGACAGTTCGAACATGTGGACAATGGACAAATTGGGTACACGGATTTCGCCGTTATCGGTAGTAAAGAACGGCAACCGGAATATGCACGCTGTGAATACAGGACTTTATTATGAAGGTGCGGATGGACGTGTCGTGATTGAGACACTGGATGCGCCTGTAGTTTGTCCGGGTGAAAGACGATTGCTGCAATTTGACAATACGTTTGCTCCACTCGCGGGTGGCTTTCATTTTAATCTGCACAATAATTCTTGGGGTACCAACTTCCCGATGTGGTTCGAGGATGACATGAAATTTCGTTTTCGATTACAGTTCAGGTCTAACAAATAATAAAGTAATAGATTAGGAGAATATCATGTCCATTTATTATGATAACAGCAATCGAGTGTTTCATTTACGATCTAATAACTCCAGCTATATTATTCAAATCGTTAAGGGTGAAGTTCCAGCCCATCTCTATTGGGGGCCAAAACTGGGAGCAAACCAATTCCAGCCTTCATTAGATTTAGTTGAAAGATGCTCATTCAATCCAAGTTTTCTGCTAGAGGATAAAGCCTACTCTCTGGATACTCTACCAAACGAATTTCCGTCGTACGGCAATGGTGATTTCCGGGAGCCAGCGCTCGAGGTCCACTTGCAGGATGGTACAACAGTTACTGATTTCCGTTATGAAGGTTATACGCTAAGCAAAGGTAAGCCGCGTTTGCAGGGGCTGCCCTCCACATATGTTGAGAGTGATGATGAAGCAGATACGCTGGAAATGGTTCTGCGAGATGCAAAAAGTGGACTAAAGGCGACTCTTGTGTACACCGTATTAAACCATCTTGACGCAATCACACGTTCCGTACGTATCGAGAACTTAGGACAGGACAAGATAATACTGAACCGAGTATTAAGCGCTAATGTTGATTTCCATCATTCCAACTTTGATATGTTGCAATTGTCCGGTACATGGACGAGAGAACGCCATGTACACAAGAGACCGCTTGTACCTGGGATTCATCGGATTGACAGTAAACGCGGCTCCAGCAGTCATCAGCAAAATCCGTTTATTGCCTTGCTGGCTAAAGATGCGACGGAGAATCATGGTGAAGTGTACGGGTTCAGTCTTGTATACAGTGGTAGTTTTCTAGCGCAGGCGGAAGTGGATCAATATGGGATGACCAGAGTTGGCATGGGTATTCAGCCATTTAATTTTCAGTGGTTGTTAGAACCTGGAGATACATTTCAGGCTCCTGAAGCCGTACTTGTACGGTCAGCTGAAGGATTAGGTGGAATGTCACGAACCTATCACAAGCTATATCAAACCCGTTTATGTAGAGGTAACTTCCGTGATCAGCAAAGACCGATTCTCATTAATAACTGGGAAGCGACTTACTTTAATTTCGACGCAGATAGAATAAATGAAATTGCTCATGCAGGCAAAGAGCTTGGTTTGGAGTTGTTTGTCCTGGATGATGGCTGGTTTGGGAAGCGTGACAATGACGACAGCTCATTGGGAGATTGGGTTGAGGATCGGCGCAAGCTTCCAGAAGGACTCGGTAAGCTGGGAGAAGATATTACGGCAATGGGGATGCAATTTGGCCTATGGTTCGAGCCGGAAATGGTATCTCCAAACAGTAATCTGTACCGCGAGCATCCGGACTGGTGTTTGCATGTGCCAGGACATACACGAACATTAGCTAGGAATCAGTTGATTCTCGATTTATCGCGCCAGGATGTACAGGATTATATTGTGGATTCGCTCAGTTCAGTTCTGTCATCGGCGCCAATCACTTATGTAAAATGGGATATGAACCGGAATATGACGGAGGTAGGTTCCGCCCAGCTCCCTCCAGAACGTCAACGCGAAACAGGGCACCGTTACATCCTTGGACTTTATGAGGTGATGGAGCGAATCGTCTCCAGTTTCCCACATATTTTATTCGAGAGTTGTTCCGGCGGTGGCGGACGATTTGACCCAGGAATGCTGTACTATATGCCTCAGACCTGGACTAGCGACGACACCGATGCGGTTGAAAGATTGAAGATTCAATATGGAACAAGTATGGTGTATCCTGCAAGTTCCATGGGAGCCCATGTTTCAGCCATTCCAAATCACCAGGTACATCGCAATACACCTTTGGAAACACGCGGCCATGTCGCAATGTCGGGGAATTTTGGATACGAGCTGGATCTGACCAAGTTAAATGAATCGGAGTGCGAAGACATCCGGCAGCAGGTTGCTCAGTATAAAGAACTCCGAAAGCTAATCCAGTATGGAGATTTCTATCGTCTTCTTAGTCCTTTTGAGGGGAATGAGACAGCGTGGATGTTTGTATCGGAGGATAGAAAAGAAGCCTTTGCTGCTTACTTTAAGGTCCTTGCCGAGCCGAATGCACCACTATGTAGATTACGTCTGACAGGACTCGATCCGAATAAGTCGTATCGTTTGCAGCATAACGGCAAGGTGTACAGAGGAGATGAATTGATGTACTTCGGACTCTCTATTCCACATTTAGAGGGGGATTTCAGAAGTCTCCTCTTTATCTTACAAGAGATTTGATAAAAAAAGGGGCAAACTAAAACTGAACAGTAACCCGAAAGGTAGACACTCTGTGAAAAGAGTGGTAGTCCTTCGGGTTTTTGTGTTTTAATGAAATCAACTTTATATAAGGTCTGAACTAGCACCTTACTTACAGCGAAATTACGTTAGGATCGAGGCGATACAAAATGATAAATACATTGATTGTGGATGACGAGAAGCTGGTTCGCAAGGGCCTTATTTCCACGATGCCATGGGGTAAATATGACATCCGAATTGTCGGCGAAGCGGGGAACGGTCGAGCGGCACTCGATTTCATGCAACAACACAAGGTCGACCTACTGTTCGTTGATTTGACGATGCCAACAATGAGCGGTTTCGAACTGATGAAGGCGGTTCGGGCTCAGCATCCGAATACCTGGATCGTCGTGCTGACATGTCATCAGGATTTCGAATACATTCAAGAAGCGATGCGTGCCGGAGCAATTGACTACATCGTCAAAACGCAGTTGGAAAAAGAAAGCATGGATAACATGCTGGCGCGAATCGTACAGAGAATCCAGTTTGACGAAACGAATAAAGTGGCGGGAACGGGTATTTCCAAGCCGAAGATGGAAGACAGACCTATTTATCTATTGGTGCTCATGTCTACAACCAAGCAACTAGATCCAGTTTCCGATTTGATGAAAGCTGGCATTTTTTCCGTAACACCGTTCGGCGGTCAAATTTGGTCCATTGCTTGCACGGATGACGAAATAGAATCGTCCTTACGTCGATATGCAGCTCAATCGAACGATTACATCCTTATAAAAGCTTATGGAAAGCCGGAATTATCCGTCGTAAGCATTCGGACTTATTTGTTTTACGAATACGAACCGAATCGGAAAGTATACGAGCTGACGATGATGCTGGCAAAATCGATGGACAAACCTATTCTCGATGAGCCAAAACTGCTTGATGAAGTGTGGTTCTCTTTCCGCTGGCTTTATGATGAGGAGCAATGGCAGCGTCTGATCGCCTTGATCGAGCAATCGAAACCTGACAGCCGATATTTGTCGGAATTACTCCGTATATCCGTGCGCCTTTGGCGCGAAATGTTCCGAAGCGGCGAGTTGGATGCATACGATTCCATCCTTGAATCGTTGGTAAGCTGGAACGTGTTTAAGCAAATCCTTATTGAGATTCGATGTGCGATACAGCAGAGAATGAAAGGCTTCGTTTACTCTGACGAAATCATCGTCACCGTTTTGAAAGCACTTTATTATATGCTGCAATTGGACGATTTGCGTGTCAATCGCGACATGGTAGCAGCAACATTCAACATAAGCAGCGGCTATTTCAGCGAATGCTTCAAAACGATTATCGGCAGATCGTTCGGTGAATACATGAAGGAACTGCAGATCGAGAAGGCGAAAGGGCTGCTTGTCGAAACAAAGTACCCGATTTACCGAATTGCGGAACGAACCGGCTATAAGGATGAAAAGTATTTCAGCAAAATATTCCGTGAACGGGCAGGGATGAATCCAGCGGAATACCGTAAAGCGAACGAAGGGAGCATCGAGATAAAATGAAGATCGACTGGTCTTCCCTGAAAACGCGATTGGTTGCAACGCTCCTAATGAGTACTATTATTCCACTCCTCTCACTAGGGGTGGTTTCTTATTTGGCTTTGCAAACGATTTTTCACGAAAAAATTGAAAGCGGAATTAAAAACACGCTGTCCCAATCGAGAGTGGGTCTTGAAAATACGCTTAGCAATATGGAGTATGCCTCTCTGCAGCTTTCGCAAGAAGGATCTGTCGGACAATCGTTATCCAATCTGCTTTCGTCTCAAAGTATTTTCGAGCAGCTGCAGCTGACGACGGAGATTCAGAAAAATATGAATCTCGTTAATTCCACGAATCCATATTTGGGGGTTATGCTCTATTTTTTTTCGGGCGATGAGAAAGTGAAGTTCGAAAACCGGGAAATCAGGGACGATTTCTCCATTGAATCGCTTCCTTTACTGTCCAGCGTTAAGGGCGAATCGTTCTTCGGTCCGCACGAAACAGCGTACAAGCACAGTCAGAATGCCGTTTTCTCGTTGGCAAGACCGGTAAATGTCCCTGGAATAGAAGAGCAAACGATTTACGTGTATCTAGAAACCAATCTCCTTTTTTTTGAGAAAATTCTCAAAAAGGATCAATATGGGATGAACGCCTCGCATATTTTGTTGAATCAGAGCGGTAAAATTGCCTACAGTGACAATAAGCTTCAATTTCCTTCAGGCACCGATTTTTCTTTTATTAAAAACTCGGCTGTTAATGTAGCAGAAGAAAAAGGTTTTTATTTTTTCAAGGAAGTTAGCGACCAAGGGTGGAGTGTCATCGTTGCGATCGATAAACGAGATTTTGAGAAGGAATTCCGTACCTGGCTATTGCGATACGGAGGCATCAGCCTCGTATGTCTTGCTTTAAGCATTGCGCTCGCGTTATTGGTATGGCGGACCGTATACCGGCCGATCCGAAGCATTTTGAGAGAGATTCGTTCCCTGAGAGGCAGCAAATTCGATTCCAAGCTCAATAAGACGAACGTGCGCGAATTCGACAGCGTGCTATTCGAGTTCGATCTCATGAGAACTAGAATGGGGGAATTGTTTGCAGAAATCGAACGCAATGAGCGGATGAAAGCGCAATTGGAAGTGGAAAAGCTTCTCCATCAAATCAATCCTCACTTTATCCATAATACGTTAAATACAATTCAATGGATCGCGCGCATGAACGGGCAGGATGATATCGACCGTCTCGTTTCCATTTTCACACGTGTTCTGCACTATAACTTAGGCAAAGAAGGATCCGTCGTCAAGCTGCGCGATGAACTCGAAGCCTTGAAAGACTACATGGCGCTTCAGCGCATTCGTTATGATTACCAGTTTAATGTTCGTTACGATGTGGACGAGACATTGCTGGACCAGACGATTCCGCGTTTCATCCTTCAGCCGATCGTCGAAAACGCTTTGTATCATGGGCTTGGAGATGAAGAAGGGGTGATCGAAGTGGGCATCGCAGCTAATGACGGTTATATGAATATTGAGGTAAAAGATAACGGGGCCGGTATGACGGAGGAAGAAGTTTCCCGCTTATTTTCATACGAAAACGAAAGGGGAAAATCAGGTCTCGGCATCGGACTAAGTTACGTATTGCGGATTATCAACGTCCATTACGCAGATAACGGCCGGTTTCAGGTTGAAAGCCGCATTGGGCATGGTACGACGATGACGATGAATATTCCGTTGACGCAGCGGAAAGGTACGCTAGAGTAGGAATTCAGTCGGAGGAGGTATGAAAGTGGTCGGCGATCACACAAACATAAGAAACGGAGGATCAAATTCTACCTGCTATCGACTGTTTTCGCTCCTGTCTAGGACAAGAAGCATAGTACAATCGCTTTGTAAGGTAAATATACGATCTAAGGGGGAAATACAGAATGAAGCTCAAGACAACCGCAGCAGTACTCATGTCACTTACAATCCTTATGACGGCTTGTACTACGGGTAACAATGAAGTGACGCCAAGCACCGAGCCGAGCCAAACGAATGAAACGCAAGGAGCCGCCACAAATGATCCATTTGGTAAGTATAGTCAGCCGATTATGCTAAGCATCGGGAAAGGCATCAGCGCGAAAGGCACTAATCTGCCCAATGGGGACACGGTCGAAAACAACGAGTACTTCCGATATATCGAGAAAAAATTGAATGTCAAAGTTAAGTTTGCTTGGCAGACGGAAACGGATGAAGCCTACCAGCAAAAACTTTCTGTATCCATCGCGAGCAGAGATATTCCGGATGCGTTCCTCGTGAATGAAAAGCAGCTGAAGCAATTAACGGAAGCCGATCTGATTGCAGACCTGACTGACGTTTATGAGAAGCTGGCAAGCCCGCTTATTAAAGGTTATTACGATTCCTATGAGGATCGTGTTTTGAAGAGAGGCACTATAAATGGCAAACTGATGGGTCTTCCAAGTACGAAAATCAGCGGACAGCATAGCTTAACCTGGATCAGGCAGGATTGGCTCGAGAAAGTCGGGATGGAAACGCCGAAGACACTCGATGATCTGGTTGCTGTAGCGAAAGCGTTTGTCGAGAAAGATCCGGATGGCAACGGTCAAAAGGATACGGTCGGCTTAACGTCAATTCCGGATTTGTCCACGTATGAAGGGAAGAGTAACTTCAGTCCGATACTCGGATCGCTTCATGCTTATAAAGGCCAGTGGATGAAAGACAAGTCGGGCAACGTCTCCTACAGCTCCATCTTGCCGGAAATGAAAACGGCGTTAGCCAAGCTTCACGACTTGTATGCTGCGGGTATCATCGACAAGCAATTTGCCATACGCAAAGATGTGAACGAGCTTGGTGCGGCAGGGAAGTTAGGCATCGTACTCGAACCATGGTGGAGTCCTTATGGCAGTCCGTTAACCGATTCCGTCAAGAACGATCCGAAAGCGGAGTGGAAGGCCTATTCCGTTCCTGTTGATTCAGACGGGAAATTCAATACGTATGATACGGATCCGGCCGGCTCGTACTTAGTTGTCAGGAAGGGGTACGAACATCCCGATGCGGTTATGAAAATATTGAATGTACAGACTCAAGCCGGACGTCAGCTTGATCCGGATGCGGTAGACATTTATAAGGGGCTGAACGTCGGCTGGTGGGTATGGCCGTTTGCCCTCAACCTCGATACGGAAGATGCCGTATTCAGAACTCATTCCGAATTGAAGAGCGCATGGGAAGCAAAAGATCCGTCCAAACTTAACACGGAATTAACAAATTGGTATAACGCCGTGAAGAAAAATGATGAGAATCCGAAAAAGGATTTAGCTGCATGGTCCGAAGTGATGGCTAGAATGGAGGGCGCGGCTCAAACCGATCCAGCCAATTTCGTTGTCACGCGCAACGTCTTCTYCGGACAGACGAAAACGATGGAATTGAAATGGGCCATCTTACTGAAATTGGAAAATGAAACATTTTTGAAAATCGTAATGGGTGAAGAGCCTGTCGACAAGTTTGATTCGTTCGTTGCGGAATGGAAACGGCTTGGCGGCGATCAAATCACCAAAGAAGTGGAAGCGGCGATCAAAAAATAGTAAGGATAGGAAAGAAGAGAAAGGCGCAAAGTTGTTGAATTTGCGCCTTTCCTGCTTCTTGCGAAGGTGAGCGGGAATAAGGAAAAAAAACGTTATTACCGCATCATCTCATGATTCTTCCCGACGTCTTGCTGTTGTGCGTGTTCAGCATGATTCCGATGTTCGGAATCATCATGGTGTTTCAGCGGTTTGTAGCAAATTAAAAAAATGATCCTTCATTAAAAATGCCAACAAATCGATACATTTCTTGTATCGAAGTAATCAAGAATTAACCAAGTAATAACATGTAAGCGTTTTAATAGAACTAATTTTTATGGGGATCAGACGTGGGATACACATAACTTCATACGCTCTTCCTATGAGAAGGGAAATGCATTCAGCTTGATTGAGCGAATGATCCAACACGTCTGAACAACTGTGCTGCCACTAAATCATAAGACAAAACTCAAAAGGCTTTAGGAGATCCAAATCGTAGGTAAAAGAAGGGAGAATTAACATGAAAAAAAAAGGAAAAAAATTATTAAGTTTGGTCCTGGTACTAGTGATGTTTACAATTGTTACCATTGTTTCTCCACCGAATTCTATTTCTGCGGCTGAGCAAGATCCAGGAAATCAACTTAATGTATATCCTATTCCGGCGCAAGGGACTGCACCAAGCTATTCAGCTTTTACAGCAGAGGTAAAAACTCCAGGGGGAACTTATCAGGAATTATTTACACATTTGGCAAGAATGTTTAATGGTGATTCGGGTGATCCAGGTAATAGCAATATGCCTACAGGTTTTGTAATGTTTGACTTTGCAGGTACAGTGGAAATGAAGGTTACGTATCATGGCGATGGTCCATTAACATCAGCAAAGGTTTGGCCTCAGGCATACGGAATAGAGCCGACAATTGTTGGAAATGTGATCACGTTTTCAGTGACCGGAGATAAAAACATCGTACTTGAGGTAAATGATAATATCTATAATGCGCTGCATATATTTGCAAATCCTATCGACACGAACATTCCGTCAAAGGGTGATGCGAACGTCATGTACTTTGGCCCTGGAGTTCATGAGTATTCGGACAATCCGGCAAGTCCAAATTATGGAATAATAAAGAGGCAGAAAATACGCGCTCACACAAACGGCAGCTACATGGCTGAGATGGATTATATAGATGTACCGAGTGGAACAACAGTCTATTTAGCGCCAGGTGCAATAGTCAAGGCACAGATTAGAACCAATCCGTATTTGAATGAGCCTAATTGGGATAAGAGTCCTATTAAAAAGGATATTACCATTAGAGGACGAGGCATACTTGAGATGTCTAAGTGGAGCGGTGATTTTACGGATGCTGCTAGAGCTAAGAACCCCGAAATGCCGGGTATTGTCGCATTCTATTCGGAAAATGTCAAAATTGAGGGATTAGTTGTCGTCAATCCTGAAAGGCAGTCCGTCAATGTAATCGGCAGTTCAAATGTAGAAATAGACAATATTAAAGGCTTCACCAGTATGCATGAAGGTGACGGTATTGTGCTTGTAATGGACAATAAGAATGTGGCAGTGAAGAATAGTTTTGTTAGAACTTCTGACGATGCTCTTGTGACTGGCGCTAATAGTAGTAACATCTTATGGGAGAATAACGTGGTTGCTAGCATGAGAGTGCATAGTCTTATGGTTAACGCTGGTAATCTTACAGGCTATACAGCTAAAAATATCTACATTATTAACTCTAATGCATATCCTGGCATAAGAGGTACTATTGGAGTTTATTCCGCTAACGGCTTAACAGATAATGTGCTCTTCGAGAATATTGAAATAGAACGTACCAGATACGGGAGTATGTTGGAAGTATATCCCTATCAAATCTGGAATCATGCAACTGGAAGTATAAGTAATATTACGTTCAAGAATATTAATTATGCCTCCAATCCATATGATTTCGGGTCGCAGGTAGGCGGGGTAAGTGCGACTGAATTTGTGAAAAATGTACATTTTGAAAATGTAAAAGTTGACGGGAAGCTTGTTACAGATAGCGCAATTGGAAACTTGTCTATAGGTAGTTATGTTGAAAACGTTACATTTAATGGAGTACCATACACGGGAGACCTTACGCTGCCGACGAGTATTGTCCCTGCGCACTCCGACAGTAAGTATTATCAAATCTATAATCGCAAGCAGACAGGTAAAAGCCTTTTTGATGATTCAGGAACAGTAAATTATGGAGATGGAACGGGTTATAAATATCAATGGGCTCTAGAAAATAGTGATGGATTTATCCGTTTCAGAAACCGGTTAACCGGCAACTATATGAATATTGAGGCTAATAACGGTCGAATTCAGACTGGACCAGCTACAGGATGGAGTGCGGATTGGATGCCAGTCGGCTCTGAAAATGGATTTTTCCAGCTCAGAAACCGCAAGCATGCCTTGCAGCATATACACACACAGAACGAATATGTACAATCTGGTATGGTAGGTGGAGGTGATTGGACGAGCGATCAATGGGAATTTGTGGAACAAAATAATTATGAGGCCGAGGATGCCTCACTCTCGGGCGGTGCAGTGGTAGTTAATGACCATCTGAACTATTCCGGGATCGGTTTTGCGGCCGGATACGGGTCTATCGGTGCAACGACTACCTTTACAGTAAATGCTGCGTCAGCCGGAATTTATAATCTGGATCTTAGGTATGCCAATGCTACGGGCGAAACAAAGACAATCAGCCTGTATGTGAACGGTATCAAGTTAAGGCAGATTAGCCTGCCGAGCTTGGCAAATTGGGATACATGGGGCGACAAGGTTGAGAAGGTAAACCTGAATGCAGGGGACAATACCATAACATACAAGTATGAATCGGGCGACAGCGGAAATGTTAGTCTCGATTATATTACAGTAACGGCATATAACAAGTATGAGGCTGAGGATGCTTCACTATCGGGCGGTGCAGTGGTAGTTAACGACCATCTGAAGTATTCCGGGACCGGTTTTGTGGACGGATACGGGGAAACTGGTGCAACGACTACCTTTACAGTAAATAATTCATCAGAGTTAACGCGTAGTTATAATCTGGATCTCAGGTATGCCAATGCTACGGGCGCAACAAAGAAAGTCAGCCTGTATGTGAACGGCATCAAGTTAAGGCAGATTAGCCTGCCGAGCTTGGCAAATTGGGCTACATGGGGCGACAAGGTTGAGACTGTAACGCTAAAATCCGGACTTAATACGATATCTTATAAATACGATGATGGAGATAGCGGAAACGTAAACCTTGACTACATTATACTGCACTCGACATCAAGCAATAGCGTAACTGTTAAGCCTGCCGAACTAGAAGCCTACTGGAGGTTTAATGAAGGCTCCGGTACAACAGCTGGCGATTCTTCAGGCAAGGGCAACACCGTAACTCTGGTTAACAACCCAACTTGGACCAATTCGGGCAAGTTCGGCGGAGCGCTTGCTTTCAACGGCGGCTCAAGGGCTGAGATCAACCCTTCGGCAACTTTGAATCAAACGGGTGACGAGACCGTTTCGTTCTGGTTCAAGACTTCTCAGCCTTCAAACGGCTACTATAGCGTTATCCGTCAAGATAGTCGTTTCACGGCCTTACAGTTGTCAGGCGGGGGTAAAGCTCAAGTGGCCTATTGGCCCAATGGTTCATCTAGTAATAAATCGCTGGTGTTTCCATGGACCTACAGTGATAACAACTGGCATCATTATGTGGCTTCCTACGGTCAAGCAATTGGGCTGAAGATCTATGTCGATGGTAACTTAGTGGCAAGCGATGCAACGAATCTCGGGCCACTTCCGAACACAACGAATAAAATCATTCTGGGAGCCGCTCCATGGGGAGAAGCATACAATGGACTGCTGGACGACGTTCGCGTATTTAACTATATGTTGACTCAGGATCAAGTAACGCAATTGCTGAATGCTGAGGAAGGACTGACGCTTACGAGCATAACAACTCCTGCAGAAATCACAGGGGTGGTGAGCGGTACGGAGAAGACAGCAGAAGCCCTTGGATTACCTGCAACGACAGAGCTCGTTACCGATACGGGAAGCATGAACGCTAATGTGACATGGGATGTTGACGGTTCAAGCTATGATCCGGCTGTACGAACGCAGCAAATATTCACCGTAAATGGAACTGTAACTCTGCCTGTAGACGTGCTAAATCCGAACAACGTAGCATTGACAACAAGTATCAGTGTGACTGTGCTGCCGGCAACAACTATAGTAGCAGCTGATGGAGTTTCTCTGAATAAAACGGCCGCTTCGCTAAGTGTAGGTGCTACCGATCATTTGGTGGCAACCGTAACGCCGACTAATGCAAGCAATAAGAAAGTAACTTTCACGGTAGACAATGACAACGTGGTTGAATTGTCCAATGTGATCTTCAACGCTGACGGAAAGACTAGCGCAGCAGTGAAGGCGCTGTCCGCGGGTACAGCCAAGATTACGGTAGAAACCGAAGACGGACAATACAAAGACTACTACAATGTTACGGTTAACGACGTTCAAGTGCCTGCAGAGGGTGTTTCTCTCAATAAGTCCTCCTCGACCCTGATCGTCGGAGCTGCGGATGACTTGATCGCAACGGTCAGTCCGGCTGATGCAACCGATAAAACCGTAACTTTTGAAGTAGAAGGAAATGCGGTCACATTGTCTACCCCAGTATTCGACGAGGTAAGCGGAACGACAAGCGTAAAGGTAAGCGCTGTGTCGCCAGGCCATTCGAAAGTAACGGCGACTACGGCAGGCGGCAACAAGGCCGTGTATGAAGCGACGGTTGTTGCTGTACCAGTCTCGGTAACGGGCGTTACTCTGAATAAAGTGTCTGAAGTGTTGGACATAGGCGCTGAGCATACCTTGACTGCAACGGTCAATCCGGCTGATGCAGCCAATAAAAACGTGACCTTTACGGTAGAAGGAAATGCAGTGACGGTTACAGATGCGGTGTACGATGCAGCGTCTGGCACAACAAGCGTTACCGTGAAGACCGTATCTGCTGGAAGGACGAAGATTACGGCTACGACAGCAGACGGCGGTCACCAAGCGGTGTATAACGTTACTGTAAACGCCGGAAATACCGGAAATCCAGGGAATGTGGCCGTGCTCACGGGAATCAGCCTCGATTCTGCGTCATATGCGCTGGAAGTAGGCAAAACTCAGGCTATTCAGGTCACGGCAACCTATAGCGACGGAACCAAGAAGAGCGTGACCGATAAAGCGTCGTATGCCTCTTCGGATGCATCAGTGATTGCGGTAAGCGCGAACGGGTTCGTGAAAGCGCTCGGTAAGGGAAGTGCGACCGTAACGGTAAGTTATCAAGGTAAAACTGCGGTTGTCGAAGTTACGGCAAAACAAAAAGAATCCGATGGCTTCTTTACGGATACCAGCAGACACAAATGGGCTGAGGCAGCCATCGAAGCATTGGCCAAACAAGGTATCATAAAAGGTACCTCAGCAACTACTTTTGAGCCTAGTAAAAAGATAACAAGGGCTGATTTCGTGACGCTGCTAGTAAGAGCGCTTGGCTTAAAAGTGGAAATCAGCGGCAACTTCCAGGATGTCGATCAAGACGATTACTACTATGAAGCGCTCGGCATTGTGAAGGAGCTGGGAATCGCAAAGGGAACCGAGGAAGGGATATTCAATCCAAGAGGGGAAATTTCCAGGCAGGATATGATGGTGCTTGTAGCAAGAGCACTGCAGGCTGTCGATAAATGGGAACCTAATGGATCGGCTTCCGATTTGAACAGCTTTACCGATGCATCTGAAATTTCAGCGTATGCGACAGATGCTGTGGCGGCACTAGTCAATGCTGGTATTATTTCAGGCAGAGGAGAAGGTTTGATTAGCCCGAATGCTACTACGACAAGGGCAGAAGTGGCAGTCATCGTGTACCGAGTGATTAACAAATATTCCGGTTCCGCTGATCCGGAAAAACCTTAACGATCTAAGGGGGCATGGCCATGTGCTGTGCCACTGAAAAAGTCCGAAATTTATAAACAGGATACTCATCCTCATTTTTTGAGGAAGGGTATCCTGTTTTCCTGTTTCCAATTAGATAATGTTCGTCGCTCCACACTAGCACTTTCTTACTATTTGGTGACTGCCAGTAGAATGGTGTTTGTTTCTTAAATAAAGGATGATAGCCATGATGGGGATGGATGCAGGACATCAAATGCTCGATTCCATGGTCTGCGAGCGGATCAGCATACCCCCAGCTATAGCCGTTATTATCAGCATTCATGTCGTATTTCATAGATAGATTAAAGCTTTGCATCGACTCTACGCTACGGGCAAACGTATAATGAAGAACTCTTTCATCCACCAGATCCGTAAGGTTTAAATAATTCCCAGTTAGTCCGATCTCGCCTGATTGAATATATTAGATAAAATCATTGACCTCTTCTGTTGAATCGTATCCTAAAACTTCTTTCCAAAAGCTATCACAATTCCAGTACGACTTTTACATCAGGTTGTGTCCACAACGTCAAAAAATTCGACAATACAGGTGAAGATCTCGAGGATTTGATCTCGATCGGAACGATCGGATTAATCAAAGCAATCGAGAGCTTCCAAACTGGTAAAGGCACGAAGCTCGCGACGTTCGCTGCTCGTTGTATTGAGAATGAAATACTTATGCATCTGCGGTCTTTGAAGAAGACGCGGAAAGACGTTTCTTTGCATGATCCGATCGGCACGGATAAGGAAGGAAATGAAATTACATTGATCGATATCCTCGGTACTGAGGCTGATGATATCGTGGATAAGGTTCAGTTGAAGATTGAAAAATCGAAAATTTATAAGAATCTGGATATACTCGATGATCGGGAGAAGGAAGTCGTGATTGGGCGCTTCGGGCTGGAACATGGCGGGGATGAGCGGACGCAGCGGGAGATTGCAAAGGAGCTTGGGATATCGCGGAGTTATGTGTCGCGGATAGAGAAAAGAGCGCTCATGAAGCTTTATCATGAGTTTTATAAGGCGAAGARATGACGGGTCATTATTAATATTGTTCGAATAAGTTCTTTTGTAGATTCAATGGCCATGTCTTCATGACGTGGCTTTTTTTATTCCTGTGATTTTTTCAAATCTGTTGGTTGATAAAAATTGTAAATCACCAAAGGTTGGATTTGTTTAAATAGGTTACATTATCTGTATAGCAATCTAGCATGCTCTTATGGTTGCATCTAAGGAGGGGAATTCACATTAAACGCATTTCATCCAAATTCAACTATTTACAATGCAACAAAATCAGGGAGAAGTTTCAAAACTTGATCGAAGCTAGAAAATTTTTCCTCATTTTAATATAGATCAGTACCTAAAAAACATGACCTAACCAGAAGACTGAGGTTGGTTAATCAAATTGTAGGCAGACTGTATCTTTACTCTCCTTCGAGTTATTGGCGCTTTAGTTGAGTAAGGCACTATAAGATAGCTCTTTTTCATATTTTATTATTTAATAATCTAGGCGCATAGATCTAATAGAGATCTAATAGATCAAGCGTCTGTTTTGTGCCAGATTGTGTAATTCTACGGACTGTTCTTGAGAGAATAGATGATTACGTTAATTTAATGATTTTCATATTTATGAAATTATTTCATAGTATATTGATAATTACTCTAAATTATATTATATTATTCACAATAATGAAAATCCGGGGTGAATTTATGAATATAGGAATGGAAATAAAGAAATTGAGGACTGAAAAAGGAATTACTTTGAAAGAGTTAAGTGAAAAAAGCGAACTATCTGTTGGATTTCTGTCTCAATTAGAAAGGGGGCTTACTACCATAGCTGTTGATTCACTTGAAAAACTAGCTGATATTTTGAAAGTACATTTAACACATTTTTTTGATTATCCACTAAAAAGGAAAGATATGGTTTTAAGAAGTTATGAACAAGAATTAATGGATTCAGTAGAAGGTGGTTTTATTAAGTATAGTTTAAGTAMAAACTTAGAAAGTAAACAACTTTTTCCAAGGCTTATAGAAATTCTTCCTCAAAAGAAAGATGAAGAAATATTATCCTATAAGCATAAGGGAGAAGAGTTCATTTATGTTTTAGAGGGTATATTAACAGTTTACATAAATGGTAAGAGGCATGAAGTATATCCTGGTGACAGTGTTCATATGGACTCAAATATTGCCCACAATTGGGCTAATTATACGAACAAAAAGGTCAAGCTTATAGCTGTTAATACGCCTAATTATATCTACAATAGTGGGTTTTATACTACAGATGCTGATTAGTAAAGACATTATATAAAATAAATAGAAAGTGATCATAACAATGGAAAAATTTGTATTATATCTAATCGGTTCTTTTTTTGTAATCGGAGCTATTGATTATATTACCGGAAATCATTTGAAACTGGGTGGGAAATTTGAGGAAGGCATAAAGACCATGGGAGCTTTAGGGCTTGGCATGATAGGAATACTTTCTTTAGCCCCTATATTTACAAATTTTTTATCCGCTGAGATTATTCCAATCTTTAGAGTTTTTCATCTAGATCCTTCTATCGTTCCTGCAGCATTTTTAGCTGTAGATATGGGGGGCTATCAAATGGCTAATGAGCTAGCATTGACAGAGGAAATGGGGGCATTCTCAGGAATTATCATCGCATCTACATTAGGAGCCACAATTAGTTTTTCAATACCTGTCGCGTTAGGGATGCTTTCTAAAGAGGATGAAAAATATTTTTCTATGGGTGTGTTGGTTGGAATTATTACTATACCAATAGGATGTCTTGCAGCAGGCTTATGGCAAAAAATAAATATCAATATATTAGTATGGAATCTGGTACCTATATTTGTTTTTGCCATTATTTTAGGAGCCGGATTATTAAAAGCTCCTCATGTTTTTATAAAAGTTTTTAATGTATTTGGAAAGCTTATAATGAGTTTGAGTACTGTTGGATTACTTTTACAAGGTATAGATGTGATATTTGGTGTAAGGCTTGTCTCAGAATTAGCAGCACTATCTGAATCTACTGTAATAGTAGGCAAGATCGCATTTGTTTTAGGTGGAGCATATCCTATGCTAGCACTTATCAATCGAATTTTTAAAAATAGTTTTAAAGAAATAGGGGAGAAATTTGGAATTAATTCAGTGTCAGTAGCAGGCATTCTAGGAAGTTTGGCTAGTAATCTGTTGATATTTGGAACATTTAAGGAAATGAATCCTAAAGGAAAAGTGGTATGTACTGCCTTTGGAGTAAGTGGAGCATTTGTATTTGGAGGTCAATTTGGATTTGTGTCAGGAGTAGCCCCAGAAATGTTAGGAGCGTTTATCATATCAAAGCTTACAGCCGGAATAATTAGTATAGTACTAGCTGCATGGCTATATGATCGTGAAAATAAAGAATTTAGTCTTAAGGAAAATGGAGGTATTAGTAATGAATATCAGGGATAGGGTCGAAAAGTTAAGACAGCTAATGAAAGAAAATCAAATGGATGCTTATATAATTCCCAGTTTTGATGCACATCAGAGTGAATATGTAGCAGAACATTGGAAATGTAGACAATGGATATCAGGATTTACAGGGTCTGCAGGTACTGTAGTTATTACATTAGAGGATGCTGGGTTATGGACAGATGGTAGATACTATATTCAAGCAGAAAAGCAGCTTGAGGGCTCAGGAATCAGATTATTTAGAATGGTGGATCCAGGGGTACCATTTTATTCAGAATGGCTAGCAGATGTTCTTAATGAAGGAAGCATTGTGGGCTTTGATGGAAATGTTTTTTCAATTAATATGGTTAAAAAGATGGAAAAAGATCTAAAAGCAAAGAGAATCGTATTAAAAATGAATCAAGATTTAATTGGTGATCTGTGGGAAGATAGACCAGAGATTCCTAAAGGACCAATTTTTACTCATGACGTAAAATATGCAGGCAAATCACAAGTAGAAAAATTAAATGAAGTAAGAAAAGAAATGAAAAATATAGGAGCAAATTATTTTATTTTAACTTCCCTTGATGACATTGCATGGCTTTTGAATATAAGAGGGGCCGATGTGCCTAACAATCCAGTTGTAATAGCTAATGTAATCGTAGCAGAACATAAATGTTATTTATTTATTGATTCTTGCAAGGTTTCCCCTTTGGTTAAATTAGAACTGGAGGCTGAAGGAATCGAGTTAAAAGCGAATCATGAAATACAAACTTTCTTAGGAAATCTTTCAAGCGGAGATACTATTATTTTAGATACGAATAAAACAAATAGCAGATTATATAATGCCATTAACAGTATTACAAAGAAAATTGAAAGTCCTGACATCACGACTAATTTAAAAGCGATTAAAAATGAAGTTGAGATAAAAAATGTAAAATGGTGTGAAATAAAAGATGGTTTAGCCATGGTGAAATTTATAAAATGGCTAAAAAACGTTGTAGACAAAGAAGAAATTACAGAGATTACTGCAGAAGAAAGATTAGAAGATTTCAGAAGGGCGCAGGACAATTTACTCTTAAGAATGAAGGTCTTTTTTTAATTGATTCAGGCGGACAGTATTATGATGGAACAACAGATATTACACGAACGATTGTTTTAGGAAAACTTACCGATGAACAAAAAAGAGATTTTACTTTGGTGTTAAAAGGATTTATTGCATTAAGCTCAGTAAAATATTTATACGGAGCTACAGGCTCTAACTTAGATGTTTTAGCAAGGCAACCAATATGGCAGTATGGTTTAGACTATAAATGCGGGACAGGACATGGGGTAGGTTTTTTCTTGAATGTTCATGAAGGACCACAAAGCATAAGGAATAATAATAATGTTACATTAGAAAAAGGCATGATTATTACGAATGAACCGGGAATATACCTCGAAGGTAAATATGGAATTAGAATTGAAAATATGATGTTAGTAGTTGAAGACGAGAAAACAGAGTTTGGTCAATTTATGAAGTTTGAAACAATTACGTATTGCCCAATTGATTTAGCCGGTATCAATAAAGATATGTTAACAGAGAGTGAAAAGCAATGGTTAAACAATTATCATCAAGAGGTATATACGAAGCTAGCTCCTTATTTAAATAAAGAAGAGAGCGGATGGCTAAGGGAAGAAACTAGGGAAATATAAAAAGGAATAGGAAGGGATTAAGAATACTAGGTACTCACTTAGGTTCGTTACGGAGAAACTTACCACAAATAGGACAAAATTTTTACAAGTGTCTGTAACCACTCTTGGAGCGGTAATCCACGTAAAGGTTAAAGCGGCATAAGTAGCATGAGCACATCAAGCACATCCTTGAGCTGTTTCTCCACAACTCCCTTGTGCATCGCAAAGCCAAATACCGTTGGTGAAGATTGCATTTCCTCGGAAAGCATGAACTTAATAAATTTCCAAGCTTCATCTTGAACTTTGGACTTGCTGTTCATGCCTAAAGTGAAATACGACTTAAATGGCGTTCCGTTATTTTGTCCAGTTACTGTTGGCTTTTGATAGATATTAAACTTTGGATCAAGCATTTGAGCCAAGCCTGTTATTGGATCGAGAAGGTTAGCATTGCCGAACTTGCCGAACAAGTTCAAAGTGTATGGGTACCAGTTTAGAAAACGTCTTCTTTTGTAAAGGTTGGTCGCACTTCCATTTTACCAAAGAACGGTTTCTTTTTGTTTTGCCTAATTGAAAAAAAGAGGTGCCCCTAGCCATATTCATGGCTTTTGGGACACCTCTTTTTGTCTATGAGTCAGCGATTGATTAACAATCAGATTTTTCAGATTTTCATTCATCACCATATTGACTCTCGAATAAAAGCGTATTAAAATGAAATTGGAAAGCGTTTGGCGCCAAAATTAGGGAATAAGGAGCACTGTATCTTGCCCACACTCAAAGATATTGCAAACCAGGTCGGCGTTTCCGTTTCTACGGTTTCAAGAGTCATTAATAACGATACGAGTAGGCAAATTAATGCGGAAACGAAAAAAAGAATTTGGGAAGTTGTCCTAGAATTAGGCTATAAGCCGAATGAAGCTGCGCGCAATTTGGTTCAAAATAAAAGGGAAGAAGCTAAGCCTTCTATGCAGGTAGGCTGCATAGTGATGAAACCGCAGTTCCGAGGACAGCACCCTTATTTCTCCCCCATTTTATCAGGGTTGAGCAAACAGTTGCAGGATTCTGGTTATACATTGGCTT
Source organism: Paenibacillus sp. 01T443 (assembly GCF_056398325.1). Classification (NCBI taxonomy): domain Bacteria; kingdom Bacillati; phylum Bacillota; class Bacilli; order Caryophanales; family Paenibacillaceae; genus Paenibacillus; species Paenibacillus sp. 01T443. The sequence continues at coordinate 59,162 of NZ_JBFTPE010000030.1, forward strand.
ATATTCACTCCTTGGATGAACTGCAAAGCGAGCAGCAACTGCACAGAGTGGTAACGGAAACACAGCTGGATGGGATGTTTCTCATCGGAGAGATTGATTCTGAGATTTTAACCTATATCCGAAAGCACATCCGAGCAGTTGTCGGCATCGATTTAACGGATGCAGACGTTGCTGACATTGCTGTTGTGGATTATGACCGGATAGCTGCTGTTCAAGTCGCAATTGAACATTTAATTGCACAGGGAAACCGTAAAATCGGCTTTATCGGAGGCGATATGGGTACCAATGGAAACCCAGAAGATAAGCGATTTATTGGATTCAAATATGCGATGCATCGCGCCGGATTGGAAGTGAATTCCGACTGGGTAATCGATACCGAGTGGCTGGTTGAGAAGAGCTATAGCGGCATGATGAATGTATTAGAATCACAGTCAAACGATCTGCCGACGGCCATGTTTGCTGCAAGCGACACCCTTGCAATTGCGGCCATGAGAGCGGTCTCGGAGAGTGGACTGCGTATCCCTGAAGATATGAGTTTTATCGGCGTAGATAATATCGAATTGTCTGAGTACACGAATCCACCTTTGTCTACAGTCGCTGTTCCGAAATACGAAATCGGGGTTACTTCGGCCAAACTTTTAGTTCAATATATAAACGGAACCTTAGATATACCTGTGAAAGTACAACTACCATTCCAACTGGTCATTCGACAGTCTTCTGTGAGATCATAATTATTTACGGAAATCCGTAGATAATTTTTTTTAGCAGGTTTGGAAAACGCTTTCCTGTGTTGCCCCAAAGAAAGTTAATGGTCAAATATAAGAATTTCTATATATTACTCGATAAGCTGGCTATATGTCTAGGTAAACGAATCCGTCCAAGATAGCATAATTATTTACGGAAATCCGAAGATAATTATTTTTAGCAGGTTTGGAAAGCGCTTTCTTGTGTCGCTCCAAACAGTGAAGCCGTTTATTTTGATTCTATTAGGAGGTGATGGACTCGATCGTACATAAAAAGCATAATGACACGTTTCTTCAGTCGCAATGTAAAAACACGTACTTTAATGAAGGTATTGCACTTACAGGTACTAAGGGAAAGGGAGAAGGAAAAACCACAATGAAAACATTGACAGCTGTGCTTATTGGAGCGGGATCTCGCGGAGCTCGAAGCTATGCGCCTTATGCGCTTGATTATCCGCATGAATTAAAATTTGTGGCTGTAGCCGAACCAAATAAAGAAAGGCGCGAGAAGTTTGCACAGGAGCATAAAATCCCTGCCGAGCACTGCTACGCAACTTGGGAGAAAATCCTAGAACTGCCGCAAAAGGCGGATGTCATGATCATTTGTACGCAGGATCGAATGCATCATGAACCTACGATTCAGTCATTGAATAAAGGCTACCACGTTCTGTTAGAGAAGCCGATGTCGCCGGATCCGAGAGAATGCATCGAAATGGAAAAAGCAGCAAAGGACAACAACCGTTTGTTGTCGATCTGTCATGTGCTGCGCTACACGCCATTCTGGTCTACGATTAAACGGATTATCGATGAAGGACGCATTGGCGAAGTGGTGTCAATCCAGCTTAACGAAAATGTGGGATATTGGCATATTGCGCACAGCTTCGTGCGCGGGAATTGGAATAACTCGGATACGTCCAGTCCGATGATTTTGTCCAAATCCTGTCATGACATGGACATCTTATCCTGGCTGATGGATCAGCCTTGTGTGCGAGTCAGCTCGTATGGCTCGTTGATGCACTTTCATTCTGGCAATTCACCGGAGGGGGCTACGGACCGCTGTTTAGACGGCTGCGCTGTGGAATCGCAGTGTCCGTATTCGGCACCGAAGTTTTATTTGGGGGATGGGAAAGACTGGGCGTGGCATTTTACACAGGATGCTTCCAAAGAGGCCATCATAGAAGGTTTAAAAACGTCACCGTACGGTCGCTGCGTGTATAAATCCGATAATAATGTGGTTGACCATCAGGTAGTTAACATGGAATTTGCGAATGGCTCCACGGCAACCTTCAGCATGTGCGGATTCACGATGGAGCAGGAGCGGATTGTCCAAATCATGGGCACAAAGGGGCAAATCAACGGCCATGATGATAAAATCACTGTGTACGATTTTGTTACGAAAGAGAAGAACGAAATCTCCATTCATATGCCTAACAGCGGGCACGGCGGCGGTGATGCAGGGGTCATGCGCAGCTTCTTAGGTGAAGTCCGCACGAATAGTGGTGAGGAAAGCTTGACGTCCGCGACCGCCTCGGTTCGCAGTCATTTGATGGCCTTTGCAGCCGAGGAGTCCAGATTGAACAAGGGGAAATCGGTCGAAATTGTCGAGTTTGCCGAACGGATTATGGGTGCGGAGATGGGCATATAGCGATAAACAACAAAATAATGAAATGAGGTGAGTTTTTGTCGACGACTACTGAAAAAGCAACTAGAATGTCATTCATTTCAAAATTTAAATATGATTGGAAATGTAACCGCTTTATTATGCTTATGTCGCTTCCAGGGTTAATCATGATTGCCTTGTTTGCTTATTATCCCATGGTCGGTATCGTAACTGCTTTTCAAAATTACAGTTTGTTTTTAGGGATTAGAGGCTCTGAATGGATTGGCTTTGATAACTTCATACGGTTTTTTAATGATCCAAACTTTATTAGAATTATAAAAAACACGTTTGTCCTTGGTCTGTTTAACTTGCTGTGGACTTTTCCCGCACCCATTGTTCTGGCTTTGTTGATTAACGAAATGGCACTTCCAAAAATTAAGAAATTTATTCAAACCGTTACGTATTTACCTTATTTTATTTCGGTTGTTGTCATTGTGGGCATTATGAAATCCGTGTTTAGTGGTAGTGGTATTGTAAATGAATTGTTAGCAATAGTCGATGTTGCCCCTATCCAATTTTTTAACGAATCCGATTACTTTAGAAGCTTGTATATTGGCTCAGGTATTTGGCAGGGAGTTGGTTATTCCAGCATACTCTACTTGGCGGCCATTACAGGGATTGACATAGAAATGTATGATGCGGCTAAGATGGATGGCTGTTCTAGGTTCAAACAGATTTTTCATATTACGCTGCCCGGCCTCCGCCCAACCATCATTACCTTGTTAATTTTAGCAGTTGGCAATATTGTCAGCGTTGGATTCGATAAAATTCTGTTAATGTATAGCCCTGCCACCTATGACGTTGCCGATGTTATATCTACTTATGTTTACCGTAAGGGTATAATCGACCAAGATTATGGATTTTCAAGTGCTATTGGGTTATTTAACAGTGTGGTTTCCATTGTTTTATTATTAGGAGCAAACTTTTTTTCCAGAAAACTCCTAAAAGAAAGTTTATGGTGATGTCATGAAAAAAAATCCTAACAGAATTAAAGATCCAATAGAAGATCGGGTCATGCTTTCCGTTGTGTACATCATTTTGGCTATTGTTGTACTGGTTATGCTCTATCCCTTTGCTTACGTTATGTCTGTGTCTATAAGCGATCCCGCAGAAGTAATTGCGGGGAAAGTTACTTTTTATCCAAAAGGTTTTGACCTAGGTGCATACAAGACCATGATTGACCAACCTGTTTTTTTCTCGGCATATAGAAACACGATTTTATATACTGCGCTTGGAACGTTTTTTACCTTGTTTTTCACATCCATAACAGCATATCCACTTTCCAAAGATAAGTTTAAAATGCGTGCATTTATCTCCAAGGTGTACATTATAACCATGTTTATGGGTGGCGGTATGATTCCAACCTTTCTGGCTTATAAGTCCCTACATTTGCTAGACAGCATTTGGGTTATGGTTCTTCCGGGGGCGTTGACCGCATGGAACATTATTCTCATGAGATCCTTCTTTAGGAATATACCGGAAACCCTAAGTGAATCCGCTTACATTGATGGGGCTACTGAGGCTCAAATTTTAGTGAAAATCATTTTGCCACTTTCCAAGCCAATCCTGGCAACCATCGGCTTATTTACAGCTGTTGGCATTTGGAATGATTATTTCTCTGCGTTGATTTACTTAAATGACGCCGGAAAATATCCTTTGCAGATGATTTTAAGAAGTATTTTGGTAGCTGCAACCATAGATCCAAGCGATAAAGGCGCTTATGCTGAATTAACTCACTCTGCAACGGAATCTTTAAAAATGGCATCCATTGCCATCACTACCCTTCCTATTATGTGTATTTATCCTTTTATCCAAAAGTACTTTGTCAAGGGACTTATGGTTGGCTCAATAAAAGGATGATCCAATATTATTTACTAAAAAGGAGAGATTGGTTATGAAAAGATTTTTGGTCTTATTTGTAGCTATCATTATGTTGTTTGTTTCAGGGTGCAGCAACAAGTCAAACGAATCTGCCAACAGCGCAGAACCATCAGGCAACTCTTCGGCTTCTACTAATGAACAGGCATCAGACCCAAATGCCAGCGGAGCAGAAAAAATTAGCGCAAAACCAATTGAAGTTACTTGGTTTACAACGGCAAATACTGCATACACTGGCGACGAAGAAATTTTTAAGACAATTCAAAAGTACACAAATATTAAAATCAAACCCATTACCGTAGCCCGTGCAGACTATACAGAGAAATTGAATACCTTGATAGCATCTGGAGAACTACCGGATTTGATAACGTTATATGACGGACAAAAATATGGGGACCTTTATGGTCCACAAGGAGCATTCGTAGATTTAACACCTTATATGGAAGAAGGGAAGCTGGATACTTACAAAGCAATGTTGGAAAAATATCCACCTGCTATGGATCTAACTCGTTCGCCTAACGGCAAATATTATGGGGCCCCAAGAATCTATGATGTGCCTTATCGTGTCGACGAAGGTTTTTTGGCCAGAAGTGATATATTTGCAAAACATAACCTATCCATGAAGCCCGAAACTTTTGACGATTTATACACGACCTTAGTTGAACTGAAGAAACTTTACCCAGATTCTTACCCCTATTTTGTAAGATGGGGCACGTCTCACTTAGTTGCTAACCAAGCTTACTTTAGAGGAACGAGCAACTCATTCTTTCTTGACCCAGCTCAACAAAAATATACGTACGGTCCAGAAAGTCAAGCCTACAAGGATACGTTGGTTTACTTGAATAAACTGTATTCCGAAGGCTTATTAAATCCGAACTTTGCTACGATTACAGATGCTGAATGGAATGAACTCTTAGCTACAAACAAAGGTTTTGTGACCGTTGACTACCCACAAGTTGGCGATGAGATCATTCAACAAATGGGAAGCAAAATTCAACAGGGCTTTGAATTTACGTCTATGCTTCAACCAGCTTACAACAATAATAGAGTTGGTACTGTTGTTTTAAGTGGCTATTACCAAAGTTATCGAGTGATTTCAAACCAATCTAAATACAAAGATGAATTGGTTAATTTTCTGAACTGGACGTACAGCCCAGAAGGTATCGATGCAATGCAATTTGGTATCGAAGGCGAATCTTATGAAAAGAGTTCCGATGGTGTTGTGAAATTCTTGAAGGATTTTCAAACTGCTGCTACACCAAATGGTACCATCACGAATTCGGGGTTAAATGACCAAGGCCTTTTCAGTGTTGTAAATCAAGACGCTATTAATAATTATGAGTTAACTGGTGCTGCAATGAAAAAATCGGTAGCATTTATGGAAGAAAACCAAGCCTTTGGCAAGGCAACCTTTAATGCAAAATTCAGCGATAAGAATGAGAAAAAAGAATATACCGACCTCAAAACTGCTATTGATACCTATGTAGAGGAAGCTTCGGTAAATGTGATTATCGGTAAGCAAAGCATTGATACCTGGGATTCAAAAGTTATTCCACAGGTTAAAAAACTTGGCTCTGACCGAGCTCTGGAGCTAATCAATAAAGCCTACGACGAGACTTTTAAGAAATAATGGACATAAATTAAGGTGAACATAGGAGCGTGATGTTTCACGTTCCTTATGTTGATTAGGAGGTACGTATGTTTAGCAAACTGACCATACAAGACTATTCGGAACCGCCCCATATAAAACCGGGAAATTCCTTGAATTGTGACTTTATACTGGATGATCTGGATTTTATCGCAAATAACGATTTCAAAATCATGTTAAAAGGCGAATATGCCATGCACCCCTCTTGGATGACAGAGGGAGGATACCCCTATTTATATCGAATGATTGATGACTGTCTGTCTCCAAATGATACCCATCATAGTCAGTTTTGTTTGCATCTAGAAGGAAAAGGTGAATCCTATCGAAAGCGCGCCTATTATAAATTTGTAAAACCTGTACACGCCGGCAATCATTTTACCTTTTCTATCTTTGCAAAGGCAGAGCATTTAAAAAAGAATAACAACACAGCTGATTTGGAAATTGTTTTTGAAAAGCGGTTCATAAAAGAAGGGGTAGACACGGCTTCCATCAGTTTAGACCCCGATGAAGTCATTATCATTCCTATAGAAGAAGGTACTTACCCTTGGCAAAAGATTGAGAGAGATTTTGTTTTAGAGGATGATGTGGCTTCCATTTTGGTTTATATCCAAGTGAAGGGATGCCTTGGAGACCTTTACCTGGAAGACCCACGCTTTAATGGTAATTTCTACAGTGAACCCAACTATAATTATTTGGCTCCGTTTACGATGTCTGATCCTTACCATGAAGAAATGAACTGGTTTGGGGAGAATCTATCCAAAAAAGAATGGGCAAACCTAATGATTAAAATCAACAATGAGATTTGCTTTGACGGCGAATTTTTTCAACGGTGTTTACGGTTTTCCGAAAAGGAATTCAAAATAGATAAGGATCTATTGAAAATAGGTAAAAACACCATCAGCATCACCAATCAAGCAGATTATTTTATGCCCCACCCTTACACGGTTAAATCATTATATTTGCTATATCAAGAGGCAAAAAACTTAACTGTAGTTGGTTTCGATGATTGCATTCCTCTGCATACGCAAATACCTATTATGGTTTACCTAAAAGACCGATCTACCGTTATCGTAAGCGCCGTTGAAAAAGAGAACCTGATTTTTGAAAAAGAACATTGTTGTCAAAAGGGTTTTAACGTAATCAATTTTATGGCTACATCCCACCAAACGAATTTCAAGATCAAATTAAATTGTGGTCTGGAAGAAGAAACGATTACCATTACACGAACAATAGAAAAAAAAGATGACAATGTATTAACAGGAACCTCAGACGCCATTTTTATTAGTCAAGATATAGAAGATTTTGATGAGTTTTTTTGTTGGTACTTAAACAACCGTTTGGGGAATTTTATATCCTTACGGCCTGTTTATCGATGGACTGGAACTAGGGAATTAAACAAAGATTTTTGGGCGCACCTTGTCAAAATCTTTACGGAGTACCGCTATCATTATTGCCACATTATTGATGGGCGCGAGCTTCCAGGTATGAATGCAAACCCAACGAAAGAAATGCTAAATGGACCTTATTTTATTGGAAATCAAGGACACGAAAGAGACGGTGCCTTCTATTATTGGGGTATTGGGCGGGGCGCTAAATTTTCTTTTTTTGACGAGCTCATGGAGCGGTTTATAGATAAAATTGAAGATAGAAAATATTTAACGCCTCCTGTTTATGCACAAAATAGAGTTTTTTCAGGTTATAATCCTGTGAAGCCAACGGACATGGGAGAGGCGGCTGCACAACTCGTTGAAAACGTTCGCTATTCGTTAAACGGCGTGAAAAGACATTCGGGTCCAAGCACGCTATTTAAGTATTTCTACGAGGGTGGCTTAGAAAGCGCAGGCAGTGAATTGATGTATGGTCCACATGAGATTATAATCGCTGCACAGCGGGGAGCGGCAATTGCATACAACAAAAAAGATTTGTTAGCGCATTTGGCCGTTCAATGGTCAACACTGCCTCATGACACAAAAGAACGGTTTAGAAGGTATCAACTTTCATTATTTGTTTGCTATACTCATAACATCAATCACATCAATACAGAGGAAGGGCTTTGGCATATCGAAAGTGAGATGGCATTTTTCGATCGGTTTTCCCGGGCTTGCCTTGAACATTTAAAAGTGCAAAAAAACTTTGCCCATTTTGTGAAAACCCATACAAGACCTACGAAAATGGTTGTCCCATTTGGTTTTTTACATGGAAATAATGATGCTTGGGTATGTTTTACAAGGCCCAATGCATGGGGACAAGTCGGCGATAAATGGAAATTTAATCATATGGAGGAAAGCTGGGATTTGCTAAAAACCTTCTTTCCGGACTCTGTTTTGAGTGCCATTTATCGATACCCATGCGAAAACAAACCACAAGGATTTTATTCCAGAACCCCTTATGGCACGGTTGATATTTTACCGATAGAGGCTCAGCCAGAAACGTATCAAAAATATAAAGTGCTTGCATTTTTAGGTTTTAATACCGCTACAGATCAACAGTTTCATAAGCTCCTTGAATTTTGCTACGATGGTGGCACGACCATTCTAACTTGGGCTCATCTTTTCACCACAACGGATCGAGATGAGGCTTTGAATGGAACAAGTGGCCTAATCGAGAAGGGCTTAATGGAAAAGGTGTTGGGGATAAAGGAATATGTTTATCCTGAAAATGTTGATAATCCTAAAAGGATCATGGACCTTACATTGCAAGATACAGTAACGGTAGTCGAAACACACCAAGGCAAACCATTAATTATTCAAAACACTGTAGGCAAAGGGAAAGTTATCTTTATCAATTCACTGCACTATCCTGCCAACCCAGTCATACGAGAAGAATACCAAGCTGTGTTAAAACAAACCGCAGAGGAAGCTTGCAAAGCTGAGTATGAGAAAGGGTATATCGTTTGTGATGATACCGTTAACTTTACCGTGTTTGACCGTGAAGATGGGCTGAGAGTAATCTACTTACTAAACATCGATTGGTGGAGTGACAACGAAATTGCCAAAGCTACATTGAAATGGAACAACAAAACATTTGAAATCAATGTTGAGCGTGAAAAAATCAATATGATAACGTTATCCGAATCAGTTGGCATCCTATCACGGGATTTTGATACAGAGGTGGTTTCCATCCAAGAATCCATGGGTGAAGCTATCATTCGCCTGCAAGGGTATGGAACTACATCCTTAGAGGTGCTGACAAAAGACAAACAAGAAAAAACAATTCAGATTGATGGCTTTTATGAAATGAAACTAAAAACGTGAACATCAAATAACCCCCACCACAGGGAGGCCGCTGAAAAAAAGTCTGACTCGTGAAAAAAAAGTACATTGTTAAGCGGAGCGATTTACTCCAGTACAATAGAGTCAGCCACATGATCGATGTAATCGATCAGTTCCACGTCAAATCCGAGTGATTTGTAGTAGTAAGATAGCAGTTTTAACTGAAAATCTATGAAAATGCACCTCGTGTTATTGCTTTAATGGTGGTAGGATTACTTCCATTAAACCATTTTTTGCTTGGTGCATTTTTGTCTTTTATCCGAATTTATGAGCTTATTGAACACGCTCTTGTAGTGTTAATATGAATTAAGGATAATAAATAAGAACGTGATATCGCACAATATTATTCGTATAATTCATATAACTATGGGGCTGATCAGCGATAAATCTAAGGGATTCATTTGGCTTAATTGTGTAGTTTCTGCCGTCAATTGTAATTCCCAAACTCCCTTCTAAAAGCATAATGTATTCCTCTACTCCGGCAGTGTGYGCCTCGGATTCGTGAACGCAATGCGGATCCATTTCAACCAAATAAATCTCGAATTGCTTGTGCGGACTAAATGGAAAAAGTGGATAGGAACGAAATGAGCCTTTTTCTTCTAATAAGGGATCCATATCTGCACTGTTGACAATAGAAACGGAAGGACCTTGTTCTTCGATTAATGAAGTGAATGATAAACGAAGTCCATTGGCGATTTTCCAAATAATAGAAATAGAAGGATTTGATTCACCGCGTTCGATTTGTGCAAGCATTGCCTTGCTAACTCCGGTTAACTCAGCCACTTTATCAAGACTCAGGCCCCTGCCGTTACGGATTGACTTTAAGTTTTTACCCAATTTAACATGTATCGGTTCCACGATTTCCCCACTCTCTTTTTTTGTTTTTCACCCATCGTAACGTAAAAAAACTCGAAAGTCGACTATTTCATATTTCACCATTGTGCGTTATTTAATACATGTGTATACTATAACATACATAGTGTAACGTATGTATTGAGGAGGCGAAATTATGTCCAGCAAACAATTAGAGCAATTCTTAACAGACAATTTGACGGAGCTAAAAAGTAAAGGGCTGTACAATGTTATTGATCCCATGCAGGGGGCAAATGGCCCGATGATTACTATTGCGGGTAAAGAGTATATTAATTTATCCTCGAATAATTATCTGGGATTAGCGACTGACTCTAGATTAATTCAGGCAGCCGTAGAGTCTGTGAACATTTATGGAACAGGGGCGGGATCGGTTAGGACAATTAATGGAACATTAAACATTCATCTGGAGTTAGAAGAAAAATTAGTTGAATTCAAGAATACGGAAGCTGTTGTTGTCTATCAATCAGGGTTTAATTGTAATATGGCAGCTATCTCGGCAGTGATGGATCAGAATGATGCAATTCTATCCGATGAATTAAATCATGCTTCAATTATTGAAGGGTGCAGATTATCCAAAGCCAAGATTATCCGCTACAATCACTCCGACATGGATGATTTGCGGAGTAAGGCGAAGACAATTAAAGAATCCGGATTATATAAGAAGYTCATGGTAATTACGGATGGGGTTTTCTCCATGGACGGGGACATTGCGAAGCTTCCAGAAATCATTGAGATTGCAGCGGCGTATGACCTTATAACGTATGTGGATGATGCTCATGGTTCCGGAGTTCTGGGAGGGGGCGCGGGTACAATAAAGCACTTTGGGCTTTCTGATCAAGTGGACTTTCAAATTGGTACGCTCTCCAAAGCTGTCGGCGTCGTAGGGGGATATGTTGCGGGCAAGAAGGAATTAATTGATTGGCTCAAAGCCAGAAGCAAGCCGTTTTTATTCTCAACCTCATTGCCTGCTGCTGCTGTAGCACCCAGCATTGTGGCTATAGATATCATTAAGAACAGTCCAGAACTTATGGATCGATTGTGGGGGAACGGTGATTTGCTGAAGAAAGGACTCCGTGATCTAGGCTTCGATATCGGAAACAGTGCGACGCCGATATCACCATGTATTATTGGGGATGAAAAACAGACGCAGCAATTTAGCAAAAGGCTTTATGAAGAAGGTGTTTATGCAAAGGCGATCGTATTCCCAACAGTACCAAAGGGAGGAGGAAGAATCAGAAATATGCCAACCGCAGCGCACACGGGGCCAATGCTTGAAAAAGCATTATCAATCTATGAAAAAATAGGGAAAGAGCTGAAGTTAATATAAAAGAGAGGGGCATTCAGATGAAAAGAATAATGGTCACTGGCGCATCGGGTCAAATTGGCACTGAGCTTGTCACTAGACTACGGGAAATTTATTGTACTGATCAGGTAATTGCTACGGATATAAAAAAAGTAAGCACAGATGAAGGATCAGGACCCTTTGAATTTCTGGATGTCACCGATCCTCAAGCAATGTATGACATTGCCAATAAATATCAAGTGGATACAATCATTCATTTAGCTGCACTGTTATCTGCGACTGCGGAGGCGAAACCGTTGCTTGCTTGGCAATTGAATATGGGGGGATTGCTCAACGCATTAGAAGTGTCTAAATCATTGCGATGCCAACTCTTTACTCCAAGTTCGATCGGTGTATTTGGACCAACGACACCCTATAGTAATACGCCGCAAGAAACAATTCAAAGACCAACTTCGATGTATGGTGTCAGTAAAGTCTCAGGGGAATTATTGTGTGATTATTACTATAACAAGTTCGGGGTCGATACTCGGGGCCTGCGTTTCCCCGGAATCATCTCCTATGCAACTCCGCCGGGGGGAGGAACTACTGATTATGCAGTAGAAATTTTTTATGATGCAAGTGAGAGAGGACGTTATACGTCTTATATTTCGCAAGGCACTTTTATGGATATGATTTATATGCCGGATGCTCTTGAAGCAATTATCACCCTAATGGAGGCAGATGCATCCAAGCTCAAGCATCGCAATGCTTTTAATGTATCAGCAATGAGTATCGATCCCGAAATGATTGCTACAGAAATTAGAAGACATATTCCTCATTTTGAACTCGCTTATCAAGTGGATCCGCTCAGACAAGCGATCGCAGATAGCTGGCCTGATGCGATTGATAGCACCGCTGCCAAGGAAGAATGGGGGTTTAGCGTAGAATACAATTTGGAGAAAATGACTAAAGATATGCTCTCGCAAGTGTCCCTTAAATTCGTGGGGTAATGTGTCTCGGTTGCCTGGTCTCAAACTCTATAAGTCGAATGTAATTGTCCCACTGATCACTAAAAATTTACCGCTAAGCCGACCGATTTTCAGGATTTGCTCCTGATTTTCGCTCGGCTTTTTCTCAATATTTTCTTCCGTTTCTTTTTCAAGAACAATAGAACGTTTCTGCATTACCTCTGCTTTCATATCCTACTTTAATTGAAGGACACAGCTCAAGAATAGTGATCGAGATGGAACGCGCGGCAAAGGAAAACAGCCGACTATTAACGATTTGCCACGTGCTTCGCTATACGCCGTTCTGGTCAGCCGTCAAGCGAGTCATTTCCCAAGGTCAAGTCGGCGAAGCCGTGTCGATTCAATTAAATGAAAATGTAGGGTATTGGCATGTTGCCCACAGCTTCGTACGAGGTAATTGGAGCAACTAGGATACGTCCAGCCCGATGATTTTGTCCAAATCATGCCACGATATGGACGTTTTATCATGGCTGATAGATAAGCCGTGCGTTCGCGTCAGTTCTTACGGATCGCTTATGCATTTCCACTCCGAAAATGCTCCTGAAGGTTCTACTGACTATTGCATTGGCGGATGCGCCGTCGAGCCCACCTGCCCATATTCGGCACCTCAGTTTTATCTCGGAGAAGGCAAAGGCTGGGCGCGGCATTTCACCGAGGAATCTACAAAGGAGAGCATAATTAGAGGCCTTCAAGAGACAAATTACGGACGCTGCGTGTATAAAAGCGATAACAACGTAGATGATCACCAGGTGGTTAATATGGAGTTTGCGAATGGTGCCACCGCCATGTTCAGTATGTGCGGTTTTACGAGGCACCAGGAGCGGCGAATTCAAATCATGGGAACCAAAGGAGAAATTCGGGCCGATGAAAGTAAAATCGTTGTTCGTGATTTTCTGACCCATGAGGAAACCGTCATTGAAATACCCGATCAAGCAAGCGGCCACGGCGGTGGAGACAGCGGCATTATACGCAGTTTCCTGAAAGAGGTCCGTAGCTATACGGGTGGAGAAAGCCTCACCTCAGCATCGGCTTCCTTAAGAAGCCATATCATGGCATTTGCTGCAGAGCATTCACGACTTCATAAAGGCAAGTCGATAGAGCTGGATGAATTTTACAATCGTATAATGACCGAAATCCCGGAATCGATTCACCAATAATTTAAAGGAGATGAATCGCTTTGGCCATTCAAGAGACCGAACTTGCTGCTCATTACCGTCGACCAGATGCGAGGCGATTGATTAAGCCCTGCCGCGCATCCGGTCGTAGAAACGCCGAATCTGGATGGACTAGCTCATAACAGGGTTATGTTCCATAATGCCTATTCTGCTACATCAAGCTGTGTTCCGGCCGAGCAGCTATCTTTACTAGTTTTCGATTTGCCAAATGACATCGGTTCGTGTCCACAACGTCAAAAAATTTGACAATACAGGTGAGGATCTCGAAGACCTGATTTCGATCGGAACGATCGGATTAATCAAGGCAATCGAGAGCTTCCAAACTGGAAAAGGCACGAAGCTTGCGACGTTCGCGGCTCGTTGTATCGAGAATGAAATACTTATGCATCTCCGGTCTTTGAAGAAGACCCGGAAAGATGTGTCTTTGCATGATCCGATTGGCACGGACAAGGAAGGCAATGAAATTACGTTGATCGATATCCTCGGCACGGAGGCAGATGATATCGTGGATAAGGTGCAGCTGAAGATTGAAAAGTCGAAGATATATAAAAATTTGGATATACTCGATGATCGTGAGAAGGAAGTTGTGATTGGTCGATTTGGACTGGAACATGGCGGGGATGAGCGGACGCAGCGGGAGATTGCGAAGGAGCTTGGGATCTCGCGGAGTTATGTGTCGCGGATTGAGAAGAGGGCGCTCATGAAGCTTTATCATGAGTTTTATAAGGCGAAGAGGTAAGGTCGGTCAGTCGGAGAAGTCGCACTCCACAGCGTAAAWAGCCTCCCATGGATTTGAACAGTTGTTCATTCCAGGAGGCTTTTTTCATTTTAAGAGCAAAATCGCGATCTCAGTTGACAGATCTTTTTCCAACTAGTCAGTTTTTTTCTAAATTAACGAGAGGCGGATCACCTTGAGTAAAGAGAAAATTATCCAAACAGCGGTTGAAGTATTTTCAGAAAACGGTTACCATCGGGCAAGTATGGATGAAATTGCTTTGAGAGCCAATGTCGCCAAAGGAACACTTTACT
>NZ_JBFTPE010000031.1:0-55113 GCF_056398325.1 Paenibacillus sp. 01T443
ATGATGAGCGTATTCGGTTGTTGTTTGCAGAAGCCGTCGATCTTAAATTAGAAATCTTGCATAACAGCGACATGACGATCGAAGTCGCCTATATCGCTCCTCTATGCGAAGAAAATAAAATAAACGATTTCATTATCGTCCCGTTTACGAAAGATTTCTACCCTTTTGAAAGCCAGCTGAAAACGAATCCTGAATATCGCGTAATCGATGATGTCGCCAAATGGCAGGAGTTAATGCTAAGAGGCTATGTGCTGATTGAATCAAATGGAATCATTTACTCATTCAATGCCTCCCGCATCATAAGCATTGAGAATCCGCAAACGCAGGTGGAGAGCGCCATTCAGGGACCTCAGCTTGCTTTAAGCGAAGATCTAAACATTTCTCTTAACTTGATTCGCAGCATGTATCCCTCTCCGGACCTGTCCGTTGAAGAGCATACCATCGGTTCATTATCCAAAACGCCTGTATTCGCTTTGTATGATCAGCGCCGTGTTGATCCTACCGTACTCGATAACGTCCGTACGAAATTAACGAACATCAATGTAGAAATGCTGCATGCCGCAGGCGAGCTTGAGAAGCTGCTCGTCGGGAAACGCAAGCATTTGTTTCCGACGGTCTTGATTACAGAGCGGCCCGATCGAATAACCAAAGCGATTTCCCAAGGGAAAATTATCGTTCTCTTGAAAGGCAATATGTTTGCTATTATTTTGCCTGCTACCTTCTTCGATTTCATGCATGCGGTGGAGGATGATTATGAAGCGTATTGGATGACCCGTTTTCTCATCTTTCTCCGGTACACATCCATCGTGCTTACGATTACCCTGCCTGCACTCTATATTTCAGTCGTCTCCTATAACCCAGAGCTGTTCCGCGTGCAGCTGGCCTTCTCAATTGCGGGAAGCCGCTCCGCTGTTCCTTACCCGTCGTTCATCGAAGTGTTTATTATGCTCTTTATGATCGAGACGCTAATTGAAGCGAGTATTCGCTTGCCCCGTTACATTGGATCTACAGCAACAACCGTAGGGGGTCTTATCCTCGGACAAGCTGCCCAGCAAGCAGGGCTTGTGAGCAGCATTATGATCATCGTTACTTCCGTTGTGGCGATATCGAATTTTGTTATTCCGGTTAACTCGCTTTCCTTTGCGGTCCGTTTTTTGAAATATCCGCTTATCGGCATTTCGATTTTCTTCGGTATCTCCGGAGTCGCGGTTGGCTTGTTTATTTACATCACCTATCTTTGCAACCTTAGAAGCTTTGGTAAACCGTATATGCGAATTTTCGGAAAATTAAGGCCGTTAGAAGGCGATGTAGGGCAGGTGAAAATCAAGTGAACCGCTATGTTTTCTATAACTTCATACTCGTCAGCTTCATCAACCTCATGCTCTATGTTCCGCATATTTTAATCAAATTCCGATATAAGGGTGCTGTATCGTCCATGCTTATCGGCATTGTCATAGGCACGGTACTTGTGTACATGTATACAAGCGCAATGGCCCGTTTTCCCGGCAAGGGGCTGCCTGAAATTTTAAAGCTCTATTGTCCGAAGTGGCTTGTATCGATCAACATGATTTTATTTGCAATTATGTGGTGGTTCGCGACGACGGTTGTTGTGGTTGCCTATGCCGTGCTCATCAATCGTTTCTTTAATCCCGATGCGAACTCGATCATCATCTTATTGATGCTTGTCCTCGCCTGCGGATACGCAGCCACACGCTCCACGCTGTCAGTCATGTTCGTCGTAGAGATCGGCCTGATCGTCAATGCGCCGATTATTTTATTTGTATTGTTCAAAGCGGTGCGAAGCACGCAGCTCAATTGGGATGCCATTCATGTCGTAGCCAATTATGTAACAGCGATGCCTACGCTAACCTGCATTGCGGCAGCATCCTTTGTTTTCACAGGTTATATCAATCTCTCGTTATTCAACCGGCTGTTTCCGCCGAACTTTCGTTTCAAATTCCGTTTTTTTTATCCTGTATTCGGTGCAATTATTATGCTGATTACATTTTTTGTTCCCATCGGTTTCCATGGGACAGAGGGCGTCAATCAATACATATACATATGGAGTTTAACCGCTGATTCCCTGCTCATGCAGTATGGGTTCATTGAACGCGTATTGTTTCTTTTTCTAATCGTTTATTTGAATTTAACACTCGTCTATACAATGTCCGGATGGCATCAGGCGATGGAGTTTATCAAGAGCTGTTTTCCCAGCAGCAAGCCAGAAATCGACAGCCCAAAAACACCGGTATCCAACTATGTCATTGTCGGCATTTTTGCATTGCTGACGATAATCTACCTCGTCATGACCAATGAGAAATTGAACATGCTCTTTACTTCTTATTGGCTTGTTGTTCGGTTATTCGTTGAGTTATATGTTGTCATATGGGTTTTTGTGTTAAGCAGGAGGAGGTCGAAAGCCGCATGAGACTCATCATCCGAATCTTTCTGACGATCACGGCCATTTGCATGCTGGGCGGGTGCGGCTTCAAGGATATCGATAAGCGATTCTTTGTCGTTGCATTAGGGATAGACTTGTCGGATAACGAGAAAAAACCTTATCGGCTTACGCTCCAGCTTGCCGTGCCTTCTCCAAAGATCGAGCCGGGCGCATCCAAAGTGCAAATTGAAACGATTGATACCGCAAGCGTTGCTGAGGGTGTCCGCATGCTGAAGGCCTATGTCGACAAAGAGCTTGATTTCGGGCATTGCAAGGTTTTTTTAATCGGAGAGAAGCTGGCGCGCCAAGACTATCAAAATTTACTGCAATGGATGTCAAGAAGAAGAGATATTCAAAGCGTAGCCGATATTGCGATTGGCAAGCCTGATGCCGAGACCCTGCTTCAGGTTATGCCCGTCTCTGAGCGTTACCCAGGTAATACTTTGTTTCTAAGCTTTGGAGCAGATGGTACAGAATCGTCCTATACCTATGTGGAATCAGTGTCCGACTTTGCAAGGCGAGCTTCAGAACAAGGACTTGATCCCTTGATGCCCGTTATTCAAAAGGACAGCAAGGAGAGCTACATCATCAATCGAACGGCTCTTCTCAATAAAAAACGAGTGAAGCTCGTTTTATCCCCTTCGGAATCCCAGCTGTACAACCAGCTTGCCAAAAAATTCACCAAATCCTCCATGCATGGAATGTTCGAAGGAATGGATCTTGTCGTCGCGATTACTGAATTGCATTCTAAATATCAAATTGGCAAGGTCGACGGAGAAGATACGATTACTATGCATGTCAAGATGAAGGTTGTATTTGAGGAAGCGCCAAGAGGGCTGTACGAGACAAACTGGGCTTCCATTGAACGAGCTTTAAATCAGGAATATGCTAAAACCTGCGTTGCACTGCTAAAGAAAATTCAGAAGGCTAAAGTTGATCCAATCGGTTTTGGACTGCGTTACCGCGCTACCCATCCGGGAAATGGCGCTTGGAAGCAGTGGCAGTCTATTTATCCCACGATTAAATTTAAAGTCCTTGCCGACATCAAAATTGAAGGTACCGGGCTTATCAAATAAACCGTGGAGCAAAAAGAGGTGCATCAGATTTATTGCTTCTGATACACCTCTTTTTTTTCTTTGCCAACTCTTATTTAAGCAGCAGCCGATTCGTTTGTCTTAGTTCGCTTACGGAGCCCGCTCCAATGCCGAACATCGCTGTGCGCAGCTCGAACTCAATCCGTTCGAACTGCTGCAGCAATTGCTCCTGCGATGCGACATTGCTGCCTTTCGCTGCCTGCGGAAGCAGAACGCGTCCGAAGCCAGCCAAGTTCGCGCCGAGCGCAATGGCTTTCGCAGCATCGACGCCTGTACGCAAGCCGCCGCTCGCAATAATATTCGCTTGCGGAAGCCGCTCCCGAATCTCCACTACGCTCTCTGCAGTCGGTATTCCCCAATCGGCGAATGCTTCAGCTGCCTGTCTCCGCATTTCGTCACTGGATCTGAATTTCTCTACTTGGCTCCAAGAGGTTCCGCCTGCACCAGCCGCATCAATAAAGGACACGCCAACACCGGCAAGCGCTGCAGCCGTATCCGCATCGATACCCCAGCCCACCTCTTTTACGCCAACGGGTACGTTTAATGCCTTGCAAACTTGTTCAATCGCGGAAAGCAGGTGACGGAAATCTGTGTCCCCCTCTGGCTGGAATACCTCCTGCATGCTGTTCAAATGCAGGACGAGCGCATCCGCTTCCGCAATTTCCACCGCTCTGCGGCAGGATTCTATCCCAAAGCCGTAGTTAAATTGAACCGCACCGATATTAGCAATGACAGGAACTGTCGGCGCATCGCTGCGGATGGAGAAAGAGCTGGCCAGGTCTTCGTTCTCTATCGCGGCCCGCATCGAGCCGAGCCCAATCGCCCAGCCCCGCTCCTGCGCGACAACGGCCAAGCGGCGATTGATAGCGCCCGCTTCATCCGTTCCTCCAGTCATGGAGCTCACGAGCAGCGGAGCGCCAAGCTTTTTGTCAAACCATTCTGTACCCAGTCTAACCTCGCTAAAGGAAAGCTCAGGAAGCGCATTATGCTTAAAGCGATACCTCTCCAGCCCCGTTTCGATGCCCACGCTGTTCACTTGCTCCTGCAGGCAAATGCGAATATGCTCTCCCTTGCGCTTCGCGGTTGCTGCTTGCTGATCTACTGACATGCTCGTACCTCCCAAGCCAAAACGGGCAGCGTCTTCTATGGCGGCGCAGCTCACGTTTCGCTTCTCTATCAATTTATATCTTATACTGTTTGATAAGCTCCTCAGCTACAAGCTGACCACAAAGCGCAACGATTGGCGTTCCGCCTGTAAACCACAGTCCCTGAATATCGATTGAACGATTGCCAGGGCGAAAAAAAGTTTGCCTAGCTCCATTCGATGATATGCCGTAAATAGAACCGCGATGCGCTGACATGTCCCGCTCCAGCTGCTCCGGCGTTTATGTAATGGTTACGTCCGCTTGTTCCAAGTAATCTATACCAAATCCGGCAAGACGACTACATACTAGCATAGCATAATTTTCTGTTTCTCGCTCCCAGCTCCATGACTTTGACAAACAAGGCGCATTCACGAGTAGAAATAGACTGCTTGCTCCCTCGGGCGCAGCGATTTTATCCGAAATCGCTGCGTTGCAAATAGAAATGGCCTCCTATTAAGGTCAGCACAGAAGGCTCCCGCACCGCACCGTTTATCGCCTTTTAATTTGGACATAACTTAGAATGGAAAACAACTAAATAAATGATAAAGTGGGTTATCGTATTGCGTTTATCCAACTCGCAGTTCTTCTGGCTGTTAGCAACGATTGAAGTTTCGATGACGATCTGGCTTACGATTATGCCTACCATCACCCAAGCGGGGCAAGATGCATGGATTGCCATTTTCATTGGCGGATTAATCGGGATTGCGGCTACCTTTTTATACTACCGTATCAGCTGCATGTATCCCGGCCTCACTCTGATTGCAATAAACAACCGAATTTTTGGAAAAGGGCTAGGAAAACTTGTTTCGCTGTGTTATTTGCTAGGCTGGTTTAGCGTTACGGTCGTTATCCTGCGGACGATGGCAGAATTTATCCAGCTTGTCCTCTTTTTCCATACCTCCATCCTGATCATTTCACTTATTATGGTTCTCATCATAATGTATATTGTTTACTATGGGGGGATTACGGCCATTGCCCGGTTCAGCCAAATTGTAGGCCCAGTCTTTTTTCTCGTTCTGCTGATTACGTTCCTGCTAAATCTCACCAATATCAAGTTAGCTCTAATAGCGCCCGTTTATGTGGATCATGGGTTCGCTACGATTGCGAAAGCTTCCGTCATACACGGCTCGTTTTTATCCGAATCCGTGCTTATCATGATGATCCTTCCCTTTCTCCACAAGCCGCAGAAAGCCGGCGGCAGCGCATTAAGCGCGGTTGCGGTATCATCCCTTATAGTCGTCATTGCTACCGCGCTGGTTATTATGACATTCGGACCGGTTTTGTCCGGCAAATTCATCAATCCCTATTTTAATATGGTACGGTTCATCTCCGCCCTCGATTTCATTCAAAATATGGATGTGTGGGTCATATTCGTTTGGTTGTTTTGCGTTTTCGTCAAATTGTCGCTCTATCTTTCCATAACAAGCCAAGGGATTGCCGAGTGGCTCCATCTCAAGGATGCGAAAAAGGTTATTATTGTGTTGGGGGTCCTTTATTTGGGTATATCCTTGTTGCCGCCGAATATCACATATATCTTAACCAACTACAACGAAAAAATATGGCTCATTTATATTTTCGGATTGAATATGATTCTATTACCAATCATCATGTTTATGATCGCTCTGTTCAAAACCCGAAAATACAAAGGCGGATAATCTTTTTTAAGTCCGCTTCCCTGTTGCTCCGATCCTTTTGATTTTCAAGTTAACATCTACCGTAACCTTGATTTCCGGAAAAATACGGAGCCAATCACGCTTCATTATTTTCCATTGGCGGGGATGCTGCCGATGAACGGCATCCCCGAAACCGAAAATGTCCGTACCGTACTTTTGTTGAACGTCTTGTATCGTCTTTCGCGTTTCATCCTCCAGATGCCTCTCCAAAGCTTTCTGAGCAAAGCTAACGTCATCAGGCTGCATCATATCAAGATTGGTCCGGTTTTCTTTAACGTTTCCTTTACCGGACAACACGATGTGAACGGAAACTTGGTTCTTTTCGACACGGGTAATCAGCTTTCTGCTTAAGTTCGTTTCAATTAACGATAAATACCCTTTCCCTTCCGGCACGTACCCCGTTATGTAATACTGTCTTAAGTTGCCTAAAATCCATAGCGTCGCAAACGATTCGCTTTCATTTAGAGTGCCTACCATTTTAGTTTCCCGATTGAACACGGCTAAATGCTTAATATCGAAAATTTGGTCTTTTTCTTCATCATCCTTGGTGTTGAGTTTAATCGCCGAGAGGACTGGACAGGTGGTTTCGCTTTCCTTCGCAACAATAAAATCTCTGAACGCTTTGTCTCCTATCTTGCTGTTTTTGTCTTGGTCAACCGCCGCATTTGCGGAAAAAGGATCAAATGGGCTGTTGATCTTCAATATTTTTTCCGGATCATCGCCGAGGATGACGAAAGCGCTCGTTCGCAGTGTCGTATCCATATTCCGCGTATACATGTCAAACGAATCCCACACGCCTGATCTGGCCAGTTTCTCCCCGATAAACATAGCTCTCCGATGACCGATGAACAGCCTTCTAGGCAGCTTATCCTGGATCCTCTGACAGGTGTCGATCAACGTTTTCCCGATGGCGCTAATGACAATATTCCCTCTCTCGCCTGGGGATTGTTTGTTGCCGGAAAATCCGATTCTTGAAGGAATCGCAATCTGCGCGCTTACCTTCACGTTACCGTTGTCTGCTTGATCCAGCAGTGTTCCCATCCAAAACGCATACTGATTGATTTCCGTCCGGTCCCAGCAGCCCGAGAGGAAGAGCACGAGACAAAACCAAACGGCTGCCGTGATCGATAGGTTGCGCATAGGTTCACCTCTTAAGATTTATTGGGACGTGGTCTGCGATAAAGCGTATCTCCAATGCCTTTCAGCTTGAAAGGAGAAATTGGCGACAAATAAGGTACTCCAAATGATTCCAGCATGCACATATGCGCAAGAATGACGATTGTGCCTGTTGCAATGCCGTAAAAGCCTAAAGATCCGGCAAGACCGAGCAGCGGGAAGCGAAGTACGCGAAACGGCAAACTTAGGCTGTATCTGGGAACCGCGAACGATGCGATTCCCGTGCTTGCTACGATGATTACGATAGGCGCGGATATAAAACCGGCTTGTACCGCCGCCTCGCCGATAACGAGTGCTCCGACGATGCTGACAGCCGAGCCTACCGCCCGGGGCATGCGGAGACCGGCCTCCCGGAGCCCTTCGAACATGACCTCCAGGAGAAACGTCTCCATCACAGTCGGAAAAGGAATCCCTTCTCTGGCAGCTGCAATACTGATCAATAAACTGGCAGGAATCATTTGCGGATGAAAGGTCGTTAAGGCTACGAACACGGACGGAAGCAGGAGCGACATGACAAACAATGAGATCCGGATGGAGCGCACCGCCGACACATATAAAAACCTTTCGTAATGGTCCTCGGCCGCCTGGAAGCCTGACCAGAACGTCATGGGAACGATCAGGGCGTTAGGCGAGCCGTCAACGAGTATGCCGACCTTCCCCTCCATCAAACTGGCTGCGACCGTGTCCGGCCGTTCGGTGTTCTGGACTTGGGGAAACAGCGAATAAGGCGTATCTTCAATTTGTTCTTCGACATAACTGGAATCGAAAATGCTTTTGCTTTTGATGCGCCCTATTCGTTCTTGGACAAGCCGAAGCACGCCAGCGTCTACTTGATCCTCCAAATAGGTGATCACAACCCGCGTGCGTGTCGTAATCCCAAGCTCCACGGCTTCGAATTTAAGCATCGGGCTATTTATTTTCCGCCTAATCATGCTCGTATTTGTTCTTAATACTTCAGTAAAGCCTTCCCGCGGCCCACGGACGGAAGTTTCGATTGTCGGCTCCTCTATGGACCGCTGGTGAAAGTCAATGAGACCGACGATAATCGCCTCATGCTCATTTTGGACGAATATCGCCGTGCTTCCGTATAAAATATGCTGAACTGCAGCATCCATGTCGGTCAGCTTTTCCAGACTGGCCACTGCTATAAGCCGGCTCTCCAAAATGTCATGAACAGGCTGATCAGCCCTTTGGAGCAATGGCCGGATGACCATCTTCTCCAGCTCTTTCGTATCCGCCAGGCCGTCCAAATACACGAGTAAAATATCATTTTCTCCCGGGGATTGAAGCTTCCGGAAAACAATATCCGAGCATTTATGAAAGGTTTCCCTTAGCCGGGTCTCATTAAGCTGCAGGTCTTGGCTAATATTCTGATCCGGCAATTGAATCACCTCTTCGTTGCATTTGGATGAAAGTATTATTATTGGGAGTCATGGCTATTTTATTCGTCTTGCTTCCTGCAGTCCAATTCCGTAAAAAAACGGCGGGATACCCCTTACAGGGGTATCCCGCCGTTTTCCATTTATCATTTAGCAAAGAAAGATTTCGCTGCATCCTGGGACTGTTTCAGTAGAACTTCATTTAGATCCTCATTGAGCCGAATCAATGTTTTGCCGTGAAAACAACAGCATCCTTACGAATAAAGTAATGATCAATCATTAATAATAGTGTAATTAAATTCTTTGTCCAACCCCTCAATCCTCTGGTTTTATTAAAATAAAATAGGAAAATATTCATTTGACAAGCGATAAGATAAAACGTATATTCTTGATATGTTATATCGTCGATTTATATTATCGACATTATAATCATAACCATACACTTAAAGGAGATAAAAAACATGGAACGTATTCTTATCATTAACGCTCATCCAAAAGTTGATTCGCCCACCTCATATAGCCTGCAAGTTTTAAAACATTTTTTGGAGGCATATAAGGAGCAAAATCCGTCAGCTGCCATCGAACAAATCAATCTTTATGAAGACCATGTTCCGGCAATCGATCAAACCGTCCTGACTGCCTGGGAGAAGCTAGCTCAAGAGAAAGAACTAACCGATGAAGAGAATAAGGTTACAAATCGCATGTCTGAGATCCTCCAGCAATTCAAAAAAGCGACCAAATATGTCATCGCTCTGCCCCTGCATAACTTCAACGTACCGTCGAAGCTGAAGGATTACGTGGATAATGTTTTAATTGCCAAGGAAACTTTTAAATATACGGAGAACGGCTCAGTCGGATTATTAAAAGATGGGCGAAGCTTGCTGGTCATACAAGGAAGCGGCGGCGTATATACAAATAACGATTGGTATACGGAGGTCGAATATTCTCATAAGTACTTGAAATCCATATTTAATTTTATCGGCATCGAAGACTACCAGATTATTAGAGCCCAAGGGACTGCTTTCTTAGATCGGGATGACGTGCTGGGCGATGCCTACAAACAAGCGGAAAAAGCCGCTGCTCATTTTGCAAAGGGCAATGAAATAGCTGGTGCTAGCAGAACGTAAAGTATACGGAATAACGCATAAGCATAACTAAGAGGGGGCCGAAGACCCCCTCTTAGTTATGCTTATGCTCCTTTTAGGCAAGAAATCAGCAGCTCAATTCCCGCTACCTTCAAATGGGCTAGCCTATAGCAAGCTCATTAAATTGAGCTTCCATATATTCGGTTCGTCATATGAAATAACTCCAACACCACTATCTGATGTGCTTACATGTCATGAAGCGAGCGTCCTGCCGCATGGAATAGTTCCTCCAGTAAATGAGGCATCATAAGGAAGGTCGTTCCTCGATCAAATGTATAATAGCCCAGTTTCAAAGCAGAAGTTCTTCCGCCGACATAAGACTGCTTCTTTTTCTCTAGTCCAAAACTTCATCTCATAATATACAAATGTTATTCATACACGAATAAAAACTGTAAATAGAAAGACAAGCCTATTCATTAAATGTTCTAATCTTTTATCCTATTAGCGATATGGCAGGAAGTTGTCCAATGAATAAATGATTGTAAAAATCATATATTTGATTTTTACAATCATTTTATATTGTTAATCCGTCGAAACTCATATAAAATAAAGCTAACGAATTCATCAAGGGGGCATACGCATGGAAATGATCATGTTTGATACGCAGCAGGAATTGGACGCATATGCAGCACAACTTTTTATAAATATCGTAAACGAAAAACCAAACGCCGTGCTTGGTCTTGCAACAGGATCGACACCTATTGGGATTTATGACAAAATAGTAGAGTCGTACAAGGAAAAAAAGGTTAGCTTCAAAGAAGTTACGACGTTTAATCTCGATGAGTATGTCGGCATCACGCCTGAAAATGACCAAAGCTACGCTTATTATATGAACAAGCATTTGTTTTCACATATTGATATCACGGCAAAGCAAACGCATCTGCCTAACGGAATGGCTCCCGACATGGAAGAGGAGTCCGCCCGCTATGATGCCATGCTTGAGGCTCAGCCCGTCGATATCCAGCTGCTTGGTCTAGGCCACAACGGTCATATCGGCTTTAATGAACCGGATGTCAACCTATCCGGCGGTACTCATGCCGTTAAGCTAAAAGAGGAAACACGTGAAGCCAATGCACGATTCTTCGCTTCTATGGATGAGGTTCCTGAATATGCGATTACAATGGGCGTCGGGTCGATTTTGAAAGCAAACACAATCTTATTAGTCGTCCGCGGTTCAG
Source organism: Paenibacillus sp. 01T443 (assembly GCF_056398325.1). NCBI lineage: Bacteria > Bacillati > Bacillota > Bacilli > Caryophanales > Paenibacillaceae > Paenibacillus > Paenibacillus sp. 01T443. The sequence goes on from NZ_JBFTPE010000031.1 coordinate 11,231, forward strand.
ACAAAGCGGAGATTGTAAAGGAAGCATTGACGGGTCCGATCACGACAAGCGTGCCTGCTTCATTGCTTCAAACACATGCCCGCGTTATCGTTCTCCTTGATCGCGAGGCTGGAAGGATGTTAGTTTAAATGACTATAAGCTGTTCTAATTGGATCATTCATAACGTCAATATTGTCCTTGAAGACCGGGTCGAAAACGGCAGTGTCATCGTTCAAAACGGTAAAATATCGCAGATTATTACTGGAGATGCTGCTGAACTAGTTGCTTCAGCAGCAGAGGATCTTCCTCTCATTGATGGTCAAGGTGGCTACCTGCTTCCAGGCTTTATTGATGTGCATGTGCACGGCGGCTTCGGTGCTGATTTTATGGATGCCAGCAGAGAAAGCTTTAATACCATAACTAAATTTCATGCTTCGCAAGGCACGACAGGAATGCTGGCTACAACGATGACCGCCTCTAAGGAAGCTATCGAAGCTGTACTGCAAGCCGTTTCCGAGTACCGCGGCAGCGAGATGCCTTTTGCAGCTTTGTACGGCGTGCATTTGGAAGGGCCTTTCATAAGCGAGAAATGGCCCGGCGCTCAAAATCCCGCTCATATCCAAACACCGCAGCTGGAATGGATGCAGCTTTGTCATTCGAAATGGCCTGATCTCATTCGGCAGCTTACGCTTGCACCCGAGAAAAACGGCTCTATCGAAACCATTTCTTGGCTGGCTGAGCAAGGCATCAACACCGCTTGCGGGCATACGGATGCCGTTTATGATGAAATCATCGCCGCCGCTGATGCAGGTTTGTCGCAAGCGGTTCATACGTATAACGCGATGCGGGGACTCCATCACCGCGAGCCGGGAACGCTCGGCGCCGTGCTGACCGATGACCGTATTGCCGCAGAGCTTATTGCGGACGGCATCCATGTTCATCCTGCCGCGATCCAGCTGGTGCTTGCCGCGAAGCCATCGGACAAAGTCATTCTGATTACAGATGCGATGGCGGCTGCCGGCATGCCTGATGGTGAATACAGCCTCGGCGGCTTAGCCGTTATCGTTAAAGACGGCGAAGCTCGTCTGCGCGAGGGAAATGCATTGGCAGGCAGCTGCTTAACGATGATCAATGCGATTCGATTCATGCTTGAGCACACCAACCTGTCCCTGGAGCAGCTTAGCCGATTAGCAAGCGGTAATGCAGCGAAACAGCTCGGCATTAGCGACCGTACAGGGTCCATTGCAAGCGGCAAGCAAGCCGATCTGGTTTGGACCGATGCACAGCTCCGGATCAAGCAAACTTGGGTCCAAGGCCGTTCCGTTTTTGAAGCTCGCTAAGGATAAAATAAAATCGAAACAAAAAAGAAAGCACGGACGCTAATCATGCCTCCCGTGCTTTCTTTTTATGAACGGCTATGTAATTAGAAATACGTTGCTGTCTTAGCATGCCGATGAAACAAAATATTCCAACCTAACGTCTTAAAGATATAGACTCATTATTTAGGGGGATTTGATGTGCGAATAGGATCTTCTTTTACCCTCTTGCTGTTAGGCTTGCTGCTTCTGATAGGCTGCTCAAACACGCTAGCCGAGCATCAACCTTTAAACGCTGTTCGTGAAGCGGCATGGAACAGTCTTTCCTCGGATGAAAGAAGGTTAACTCTCGCGGATTGGCAAAAAGCAGAAGTAGAAAAGATCAATTTCGATGATATGATAAATCAATTCTCTATTCCTAAGGGCGTGGAACCACAAAGTAAAAAACATTTGTACAAAGTGACCTTTGATCCAAAACTTATCATCTATGTGAACGGTGATACGAATGAGGTCGTCGGAACGCTGAACTTAATTTAATCATCCCGCAAGGGCAGCGATAGCATCCGCTTCAACGCATGAAATATTCGCAGAACCGCTCATGCTTTGAGCTTTACGGTACAGAAAAAAGACGTCAAATCCATTCAGCAGGATTTGACGTCTTCCAAAACAAGGGGTTAACCCGTTACATGTACAGAAATACCTTGCTGCTTCATCACTTCCGCCAGCTCCTCTGTGAGCGGGAGATCTGTAATGACACCGCGCAGTTCCGCCAGAGCAGCGATAGAGAATAACGAGGTGCGATCTGTTTTGGTATGGTCGAACACGGCGTAGGCCGCTTGCGAACGTTTAATAAGTGCTTTGGCAATTTGCGCTTCTTGCTCTGAATATGTCGTAATACCGCCAGCAGCAGAAATACCGTCGACGCCAATAAACATTTTTCCGATATGCAGATGGGCTACCATGCCCTCCCCGAGCGGGCCGCACAGCTCAAAGCTGTTATGCCGCATGATGCCGCCGGTTACGACAACTTGAATATCGCTGCCTGCAAGCTCCATGGCGATGTTAACGGCATTCGTTACGACCGTTATTCCCTTCCGGGACTTTAAGGTCTTCGCAATAAGAAAATTGGTCGTGCCTCCCGACAAACCAATCACGTCGCCTTCCATGATTAAAGAGGCAGCAAGCTCGGCTATGTGCTCCTTCTCCAGAATCGAAAGGCCTTCCTTCTCCGCAAACGGCATATCCCTTACCGAATTCATGCCATCGTACATCGCCCCGCCAATGGTGCGGATCACGGGATATTCGGCTTCCATCTGCTCCAAATCCCGGCGAGCCGTCGCTTCCGAACAGCCAAAGCGTTCAACCATTTCCGGTATCGTAACTCTTCCTTGCTGTTTTAGCAGCTGCAGAACGGCCTCACGGCGCCGCTGCCCCTTGTTGCCGTTTGCTTCAGCCATTGTCAGCGCTCCACCCAGGCTTTGGCGGACATCCGCTGCTCAACGACGCTCCACTCCGGCAAAGCTTCCCAGTCCCCGCGCATCTGCACGACTAATGAACCGTTAATGCTTGCAAGGCGTACCGCTTCTACTGGAGACAAGCCTTTCATAATGCCTGCCAAGAAACCCGCACAGAAGCCGTCTCCCGCACCGACCGTATCAACGACCTGCTCGGCTGGATAAAACGGCAAGCTCTCCTCTTGCCCATTATTCAATACGACCGTTGTATCGCCTCTGCCTTTAATAATGGACACTGCTTTTAGCTCGGTCAGCTGACCTTTGATATGCTCATAGTCATCTGTGTCATACAATAGTTTAAGCTCGTCCCATCCAGGCAAAAAGTAATCCGCCTCTGCGGCAAGCGGCAAAAGAATCTCCCTGGCCTGCTCAATGGACCACAGCTTAAGACGCAGGTTCGGATCAAAGCTGACCAAAACGCCCGCTTCCTTCGCGATATCAACCGCACGGCGGAGGGTTCTTCGGCAATCCTCGCTCAGCGCGGCCGTGATACCGGTTACATGAAGCAGCTTAGCGCCACGAATATAATTCTCGTCCAAGTGCTCAGGCAGCATCCGACTGGCAGCCGAATGCTTTCTGAAATAGTGGACAGCCATTCTGCCGGCTACATGCTCGCGGAACATCATCCCTGTCGGTGCTTCGGTGCTGACCTGCGCGCGTGATACGTCAACGCCTTCGCCTCTCAGCGTTTTTAATATTATCTTGCCGAACGGATCATCGCCCAGCGCGCCGAACCATCCGACGGAGGTACCTAGACGTGCAAGCCCAATTGCGACATTGCTTTCCGCTCCGCCGAAGCTTTGTTCAAGCGTCGCGGCACGTTCAATCGACTTATGCTCCTGCGGCATAAATAGAGCCATGGATTCGCCAAACGTTACAATTTGCGGTGATGATTCATGCACGTTAAAATCCCCCTACCACGTTTTATAATTAAGTATAAAGAATTAAACTTCCAGCATTGGAAACTTCATAAAGTAAATGATCGCGATGTAAAGCACCAACACGATGATACTCATAACACGTGCTTTGCTAATATGCGCTGTTGCGCTCTTGCCTTCTTGAATGGAAGCTACGACCAGCTTAAGCGGCTTGGAAATGATACCGCCCAGCGCGGCTACTCCAAGGAAAAGCACGACTACGATTACCATCCAAGCTACCGTGTAATCAGCCTGGGACATCAAATAACCGCCAGTAAGCAGCTGCAAAATCAGAAAGTACTGAGCGATGCGATTCGCCGAAAGCAAACCCTCCGCTAGACCTCCTTGTCCAACGCCGGCTAGCTTGGACGCTCTGCCTATCATGATTGGCAGCACGATATAAAACCCCATTCCGACTGCACCTAATACATGCAAAAACAACATTGCCTTATCCATTTTTACTCCTCCTGTTTTGGTAAAGCGTAATCAACGACCCACTCCTGCCAAAATTGTGTATATCGAATAGTTTATCAGAAACGAGATTTTTTTCAAATGACTACGCTCCCAATCCGGGCCTTTATACATGCATTTAGGATACAAATCCTGAATCGTTCCCGAAATTTTCACACCTGGGCGCCAATGTCTTCAAATGAATAAATGATCTCCCTCTTTATCCTTTAAAACCATATTTACTCATAACCCCATGAATTGCAAAATAAGTAACTTCCTCGGGCAATGCATCCTTAATCGGCCGCAGCTTCTCCGTACCTTGCTCGCCTATGGCATCCACGATCAATTGCTCGTATTCTGCGGGAATAATCCGGCTCCAGTCTACTTCCTCGCCTTCATCCGCACAGCGGATAATATGGCCTTCTATCGTCACTTTGCTTAAACCGCGATCCTTCGCTATCTCGTCCGGTTCTTGTCCCGCTGAAAAAAGCGCAAGCGTCGTCAGATGGCTTGGCTGCTCATCGTCACTCGTACTTTTAACAAACTCTCTTGGGACTGCAGAAATTTTCACAGCTGTCCTGCCTTCGCCATCAAAAGCTTGAATAATGGCGAGCAAATCCTCACCGTATTTTTCCGCTTTCGCCGCGCCGATCCCCTTCACGCCTAACAGCTGGTCAACCGATTGCGGCTGCGCATTGGCAATTTCCCGGAGCGTTGCGTCGAAGAAAAGCATAAACGGCGGTACCCCTTCCACAGCGGCTTTTTCTTTGCGCCACTGCTTTAGCGCATCGAACAAAGGCGATGCATTAGCACTATCGGCAGATGCGGCTTGCCTTACTGTGGCTCTTACTCTTTGCATGATCGATTCGCGGCCTTCCAACACCGGAAGCGCGTTTGCGGTTAAAGAGACGACCGGGTATTGCCCATCGCTGAGCTTTAAATAGCCTTCTGAAACGAGCCAATAAAGCCAATCCGCAATTTCCTTCTCGGGCAAATGACGCATCAAGCCGTAGGTGGACAATCGATCAAGCCCGAACTCAAGCAGCCGCTTATCCCTTGATCCCTTCAGTACTTTAGCGGCCATCGTCACTCCAAAGCGACCTTTCATCCGGCCAACGCAAGAGAGCGCCATCTTTGCTTCCTCTGTCCGATTGACTGGCTCGCTTTTATCAAGGCAGCTGCTGCATTTGCCGCAAGCTTCGACACCGGTCTCACCAAAATAATCGACGATAAATTGCTGCAGGCAGCGCTGAGTACGACTGAAATTCATCATCGTATTAAGCTTGGACAATTGAATAGACTTACGGTCAGAATCTCCGGTGCCCTGTTCGATCAGGAAGCGCTGCACTTGCATGTCGGCAGGTTCGAATAAAAGAATACATTCACTCTCTTCGCCGTCACGTCCCGCACGGCCAGCTTCTTGATAATAGGATTCGATGTCACTGGTCATCTGCCAATGAAGCACGTAACGTACATTTGGCTTGTCGATCCCCATACCAAAAGCATTCGTCGCGACCATTACGCGAATATCATCAAATCGGAATTTCTCCTGCGTATCGGCCCGTTCCGCATCCGATAAGCCGCCATGGTATTTTCCAGCTTGAATGCCTCGGCGTGTCAGCTGCTCATAAACATTCTCGACTTCTTTGCGGGTTGCCGCATAGATGATGCCGGACTGTTCCTTCCGTCCGGACACAAAACTCTCAAGAAACTTCTTCTTATCCACTCCCGTAACGACGGATAGCGACAGATTGGGTCTGGCAAACCCGGTAACAAATACGCTCGGGTCACGAAGCTTCAGCATTTCCGAAATGTCTGCCGCAACCTCAGTCGTTGCCGTCGCAGTAAATGCAGCTACGAGCGGCCGATCCTTCATACGAGCAATCCAGCCTGCAAGCTGGCGGTAGCTTGGACGGAAATCATGTCCCCATTGCGATACGCAGTGCGCCTCGTCAATCGCGATGAGCGGAATGGACAGCTGCTCCGACAACGATTGGAACATCGGCGCGTCAAGTCGTTCCGGCGCAACGTACAGCAGCTTATATTCGCCCTGCATGGCATTCCGCATGACATCGCGATATTCCGCAGCTCCTAATGAGCTGTTAAGAAACGCCGCGGACACGCCTACCCGGCGCAGTGCATCCACCTGATCCTTCATTAATGAAATAAGCGGCGATATAACTAGTGACGTACCCGGCATAAGCATCGATGGAATTTGGTAGCATATCGATTTCCCGCCTCCGGTTGGCAATATTGCCAATGTATCGCGCCCCTGCAATATTCCCGAAATAATATCCTCTTGTCCCTTTCGGAAGGAATCGTAACCGTATACCCGTTTCAGCGCTTCTCTGGCTTGTTCGATCAATCTGACCCCTCCTCCTCAACCAAAACTCTTACGCTCTAAAAAATAAACAGGGAGGACCCTGGCAGCATTCTGTCAGGGTCCTCCCAAACGCATTCATTTATTTCATCTGCGAGCAGTTCGTAAATTAGCCAGTTACGACTTGAATAACATTGCGAACAGATTGAGCAGATTTATCAAGCGCAGCTTTTTCTTCAACAGTCAAATCAAGCTCAAGCACTTTCTCAATGCCGTCGCCGCCAATGATTGTCGGAACGCCCATGAACAAATTATCGTAACCGTATTCGCCTTCTAGCAAGGCGATTACCGGAATAATGCGTTTTTTATCTTTAAGAATGGCTTCTGTCATTTGCACTAGGGATGCTGCAGGTGCGTAGTACGCACTGCCGTTGCCAAGCAAGTTAACGATTTCGCCGCCGCCGACGCGAGCGCGTTGCACGATTGCTTCAATACGTTCTGCTGGAATTAATTTTTCGATTGGAATACCACCAACGTTCGAATAACGAACGAGTGGAACCATATCATCGCCGTGTCCGCCAAGCACGAAGCCGCGAACGTCTTCAACGGATACATTCAATTCTTGGGCGATAAATGTGCAGTAACGAGCAGTATCAAGTACGCCAGATTGACCGATTACGCGGTTCTTCGGAAAACCAAGGGTTTGGAATGCCGCATAAGTCATCGCATCAACCGGGTTGCTTAGGATGATCACGTAAGCGTTAGGGCTAGTAGCTTTGATGTTTTCGCATACCGATTTCACGATGCCTGCGTTTGTGCTAACAAGATCATCGCGGCTCATGCCTGGTTTGCGGGCGATACCCGCAGTAATGATGACAACATCAGAATCCTTCGTGTCGTCATAGCTTGCAGTACCAATGATGTTAGCGTCTACGCCTAGTACCGGAGTAGCTTCAAGCATATCAAGCGCTTTACCCTTAGTTGGGTTTTCAAGCGGTGCGATATCGACCAGAACAATATCGCCTAGTTCTTTTTGAGCAAGCATAAGTGCTGTAGTCGCGCCTGTGAAGCCAGCTCCTACAACTGTGATTTTTTTACGTTTTATCGCCATCTTGTGTAAATCCTCCCGTAACATAGCTTATTTTGAAGGGGAGAGGGGGGACCCCTTTGACTCCCATTTTTTCATTTACGATCCTTAATGCTTTTCGAACCCACCTAAATCCTCCCTTCCAAGGGAGGACTCCGAGGCGCTGCGCCCTCTGGACACCTGCCAATTGGACGAACGCGGGAGTTTGACCTGCGCACATTTGCAACTGTTGAGCTTGGCTCGCTTTCGTCCCTGCAGGACACGCTTTACGCTTCTGGAGGAATGTGTCCCTTACGGGACGCCATTCCTAGAGCGAAGAGCGGGAATTGTCCCTGAGGGACGCCATTCCTAAAGCGAAAAGCAGAAATGTGTCCCTTGCGGGACGCCATTCCAAGAGCGAAAAGCGGGAGTGTGTCCCTTGCGGGACGCCATTCCTAGAGAGAAGAGCGGGAATTTGTCCCCTGCGGGACGTCATTCCTAGAGCGAAGAGCGGGTATTGCCCCTCCGTCCGGGACGCCATTCTTAGAGCGAAGAGATTAGGGATGCAATTGAAAAGATATGGGAGATTCCCCTTATTATTTAAGCTAAAGAATGGACTACATGTTTTTGATGATTTCGTCTGCGAATGCAGAACATTTTACTTCTGTTGCGCCTTCCATCAAACGTGCGAAGTCGTAAGTTACTGTTTTGTTGTTGATTGATGCTTCCATACCTTTATAGATAAGGTCAGCCGCTTCCTGCCAGCCTAGGTGCTCAAGAAGCATTACGCCGGAAAGGATTACTGAACCTGGGTTTACTACGTCAAGGTCAGCATATTTAGGCGCTGTGCCGTGAGTTGCTTCGAAGATAGCGTGTCCAGTCAAGTAGTTGATATTCGCGCCTGGAGCAATACCGATACCGCCAACTTGAGCAGCAAGAGCATCGGACAGGTAATCGCCGTTAAGGTTCAATGTTGCGATAACATCGAAATCAGTTGGACGAGTTAGAACTTGTTGCAAAGCAATGTCCGCGATAGCGTCTTTAACGATTAGCTTGCCAGCAGCTTCTGCTTCTTTTTGTGCTTTGTTAGCAGCGTCAGCGCCTTCTGCTTCTTTAATGCGGTCGTATTGACCCCATGTGAAAGTTTCGTTAGCGAATTCTTGCTCAGCCACTTCGTAGCCCCAGTTTTTGAACGCGCCTTCTGTATATTTCATGATGTTGCCTTTGTGTACGAGTGTTACGGATTTTTTGCCGTGTTTGATTGCATACTCGATCGCTGCGCGAACAAGACGTTGTGAACCTTCTCTCGATACTGGCTTGATGCCGATACCGGAAGTTTCAGGGAAGCGGATTTTGTTAGCTCCCATTTCGTTTTGCAAGAACGCGATTACTTTTTTCACTTCTGCGGAACCTTCTTGGTACTCGATACCCGCGTAGATGTCCTCTGTGTTTTCACGGAAGATAACCATGTCAACAAGCTCAGGACGTTTTACTGGGGATGGTACGCCAGTGAAGTAACGAACCGGACGCAAGCAAGTGTAAAGATCAAGCTCTTGACGAAGAGCAACGTTCAAAGAACGGATACCGCCGCCGATAGGCGTTGTCAAAGGTCCTTTAATCGCTACGATATATTCGCGGATTGCAGTAAGCGTATCAGCCGGCAACCACTCGCCGTACTCGTTGAATGCTTTTTCGCCTGCAAAAACTTCGTACCAAGCGATTTTTTTCTCGCCGTTATAAGCTTTTTCTACCGCTGCATCAAGAGCCCGTTTCGAAGCCTTCCAAATGTCTCGGCCTGTGCCGTCGCCTTCGATGAAAGGAATAATCGGGTTGTTAGGAACTTGAAGAATACCGTTGTCAATTGTAATTTGCTCGCCTTCTGTTGGAAGTGCGAATTTTTCGAACTGGGCCATGAATGAAATCCTCCTTAGAATGGTACCTGCCGCTGAGGCAGGTAAATGTTAATATTATTTCATGTAGGTATATAATCTTTTATATGTATAGCCTTATAAAGGATTATATTTTGAATGAGAGAACGAACGGCTTGTTCGCCCTCCAATTCAATTATATCCTACATTTGCGATTAGCGCTTCTCGATCGGGATGTACTTAGCATTAACAGGTCCAACGTAATCTGCACGAGGACGGATCAAACGGTTATCTTGGTATTGCTCAAGAATATGAGCGCTCCAACCGGATACGCGGCTGATCGCGAAAATTGGCGTGAACAGGTCGCGCGGAATTTCAAGCGTGGTGTAAACGGAAGCGGAGTAGAAGTCAACATTCGGCTTCAAGCCCTTTTGTCCTGTTACAAGCTCTTCAATTTTAACAGACATTTCATAAAGCTCCATATTGCCTGTCAGTTTGCCAAGCTCGCGCGACATTTTTTGCAAATGCTTCGCACGCGGATCGCCGTTTTTGTATACGCGGTGACCAAAGCCCATGATTTTGTGCTTATTCGCAAGCGCGTTGTTAATAAAGCTCTCAACGTTAGCTGCAGAACCGATTTCTTCAAGCATTACCATAACAGCTTCGTTTGCGCCGCCGTGAAGAGGACCCTTCAAAGCGCCGATTGCAGATGTTACGCCCGAATAAATGTCAGACAAAGTAGCAACCGTAACGCGAGCCGCGAATGTCGAAGCGTTCAATTCGTGGTCAGCATGAAGAACGAGTGCTTGATCAAGTGCCTTAACAGCAACTTCAGCTGGCTCGTTTCCAGTTAGCATATATAGGAAGTTATATGCAATTGACACGCCTTGTTTTGGAGCTACCGGCTCTTGTCCTTGACGGATGCGAGCAAATGCAGCAATAATCGTTGGCAGCTGTGCCTGCAATTTAATTGCTTTCAGTTGGTTCGCTTCTGGGGACATGTCGTTAGCGGAAGCATCATACAATGCTAGACTGGATACCGCTGTCCGAAGAGCAGCCATCGAATTTGTATCTTTTGGATATAGCTTGATTTGATCGATAACGCCTTGCGGAACTGCTGCATATTGATCCAGTTGCTTTTGCAGCCCGTCAAGTTCAGAACGGGTAGGTAATTTTCCGTACCATAGCAAATATGCGACCTCTTCAAATGATGCATTTTCCGCGAGATCATCAATATCGATACCACGGTATGTCAGTACGCCATCAATAATCGAGCTGATGGAGGACGCCGCGGCTACAATGCCTTCCAAACCTTTAGTTGCTGTCATCGTTCTCTCTCCTTTAACATGGGTATCGTTAACAATAAAAGGGATTCATTTTTGTACCGTCGCCTTTAATCATAAATGATTTCGGCACTGAAGTGAACAAATACGGACATAAAAATGCTTTATCAGCATCATTAATATTTTTTTCGCTTATTATTTCACCACAACGTGTCGTATGCTCCAGCTGCATTTTTCCCTATTCGCACCATTTTTAGCCGCATTATAAACTATTTTTACAGAATCGAATATAGTGGTAAAATGTCAGATAGATAACATAACGAGCAAAATTCGCTGTATTGGAGGCGCTATATGACAGGACAACGTATCGGAATTATTGACATAGGCTCCAACTCAGTCCGTCTCGTCGTATATGAGAGGACAGCAAATGGTGCTCATCGCGTGGCGGATAGCAGCAAACGGCCTGCCAGATTAAGCGAACGTATTGATGATGACGGCTGTCTTCCAGGTACAGCGATCGACGAGCTTGTCGACACGCTGACTCATTTTACCATGATTTGCACACATAATCATACAAGCAATATTCGAGCTGTCGCTACGGCGGCCATTCGTAATGCCAAGAATCGATCTGAAATCCTTGGGCGGATAAAAGCCGAAACCGGCTTGACGATTGAATTGCTTTCCGGCGAGGATGAAGCCTCCTACGGTTTTCTAGGGATGATCAACTCGCTGAATATCCGGGATGGCCTTCTGATTGATATCGGAGGCGGAAGCACCGAGCTTTCTTTGTTTCGTAACCGCTCTCTCGTTCGCTCCGTGTCTTTTCCGTTTGGCTGCGTCAGCCTCAATAAACGTTTCGGAACGAAAGGCATGCTCGGCGACGACGAGCTCAAGGCGCTTGAAGCACTTGTCCAAGAAGCAGTACGTAACGAGAGTTGGATCGGTGACACACCGGGATTGCCGCTTGTAGGAGTAGGAGGCACCGTTCGTGCATTAGGTAAAATGCATCAAGCCGCATATAAATATCCCTTCCCGCAAACGCATAACTATCCGGTTACCAGCGAGCAGGTCGATGTGCTGTTCCATCAAATGCGCAAGCTCCCGCTCGACAAAAGACGCAAGCTGCCGGGCTTGTCCAAAGATCGCGCCGATGTCGTCGTGCCGGGCGTCGCCATTCTGAGAGTTTTGTTCCGGGCAACCAAAGCTTCCTATTACCGTATTTGCGGAGCTGGGCTTCGTGATGGCTTGTTCCATGCGACACGGTTTCCCAATCATCCCAAGCTGAACGACGTGCTGAAATACAGCCTAACGAATTTGAGCGCCTTGCATCCGGAAGCGCCGAAGCAGCATGTGCTTCAGGTCAATCGCATCTCGCTTGAGATTTATGATGTGCTCAATTCTAACCATCCGCTGCCGATGCAAACTCGAGTACTGCTTGATACAGCATCGCAACTGTTTCGAATAGGCGCATCTATCGATTATTATGAGTATGCGAGACATTCCTTCTACCTCATCATCAACTCTCAGTTAAATGGGCTTACCCATCGGGAGATGATCATGACAGCAGCAATCGCCTCGTACAAAAGCAAGGGCCGGGCCCGCCAGCACATTTCTGAATATAAAGAACTGCTGAACGAATCCGACCTTGATGTGATTTATAAGCTTGGCGCGCTGCTGCAGCTGTCAGCTGCTCTTGACCGCGGGGAAACGCAGGCCATTGCGCAGCTCAATGTCCACTTGTCAGGCAATCAACTGCTGCTGCGACCGATTCAGCCGCGCGGGACGCTGGCCGTTGAGCGACGCGAGGTTGAAGAGCTGGGAACCGAATTCAAAAAGCTGTGGGGGGTAACGCCGAGCCTCGACTATTCGGCTACGCACGTCCCTTCCACGACGATATAATCTTCGCTTCGAACTGACTGCGGAACGGCTGCTTATCGACATTAACAATGTGTTCATAAGTACCGTTCGACTGCAGCTCGCGAGCCTTCACATTGTCATTGATATTAAGATGAAGCATTTTGATCAAAATTTGTCTGAGCGTGGAATCGAATACCGGACACATAAGCTCGATCCGTCTAGTCAGGTTTCGCGTCATCCAATCCGCGCTCGACAAATAAACCTCTTCCTCCCCGCCATTATAGAAATACATTATTCTTGCATGCTCCAGGAAACGGTCAACGATGCTGATAACCTGAATGTTCTCGCTTCGTCCTGGCACGCCCGGCCGCAAGCAGCAAACCCCGCGGACAATGAGCACTATTTTCACACCGGCTTGAGAAGCCTCGTAAAGTTTATCGATCATTTCCTGATTGGACAGCGAGTTCATCTTCGCGATAATGCGCGCCGGTTTCCCAGCAATTGCGTTCAATCTTTCCCGATCAATTAGCCGGTATAGCTTTTCCTTCAAATCCGACGGCGCAACACCGAAGGCTTTCCACTCATATGGAGAAGAGTAGCCGGTTACCTCATTAAATAAGGCCGATGCGTCTCCGCCGATAATCGGGTGCGAAGTAAACAGCCCGATGTCAGTATACAAGGTAGCCGTACTATCATTGTAGTTGCCGGTGCCTACATGGACATAACGGCGCAGCGTGCCATGCTCCCGTCTAACGACAAGCAATATTTTCGCATGCGTCTTTAACCCAACTAGACCATATACGACGTGACAGCCCGCCTTCTCCAGTTGACGCGCCCAGGCAATGTTCCGTTCCTCGTCAAACCTCGCCTTTAGCTCTACAACAACCGTCACCTGCTTCCCAGCTTCACCAGCCTTCGCAAGCGCTTGAACGAGCGCAGACTGGCCGCTGACGCGGTATAAGGTCATTTTGATCGCCAACACGTTCGGATCATATGCGGCTTGCATAACAAAATCATTTACGGCTTCAAACGACTCGTAAGGATGGTACATGAGCACATCACGTTGACGAATGACTTCAAACATGTCGTCGGTATCATCGAATTCCCGCGGGTAGACCGGCTCCAGCTTCTCATAACGTAAATTATCATTGCCCGGAACAGCACTGGCGAACTTCATCAAGAAGCTTAAATCAAGCGGTCCGTCGATTTCGAATAAATTATCTTCGATTTCCAGCTCTTCCGTAAGCATTTCGAGTGCATAGGGATGCATGCCCTTACCCACCTCAAGCCTTACCGGAATTCCCCAGCGGCGACGGCGAAGCTCCTTCTCGATTTCCTCGAGCAGATCCTCCGCATCTTCTTCGTTCAGCGTAATGTCGGCATCCCTTGTGAGGCGGAACGGATTAACGGAGAAAGGAATGTAACCGTTGAATAACGTATCAATGAATTGTTCGATTAAATCCTCAAGCAGCACAAATTCAGTCTTCTTGCTGTTGATTCTTCCGGGAACGGGAACGAACCTTGGCAGGATAGACGGTACCTGTACAATCGCAAACAAAGGCTCCTCCTCAGAAGCATCTCCCTCTTGTCTTAAAAGCACTGCCAAATATAACTCTTTGGTATGAACGAGTGGGAACGGTCTGCTCTGATCGACAGCCATCGGCGTGAGTACAGGAAATACAATTTCATGAAAATAGTCCGAGACCGCCTTCGTCTGCGATATGTTGAGCTCCTCGAGCGAACGAATAAATATTCCTTCACGGCTGAGGCCGCGAAATACTTCTCTATATGTACGGTATTGATCGTTAACCATTTGCGTTGCGCGTTTAATGAGCCTTTTCCAGAGACCGGACGGCGTATATCCGGTAAAATCCATTTTCGACAATCCGGCTCTCATCTGCATTTGTATGCCTGCGACTCTTACGCTCATGAATTCATCCAAATTGCTTGTCACGATTGCCAAAAACTTAGCTCTCTCCAGCAGCGGATTGCTGGGATCCTGAGCCTCTTGGAGAACTCTTCGGTTGAATTCGATCCAACTTAGGTCACGATTTACATAGTTGGACAAAAGCTTGGTCATTTCTCACGCCTCCTGAGTAATTTTACGAATTTAACCTGCTTTTTAAGCATACGCTTCAAAATGCATTTCAAGAATGCTGCAGGAAACGTCATCTACCCATATCATTATGAAGGATAACTATTATTCCCATGTTAACCTTTTGTAAATGTGGCGTAAACATTAGAACCTTCCGATCTTAAAATTACCGTTTCGCATCCTATCCTCGATCCACTGCAGCATCAGCCGCCTATAGAAAGTCCGCGTCACCGGGAAAAGAAGTGTTATACCCAAGATATCGGACAAAAATCCTGGCATTAACAGAAAAATGCCTCCTACAAGCACACAAAGCCCATCCAGCATGGTTTGTCCGGGAATTTGCCCAGCTTGCATTTGACGCTGCGCCTCTCCCCAAACTTTGCGGCCCTCTGCCCGCGCTAAATAGGCTCCGGCCAATCCCATTACGATTAGAATAAAAAATGTATTCCAGCCGCCGATCCAACTGCCCATTTGTAAAATACCCCACAGCTCGATTACGGGTACGATAATAAAAACTCCCAACAGCCATTTGTACATGGTTGGACCTCCTCAAAAGTTTGCGAAGCAAACTTACTCCGTAAGCATAAGCTTGGTCTGCGAAGCAAACTTACTTCGTATGCAGAAGCTTGGTTTGCGAAGTGAACTTACTTCGAAAGCAGAAGATTGTATAAATCAGGCATTACTTTGTTTAAGCGTGCCGGCTGCCATTCGGTATTTACCCAAACATGCTTAGTTCCGCCCTCGACTAGCAGCTCACCTGGCAGCTGCTCGTCAGCCGCGATTTCTGATGCATGAAAATCTGAAGCATCAACCCTTCTGACCTGCGATTCAAAGGTAACGCGTACGGGTGTGCACGCAGCTATACGCGTGCAAACAAGAATCGTATCATCATATCGTGCAGGAAGAACGTAGCGGCATTGCAAATCAACAACAGGAAGCAGCAGGCCTTGCTCCTCGATTGCATTATAGGTATAGCCCGCATTTCTTATCCATTCTGTACGTCCAATTTCGAACCAAGTTACATAATTTCCATGAAAGACAACACCCATTTGATCGGTTTCTTGATATCGGACACGAATCGGATGCGTAAACCACCTGGCAGCTGTCAGCATAAATGATCTTCCCCCAAGAGCTTTTTTATAGAAAGCTTATTTACCATATGACGGATTAACAAAAAGCGACGGTGAGATCACCATCGCTTTCGTTTTGTGCTTATATATAGTTGTTATAAAAGTACCTCTGTAATTAAAGTACTTTCGATTGGCCGTGATAGATAACGCCTGTTTCGCCGTAAATGGTTACTTCCATACCATCTTGAAGCACTTCGGTCGCATTTGCAATGCCGAGAATAACAGGGATCCCAAGGTTAAGACCGACTACTGCAGCATGGCTCGTAATTCCACCTTGCTCCGTAATAACCGCTCCAGCTTTCTCAAACGCAGGCATATATTCTTTGTCCGTCGAGATCGTAACCAAGATAGAGCCTTGAGTCGTTTTAGCGATCGCTTCCTCCGGTGTACGGGCTACAACGATTTTACCGATTGCCGTTTGGCTTCCGATACCTTGTCCTTGTGCCAAAAGCTCACCAATGTGGTGAATTTTGATAAGGTTTGTAGTACCAGCGCGGCCAACAGGAACGCCAGCTGTAATTACTACAGTATCGCCAAGGTTAAGGAAACCTGTGCTCATACCGCCTTTTACAGCATTTTCAAACATTTCGTCTGTTGTATCAGCATCTGGACCAAGTACTGCGAATACGCCCCAAATGAGAGATAGGCGACGCAATACCTTCTCATCTGTAGTTACTGCAATGATCGGAGCCTTAGGCTTATACTTCGACACCATGCGAGCAGTAAAGCCGCTTTGCGTCGATGTAATGATCGCTTTTGCTCTTAGGTCAAGAGCAGAGTTAGCAACAGCCTGCGAAATAGCCTCAGTAACTGATGTTTGTTGTGCATTTGCTTGTTTTGTAAACATTTCACGGTATTCCAAAGCTGCTTCAGCGCGCTCGGCAATACGTGCCATTGTTTGTACGGATTCTGTCGGGTAACGTCCCGCAGCTGTTTCGCCGGACAACATAATCGCATCTGTACCGTCAAAAATCGCATTTGCAACGTCACTCGCTTCAGCGCGAGTAGGACGAGGGTTGCGCTGCATGGAATCCAGCATTTGTGTAGCTGTGATAACCGGTTTACCTACGCGGTTACCTTTTTTGATCATGTTTTTTTGCACGAGCGGCACTTCTTCTGCCGGTATTTCAACGCCGAGGTCGCCACGCGCTACCATCAAGCCGTCAGAAACCTCAAGAATTTCATCAAGATTGTCTACGCCTTCTTGGTTTTCGATTTTGGAGATGATTTGAATATGTCCTGCATTATGACGCTCAAGAAGCTCGCGGATTTCAAGCACGTCGCTTGCTTTACGCACGAAAGAAGCTGCAATGAAATCTACGCCTTGCTCGATTCCGAATACGATATCATTCGCATCCTTCTCGGTAATACCAGGCAAAGAGATCTTCACTCCAGGTACGTTAACGCCTTTTTTACTTTTAATTGGACCGCTGTTAACGATACGGCATACGATTTCAGTTCCTTGAACCTCTTCTACCGTCAACCCGATCAAGCCGTCGTCAATCAAAATAGTCGAGCCRATGGTTACATCGTTAGGCAGGTTGTTGTAAGTAATAGGGACACGATTGCGATCACCCAGAATTTCTTCTGTAGTAAGCGTAACGGTATCGCCTTGGTTTAATTCAATAGGCTCTTCCTTTAGCTTGCCGAGACGAATCTCAGGACCCTTAGTATCAAGCAAAACCGCTACCGAAGTACCAAGCTCAGCGTTTGCAATGCGGATATTTTTGATACGGTTGCCGTGCTCTTCGAAATCTCCGTGGGAGAAGTTAAGACGGGCAACGTTCATGCCTGCTTTGATTAGTTTCTTTGTGTTTTCCAGTGATTCGCTGGATGGACCGATTGTACAAACGATTTTCGTTTTGCGCATGTTATATTTCCTCCGTAAATTGCCTGATATTCTTTTTTATACTGACATGACATCCCACTGCTTGTACAGTGAAATAATCAATTTTACATATAATTTACTGAACGGTCGGTGTCGCTTCTTCCGTCTGTTCAGATGTTTGTACCTTACCGTCAGCTGCTTGAACGCTGTTCGCGTCTGCTGCCGGCGTGTTTGGCACTTCAATCGGCTTCTCCACAATTTTGAATTGGCCGACCTTTCGGAACTTCTTATAACGGTCCTCGATCAGCTGCTCCGCACTCAAAGGAAGAAGCTCCTGAAGATGCTTCCACAGCTTATCTTTTATTTGTTCTGCTTGAAAAGCTAAATCCTTATGCGCTCCGCCCTGCGGCTCGATAACGATATCTTCTATAATGCCAAATTCAAGCAAATCCTTGGCCGTAATTTTCATCGCTTCAGCAGCTTGATCCGCTTTGGAAGCATCCTTCCACAAAATAGAAGCGGCTCCATTCGGGGAGATCGCGCTGTAAATCGCATTTTCCAGCATTAGCACACGATTTCCCACGCCTAATGCAAGCGCTCCACCGCTCCCGCCTTCACCGATAACGATACAAATGATAGGCACGCCGAAGCCGGCCATTTCTCTCAGGTTGCGCGCAATCGCTTCTGATTGTCCGCGTTCCTCAGCAGTTTTGCCCGGATAAGCACCCTTCGTATCGATAAAAGTAATGATTGGTCGTTTGAACTTATTCGCTTGCTCCATAAGCCTAAGCGCTTTACGGAAGCCCTCGGGATGAGGACTGCCGAAAAAGCGCGCAATATTCTCACGGGTATCCTTACCGCGCTGATGTCCGATTACCGTTACTGGTACTCCGTTCAGCTTGGCAAGGCCGCCAACGATCGCAAGATCGTCCGCGAACAAACGATCCCCGTGCAGCTCCATATAATCCGTAAACACCGTTTGAATATAGTCAAGCGACGTCGGACGCTGATGATGGCGCGCCATATGCATTTTTTGAGCCGGAGACAGCTCGCTGTACAGTTCTTCTTCCAGCTGTTTGCACTTTTGCTCAAGACCCAAAATTTCTTCCGTGAAGTCAATTCCCTTCTCCACGCTTAGAGTCTTCAGCTCCGTAACCTTCTGCCGCAAATCAATTAACGGTTTCTCAAAAGGCAGCTCACCCGCCATAGGATGTTTCCCCCCTTACGCAATGCATATCAAGCAGCTTGGCTAACGTCGGCTTCATATCTTTGCGGTGTACGACTTTATCCAATTGGCCGTGCTGTAAATTAAACTCGGCCGTTTGAAAGTCGTCAGGCAGCTTTTGGCGAATCGTTTGCTCGATAACAATTCGTCCGGCAAAACCGATCAATGCGCCAGGCTCGGCCAAATTGTAATCGCCCAAGCTTGCAAAGCTTGCCGAAACCCCGCCCGTAGTAGGATCGGTAAAAATTGAAATAAACAAACCGCCTGCGCCTTGAAATTTCGAAAGCGCTGCGCTTGTTTTGGCCATTTGCATCAAGCTTAGAATACTTTCCTGCATCCGGGCGCCGCCCGAGGTGGAGAAAATAAGAAGCGGCAGCTGTTTGGCATGAGCCGCTTCAATCGCTCTCGTTATCTTCTCACCAACGACTGATCCCATACTGCCCGTAAAGAAATCAAAGCTCATAACGGCTACGACAACCGGAAAACCGCCGATCGTACCTTCTCCTGTGATGACAGCATCGCGAAGATTAGACTTATTCTTCTGCTGCTCAAGCTTGCTTGCGTACCCAGGGAAGTTAAGAGGATCGACGGATTCCATATCCGCATCGTATTCTAGCAAATGCCCCTCATCGAGCGTTAAAGCAATACGCTCCCAAGCGCTAAGACGATAATGATGGCCGCAAGAGGAGCATACCTTCAAGTTTTTTTCCAATTCTTTGCTATACTGAATGGTGCCGCATTTCGAGCACTTATTCATCAAGCCCTCAGGAACCTCACGCTTGCGGGGCTCCGATGGTATTGTCGCATATTTCTTCTTCGTAAATAAATCCTTTATTTGCACGTGTGACACCTCTCAAGGCGCAATAGTATAGAGCTATCCATCATAGTGGCCGCATAATGGAGTTAAATACTTCTTGTACTTCCTCCAACTCGCCAGATGGGACTAGTATCTCGTATTGCTGTTTGGACAGATTGACAGAGCGGATTTTCACCAAAAATCCTTCCTCCGTTAGCCGCTTCTTGATGTTATCTGCGATTTTTGCTGTTGGTGCGATATAAATGACCGTCCACATCATGGTACCTCCTGAAAACTTTGCTTCCGCAAAGCTCACTTACTAAGCATAGCTATCCCGGTAACAGGCCATATGATCTCATAATGATACCATAGTCATGGCGAATCCGGCAAATCATATCGGATCGCTTTCGGGTCTTGATGCGCAATTCTCGCCGATGCAGCAGCGGCTAAACCAGCAACCAAGTCGTCCAGAAACACATGAATGCGTTCGCCTTTCACATTCAATTGACGAATAATACCGGGTTTTACTTTATCCAAATATCCGAAGCTCGTCAATCCAATCATGCCATAAACACTCGTTATGCCGAGCGCCAGCGTCTCATCGACACCATAAAGCGATTCATCGGATTCCATGATCGATTGCAAGGGCTCAGGCAGTAATTTACGCTCCGCTAACTCATCTAAAGCAATCCCTGTATACATGACATATTGAACCTCGCGCTTATCGAGTACCGCCCTAACGCTTTCCTCACAATCTTCCATCGTCAAATCACCATTGTAGGGACGCTGCAGCGAATATACGATTTCGGTTACGTCGTCGATCGATACCCCTCGTTTTAAGAGCCATTTCTCGATTCCTGTCATCGGACTCATCCCTCCCGTAACTGCTTGTACGTCTATCTTGGAAACAATAGCGTGATCAGATGACACTGTCCTTAACATGCAGCTCCCCAATCGGAAGCTCCATTGCCATCGTCGCTTGTATCTCTAAACATATGCGCGTACAAGCCCTGACGTGCATACGAAATACTTTTGTTTACAGGATATTTAGGAAGGGTAGAAATGTCCTTGCTTATTTGACCACGATCGCGCCTTCGCCGAGCAGCTGCTCAACTGCAGCAAGCAGCTGCTCGGACGGTTTAACGCGATAACTATCGCTAAGCGCAATCGACTTTTGTCCTTGCACGTAAAACAACACGGTAGCAAGCTGACCGGAATGTTCCGAGAGTATCGCTTTAAGCTGCTCAAGTATAACGGGCTGCTCATTTTCTGAAATTATTTTGATATAAACCCGCTGCGGCTTACGCTCATCCGAAGGTGATCGCCCTTGCTCATTTCCGCTTTTTCTATCTGCCTGTGAGTTGTTTTTGAAGGCTCCTTGATTCCCAGCAGCAGGCCGATCAGCTTGAGTGGCTAGTGCGGCAGGTCCCGGCGTGGCAGCTCTGCCTGGAGCGGAAGTGCCGCCGACCGTGCGTGCCGCACGCGATTTTGCCTGTTTTTGGAGCCGTCCTACATGAACAGCAAGATCCATATTCTCATGCTCAATCGGGACGCAATCCTCGACGATCAGCTTATAATCATCATCCTGCTGTTGAACCGTAGCTTGTATGATTGCGAGACCGCCCTTCTCAAGCTTGCTGCCTATCCGCTTCCAGATCGTTGGGAAAACGACCGCTTCTACTCGCATAATGCGATCCTCCAGCTCGATGAAGCCCATGGAGAGACCTTTTTTATTCGTGTAAGGCTTAACCGACACAACCATAACGCCCACGATGGCGATCACGCCGTCCTTTGCATCACTTAGTTCGAGCAGCCGGTCAAGTCCTAACGGCGCAAGCTGCTGCTCGGCTGCATCCAGCGGATGCCCCGATAAGTAAAGACCTAGCAGCTCTCGCTCAAAATCCAGCTGCTGCCCCGTCGTATAGGGACGAATATCCGGAAGCTCGACATCCCAATTCTGAATTTCGTCGAGACCGAACATTTCGATTTGCAGCTCTTCGCGCTCCTTACGCCATTTCACTGCGGTTTCTACCGTTTCCTCTAGAGCGGCAAGCAGCTGAGCACGATGCCCCGGCAGCGAATCGAACGCTCCCGCTTGAATGAGAGACTCCAGCACCCGTTTGTTCACAACCCGCAAATCCACTCGCTTGCAAAGATCTAGAAGGCTTTCAAAAGGCCGCTCGCCGCGCTCCTTCAAGAGCGCTTCAATAGCCTGCGTTCCAACGTTTTTGATTGCCGCAAGACCGAAGCGGACGGCTTGATTCGTCGGTGTAAAGGAAACGCTGCTTTCGTTTACATCCGGCGGCAAAACTGCAATGCCCATCCGACGGCATTCATCCACGTATTCTGCCGTCTTCCGCTGGTTCCCGGTTACAGAGGCCAGCATCGAAGCCATAAAGGGAACGGGATAATTGGCTTTGAGCCAAGCCGTCTGGAAGGCAAGCACGCCGTAAGCCGCAGCATGCGCGCGCGGAAAGCCATAATCGGCAAACCGTACGATCATATCGTAGACATGATTGGCATCGGAATCGGAATAACCCTCGGCCAAGCTGCCTTTTACAAAATGCGCCCGCTCCTCGTCAAGCACTTCGCGCTTCTTCTTGGAGACAGCGCGGCGCAGTAAATCCGCTTCGCCAAGCGAGAAACCTGCCATTAAGGACGCAATTTGCATGATTTGCTCCTGGTATACGATGATACCGTAGGTATCCGCAAGAATCGGTTCAAGTGAAGGATGCGGATATTCAACGTTGACAAGCCCGTGCTTGCCTTGAATGTATTTCGGAATAAACTCCATCGGTCCTGGACGATACAAAGCGAGAACAGAGACGATATCCTCAAACTCCGTCGGTTTCATTTCCTTCAGAACACGCCGGACACCTGCGGACTCGAGCTGAAAAATACCTGTTGTATCCCCGCGGCTGAGCATCGCATACGTTGCCGGATCATCGTCGCTGATCGTATGGAAATCGATCACTTTGCCGTGCTGCTCCTTTACGGCCTGAAGCGCGCGCTCAAGGATCGAGAGCGTGCGCAAGCCGAGAAAGTCCATTTTTAGAAGGCCGATTGCTTCTAAATGCTCCATCGAATATTGCGTAAGAGGAATCTGCTCGCTACCTGCCTGCACAGGGGTATAGTGCGTAAGAGGTTCTTGAGAGATGACGACGCCCGCAGCATGCGTAGAGGCATGGCGCGGCATCCCCTCAACCTTCAATGCCATCTTCAGCATGCTTGCCGTCTTCGGCTGACGCTCGCTCGCTTCGCGAAGCTCGGTGCTAATTCTCAGCGCCTCATCTAGCGTGATGCCAAGCTGATTTGGAATGAGCTTAGCCGCGCGGTCCACCTCTTGAAACGGCACGTTCATCGCCCGCCCTACATCCCGAACAGCAGCCTTTGCGGCCATCGTTCCGAACGTAATAATCTGCGCAACATGCTCATCCCCGTATTTGGCAGCCACGTAAGCAATAACCTCATCACGGCGCTCATCATTGAAATCAATATCGATATCGGGCATGGAGATCCGTTCCGGATTCAAAAACCGTTCGAACAACAGCTTATATTTCAGCGGATCCACGTCGGTTATCCGCAGCGTATAAGCAACCAAGCTTCCCGCGGACGAGCCGCGTCCCGGACCGGTTCTTATGCCTCTTTCATGGGCGAACCGAACGAAATCCCATACGATGAGAAAATAGTCACTGAATCCCATTTTATCTATGACGGAAAGCTCGTACTCTAACCGCTGCTCTGCCTTTTGCCTAAAATCAACGTCAGCCGCCCACTCGGGCATTCCCGCATATCGGGCCATCAAGCCATCACGGCATAACGTAATTAAATATTCAGATGAGCTCATCCCTGCAGGTACTGGCCGAAATATAGGAAGGGCAGCCCGGCCAAGCGTCAGCTCCAGCTCGCATTTACCCGCAATTTCCATCGTATTCGCAAGCGCTTCCGGCACATGCTGGTACAACAGGGCCATTTCTTCCGCGGTTTTCAAATACATCTGATCCGTCAGCATGCGCAAGCGATCGGCGTCCTCAATCGTTTTACCCGTTCCGATACAAATCAGTACATCCTGCATAGCAGCATCCTCTGCGCGCAGATAATGCACATCATTTGTTGCCGCAAGTTTAATGCCCGTATCGGCAGCGAGCTTGATCATTTCAGCGACTACCTTTTTCTGTTCCAAAAGGCCGTGATCCTGAAGCTCCAAATAAAAATCTTCTCCAAAAATATCTTTGTATCGCAGGGCGCTGCTTCGCGCTTCTTCAATCCGATCATGCAGCAAATGCTGCGATACTTCCCCCCCGAGACATGCGCTAAGGCAAATGAGTCCATCCGAATGCTTTCGCAGCATCTCGATATCCACACGGGGCTTGTAGTGGAAGCCTTCCAAATGCCCGATTGAGCTAAGCTTCATCAGATTCCGGTAACCTGCTTCGTTTTTGGCAAGCACGATCAAATGATAAGTCGGATTATCCTTGCGCGAACCTTTCTCAAATCGAGATCCTGTCGTCATGTAAAGCTCGCACCCGATAATCGGTTTTATTCCTTGCGCCCGGCATGCCCGGTAAAATGGAATCGCACCGTACATCACCCCGTGATCGGTCAGCGCCAGCGCCTTCATTCCAAGCTCTGCTGCTCTTGCAGTAAGGTCACGGATTCTGGCTGCGCCGTCAAGCAGGCTGTATTCGCTGTGAACGTGCAAATGCACGAAAGATTGTTCGTTCTGGCCGCTCATCGCATCCGATCCTTTCTGCTTCGTCCAAATAAGTTAACTCTATTTTATCATAATCGCAGTGGACACGCCCATAGAATGGTAGAAGAGCATACGGCATGGAGCGTTGTGATGCATCACTATTTTTTTGGAGGGATATCGATGAGCTACTTTTTGTCCAAAGCGGGACTTGATTTCTTTATTGCGTTCGGCGTTGTCTTAGGGGGCTCTACACTTGCGGGGATCGGGTCGGTGTTTATGCTGCTGCCGCCTGCGACGACTATGCTTGACACAGCCGCAAGGCTGAAAATATGGGCGATCGTAGCAGCGATTGGAGGCTCCATCGATCCTGTTCGCGTCATTGAAAGCAATATCATGCAGGGGCAATTATCGCCTGCCGCGCAGCAGATTTGTTTTATTATCATCGCTTTTCTTGGCGCACATTTAGGTACGGAACTGGTTCGTCTCATCTGCAAGGGAGCCGCATAAGCGATGCGTCTGCCGCCGTTTGACCGTTTCGTGAGAGGACTACAAATGGTAGGGGTATTAACACTCGGGATGATCATTGGGGCAATTGTGTACAATTCCATTTTTCTGGCGCGGTTCGAGGCTTTAATTACATTGAAGAGCGAGCTTGAGGTACAACTCGAGCAGTACGAGACGGATATAAAGAACTTAAACCAATTCAAAAATCAGCATACGGTTATAAAAAGCGTGCTCCCTCGCATCGAGAAGGAAGCCGGGCAAGATACCAAACGGCCTCGACTAGATCAAGTCACCGAAGCCGAGCTGATCAAACGTATCAAAGAGGATCTTAAGAGTTTCCTAGGAAGGAGCATCTACGAGATCGATTCCGACGCCCGTTTCGCAAGGAAGCTGCTTGAAAGGAAAGTTTATATGGATGTGCATAACAAGGACTATACGATTGAAGTGAATACGATTCTAGTCGTCGATAATATCCTTCAAGTATGGGTGGAGGTCCGGGACTACGTAAAGCCTCCCTCCTAAGCACGCGCCTGTGATTCGTGATACAATAGAGCCTGTCTAATCGCGAGTTGCTGTTGTACCTACATAACTTAAAGGAGCTGCTTTTTCTTGGATCAACTTCTACAATGGCTGCTCGTTCCGGGCATCCTTATTTCACTCGTGCTTTCTGCTGTTTTCAGCTTTAAATCGCGCCGTTCCTCCGATGCGAGGACTAGATCTCTTTTCTCGGCCAGAATGAACATTAGCATGGGGGTCATGCTGCTGTTTATTGCTCTGGTACAGCTGTTTTTGTCTGGGGAATCTACCCTTCGCATCGTCATAGGCGCGATTTTTTTAGTCATCGGCGTGTTCAACCTTTTTGCCGGACTTCGTAGCCTCAGCCTATACAGCACGCCTAAAAATTAACCTGCGATTAGTAGGGATCAATCATTTGGGCCGTCATCATCGCTTTGGCGGCCAAGCCCTGCGCATCCTTAACCTCGATTTCAAGCTTCGTAAACTTCCGGCTCAGCTCCAGTGCCCTTGGTATAATCGTCACTTCGCTATCAATTTGTACGGGCCTTACAAAATAAGTCGTCATGCTCTCCAGCAGATAATCACGCTTGGCGGTCTCCCGAATCATTCTGCGCGCAGCTTGCGTCATTAACGTAGCCAGCAAACCTTCCGACACCATCCCAAGCGCTCCCGACATTTGCGGTGTAATCGTCCCTTTATACGCTAAGCCAAGCTCGTCCTGCCCGGCTGCACTGACATTTGCCGTTGCCATAAAACCTGCCCACATCAGATCCTCAAAAGTCTCTCCGGATTCCGGCTGCTTGCCTGCAAATCGCATGGCATCAAGAACCTCTTGCCTTGTTACAACTCCAAGCAGCTTGCGGTGCCTGTCTACGATCGGCAGCAAATCAATGCCTTCTGCGGCCATGGTATGGGCAGCAGACGTAACGGTAATATTCGGAGCAGCCGTAATCGGATGTTTTGTCATCACCCGATCGACCGTACCCTCCTCCTGCGAACCAACCGCATCCTTGGCCGTCATCATTCCAACTACCTTGCTTCTCTCGTCTACCACGGGAAAACGGGAATAGCCGGTTTCGCGGGAAAGCTTATGGAAGTCTTGAACAGACTGTCCGATTCGAAGCACATCCGCCGGTTTACTGAAGGTTACGATATCTTCAATCAACATGATTTTACGTTTAATCAGACGATCATACATTGCTCTATTGATCATAGAGGCAACCGTGAAGGTGTCATGCCTAGACGAGAGAATCGGCAGTGCCCGCTCGTCTGCCAGCTTGATCACTTCCGCGCTTGGCTCGAAGCCGCCGGTAATCAGTACGCCGGCTCCTTCCTCTAGTGCGCAGCGATGCGCACCGGTCCGGTTACCGACGATTAGAAGACTGCCTTCGTCGATGTACCGCAGCATCGCATCCAGCTCCATTGCTCCTATAACGAACTTATGCAGCGTTTTATCGAGTCCGGCCGCGCTGCCAAACAGTCTTCCTTCTACGATTTCAGCCACTTCTCCAAAGGTCAACTGATCGAGTGCCTCACGGCGCTTACGGTCGATTCGTACCGTTCCGATCCGTTCCTTCGTACTGACGAGCCCTGAGCTCTCCGCTTCTTTAAATGCCTTATAAGCCGTGCCTTCGCTAACGCTAAGCGCCTTGGCTATTGCCCGAACTGAAATTTTCGTTCCGATCTTGAGGCTTTGGATATAATTCAAAATCTGTTCATGCTTCGTGCTGGTCTCGTTACCCGGTCCGATTGGTGCCACTTCGTGTCCTCCGTCCAACTTGCAAACCTATTCCCTTATTATAAGTGAAAGAGAAGGACAAGTCATGCCCGCCCCGATTATGTCCTGTCTAAAGCTGCCACTGCAGCAGCACCTGCTCGACCTTTAGTTTTCCGTCCACCAGCTGTTCATCCGTACTCTTGAATCTCCATTTTTTGAATAGCTGCTGTATCGATTGCATATGGATTGCATCCTCCGCGCCGGACATCACAAAGGCCTGCCAATCGTATTCAATCGGAAGCGGGTAACGCAGCGATTGAATGGGAAATTGATTCATTTCAATAAATTGCGCCGGAATTTCTTCATATATACTGGAGAACAAAAAAGAGCTATGTTCGCTATATGGTCTGGAAATAGAGTCTGATTTCAGATCAAGCACATATTCAACGATTTGGGTATGCGGATTAACGCGACAGCTAAACGTACCTCTTGCCGTAACAGCCTTATCGACACGATGAGACAAGCGGTAGGTGAACTGTACAAGGAAGGGAACATTGTTATAATATGCACGAACTTTTCTGAAGAAATCGAATTCGTCAACCACTTTTCCATCCTCCTCGCGTCAATATTTTTGACCTCTATTATCCTACCATCAATCTTTCAATTGGTAAATTGATCCTTAATAGGTAATCATAATATTAGAATGATACTTTTTTACACAATTATAGTAAAGAGCCCAGCTCTTAGTCAATGACTATAGTCGTTTTTTTTAATATGCTCTATAGGACGTTGTTGACGGAATGCTAAAGTTTTATCGTTAGGCTGAGGTGACAAAATGAGTGAAATTGCGGGGCTTGTTGGTGAAAATATCCGTCAGCTGCGAAAAAAAAGAGGGCTAAGCCAGGAGCAGCTTGCTTTGCGCGCTGACATAAACGCATCCTATATGGGACAGGTTGAGCGCGGCGAAAAAAATCCCACAATTGATGTGCTCAGCAAAATCGCGCATGCGCTCCAAACGCCGCTGGAGAAAATCGTGAACGTCATATCCATTGCAGATGACGCAGATTCACCTGAGGAAGAAGGCTACGCGACCAAGGTTGTTCATCAAATGAACGGCTTAAGCTTGAAGGAGCAGGAAGCCGTTTATCGATTCGTCAAACAGCTCGTTCAATTTAAAGAAATTCAATAAGCGAACCTCAGATCGATAAGTTTATATACATGCGTAAACGGCTGACGCCGTCCTTGGCGGCGAAAGCTCGTTCCGCGGTAAAATCTAAGCATCGTATAAGGTTAAAATTTCAAAAAAAAAGACCCGCTGTCCATTGGACCGGCGGGTCTTCTTTTTTTTCAGCAGCTCACTCACAATTCCTCTCAATCGTAAGCTAGCCACGCGCTCTTTTGGAAGCAGAAGCTTTCTGCAAAAGTTTCTGTTCCCAAAGCTGCGCCTTTGCCTTCTTAATGCGAGCCAGCTCTCTTCGTTTCTCCTCACTCATAATCAACACATTGACATTCGCGATGACAATCAATGAAGCAAACGCGAGCCACACTAGTCCAAATACACTCATTAAGCTCCACGGCGCGCTCAGTTCCAGACGCGGAAGCGCATATACGAGCATCGCAATCGCTATAAGCAAATACAATACATGACGGCCTTTTCCGGAAAACATACCTTCAGCTCCTTCACAGAGTCATAAGCGGCCAATCATCTTGTCCGCATTACCATTCTATGAAGCAGGGACAGGTTATATGTCTTTTATCTTTTTACCGCCAAAGGACGGCGACAGCCGTTTACGCTTAATCTACGATAGATTTCAATACATCAGAAATAATGCGGTTAACATCCTCGAACACGACCGCAAAGCGGCGCTCTGCATCGAGCAGCTTGCCGATCTGCGGATTTTGCGAGATGACCTCGTAGAGCTTATTCATCTTATCCATGTCCTCGGCAGATGGCTCTTCACCAGCCATCATTTTTTGCTGCAGGAAGGTTTGGCGCTCGCGAAAATCATCCAGCATGCTCTTGGCCTCGGGATTGGCTTCCGCTTCCTCCTTGGCGAGCTTCAGCAGCTTTGCTTCCTCGCTCTCCTTAAGCGCTTTGGCTAATTCATAAGCTTTGTCATATACATTCATCCGTATCTCTCCCATTCATTTAAGTTCTTATTTATTATTCTATTGGTTCAATCATAACCCCTCATCGAAAGAAGAGCCAAGTCCTTTATGGAAAAGCTAACGAAAACTACACAAGCATACGGCCCGTTTCGGATTCACAAAGGGATAGATGTCCTCATATGATGAAGTAATTCGTGTAAAACACCTATAGGCCGCTTACCACTTATCGTCATCCTCCTGCTTGGAAGGAGATTTATGATGCTCAAATCGAAAGTAGCCGTACAGGTGATCAGCTCCGGCATGCTTCCGGAAGATACGCTTATGCTTGGCGAAAAACTTGTAAGGCAGTGGAAAATCCCTCAAGGCCAGCACATCATTTTGAAGTTTGGTGCTTTTCGGCAGCATGTGAAGATCATTCCTGTTGCAAAGTACGATGGAATGAGAATGAGCCAAAGCTTAGCCAGACTAATGGGGTTATCAAACGGCACAGCCATTCGACTGCAATATAAAGCCAGCACAGCTACACTTGTTATGGGACCGTTAATCGGCGTTCTAGTCAGCCGGGATTACCCGCATATGCCGGATAAACCCTTTGGTTCCATTACCATGTTTTGCAGGGAGCTTGTAGAAGCCTGTACGGCGCAAGGCGCATACGTTTATTTTTTCACACCGAACCAGATCGGCACAAGTCTCGACAATGTTGATGGTTGGATCTATGCAGACGGCTGGCGCAAGGCCACTATGCCTGTTCCCGATGTCGTCAATAACCGTCTAACCTCACGGAAATTGGAGAATAGACCCAGCGTACAACATTTCATGAAAGAAGTAAAACTGCAGCATCAGACGACCGTTTTCAACGAAAAGTTTTTGGATAAAACCGAGGTTTTCGACGCGCTGAAGAAGGATGAGACCTTAGTCCGCTATTTGCCGGAATCGCATTTGCTTCGAAACTACACGACACTGAAGTCGATGTGTTCCCGGTACAACAGCGTATTTCTCAAACCGGTTCGCGGCAGCTTAGGCAAAGGAATCATTCGGATAACACGTCTCGACGCGGGCAATTATCAAGCCATGTACGCAACCGCGGCAGGCACTCGCAGACAGCAGCATACCAGTTTGCTTCAGCTTTTCTCATCCATTTCCGTCAAGATGAAAACGGTGCGGTATCAAATTCAGCAGGGGCTGCAGCTGATTGAGATTCAGAAGCGGCCGGTCGACTTTAGAGCACTCGTCCAAAAAAACGCCAGCGGTAAATGGACGATTACGTCCATTGTGGCCCGAACGGCCGGAAACCATCATTTTGTCTCAAATTTGGCACGCGGCGGTACGCTCAGCACGGTTGGCGAAGCCGTTGCAAAGTCTAACCTGCAGGCCGGGGTCAGCAAGCAGAACGCGGTGTATCGGCTCCAACAGGCTGCTCTTAATATCGCAAAAGGCGTGGACACCCAAATTCCGGCGCATTTCGGGGAACTTGGCATCGACCTTGCAATGGATACGAGCGGTCGCGTATGGCTGCTCGAGGTGAATTCAAAGCCTTCCAAAAACGATAATACGCCGCTGAATGACAATAAGATTCGCCCGTCTGTCCGCATGATGATTCAATATTCCCGATTCTTATCGGGCTTTTAAAGGAGGCTCCCATGCAGGCTCAAATGGTCATACTCGGTATTGTCGTCGCCTCGATTACCCTGGATCGCGAATCAAAGCCCATTTTGCCTGAGCCCTCCTTCTACAGAGCGCTCAGCCAAGCAGGCAAGCAGCTTGGTATCGATGTTTATGTATTTGCCGCGGAAGGTTTTCCGATGCATTCGAAGCAGCTCTTTGGCTACCGCTGGGAGCAAAATCGCTTTACACGTCAGCCCGTACCGCTGCCCGATATCGTATACGATCGATGTTTTTTTACCGATGCGGGCCAAAGGTTAGGCTGCCGCCGCATGCTGAGCAAGCTGACTCAAATCAAGCCCCATCGGCTGCTAAACGGAACGCTTCCTGCAAAACTTGCGGTATATGAGGCACTTAAAGGGCAGAGCTTACTAGATAAGCATTTGCCCCACACGCTGCCGTTCATATCAGCAAAGCAGCTGCTGCGGCTAGCTGAACAGCATAGCGGCGGTATGATACTAAAGCCCTCTTCAGGCATGCAGGGCAGAGGCATCGTCCATGTGACGCGCTGCCTGCTTGAGCGGTCTACGCTCGTAACAGGCCGCAGCCGCCAGAACACTTCCTTTACGATCGCTTTTACGGAGGATCAAGCTTTTGAAAAATGGATCACGCGTTTCGTTAAGCATTCCTCCTATTTAATACAGCCTTATTTAGAGCTTAGCGGGGAAGATAACAAGCCGTTTGACGTAAGGGCACTCATCCAAAAGGATGAAAAAAGCAGCTGGTCAATCTCAGGGGTTGCAGTGCGTACAGGTCAAGTGGGATCCTTGACGTCCAATCTGCACGGAGGCGGAGGGGCTCGTGCAGCCGCTCAGCTGCTTTCTGCCAAATTTGGCAAGTCAAAAGCCGAACGTTTGCTAGAGCAGATCCATACAATAAGCAAGCAAACAGCAGAACGACTGGAAAATAAATTCGGCAGACTTGCCGAGCTTGGATTAGATTATGGTATTGATAAGAGCGGCCGGCTATGGCTGCTCGAAGCGAACTCCAAGCCTGGTCGCTCTTCCTTTCAAATCATAGGCGACCATGAGGCCGAGCGGCTTTCGATTGAAAGACCGCTTTTATATGCACGCACTCTGACAAGGCGCTTATCACCGTCCTTTGTAGCCAATGAATTCGCAAACGGCCGTCTTCATCATTCAAGCACCGACAACCTATTACGGCCTTTCAACGTTCAGGAGGTTCATCGATGAGTTTGACAACTTGTAACGTACATTTCTCACAGCAATCAAATAAAATCGTATATCTGTCCAGCCCGCTGTTAAAGCATCTAAAGCTCTCCGGCAAAAAATCGGTTCACCTCAAGCTTGGCAATGAGGTGATCGTCGCTGAAATTAAGCAGCTGAAACGGCCCGGAAATCATTTGTATTTATCAGCAGGCGTCCGCCAATCGATTAGAGTTCCGAAATCAGGCAACGTTTATGTGCTTAATTCCGGTGAAAATGAGGTTCAGCTCGGACCGTTAGTCGGCATACTGAGTGATAACCCCATACGATCCGAAAGCAATCCCTTCGGTCCCCGCACCGGGTTTATTAAGCAGGTCATCCAAACCGGCGAGTCAAAAGCTTACCTCTTCGGTTTTACGCCGAGCGACATCAACTGGCAGCAGGAAACAGTCAACGGCTACTTCCTGAATTCGCAGGGCGGCTGGTACCGTAAAATCGTGCCGCTGCCGGATGTCGTATACAATCGGCTGCCGAGCCGGAAAGCGGAAACGTCCGCTTCCATTAACTCGCTGCGGGAGCGCTTCGTCCGCCGAAAAATCCCGTTTTTCAACTGGAGCTTCTTCAACAAAGCCGATGTTTATAAGCTTCTCGATAATGATCCGGAAGCTTTGAATTATCTGCCCGAATCCGTTTCTGGTCCTTCTGCCGAAAAAATAAAGGAAATGCTCGAGAGGCATCAGTTTCTTTATTTCAAACCTACCGCAGGAAGTCTCGGCGTCGGCATTTATCGTCTGACCTATCATCCGAAGCGCGGTTATTTCGCCCGTTACCGCAAGGGCAGCGAAAATGTACTTCTGCGGTTCAATAATTTTAGCAGCCTTATGCGGATGCTTCAGGCAAAGCACGGCAGCAGCTTGAATCATTATGTCGTTCAGCAGGGGATCCGCCTCGTCGAAATAGACAGCTGCCCGCTCGATTTCCGATTCCATATGCATAAGAACGGAAATAACGAATGGATTCCCGCCGGCATTGGAGCCAAGAAAGCAGGACGCGGCAGCGTCACGACACATGTCAAAAACGGCGGTTCACTCATGACGCCTGAGCAAGCCCTCAGCAAGACGTTCGGAACGGAAGCCGATGCCGTGCTTGAAAAAGCGAAGCTCGCCTCCATCAAGCTCTCCGAAGCGATCGAACGCAACTATCCGCACCGCCTTGGTGAGCTGGGACTGGATCTTGGCATTGATAAGGACGGAGAAGTGTGGATGTTCGAGGCCAATGCCAAACCTGGCCGTTCGATCTTCAAGCATCCGGCGCTGCGTTCCGAAGGGCGGGCTTCACTGTCTTATATCTTAGAGCACTGCCTGTACCTCAGCCGCTTCCAAGGCCAGGGAGGTAATAACTGATGGACAGCTTACTTCCCGGAGACTCAGATTCCAGAGAGCAGCGCGCCGGCAGAACCGTTCTCGCCATTTTGACAATTGAGGATAATATACAGCTCTTTCGCGGCAACCGCAGCAACTTTGTTGATATTATCCGAACCGGCCAATCCATGGGCTTTATCGTCTATGTTCTGACCGTCAAAAACCTGCTGCTCACAAGAAGCACGCTCAAGGGCTTCGTTTACAACGAGCACGAGGATAGCTGGCAGCAGCGCCTGCTGCCTTTTCCCGACATTATCTACAATCGAATTCCCCTGCGGGAGGATGAGATTCAGCCCGCGGTCAAGCAAAAAATCAATGCCTGCCAAAAGCATCCGCGAGTGACCCTGTTTAATCCGGCTTTCTTCAACAAATGGGATCTCTTCGAATGGCTCCGTTTATCGAAGACGACCAAACCCTATATTCCTACGACCCGCAAGCTGATAACGATAACAGGCCTGGGCCGGATGATGCAAAAGCATTCCTATCTCTATTTAAAACCCGAGAGCGGAAAAGCCGGAAAAGGCATAATGACGATTAAGGTTTATGCCGAGAAGCAGCTCCCCTACCGGCTGAAAATTCAAGAAAACAAAAAAAGCGCCACCTACAACTGCTCTACGATCTATAAGCTCTGGAGCCGTATCCAGAAGCAAAGCGGCGGAGAAGCCTATATTGCGCAGCAGGGGATCAGGCTTGCTTCTTTCAATGAGAGAAGTTTCGACCTGCGTGCGCTTGTTCAAAAAAACCAGCGCGGACAATGGGATATTACCGGAATTGGCGCGCGGATCGCCGGCGTTTCCAGTATTACAACCCATGTTCCGCGCGGCGGGATGATTGATGATCCCGAAAAGCTGCTCGTTAATTCATTTAATGAAGAGCAGGGGCGTAAACTGCTTATAAAAGCTAAAAACACCGCCGTTCTGATTGCCAAACAGATTGAACGTGCTTCCGGTCAACTGCTTGGCGAGATGTCAATGGATTTAGGGGTGGACAGCGACGGCAACATGTGGTTTTTTGAAGCGAATTCTAAGCCAATGAAATTCGATGAGCCGCATATTCGCAAAAAATCGCTGGAACGTATTTTTCATTACGGAGCTTATTTAGCAAGGCTAAAAACAGAAAAAGCGGGAGGCGCATAACATGGAACTAGAGCTGCTTACACCGGAATCATGGTTAGCGGAACAAAAAAGACTCATAGGCTTTTCCATACGATTCGGGGATAAGCGGCTTGCCGTATCGACCATCCATGCGCTTCGCAAGCTTGACCCCGCTTTACTTGAAGAAGGATTGAACCGTCAATGCGGGGCGGTGGCTGTCATTGCAAAACATGGCAGCCGCATCGTCGGCTTCGGCTTTGCCGAGGCAGGCGGTGAAGCCGCCTGCATGGTCGTCGTTCATCCGGAAGCAAGAAGCCTCGGGATCGGCAGCTCCCTCGTTCAGGCTATGATTCAGCGCTTAGGCAAGCTCAGCTGCAATGTTTCTACGGATAACACCGCTAGCATGGCGCTGTGCTTTCGCTTAGGCATGACTGCCGTATCCATGCATAGAGGCCCAACCGGCAAACCGACGCTTCGTTTTGAAAGGGGAATCACGAATGACACAGCCCATCCTAGGCATCCTGACTTTGTACCTCAATGAAGCAGGCTTGCTGGAGGAGCGATCCATTTATCAAAAAATGACTTCCGCCGGACGAAAGCTAGGACTTAGCGTCTTCGTTTTTACCCCGAAGGATGTCAATTATACGGGAAATAAAATTCATGCATGGTTCTACGATCCAGACTCTAAGACTTGGTCGCGCAGGTGGACCTCATTTCCGAATATGATCTATGATCGATGCCGCATCCAGCGCTCCTACCGCTTCGAGCAGCTTAAGAAATTCCGCAAAACCTACGGTCATCTTACCTTTCTTAACCGCATGCTGCGAAACAAATGGATCGTTCACCGCACCCTGTCAAAGGATGTCCGCTTTAAAGAGTATCTGCCGGCAACCAAATATATCGAAGACAGTCACGTCGTTTCTGACATGCTTAGGAAATATCCGCTCGTCTATCTAAAGCCAATTAACGGCACGGGCGGAAGAGGTATTTTACGAATTGAGAAGCGGAAGGAAGGACAGCTTCATATCCAAGGCCGCGACCAAGAAAGACGGATTATCCGGCCGCAACATATTTCAGCAGCAGAACTAAGCAGCTATTTGGCGCCATGGAATTTAGAAAGCAACCGTTATATTGCCCAGCAGGGCATTCATATAAAACTTACCAGCGGGCGCGTACACGATTATCGCATGCTCGTCCAAAAAAACGGCGAAGGCGCATGGGAAGTAACGGGGTGCGCGGGCAGAATTGGCGCCGCCGGCAGCATCACGTCTAATTTACATGGCGGCGGAAGTGCTGCAACGATGAGTGCATTGCTGAAGGAATGGCTTGGCGATGAGTCCAAGGCTGAGCAGGTAAAGCAGGAGGCCGAAGAACTCGGCGTAGCGATTGCAGCTTATTTAGAGCTCAGCTACGGCAGGCTTTGTGAGCTTGCACTCGATTTGGCCATTGATCGCAAAGGCGGCATTTGGCTGCTTGAGGTTAATCCCAAGCCCGCACGGGAGGTATTTGCACAGGCTGGCGAGAAAGAGGTTTACCGCAAAGCCATTATTCGTCCGCTCGAGTATGCACTATGGCTCTATAATCAGAAGAAAAGCAAGAAAGCCAAGGAAAAGCCGGCAGCCGTTTCTGACGTTAAAGCGGGCTTTAAGCGTGATTGAATGAATAGGAATCTATTCTAAAAATAAAAACACCTGTTAGGGGCCTGCGCCAAACCGCAGCCTCTTAACAGGTGTTTTTATTTCATGTTACTTCAGCTCATAGCCGTTCATTTGCAAATGGGCCTTGAACATCTCTTTTGTCGATGGCAACTCCTCTGCTCCGGGCCATGTCTGTGTATCCCATACGCTTGACTGCTTAAGGGCACGCGGACAATGGATGAAGCATTCCTGAACCTCTACGATAACAGCAAGCTCAGCTGTTTTACCGCTCCATTCCATCTTTTCGATAAGCTCCGCATTCCGTGTAATCGATGCGCGTCCATTAATGCGCAGCACCTCCTGCATGCCAGGGATAATGAACAGCATCCCGATTTGCGGATTTTGCAGTATATTCAGCAAGGAGTCGATCCGGCGGTTTCCCGGCCGTTCCGGATAGATAAGCCGGTGATCATCCAGCGCCTTCACGAAGCCGGCTTCATCACCGCGCGGCGACGAATCGCATCGTCCCGCCGCATCCGAAGTCGATAAGAAAAACAAGGGGGATAAGGATAAGAAGTGCCGAATATGGTCCTCCATTTGAGAAACGCTTTTCTTAACAACCGCTTCATGCGGGGTACCGATAATCTCTTTTAACTGATCAGCGGTCACGATTATATCATTATTCAAGCTTGCTTCAGCCACTATTGCGCTCCCTCCGCCCGTCGCTCTAATCGGCTGACTAACCGGATTTCACGGAGTATTCAGACGTTAGAGCCGAGGCTAGTTCTTTTATTTCTCCAGCAGCCCAGTAAGCTCGCGGAAATCGGAAATCAATACATCTGCGCCGTCTAGCTCCGCGGCACGTCCATAAGTCGCGTAGGCACAGCCTATGGTTTGTAATCCGTTTCCTTTGCCCGCTTCCACATCGGAGGAACGGTCGCCGACCATCCAAGCGGATTGAATACCATGATCATGAAGCAGGCGCGCCACTAGATCAACCTTGCTCGAAGTCGCGTATTCACCTGCGCTGTAAAGACCGTCAAACAGCCCATCAATTCCTTTATAACGGGCAACGCCCTTCACATAGTCTTCCAGACCATTGCTTGCGACAAACAGCTTAACTCCGCGTGACTTGAGCTCGCGCAGCGTCTCCTCCACATGAGGATAAAGTTCGCCCTCTCCCCCTGCCAAGCCCTCCAACTCATACTGGAGCAGTAAATCATCAGCCCGTTTCCGAGCAGCCTCCGTGCTGTCTGGCATGACTTGACGCCAAATGTCTTCCAGAAGCATACCTAAGCAGCTAAGCAAACGCTCTACTGGCGGTGTTTCTTGCATGTACAGCCTTTCCTCCCGAAGCGTCTCAAACACGCGGTGATGAACAGGCACAAGCAGTGTATCGGTCTCAAACAGCGTGCCATCCATATCGAATATTACAGCCTCCGGCAATCGAAGCTTAAGCTCACTCATGGTTAAATCCTCCTTCAAAGTCTGCTCTTATCATACTGGAATTCGGGAATTAATCGCAAGCTTGCAGCTAGTCTTTTCGATGGTATACAAATGCCTTTAAGCTTTAGCCTGCTGACATTACACCACGCAGCAATGCACACAATTTGTGTGTTTGGCACGGAATTAATGCTAATGGCAGACAAGCAGCAACCTGCGTATGCTGACAGCAACGGGAAGGAGTTGTTAGATTTATGGTAAAAAACAATATCGTCATTACGCTGCTTGGGAGCGGCGGAGGTGTAGGCAAAGCAGTGCTGGCCCTTTTGGAACGAGTCATTCAAGATGTGAATGCTCCGCTCCATAAGGAATTAACAGGCAGCAAGATACACTGTGTAGATGTAAAGCTTCAGAATCACGATGAAATCTCAGCCTATTACCCTCAGCTTGCCAATCTGCTTGTGCTTCACCAAATCGACCTGCAGGATGTGAACAAATTCAAGCATCATCTGATTCAAACGTCTACTTCTCTAGTGATCGACGCATCCTGGGCAGATACGTTAAACATGCTTGAATGCTGCAATGAGCTGGCTGTCGCATACGTGAATACTGCTCTAGAGAACGCGGAGGTGGATGAGCTTAACGAGCTTGAAGGCTTTACGCTCATTGAACGTTATGTAAGGTTAAAAGAACACAAAAGCAAATACGCCGAGCTGCAAGCTATTATTGGGTCAGGAATGAACCCTGGCGTCGTGCAGTGGATGGCTATCTCACTCATGCAGGAGCAGCCAGACAAGATGCCGCTGGCCTGTTATATTGTGGAAACAGACAACAGCTTTTATGCCGATCGAACGCTGCTTAAACCAAAAACGATTTACAGTACATGGTCACCCGAATGTTATTTGGATGAAGCGATTCTGAATTATCCCATGTTCGTCAGCCGTCATCGCGCTTTATTTTTGTATGATCCCGTTTATGCGCAGACCTTCTTCGTTCGACTTGGCGAACAAAGCTTCGAAGGCTGCCTAATGCCACACGAGGAAGTACTTTCACTAGGTGAGCGTTATCCATTCGAGATCGGTTTTCTTTATAAGGTGAATGAGGTTACGACTTCAATCCTTCATAAGCGTTTAGAAAATTCGGATGAGCTCTGGGATTGGAACCATCAGCTGCTTGATCCGCGCGATGCAGAGCTTGAAGGCTCCGATCTGGTCGGCGTTCTTCTCGTATACGAGGATCATGAGCGCTATTTATACAACGTAATGCACAATAAGGAGATTTATGATTCTTATGGAACGAACGCAACCTATTTTCAAGTGGCATGCGGTATTTACGGAGGCGTATGCTCATTACTGCTTGAAGCTGTACCAAAAGGGGTTCACTGGGTAGACGAGCTAGCGGACGCGGAACTAAACGCCTACGGCAATTATGTTCCGTACTTTATGAAGCCGTTCGTACGAGGCACGAATGCAGGCACGGACGGCTTGCTGCTCCAGCGTATGCGAGTATGGGAGTAATCGAATAATGAAACGGGGCTTGCTGCAGCAACCCTGCACCACAATGAAGGGGCTATCCGCTGATCCAAACAATCGGCACGGATAGCTCCTTATTTCGAGTTAGGCATGTAAACCGGCAG
The DNA here is from genome assembly GCF_056398325.1 of Paenibacillus sp. 01T443. Classification (NCBI taxonomy): domain Bacteria; kingdom Bacillati; phylum Bacillota; class Bacilli; order Caryophanales; family Paenibacillaceae; genus Paenibacillus; species Paenibacillus sp. 01T443. The sequence continues at coordinate 50,473 of NZ_JBFTPE010000031.1, forward strand.
CATGGCGATTCTCGCGAGCGCATAGGGACCCAGATAGGCGCCGCTAATTAGAAAGACTGGATTTTTAAGGACCCGATGCACTTCCGTCATAAATACGGTGTCATGCACGAGTGTCTCCGCAACGGCATCCGCTGCAGTTACAAAAAATAAAAAAACTGCCGCTACCGCTATTCCGTCAAAAATACGGCTGGCCAGTCTGCTCATGTGACTAATCCATACGATTAAGACGGTTCCGACTGCTAAGGCTGCGCCTATCATGATCATCATAATTACCTTCACCTCTAATGACAGGTTCGGTTATTTAAACCAGCCTTAAACCTGGATTCTGCTTTGCTTGCAACATAACGTGAATAAAAAATGAAGTGATTGTTTACATATGATACATGAGCCTCATGTGAAAAATGAATCGAAGGAGGGATCGACAATGAAAAACAGCTTTCGATGGTTAAATCTCATTGGATTCGCCGCGATGCTTGTCATTAACGGATTGGCGCAATGGCTCCCTATTAACGGAAAAACAACGGGGGAATTATCGGCTAAACACCCTGTGCTGATTACCCCTGCTCCTTATGCGTTCTCAATATGGTCTGTGATCTATTTTCTGTTGATCGGCTATGTCGCTTATCAGATGCGCCCGCTGGCAGCAAGCAGTAAAATCATACACAGCATTGGTCCTTGGTTTCTAATCAGCTGCCTGCTTAACATCGCTTGGATTCTCGTTTGGCATTACGAAAAACTTGGCAGCAGCGTATTCATCATGCTTGCCCTGCTCCTGTCTCTCGTTTTCATATATAAAGCCGTTAGAAAAGACAATCAATCGCAGGCGCCTGGCGAGCGTTATCTCGTTAGGCTTCCGTTCAGTATTTATCTAGGCTGGATTAGCACGGCGACCATCGTAAACATTACGGTCGCATTATCCGCAACGGATTGGAACGGCTTTGGTTTATCCGATGTCATCTGGACCGTTACTCTGCTTGTTGGAGCCACCCTGCTCGCACTTGCTATTGGCTTTACGTATCGCGATCCTGCCATTATCCTTGTTTTCATCTGGTCCTTTATCGCTATTGCTATCAAAGAAGGCCAGCAAACCGATGTCAGCGTTGCAGCATTCATCCTCGCGGCTCTTTTAGCAGCCTCAGCCGTCTATGTTTTCATCATTACAAGTAAAAGGAAAGCAGTTTCATATTGAAAAATAGAATCGGATATGTCACACTGTGTGGTGGGTGCCAGGACTAATTGCCCCTTGCAGGAAAGGACGTGACGGTTCACGTATGATAAAATGGCTGCTTCGTTCCATGACAGAATTAAGCTCGCGCAAATGGATATCCCGCATTACCGGCAAATTTGCCCAATCTGCTGCCAGCCGTCGGTTTATATCCAGGTTCGCATCGACATACGGCATTAAAATAGAGGAAGCAGAAAAACCTCTTTCCCAATATAAAACGTTAAATGAGTTTTTCACCCGGCGGCTAAAGCCTGGGCTTCGGGATATCCATGAAGCCGAAGACTCGCTGGTCAGCCCTGTTGATGCCCTTATTACGGGCGCTGGCTCCATAAACAGCGGTACAATTGTCAATGTAAAAGGACAGGACTATACGATTGACGAGCTGCTTAACCGTTCTCCAAGAACGGCTAATTACATGAACGGTTATTATATCGTTCTCTATTTAAGTCCTACCGATTACCATCGTATCCACACCCCGGTTAGCGGACGCGTAGTGGAGCGCGAGCATATAGCGGGCAGAGTGTATCCGGTTAATGACTTTGGCCTTCGCCATATGCGCAGAGTGCTCAGCCGCAACGAGAGGCTTATTACCTACATGCAGCATCAAACAGGAGAAACGGCAGTCGTTAAGGTTGGCGCGATGAACGTCAGCAGCATTCAATATGTGCAGCCTCTTAAGACCGAAATGCTCAAGGGTGAGGAGCTTGCCTACTTCGAGTTCGGATCCACCGTCGTGCTGCTGCTGGAGGATGGAAATTTCACGCCGCGCGCTAACGGCTTGCTCGGCATGAAGGTACGCATGGGCGAGCGTCTTGGCACTCTGCAAGACAGCTAGAGCATGTGGATGTCATTTTCGTACGGCAAAAAACCCGCATCCCCCCATTGCTGAGGGGATGCGGGTTTTTTATCTTATCTCCGATGGACTGCGTCCCGTATACTGCTTAAACTGACGGCTGAAGAAGAAGATATCGCGATAACCTAGAGCATCGGCTACCTCCGTAACATTCATGCCCGCATGCATAAGTAAATGCTGTGCCCGCTCAATTCTTGTGCGTATCATATAGGTTTGCACCGACATGCCGATCAGCTCTTTGAATTTCATCGAAAAATACCGTGGCGACAGCTGGGCGCGCATAGCCAAATCTTCAACGCGGTGAGCGATGCTCGGATTTTGGCGCACAAAGTTTGCCACCTCGTGAATCGCCTCCGTCAGCTGGTTGCTCGCCTTCTTCTCGACGGGCAGCTGCTTGTCCTCTCTCAGCAGATGAATCATCAGCTGCTTCAGAACGAGCTGCGCCTCCTCCTCCGCCGCATAGGTTTGAACAAGAAAAAGCCTGACGTAACGCGAGAGCATGTATTCAAAATCAACGGTGTCCTGCAATTGCCTATACCGGTTCGGCACCGCGTCTATCGTTTCATTAATGGCAAAATGAATATATGATAATACCAGCGGCCGCTGAGGGTTATGTGTAGCGCTTGTGTAATCACCGGGTCGAAACAGAAAACAGCTGCCAGGACCTACCTCATACGGGGTACCGTTAACTTCAACCTCCCCTTCACCGCTCCACACATAAAATAAGTCGAAATTGGCCATGGGCTTCTCCCGCCTCGCCCATCTCCAGCCCGGCTCGCATACGATTTTGGCAAAGGCAGGCAAAAGAACGAACGAATCCGGCGAAATGTGCAGCATAATGCAACCTCCTGTACAAATCTATGCCGTCATCATACAACAGTGGCAAACTTTTGTGCAAGCCGACTAAAATTACGAAAAAATTTGCTTTGAGAATGGTTTGCAGCTTAGAAAAAATGTTATAATAGCACCCGACAAGCGAAAACGGCTCACGCCTGATAATACTCAATTCAAATGAATGATTTCGGAAGGATGGAATAAAGTCCATGAACCCACTTGCTCAGCAGTTAAACGAGACGTTGAAATCGGAGAGTCCGAACGTCTATGCGATGTTGTCAACCTTAGGCAAAGCGATTTATTTCCCGAAGGAGGGCATACTCAGTCAGTCCGCCGAAGCGAAAACAAAAGCAACTAAATTTAACGCTACTATCGGAATTGCAACAGAAGGCGGACAGCCAATGCATCTCAAGGTAATCCAAGAGACCCTCTCTGCTTACAATCCGAAAGATATATATGAATATGCACCTCCCGGCGGGAAGCCCGAGCTTCGTGCTGCTTGGCGTACCAAGATGATTAAAGACAATCCTTCCCTTGAGTCAAAGGGCTACGGAACGCCGATCGTGACGAATGCCTTGACCCACGGCCTTAGCATCGTAGCCGATTTATTTGCAGATGCCGGTGATGCGGTTGTTATCCCGAATAAGAACTGGGAAAATTACGAACTGACTTTCGGTATCAGGCGCGGTGCCGAAATCGTGGAATATCCGCTTTACAATGATCAAACCCGCTTTAACAGTGCCGGTCTACGCGAGGCTTTGCTTGCTCAGAAGGAAAAAGGGAAAGCGATTGTTGTGCTTAACTTCCCGAACAACCCGACAGGCTACACGCCAGGCCCTGAGGAAGGCGAAGAAATTGTCGCTGCGATTCGCGATGCCGCCGAAGCCGGAATCAATGTAGTTGTCGTAACCGACGATGCTTATTTCGGTTTGTTTTTCGAGGATTCATTGCACGAATCTCTGTTCGCTAAGCTTTCTGACCTTCACCCTCGCGTCCTTGCGATCAAGGTGGACGGCGCAACGAAGGAAGAGTACGTTTGGGGCTTCCGCGTAGGTTTTATTACTTACGCATCGCGTTCGGCTGCTGTTCTTGCCGCACTTGAGCAAAAAACAACCGGCATTATTCGCGCAACCATTTCCAGCGGCCCTCATCCTTCGCAAACATTCGTATTGCGCGCTTTGACTTCTCCTGAGTTTGAAGCTCAAAAAGCGGAGAAATACGAAATCATGAAAGGCCGTGCAAACCGGGTCAAAGAACTGCTCGACAGCGGCCGCTACGGTGACGTTTGGGGTTACTATCCGTTTAACTCCGGCTATTTTATGTGCTTGAAGCTAAGCGGCGTTACAGCTGAAGCCGTTCGCGTTCAATTGCTTAACCAGTATGGCATCGGAACGATTGCACTGGGAGAAACCGATCTGCGCGTTGCCTTCTCCTGCATTGAGGAAGAGAATCTTGAAGAGCTGTTCGATACGATTTTCAAAGCGGTTAATGAATTAATCGCACAATAAGCATATTTAAAAAGCAAAAAAAACCGTGATTGCGGCTTGTCTCGAAGACAACGGCTGCGATCACGGTTTTTTTAGATGATGGATTGTCAAGCTAAGTGCGACAGTTCGTCCATGAAGGATTCGGATGCAGACTTCCAGCCCAGACATTTACGAGGGCGATGGTTGATGAGGCGGACGGCATCTGCCAGTTCCTCGTCAGAAACCGTTGCAAGGTCATGACC
>NZ_JBFTPE010000032.1:0-103530 GCF_056398325.1 Paenibacillus sp. 01T443
TCCGTCCGAAGATAACGGCAATGCTGCCCATCCATACGGGGGCGTAGAAAAAACCGATAATTGCTAACACGATGCCGATCCAACCCAGCCATTTTCCTGTCATTTCATTCATATTCAACATCTCCATCCATCAAATTAGTTTTGTATWATCAWGCGARTGCTTTYGAAAAATWCCGGKTTTAYTTATMYAAAGKAAGGAATGATAAACGCAATCACTCCAAGAMTGATCGACCACCACGCCAGTCCCTTTTGAGGGGTAGCAAAGCAAATGAGTCCGAGGAGAACGGCAATGCTGCACATCCATACGGGTGCATAGAAAAACCCGATAATAGCTAACACGATGCCGATCCAACCCAGCCATTTTCCTGTCATTTCATTCATATTCAACATCTCCATCCATCAAAATAGTGTTGTATAATCAAGAGAGTGATTTATTTATCCAAAGTAAGGAATGATAAATGCAATCACTCCAAGACCGATCGACCACCATGCCAGCCCCTTTTTAAGGGTAGCCAAGCCAATGAGTCCGAAGATAACGGCAATGCTGCCCATCCATACGGGGGCATAGAAAAGCCCGATAATAGCTAACACGATGCCGATCCAACCCAGCCATTTTCCTGTCATTTCTTTCATGTTCAACATCTCCATCCATCAAATTAGTGTTGTATAATCAAGAGAGTACTTTCGAAAAGAAAGTTAATCATTCTTTCTCTTCGCAAGATTGCTCAATGGGCTAGCCTAATGAGAAGCAAGCTGGAATTCAGATATTCTTATCTGTTTTATGATGAGGGCATCCCTTTATCTTTACGGGAAATTGAAGGCCGCGAATTGGACGCTCTGGGCCGGTTTGTTCTCATGACGATATCCAACACAGGGTTAGTTACGCTGTACAACGCGTTCTCATCCAAATGATGATGCAGCAGATGTCTTTTCTTCAGCCATTTGCCCCAAGGCGTCAAAGGTTTGATTGGGCGATGGGAAACATAGTGCTTCCATTGATAATAGATTTGAAAGCCGGATGCACCGAACACGACGGCAAAAGACAGATGCCAATCATACCCCGTCACAATAAACGCCGCCCCAAAAATGACCAAATACGCACACATATCGAAAGAGACTGGTCCGAACAAATATTTCACGTCATTGGGAGATTGATGATGGGCAACATGCCCCTTATAAGCAAAAGGAGCAATCCTCGGAAATTCATGAAGAATGTATCGGTGTACGATATATTCGATAATGACGACAAATACTGGGCCTACGCACATTGCTGCCGCCGTCCGAATACTGCCGAAAGTCGCAATGACACCGCAACAGCTAAAGAAACAAACAGTGAATAGAAACAAAATAAGACGCTGACCCATAAATTCTTTTACATAGTGCATAAACGGCGTTTCCGATCTCATAAAAGATCTCCTCCTATTTAATCAACTTAATGTAATGTTGAATAAAGGTCACACAGCTAATTATAATAAGATGAAGGTTATATTCAATGATCAAGATACCCGCAAAAGTCGCTTACCCGACACGCTGCATAAAGGTTGTTCATTAGTTCACTAAATAGTTACCGGAGGGGCGGAAGAAAATGCAGGTCAAGACAGATCCTAGAATCATTCGAACGAAGCTGTTGCTTAGGAATGCCTTAATCGACTTAATAGACGAAAAAGGCTTCGAAAGCACCACCATCCGGGATTTGATGCAGAAGGCCGGCTTGAATCGGGGGACATTTTATTTGCACTACCGCGATAAATACGATCTACTGGACCAGAGCAAAGAGGATATGCTCAAAGCAATTCTAGAAATAGTCAAGAACATCGAGCCTATTCAAATAATGAAGTATGCAGCACGTAACGAGCCTCATCCGGTTTTCCTGGAATTGTTCGATTTTTTCACATTGCATGCTGTATTTTTCAAAGTTCTCTTGGGACCTAAAGGTGATCCGGCTTATCCCATCCAAATTAGACAGATTATGCAAAAGCATATTATTAATAAGCTGTCCTTACTTCAGTCCGAGCATATACCGGTGCCGCGCGGGTTCATTATTGCTTATTTGACATCCGCAAATTTGGGTGTCATTCAGCACTGGTTGGAAAGCGGTATGCAGCTTTCTCCTCGAGAGATGGCCTTGCTGATAACCCGTAGTACCACCTTCGGTCCTTTACAGACCTTCGGTCTGAAGGGAGAGACATAAGTTATCAGCCAACCCTATGTAAATTCTAAGACCTCTCATACCTGGATTAATTTTAGGATCATCGGATGCTGTTTGGCCGCCTCCAGCAAGGCATACGGCTTTTTTCTTTGGAGCTGGCAAGCTCCAAAAACCTCGTATTTCTTCATAATAGGAATGCTGCCCGTTAGCTTAATAAAGAAATGGAGCAGCTGCCGCAGCAACTGCCCCTTGTATGTTCAACTATCGTTACCTGTTATTTTAATATTGGAGGGTCACACTGTATTTATTTTCAAGTTTCATTGTCTTTCCTTCATATAACCTTTTTAAACAAATCCAACCTTTGATGAGATATTTAATTTTTATCAACCAAAAGATTTGAACAAATGCTGAAATAAATAAAAGCCATGTCATGAAGACATGGCCATTGAATCTACAAATGAACTTATTCGAACAACATTAATAATGACCCGTCATCTCTTCGCCTTAAAAAACTCATGATAAAGCTTCATGAACGACCTATTCCATTCCATACAAGAAACCCCTCAGCATACTTCTTCCTAACCTATCACTGGTAGTGATAAAGTCATGATTGATTTCTACATCGGCATGCTAAATGGTTACCGGAATTCTACGCATCAATACCGATCAGGCATCCACCCCTGCTCAATGCTCTTGCCCATATCCCAGCTGTCCCAGCCTTCTGACGCTGAATCGCCGACCGTATCCAACAGTAATTTGTAGCTCCAGTAAAACCAACCCTGCCCCTTCTCCCAAGCTTGCAGTTGTGCATTAGCAATTTTCATATAGAGGAGTTTCCGCTCTTCTTCGCTCATTTCTTTCAGGCCCTCGGTATTGTTGAAGAGGCACCACTCTCCAACGATGACTGGGAAATATGCCTGCATCTCGACAACATCTTTAGCGAAGTTGTTATCGATGTATTGGATATAGGCATCCAAATTCTTCTCACAGCCCATTACTTCTGCTATCATCAGATAAAAATGCGTATCGAGAACAACATTTACAAACTCCTCTTGTCTCATGAAGTCCTTCCACTCGTGGAGCCGGAACCCGTCATGGAATACAATAACCTTATCTACCGGTAAATACTGCCTCATTCTTTGGTAGGCCTCAACATAGAAGTTTCGCAGAAACTCGCTTGGTACCGGACCGGAACCCTCCGCCTCTTCCTTATCGACTGCCGGATAGCGATCAGGTATATTGACAAGATTCCACACTTCTTCAGAAATAGGCTCATTGAGGATCTCAATGCCCCATAATCCTTCCCTAGTTCCATAGCGCTGCGCCAGACGCTCCAGCAGTGTCAGCACAAACTCCACTGCCTCCGGATTCTGGCTCCATTTGCACACTCCGCAAATTCCGCCGTTGTCAAAACCATTCTGGCTCCCCGGAACCGTATGCAGGTCGATCAGAATCTGAAGATGGTATTTCTCTGCCCAGTTGAATGCCTTGTCTAGATACTCTATGCAACCTACAAATGGTTCTACATCCCCGAAGATAAAATAGGGAACGGGGATACGTACAGTGTTTAATCCTTTGCTTGCAATATAAGCAAAGTCACGTTCCGTAATGTAGGCAGCTCTGTGTTGGGTATATCTGTCGACTTTTATATCATGGGGCAAGGTTCTGCATAGCCATGTCTCATCTTCGCATTCTGTTCCGGAGAACATAACGGGATTCATCCATTTTTCCAAAACAAGCCAATTCCCTAGGTTAACACCTTTGATTTGTTTCATTTTGGTTCTCCTTTCATTCGTGTTTCGTGTCAACCTTCGTTAGTCTCACTGCCATGTACGCTCTCCCCGGAAGCTCGATTCGGAAAGACCCCTCATAAGTACCCGGAAGCTTCTTTATGGACATCATCCAAGTATCGATCACTTCGACCTGGTACCGGATTCCCGGCTTGCGGTTGAATTTCCGGAAACGAGGCTGGTTGAATCCGAAATAATACAAGTAATATTCGTCCTTGATTCCCGCGCAAGGCACATCCCAGTCAGACGGCAGCGGATTGAGCACGCCTCCGGGGCTTTCTTCTGTAATTCCGCGAAGAAAAGCAATCCGATCCGGACTCGTTCCCGTCAGTTTACCGCCTTTGGACCACCATAGAATTTCTTCCGCATTGAGATAGGTTTCGCCATGGCCTACGTATCCCCCGCGAACCGCGCCTTCCCAGAAACGGCGGGTCATCTCTTCTCCGCTGATATTGCCCCAGCCTTGATCGATATCCCCCTCGTATGCACACTCGTCGATCACGATGGGCTTTTTCCACTTCTCGCGCCATTCGTTCGTTGCCTCCGAGGTTTTGTACACGTCGATGCGCTGGATACTGCAATGCGTAACCCAGGGCTTGCTATAATCGTAAAAGCTTAGGCAATTATGGTTCGAAATGAGATGGTCGGCCGGGTCGTTTTCTTTGATTAATTTTGCAAACCGCTCCCAATCATCCTCCTCCTTGGACCACATAAGATCATACTCATTTGCCAGCGACCACCACACGTTGCGGTATGCGGAAAGCCGGGCCGTGATATAGCGAAGATAACGGTCGTCCGCTGCCGGAGGCATTTCCGAATAGCCCCAGCGGTCGTAAGGATGAAACAGAATAAGGTCCGCCTCGATGCCCAGCCTGTCCAAATCGGCAATCCGTTTCTCGAGGTGCTCGAAGAATGCTGGATTGGGTCGGGTGTAATCCCAGCCTTCCGCCAAGGATCCTTCGAATGGATAATAGACCGGTTCGTTCTCGTTGAACAGGTACGATTTTGGAAACACGCACATCCTCATCTTATTGAACGGGGAAGCTTTTAACGTTTCGAGCGTCTGCTCCTCCAATTCGTCTCCTTGGTGAGTCCAGGCGTAACAGGTTGTCCCCACAGGAATGTAAGATGTTCCGTCTGCGTAGGCAAAATGGAAAGTATCCTTCACACGCAGAGGGCCGTGGTTGCCTGGTGAAGGCTCCACGCTCCGGAACGCTCCTTCAATACCGTCGAGCGACCGCGCATTGCTGGATGTACGGAACTTCCAGTCACCCTGGATATCCGGCATGAAGCGAATGCGGTAGATCCCATCTCCATCGTAGAATCCCCCCATTCGGACGGTCTTGTCGCCTGAGCTGAACTCGGCATGAATGGAAACTTCCGTGAAGGGATTGCCGTGGCTTGGGCCCTTAATTTCGATTTCATAAACGCCCCATTGTTCGGCCTGGGCAGGCGCCTGAACGACAGCGGAAGCGGACGGGACACCGGCAGGCTCGTAATCTGCAGACGGAATCATTTCGGGTTCCGGCTCTCCGTTTAACACTTCATAAGGTATATCAGCCAGCTCGGACAGCGTTTCAGCTATCCAATCCGGCTGCGACAGCTCTTCTTGATTAAATTGGTAGTATTGATCCAGGGACAGGCTCTTGAAGAGGGACGCGATATGCGGCGCAGCTGTGTGCAGCGCCGGTATCCGGCGCATGATAATCCCGCGGGCCGCTTCATTTTTGTAGATCGTGCCAATGCGGGTCTTCTCGGTAAAGGTCATGTTCATTGATCTCCCTACTGTTCTGGTTTTTTGCCTTGCTGTGTATAATCATTTTCTATACTATTGCTTTGATTCTCATTCTAAAGAACTATCCGGCAGAGCACCCACCAATAATACGACTTTCCGCTTTCGATAATCTGACTTCCGCAGCATTTCGGCATGTCATCAAAACACAAACGCAATGTCGCCATATTGAAAGCTTTGAAGAACGTACTGTTCTATAATGGTAGCAGTTTTAGATATCCGAAAAGGAGTGCCTGCTCATGCGCAAATCAGCAAATGTAACTATTCATGCGGATAAAATCCGGTTTCCGGTAAGCCCAACCTTGTACGGACTATTTTTCGAAGAAATCAGCCATGCCGGAGACGGAGGGATCTACGCGGAGCTGATCCGTAACCGATCTTTCGAAGATACGTTGGTTCCGGACAGATGCCATGTCGAAAATTGCAAGCTTCATTCTCCGGCCGGCTGGATCTCGCCTTTTGAACATACCGATCCCATTCCCGGCTGGTATACGCAGATTCCAGAAGGATGCGAAGCTGAAATCAAACTCGACGACGCGCTTCCGCTGAACGAAACGAATCCGATTTCCCTGAAGGTTGAGGCTGCGTCCGTTCCGCACGGCAGAGTGTCCGTCTGCAATACCGGTTTTTGGGGCATTCCCGTTCGGTCCGGGGAGACATACAACCTTTCGTTTTATGGGAAGAAAGCCGACGGATTCCAGGGAGATCTCGAGATCACCCTGGAAGACCGTTCGGGAAACATTTATGCCTCTGGTTCGGTTACCTTAATCTCCGGTGAATGGCTGAAGTATGAATTGACGCTGGAAAGCGACCGGGATGACGCCGAGGCGATACTCGCGTTCTCCACCCGGTCAGCGGGAACGTTCTGGCTGGAGCTCGTTTCCTTGTTCCCAGCGACCACCTTCCTTCATAGAAAGAACGGGCTGCGTCCCGATTTAGTCGGCATGCTTCAGCAGCTTAAACCTTCCTTCCTCCGCTTCCCCGGAGGCTGCTTCGTGGAAGGGTTCTCCGTCGAGACTGCATACAGGTGGAAGAAAACGATAGGAGACATATCCGAAAGGACCTCTCATTGGACGTTGTGGCAGTACCGCACGACAAACGGCCTCGGCTATCACGAGTATCTTCAAATGGCCGAAGATATGGGATTGGACATGATGTTCGTGGTGAATTGCGGGTTGACCTGCCAAGGCAGGCCCGGTGAAATGATCCCGATGGAGGATCTGTCCGAATGGGTGCAGGATATGCTCGACGCCATCGAATACGCGAACGGGCCGGTCGCCGGATATTGGGGTTCCTTGCGTGCCAAGAACGGCCATCCCGAACCTTTTGGACTGAAATACCTGGAGATCGGCAACGAAAATTTCGGACCTGAGTATAACCTCAGATACCGGGTTTTCTATGAAGCCGTAAAAGAGAAATATCCGGAAATCGTGACCATATGGAACACGCATTGGGAAGTGGGGACGGAGACGAAGGGGCTGCCGGTTGAGATCGTGGATGAGCACTTCTACGCGGATAACGATTTCTATCAGCAATACCATGACATGTATGACCATTATGACCGCAGCGGACCTAAGATTTATGTCGGGGAATATGCGATGATCGTCGACAATAAGAGCGGCACCCTGCTCGGGGCGCTCAGCGAAGCGGCTTTTATGACAGGCATGGAAAGAAATCAGGATCTGGTTACCATGTCGTCGTATGCCCCGCTATTCGCCAATATTCATCATACCGTATGGGATCCCAGCTTGATCTATTTTGACGGTACGAGAGTGTACGGCACGCCTTCCTTTCACATTCAGAAGATGTTCGGCGAGCATCGCGGAGAGTATGTGGTAGATAGCTATGTCGCTACAGAAAGCCGTCCGGCCGTCCTGTACGGAGGCTTGGGCGTCGAGGAGAAGGCGCTTGACCGGATTCAGGATCTCGTCGTAAGTAACGTCAGTGAAACATTGCTGCGCCTGAACCGCTTATCCGGCAGTCAGCCGCAGTGCAGGGAGTTCCATGGCACGTTGTTGATCGGCGATCCTTCTTGGAGCCAGTATGACGTTTCCGCCAAAGCGATACTAGGTTCAGAAGGGATTCGGCTTCGCCTGTTGGACCGGCATCTGCCATGGGACAAGCAGAATTATCTATTATGGGAATTAGATCCGGATGGAGAAAGCCGTCTGGTACGCATCGTCGGCTGGTCCCGTGTCAAATTGGCGCCCGACCAAAAGATCGCCGTCCAGGAAGCGGATTGGCAGCATATGCAGGTGACTATCGTCAACGACACGGTAAAGTGTTTCCTAAATGGCGAGCTCCTCCACGAGTACCAGTCGGCACCGATTCCGTATCTGACATCCGTTTCGACTTTGGACCGTACAGCTGGCGAACTGATTATCAAGCTGGTCAATCCGTCTCCTTATCTATTGGAGACGGAAATCCATATTCACGGCGCGGGAAACGTTCCGGTGCAAGGCATACAAACGGTACTGACCTCCGGGAATCCGAAGGACGCGAATACGATCGACCGGCCTGAATCGGTGTCGCCCAAGGAATCGGATTTCAGATGCGATGACGGCGTTTATCCGCTGCCGCCGTATGCAGCCGCGATCCTCCGCATCAAAATATAGACTATGTCCCCGAACAGGTGACGAAGGCCTTGCGTTCGTTATTACTTTTGGGGGACACCGGAGAGAATATTCTTCACAAAAAACACCCCGCGATCCTCTGATCGCGAGGTGTTTACACTTAGCCGTTCAAAAAAACCTCTCATGCCTTGGCAGCAATTCCATACGAATCAATTGCTCTTGAATGTTTCTCGAATACCTGCAGCGATTTCTTTCATGCAGTCCTCAGCCTGCGGATACAGCCCGATTTTATCCATGAAGGCATGATCCATACCTCTGTAGCGGATCATCCGCGCTGGGACGCCCGACCGGACAGCTTGCGGCCGTACGCCTCACCCTCCATGCGGAGATAGTCATATTCGGCTTCACATCACATTCATCCTCCCCGTTATAAAAGGCTCCCTTCCTCGAAACAGAGTTTCGAAGAAGGGAGCCTTCACTTGCTAATCCTTATATCCGGTTATTGCACGTTGTTTTCTACCGCCCACTGATCAAGCTGCTTCTGCTTCTCGGCAATGATCTTGTCGAGGCCGGCAGATTTCAGCTTGCTGATGAATTCATCCAGCTTGGCGGGATCAATCGTGCCCGACTCCAGACCAGCCTTGTATTGGTTGTTTACGTTGGCTACCGCAGCGATCTCGGTCTTCACAGGAGAAGAATCGAACGAGAAGCCGAGCGCTTTGGAGAAGGTCGACGAATTGTTGAACTCCTTCGTCTGCTCCCAAATATCGGGCGCCGTGCCTTCCCATACTTTAGCCAGCGCGTTGTTGCCGACTTGCCATTGGTTGAAGACGTAGTTGCTTCCGCCTTCCGGCGCTTTGATCTGTCCGTTGCCGGCATCTACGTAATGCTTTCCTTCGACGCCGTTGGCGATCAGATTAGCGATGTCTTTGTCGGTATAGAGCAGGTTCAGCAGCTGTGCAGCGCGATCCGGATCCTGTGTATTTTTTGGGATCGACATCATGAATCCCGTACCGGAGTCGGAAGTGGAAATCGGGGGCACGAATCGGGCAGCCACCATTTCATATCCGTTAATCGTTTTCTCCTGGGATTCGAAGCCTGGTTTCATGTTGGACAGGTAGCTGAAGCCTTTGCCCGCTTTCAACAGACTATTATTGCCTTCCTGCGTCGTTGCGGCATCCGGCATGGTGTATCCAGCCTGGTACCACTTGCGGGCAAGCTGCAGAGCGTCCTTATACATTTGCTGTTCGTAGAGGTTTACGACTTTCAGATCCTGATTCTCAACGATTAGGATACCTGGCGTATCACCGAGTGTATCGATGTAACCGCGCACGATTTCAGCCGCAATCCCCCCAAGTTGGGAACGCTGAACCAGCGGATACATCCCCGGCTCGTTCTCTTTGATCTTCTGGAAGATCGGATCAAGATCCGCATACGTTTTTACATTATCGAACGTCAGGCCATATTTGTCCATCAGGTCTTTTCTGGCCACGAAGCCGTGGTCGGCCGCCGTATCACGCACGCTCGGCACGCCATAGCTCTTGCCGCCGACTTTCGTTGCGTTGAAAATAGCCAATTCCATCGTATCTTTAATGGTCGGAGCGTGTTTCTCCACAAGCTCGTCAATCGGCAGCAGCTGTCCTTTGGCTACCTGCGAGCTGAAGTTGAAGAAAGAAGAAGTAACAAGGAGATCCAAAGGCTCATTGCCTGCGAGCAGCAGGTTGACTTGCTGTACCCACGCGCCAATGTCGATCGGCATCAATTTGACCGTTGCGTTAATTTTTTCTTTAGTAATTTTGCTGATTTGTTCCTCAACGAGAGCGACTTCATTCATATTCCCGAGTCCGATGAACGCTATCGTCATCTCCAGTTCTTTCTCGTTAGATGAGGAAGCGGCTGCTGCGCCGTCATTGCCAGCCGGATCGGAAGAACCGGCATTATTGCCCGAATTGTTCGATCCTGAGCAAGCGGAAACGAGCAGTGACAGGATTAGCAGAACGGAGAACAGAAGTGTTACGGCTTTTGACTTTCTTGGCATGTATTTTCCCCCTAGATTATGTTGGCACTGCAGCTGCAATCTATACCAACCGGGCGCAAAGACCCGGGATTGGCTTATCCTGGCATTAACCCTTGACCGCCCCGATGGTGAGGCCTTTGACGAAATATTTCTGGAAGAACGGATAAATTAGGATCAGCGGCAGGATTCCGATAACGGCCATTGCCATCCGCACGGAGTTCATCGGTGGGTTGACTGCCATCTGTTGTCCGCCCAGATTATTCTGCTGGAGGAACTGGATGTTAACCAACATCCGGTTGAGCAGGTTCTGGATACTGAACAGTTCCGGCTCCGTGATATAGATGAGGCCATTGAACCAGTCGTTCCAGTAGTTGATCGTCAGCATGAGGCCGATCGTCGCTAGAATCGGCAGCGACAGCGGCAGCACCATCCGGTAGAAAATCTTGAACTCCGTAGCTCCGTCGATATAAGCCGACTCGATAATCTGGACCGGAATCGAATTGGCGAAAAAAGTCCGAATCAGCAGAATGAAGAAACCGTTGGTGAGCAGACCGGGAATAATCAGGGCCATTAGCGTATTCTTCATGTGGAAAACTTCGGTATAAATCAGGTACGTTGGCACAAGGCCTCCGTTGAACAATAGCGTGAAGAAAACCAGAAAGCTTAGGATGCTGCGCATCGGCAGGTCCCGCCGGGATAACGGATACGCGAGCAAAGCGCTGATCAGCAGGCCTACGAAAGTGCCGATGATCGTGATCAGGATAGTGATCCCGTAGGAGTTGAACATTGCCGCCTTCTGTATCCAGAGGTACGAATAAGCATCCAGGCTGAACTCGCTTGGCCAGAACGAATATCCGTTACTTACGATCGCGCTTTCCTCCGTGAACGAGGACATGATGAGAAGTACGAATGGAAACAGGCACAGCACTACAAGAATGATGAATATCGCATGGACGACGGTCTGGTTCATATCGTTGGTTTTCATAGTCATTTTCCCTCTTTCCGCTTAGAACAAGGCGTTTTCTTTGTTGTGTCGGCTGACGATGTAGTTGGACAGCAGGACCAGGATAAATCCGACCAAGGATTGGTACAGACCGGCTGCGGATGACATTCCGATATCCCCGAGCGTCATTAGTCCGCGGTAAACGTAAGTATCGATAACGTCCGTAACCGGCTGCAGCGGACCGGAGTTGAGCGGCACTTGGTAGAACAAGCCGAAATCAGAGTAGAAAATGCGCCCAATCGCCAGCAGCGTCATGATCGTAATGGTAGGCGCTATGAGCGGTACCGTAATGGTGCGGATCTGCTGCCATTTCGTCGCGCCGTCGATCGTCGCCGCTTCGTAATACTCGTGGTCGATGCCGATGATCGCTGCCAGGAAGATAACGCACAGGTATCCGGTAGACTTCCAGACCTGAACGATGGTTAGGATGTAAGGCCAGTATTTCGGTTCGAAGTACCAGGATATCGGCTCGATTCCGAACATCGGAAGCAGATTCAGGTTCAGGTAACCGCTCTCAGCGCTTAGCATTGAGAGTACTAGATAACCTACGATAACCATAGAAATCAGAAACGGAAGAAGAATAACGCTTTGATAGAAACGGGCTGAGAGCTTGCTTCTTACCTCATTGAGCAGAATCGCAACCGCGATGGCCATTGCCGTATTAAGAATAATGAATGATACGTTATAAAGAATGGTGTTGCGGGTGATGATGAAAGCATCCGCCGTCTTGAACAGATACTCGAAGTTTTTGAACCCCACCCAATCGCTGCCGAGTATGCCCTTGGCATAGTTGATGTCCTTAAAGGCGATGACGACTCCGAACATTGGCAGGTAATTGTTAATAATGAGGTAAGCGATCCCTGGAACCATCATCAAAAACAATGCCCGGTAACGCTTGAGCTTCTTGAAAAACGGAGTCCATCCTGTTTGTACCATCTGCTGTCCCCTTCTTTCTTGCTGTTGTTATATTCTCATTCTAAGGGACAGGACATCGTGCCGCTTACCAAAAAAACGACTTCCCACTTTCAAAATTCCGACCATCYCCGGATCCATAAAAGATAAAAGCCGATTCCGCTACTACGGAATCGGCTCAAAGCTTAATTTTGCTGCGTCCGCTTGCGATAATCCACCGGGTTCACTCCTGTTGCTTTCTTGAAGATCGTCGAGAAGTAGGACAAATTCGAGTACCCGGAAGCGACCGCTATGTCGCTGACCGATTGACCGGTATTGGCGAGCAGTTCCTTCGCATATTCGATCCTGCTTTGCTGAAGGAAGTCCGAAAGCGACATTCCCGTCTCTTTCTTGAAGATTCGCGACAAGTAGTCCGGATTGAGATAAACATGTCTAGCGATGTCTTCCCGAGATAAGTCCTGCTGTCCGATCTGGTCCGCAATAAAACGTTTAGCTTTGTCCACGACGGATAAGTTTTCTTCTATGGCATGAATGTGGTTCATTGCGACTTCGATGACATACCTTACCCACTCCTGCAGGGATACCAGCGAGCGAAGCACGGTTTCCGGCTTGTCCGTCAGCAGATTTTGCGCGAATACCTGATTAGCCTGCAGACCTTTCGACTGAAGGACGAAAAATATCATCTGGAGGAAGTCCTGGTAGAAGGCATGCAGGGCTTGCGCATCGACAGAGCCGTCGAAAGCTTTCCATGACTCCAAATACTTCGATACCTGTTCCGACAGCTTATCCCGGGCACCCTGCTTCATCCATTCCGCCCATCCGGCGAGAGGTGCCGGATCCAGCCTTGACCCTTTTTTCTTAGACTCACTAAGCATGAACGTCCGGTTGATCTGGGTCACGTTATTCTCGTCGAGCTGTTGAAGGGAGCGCAGCATGCCGACCAATTCGTAAAGCGGCACGCGATCGCCGACGTAACAGCTGATATCGCAATACAAATACTGATTGCAATTGCGGATGAACGCATCGCAATGCTCACGTGTTTCCGCCTCGTTCACAGGCAATTCCAAAGGAATCACGGTCAGAAAAGAACCGTTAGCTGCCGGAATGACAGCCGCCCCGGGTGTTGTTTCCATGGCTTCCTGCAGCACGTTGCGAAGGGCATATTCCATGATTCGCTGATCCCGTTCGGACAGCTCTTTATGCCAGCGCTGGACGCGGGTGTAGACGGTCAGAAAACGGATGTTTTCGGAATACGCAAGTCCAGCTTTCCGCAAGTGCCCGCAGAGCGCTTCCGGATTTGAAGGGATTTTCCGCTGAATCAGGTCCTGCCAGAAAAGCTCTGCCACGACCGGCTGATGCGATTCCCAGAGCTGCCTGTAATGATGATGGGTTTCCTCGAAGGAACGCAGCTCCCTTGCTTTGGCCATCTTGTCGAACGCCCTGCCGATCACCGATTCAAGCTCCGAATAATCAACGGGCTTCAGTAAGTAATCGAAGCTGTCGAGTTGAATGGCTTGTTTGGCGAATTGAAAATCCGAATGGCAAGTCAGGAAAATGGTCTCGGTATCGGGATAATGCTCCTTGACCCAAGCGGCCAATTCCAATCCAGACCCTTGAGGCATTTCGATATCACAAACCATCAAATGCACGGACTGGGAACGGAAAACTTCCTGTGCCTGCTTCAAACTATGCGCCGTATACACAGATCCTACATTCAGGCGGTCCCAATGAACGCCTGCCTGCAGTCCTCTCACCGCGTGGACTTCATCGTCAACAAGCAACGTATGATACATGATTCATCACCTCAAGGATCTTTTGTCTTTATGGGAATGGAAATCCGCACAACGGCTCCCGATTCGTTCTCGTTATAAAAACCAATATCCGCCTGGTCTTCATACAGCAAGCGAAGCCTGCGCCTAGCGTTCCAAATCCCGATCTGTTCCCCTGTCTCGTTGACTGGTTCTCCCTCATACGCAAGCCGCTGAAGTACCTCCTTCGGAAACCCGGGACCCGTGTCCTTAATGTGAATGACAAGGCGCGAATCTCCACCGGTCTCTTCTATGCAGACTTCAACCGATATCAGGATCAGTTCCTCCATGTTGACCGCGTATTTGATTGTGTTCTCTACCATGGTCTGAACGATCAAAGGCGGCACCTCCGTATCGAGCAGATGATCGGGCATCTCGACATGGTATTGGAAGATATCCGGGAATCGAAGCTGCTGGATCCTCAGATAGTTTGCCGTGTGGGCAAGCTCGTCCCTAAGCGCCACAAAATAGGAATTGCTGCGGAACATGAACCGGAAGTAGGACACCAGACATTTGGTCATTTCCTGGATCAGGGCAAAATCCTTTACCGTCGCCAGATTATAAATGATATTGAGCGAATTCAAAAAAAAGTGAGGATTAATCTGAAGCTGCAGATGGCGCAGCTCCGCTCGTTGATGGTTTAATTTCTCCTCATACACGTTAATTTTAAGATCGTGAATCTCGGTGATCATTCGGTTGAACGTTTCGTTTACAATTTCGAACTCCGTTGAGGTCGGCACCTGCTCCATCCTGGAATCCCAGTTGCCGTCCCGAAGCTTCCGCATGGCAATGACTATCCGCTTGACCGGATTCAGGAATACTCTTCTCATCATAAAGACGAAGAGAAACAGAAACAGAACGGCAGTCAGCGAGATGAAGGATGAGATCCGCTGCAGATAAGGTAGCTTCTGAAGGATCGTGCTGTCGGGCACAGCAACCACTAAATTAAATTTGCCCTGCATGGAAGGCTCACCCATCACGAGATACTGATCCTTGCCTTCCCCTGTGATGGTATAGGATTCTTCTGGGAATTCCAAGTCGATTTCCTTGTCCTGAATCAGGTCCTTATGGCTGATAGGCTCGTCGTTGTCCGTCGTAATAAGTGCAACCCCGGATTTGCCCAGATCAATCAGATTGAGCGGCACCATCAATTTATCGCTGCTCATCCATGCCCCCATATACACATTGCCGGACTTCAATAGATGGAACAAGTAATAATCGTTCTTGCCTTCCCAGAGATGCCAGCGTGCGTAATCGATTGAATTGGCGTTAAGTTTAATCATTTCCAGYATTTCGTTCCGCGCCGACTCGCGTGCTTCAAAAGTATCTAACGAGTTTTGTATCACAATCAGGTCGCGGTTGATCTCGGAATAGACGAAAAATGAATCCAGAATCGGGTAGTAGCCGAGATCCTCGCGAATCATATTAAATAGTGTAATTTTTGCGATGTTATAGCGATCCTCGTCCATCTCTTTGGGAAATTCGAGATCAAGCACGTTCAAATCGCTCTCCAACGTATTAGCCAGGTACTTGTCCACTTCTTCGAGATTGCGGTCGATCTGGTCCTTATACAGGCTCAACATATTTTTGTTAGATTGCGCCACCTGGTTTCGGACTACGTCGACGGAATAGTAATTATTGACGATAAGAACGGTAACCAGAGGAATGAAAATAACGAGAACGGCKGCAAAAAATTTGAAGCGTAGTGAGTTGACTACCGGTTTGATTCTGCGCAATGCCGCCGTTCCTCCTTTGTTATGGTTGACTTTCTTTGTATTATATCTTTTCTATTTCATTTGCGATACACGCCAAAGGATGGGAGACGTCTTCGCCTTTACTCACGGATTTGGGAGAGCTCACGGCTGATGGCCTCATATTGCTCTTTAGAAATGGCAGTACCCATGGGGCTATTCGCTGCCGCTGCTAGAGGCATGTTGGCAAAATGATTCAAATTTCCGGAAAAACCCTGCGCATGTCGGTCCAGGATTTGTTTGGCCGTCTCCCATTGGACGACTTCGCTTAGCCGCATATTGGGTGTGTAAATCCGGTAAGTAGAATCCCTCCTGGCGTATGTGAACACGTAACGGCCCGACCCGGTTTCTACCCTGACTCCTTCTGCTTCTTGTGTGATGGACAAGATTCCTTCGTCCTTTATGCTGCCTTTCACCTCGTCCGTATGAGCTCCGCGCAGCAGGATCGACGCGGCTGCGTTGGCTGGAACGACGGCCTCGATACGAATATGCCCGTCATGAAACGTCCATCCCGCTTCCACAGTCCCGTACATCGATTCGTACGACGCCCGGGCATGGCTCAGCCTTCCGCCTGTGAAGTCTGGCTCGATCCGGACTTTTTTGTAGCCCGGCTGTTCCGCATCCGGCGAAAGACCAGCAATTTTGCGGTACATCCATTCGCCCACCGCCCCATAGGCGTAGTGGTTGAAGGAATTCATGTCATCGCTCCAGAACGAGCCGTCCGGCTTAATCCCGTCCCAGTGCTCCCAAATCGTGGTCGCTCCCTTGGAAACGGAATAGAGCCAGGAAGGATATGTTTTCTGTAGAAGAAGCTTAACCGCCGTTTCATGGTATCCGTTATCCGAGAGCGCGAAGCAAAGATAAGGCGTACCAACGAAACCGGTGGTCAGGTGATAGTTGTTTTCCACGATCATTTCGTTCAGGTCGCCCGCGATTCTTGCGCGGTCCTTCGACTCAGCAAGATCGAAGACAAGAGCCAGCACATGGGCGGTTTGCGTTCGAGCAGCGACCCTTCCGTTCGGCGTGATGAATTCATCGCGGTACGCCGCAGCGATCCGCTCGGCCAACGCCCCGTAATAAGCGGCGTCCTCCTCGAAGCCAAGCACTTTGGCGGCATCCCGTATAATTCGCGTGGAAAGTGCGAAATATGCCGCCGTTACCATGTGGCTCGGAGTGGCGCCCATATAGCTTCCTTCCTTGGCGTCCAAGGCCAACCAATCTCCGAAATGGAAGCCAGTGTTCCAGATATGCTCGGTTTCACCCTGGGAGCGGATGTAATCCACCCAACCCTTCATACTGTCGTATTGCTCGACGAGAATTTGTTCATCAGCCAGGCTCGTATACATCGCCCATGGAATCACTGTCGCGGCGTCGCCCCAAGCAGCTGACGAATACCCTTGAATAATGTTTGGCACGACGAATGGAACCTGGCCGTCGGCCAGTTGGTCTGCCTTCAGATCACGCAGCCATTTGGTGAAGAACGGTCCGCCGTTGTAGTTGAACAAAGCCGTACCGGCGAATACCTGCGCGTCACCTGTCCAGCCAAGACGTTCGTCGCGCTGCGGGCAGTCTGTAGGAACGTCGAGGAAGTTGCCCCGCTGGCCCCACACGATGTTCCGCTGCAGTTGATTCACCATTTCATCCGAACATTCGAATGCTCCCGTCTGATCCATATCGGAATGAATCACTTCGCCGGTAAATGCATCTGGCGGCAATCCCTTCTCTTGATCCGGGTAGCCTTCCACCTTGACATATCGGAATCCTTGGAATGTAAAATGCGGCGCATAGGTTTCGGTTCCTTCGCCTTTGGCAATGAATGTGACCAACTGTTTGGCGGTTCGAATGTTGCCCATGTAGAAGTTGCCTTCTTTGTCCAAAACTTCGGCATGGGTCAGCTTAATTACCGTACCCTCCGGCGCCGAGACGTTAAAGCGGATTCGACCCACCATGTTCTGGCCCATATCCAGCAGGGTATCGCCGGATGGCGTAAATATTACAGCCAGCGGCTTCAGTGTTTGCGTCACGCGTGTCGAAACATTCTCTTGCGCGACCAAATGCGTGAGCGGCAGCTCCAGACGTTCGGCAGCGCCCCAAGACAAATCGTCGAATCCCGGCTCGCTCCATCCATTTTGCTCCATGCAGGCGTCGTACGTTTCTCCATCATAAATCTCAGAGAAGCGTATCGCTCCCGTCGAGGCTTTCCAAGTTGGATCGGATCCCATCACCTCTTCGGTTCCGTCGTTGTATCTAACATGCAGCTGTACAAGAACAGCACGGCGATCGCCGTAATGATTGGCCTTGTTCTCCCAGCCCAGCCGTCCTTTGTACCAGCCGTTGGCTACCATGATTCCGATCGTGTTGTCGCCCTTCTGAAGCTGCGCCGACACATCGTAGGTCTGATAAGCTTGGCGGGAGCGATAGCTTGTCCATCCTGGCGCAAGCTCGTCGTCTCCGACCTTCTCCCCGTTGAGGTAAAGCTCGTACACGCCGGCAGCGGTTACATAAATGCGCGCCGAAGCGATTTCCGCGCCAATCAGCGAAAACGGCTTACGAAGCAAGAATGCCGGCTCTGCCTGCGGATCGATCGATTCGGAAGAAGGCGTAATCCACTGCGCCACCCATTCCTTCGAGTCGTAGAACGCCGTTTCCCACCACGCCGGCTCGCTCCATTCAGACTCACGCCCGAAATTGTCCCATGCCTTCACCCGGTACAGATACCGGGTACAGGATGAAAGTAAGGGCCCATCATACGGAACCAGAACGTTCTTGTCCGACTCGCAAAGGCCAGAATCCCACAGCGGTTCATCGAAATTCCCGTTCTCCCCGGCCGTCTGGATTCGATAGGCCTTTTGCGAGGTCCCCTGACGGTCGGATTCAATACGCCAGCTCATGCGCGGATGAGTAACATCCGTCCCGAGCAGTTGGCGGCGGTATTCCGCGGTTAGATGAGTTACCTTCAGTTCTGCCATATCAGCATTCTCCCTTTCATTTACCGTAATGAGTCTAATATCCCAATTTTATTTTACAGAATTCCATCCTCTGTCCGCTTTCGGTATAACGACTTTATATTTATGGTTTTCCGACCAAAATGGCCGCCTTCCAATTCGAATGGAGTATAGCAACTCCCCCTACGGCTAGCCTTGTTTGCTAGAAAAGGATTAATTAGGTCCTGACTAGAATTATATTTTGATAAAGATTTGATTAGAAATGAGGGGGCCAGGAATTGTGCCGATCTATAGAAAAGTTGAGTTTCCTTCATTAGAAACAGAAAGACTAAATCTTAGGCTTTTAACAATACAAGATTCCAAAGCAGTATTAAAACATTTCTCAGATGAAGAAATTACAAGATTTATGGATATTGAACCATGTAAGGATATAAAAGAAGCTGAGGAGATTATTAGATTTCATCTAGAGGATTCAGGCTGTCGGTGGGGGCTGTTTGACAAAAACAATAATAGTTTAATCGGTACATGTGGATACCACTATTTAAGAAAAACCAATGATGTCTTTATAGCAGAAGTCGGATTCGATTTATCTAAGCCATACTGGGGCAAAGGATTATTGTCTGAAGTAATGAAAGTAGTAATTGATTTTGGATATACAAAAATGGGACTAACGATTGTTGATGCAACTGTTGAACCAGAGAATGAAAGATCAATTAGTTTATTGAGGAAATTAGGATTCAAAAGGGAGATTGAACTTAGAGATAATTTAATTTATTTTTATTTGAATCGAAACAGTTTCGAAGATAGCAGTGAATTAATCTGATTTTTTGTTAAAAAAACATCATTGTACGATGAAATTTCTAAAACAAAAAGAGGGGTTTTTCACCCCTCTTTACTATTTCCGCCAATACATCTCAGCTACTAAACTTTTCTGGCCAACAATTTATTTTCAAAACGTACTTAGCCGTAGTTCATAAAAATACTGCACAATTGGATGCTTTAACTTCATCTTCTCGGTCATATTTAAAATTCGCTTTTTTCCAACTCGTCTGTCCACCAAAGCTAGAACATTCAATAAGATATCATTGCTCTCTATGCTTTCCTCTATAGAAATGGATAAAAACTTATTGGCTATAACGATAAAATTTGATTTACTTAATGATGACTGTGCCGACAAAAGCTCCTTTGCATATTCTGATTTTTTTCTACTTCTTGCAATTACTTTTAGACGATCCTCCGGTACTATCCCCTTGGTATCCTTTCTGACTGCTTCAATTTCTTCATTGTTGATAGGAATTTGGATATCTGGATCATTTTTAATTTCCAGCTCCGTCTGATACCATCTGATTAAGTTAGTTGTATCACTCATATTAAATACGTTTTTTTTATCTACTGCAATATAACAAAGCCCTGCTTTATCGGGTAAATAACGGTAGCTCGTTGCACGGTATTCGAACCTTCCATATAACGCAGGACAGAGAAAACTCTCCAGATTTTGTTTCAATTTGCTCCAGGCCATGTACTACTCCTTGTTCTATATTAATAACTACCTATGGAGGCAGTTGTTCTATTATCCATAATACTATAACCAACACACAATCTTCTATGTTCGTATGAAAATACCTTCACCGCTGAGGAGAACGCTCAACATAATGCTTGCTACAACGTGGTTACCATTCAACACTTTGCCCTATACTGGTGTTGTGAATAAATTCAACTTCTTTCATTTTATCTATTAACTCTTTAGGATAGTTCATAAAAAAAGGCTGTTTTCTCAGCAGACCTTGTTCAAGCAGTTACCTTTCAATGTCCCCCCGATATATCCTTACTACGCACTCAACATATGTGGAGTGTGTATACAAAAAAAAGACCAAACGGAATTTCAGCCATTTGGTTTCTTCGATATTGAAGGAGAAGCGTTCCATGAAGCGAGCTCCAAAGAGGAACACTCACTTTAAAAATAAGTTAATCCTCATTAAAGTCAAATTTAAGCGATCTCCCATGATTAGGGGGACCGCTTTATCATTTTGAGAAAACCGATTTTGTAGATCCTATTTTGTTCCTGGTATTTGTGGACTTGTTGACGAAGGTGATCTTTTTGAGTTTGTTTCTGATTCTAGATCTGGTTGTGGCGATGGTGCAGGATGTGCCTTAATGTATTCGAGTACATTGTAGATTTGTTCCGCTGCCTCAGCACGAGAGATTTCAGCTTTAGGATGGAAGTTCCCTTGTTCATCTAGTTTCACTACGTTATAAGCAAGCGCGCGCTGGATAGATCCATCATAATCAATGGTTAGATCCGTGCTATCGTTAATCTGGACAGGAACAAGATTAATCTTTGGAAGATTGCTGTGCGTTTCAATCGTGCTAATAAGCTGGTGAGTGAACTCTTCACGCGTCCATTTCTTGTTAAGATCCAGATCGGCTGGCAGTACGACTCCATTAACGCTTGCCGTAATTAAGGCATTCGCATACCAAGCATCGTTGTTTGCGTTTTTGAAATAATCCGTAGCTTTAGGTTCTACAAGGAATCTTACTAGATCTAGATTCAGATTCGCTGCATTAACAATAAGCTGAATACCTTGTGCCGCTGTGATGGTGTCATTCGGGGCAAATAAGTCGTCCGAAATACCATGGACTACGCCTTGTTCTTGTAAAGCAACAATTTTATCCTTTGCCGCGATATTCGTTATATCCGAGAAAGGGTTGGTAGCTGCATAGCTTTGACCTACAAAAGTTAATGATAATGCGGTAACAGTGGAAAGAGTTATCATTTTGAATTTTGTTTTCATTTCTTTCACCTCGTAAAGTTTTTGGTTTAAGATTCAAGCATTTTATTCGTTGTTCGGATTAATCAGACTTTCTCATGATTACCTGATGTCACCCTTACATTAGTAATACAATCGAAGAGCCTATTATTTTTCACACTGAAAAAAATTTTTAGATGATAGATTAAAAAGGGATCATTTCGCTTCCTATCCGTATGTTCGTCTACCAAAACGCAGCTGTCCACGGTTCTGAAGCAAACAACAAGCCCCTTGGTGGCCAAGGGGCTTGGTAGTACACGCTAAAGTTAAAGATGTTTTGATCCCTGTCTCATAATCGGGGGTCAATTTCATGGGATAGTGGGTTTTATGTCACTCGTGTTTTTGCAATTTTTTCATTGTAAACCTTCCTCGCTAACTCGCTTGCGATCCAAAGCAACACTGTATAATGCATAGCCTGCAACAGCTGTACCAATTCCAACCCTAACACCTTCAACGAAGTCGGCTGCGATTGTATCCGTCGATTCCAATGCAAAGTAGCACCTTACCGTCCACTTGCACAGTAAGGTGCTCTTTTCCAATACAAATGTAAATACTCACCTCTAACGCCTCGCCTTAAAAAACGAAAAAAACTTCAGCAAAAGAGTTGACGATAAAAAAACCTCCGGTTAACCGTGATTTTAAACTCCATGATCACATGGCGTAGTATTCACCGTTACCGTGAGGGTATTAAGATACTTCATTTATTCCATTTCGATAGCATTTAAGTTGCTTTAGGGATCAGGTCCGCGGCCACGCGGAAGCCCATGTTGCCCGTTGAGCTGTCCGGTGTATTGCCGCTTCTTGCCGCTACCCTGTAGCGGTTGCAGTAAGAGCGGTGGCACAGATACGAACCGCCTCTCATCGACCTTTTGCCTGTATCCTGTGTATATCGCGGATTAACTGACGACGTTTGGCGGTGATAGGCAGGACTAAACCAATCCGCACACCATTCCCACACATTGCCCGCCATATTATACAGTCCGTAACCGTTCGGCTCATACGACCGAGTAGGAGCCGTGCCTATATAGCCATCGCTTGCATTATTTTTAATCGGGAACTTTCCCTGCCAAATATTGCACATATGCCTGCCGTCCGGCTTGAGCAGGTCTCCCCAAGGATAGGTCCTGCCCTGTAAACCGCCTCGTGCCGCATATTCCCATTCCGCTTCCGTCGGCAATCTTGTCCCAGACCAGGAGCAGAACGCCGCGGCATCATTCCAAGAGACATGAACAACCGGATGATCCATACGACCCTCAATGCTCGAATCCGGCCCTTCCGGGTTATTCCAATTTGCTCCATCAACGACAAGCCACCAGGGGACTTGCCGCGGTACGTTCTTAACCCTGATGTTCGTTTCATCAGATACTAACAAATGGAAGACATATGACCATCCATAGCTCTCTGCTTCAGTTCGATATCCGGTTGCATCCACGAATGCCCGAAACTGTGCGTTCGTCACGGCGCAAGCCGAGATTTTGAAGGATTCGAGTTCTACCCTCCGAACCGGACCTTCCCCATCGCTTGGAAACCCTTCGCTAGTAATTGTTCCCATTTCGAAGGAACCGCCCGGTATGATAACCCAATCCAAGTCGATGTGATCCGGCGCCGGAACGGCAGTTTGTGACGGCCCTGGGACCGCTATAACACTGGGCTCAATGTTCGCTTGCTGCCTGCTTACCGCACAGCAGGATTTCATTTGTTCCACTCCTTCGCCTCCCTCCAAACATTTGATGCCTATTCATGATTCATTAATCATTCGATTAGAATAGAATAATTCCTGCCGCCCCTGCTGCAGCGATAACGGCGATAGGATGAAGTTTATACTTGATCATCAAAAACATACACCCGGAACATATCGCAAGCGTAACGAAAGTCTTCCATGTGAATCCCGCCTCACGCCCATTAAGGAAGCCAAAATAGATGGCCGCATAAATAATGAGCCCGGTAATGATAGGACGAAGACCATAAAAGGTTGATCGGAACCATTTGCTGCGGCTTTGGCGAAAAAATACCGCGGACAGCAAAATAACAGCGGCGAGTGAAGGCAGAATCATGCCTAACGTCGTCGCGATGGCCCCAGCCAATCCAGCCGACTTATACCCGATCAAGGTAGCGCTGTTCGTTGCGATCGGTCCTGGCGCCATACCGGCAAGTGAAACCGCTTCCTGAAATTCGCTGCTCGTCAGCCAGCCGTGGGCTTCAATTTCATATTGAATCAAAGGAATGACAGCATAGCCTCCGCCAAATGAAACGGAGCCAATCTTAAAGAAGGTAATGAATAATTCCCACAGCATGACTCGCGCCTCCGATCGTCAGATAAAGTATTCGGGCTCCCGCAATGACTTCGCATTGATACCCATTCTCTCGGTTCGAACCTCGAGACCGATCCACTCTTTACTCTTTACAATAACCAGCCCCACGACTAAGCCGAGGAGGATCACATAGAGTGGATTAATGCTGAGCAGCAGCAGCGACAAAAGCGCGGCCGTCGTCACGCAAGTAGTGGACACGTCAAACACCGATACTTTGGCCATTCGGTAGGCAGCCATCAAGATCAAAGCAATGACAGCGGCATGAATACCTCTAAGGGCCGCTTGGACTTTTGGTTCGTCACGTAAAAACAGGTAAGCGAAACTAAGCATGATCACAATCAGAAACGTTGGAAGTGTAACGCCCGCAATGGCCGCAACAGCCCCCATGACGCCTGCTTTCCGATAGCCTACGAATGCAGCCGCATTCACAGCGACTCCTCCGGGAGCCATGCCCGCCATAGACAGCATATCGGCCATCTCATCTTCTGTAAACCATTGACGCTTGACGACAACCTCCCGTTCGATAATCGGCATCATGGCAAAACCACCGCCGAAGCTGGATGGACCAATCTTGAAGAACGTCCAAAAAAGCTGGTTAAGGTTACCAAAGTGCGCAAAAAACCACTTCACTGGAACCGCCCCCTTTCATTACATCCATTTTATCATCTTTTTTTCATTTCGGGATAAAGTATTACTGATAAAACAAATAAAAAGAATTTATATCAAAATAAACATGGTATTTTTACTGAATTACCAAATATTCCGATGTTAAAACTTATCTTAATTTCATTTTGGTTTTAAGTGAGAGTGGTAGAAAGATGTGAACATGATCCGATGTAAAAAAATAAGAACGGGCATTATGATCCCGTTCCCTTTGATTTATCCGGCCGTGACACGAAACCCGCAGCTGCTCTCAACCGATCTTAAGTCAGGACTGGCAGTATAACCAAATATTTTTCTTGTCTCCTGCCAAAAAAAAGCCACCAGAAACCCTTTAAATCACTTTTTCACYGAAGAGAACAACCCTCTCCTGAAAATTGATTTAAAAGGACTGATGGCTTTTTCTTCAAACGTTTATTTTTTCAACATTTTCACTGCTAATTCTCTTGTGGATGCCTCTTTCTCAATTCCTCCACGTAACGTCCTCTGCCCGACTCGATAAGTCTTTCGGCATATTCGCTGAGATTGCCCTTGGCATGATAGGGCCCGCCTTCCCGCATGACGGTCCAGAGCGGGTCAGTATCGTGCTCCATCGACATCATCATCTGATCGTGCCAGTCGAGCAGACGGTATGCAGCCTCTCTGCATATGTCAGGGCGGACGGAAGCCAAGTTGTGCAGCTCATGAATGTCATCCTTGATATGAAACAGCATCTCTTTGTCGAACAAATGATAGCCATCGTGGTAGGTGCGGATGTAGAGCCATTCGTCGAACCTTACGCTGCGCTGGCACACATGTGCACATTGCGAAATAATGAGGCTGTCGCGTCCCGTATCTTCGCCCGTCAGGATCGAGCCGGCATAACTGCGGCCGTCCMAGCTCGGCGCCGGCTGAAGTCCCAACAGCTCCGCCATCGTCGGCGGCAAATCCAGATGGTAGTGCAGGCCTTTATCCACATGTCCGGCTATGCAGCCCGGCCAGCGGATGATCATCGGGATCCGGCATGTCGCTTGGTCTGCCGTACCATGTTCGCCGTAGATGCCAAGCTCGCCCATATTCTCTCCGTGATCAGCCGTTATAATAATTACGGTATCGTCCAGAATGCCTTTCTTCTCCATCGCGTTCAGAATCATGCCGATGTTATCGTCCATGTGGCGCACACCGCAATCGTACCCGTCGATCATGCGGCGGAGATCATTCCGGTCCATAAGCTCCCCGGGATAACGGGGATATTGGGGCGAGACACGGTTGTTATACATGTTGATCTCGTGTGCGCTGTGCGGTCCCACCTTTTCCCGGTGCGTTTCAAATATATCATCGGTAATCCATTCCGGGAGCGGATCGTCCTTGAACGGGTTCCCGAATTCCTCCGGCGCACGATATGGCGTATGCGGGTCCCAATAGTTTACGTAAAGCATCCAATCATCCTGCTCGGCATTGCGCTCAAGCCAATCGAGCACGACCGGCGTCACCTCCTCGGCCGACTCCATGCCGCCCTTGCCCGTATTGTAAATTTCATTGAAGCCGGCATAGAACGTCCAGGCGGTGTGCCGTTCTCCGAACGGGCTGACAAGTGAGGTTTTCATCCCCGCGCTGCGGAACAGGGAAGGGAAGCTTTCACTGGCCAGCCTGCTGCGGAACTCGCGGGATTCGCCTTCATGGCGCACATCCGCAGCTGTCCCTCCGTGACCAACAACCCCGTTATGAATGCCGAATCTCCCTGTCATAAGCGCGGTTCTAGAGGGGAAGCATGGCGCATCGGACGTGTAATAATTATCGAAGCGGACGCCTTCGGCGGCGATCCGGTCAATATGCGGTGAGGTATTCCTATGATACCCGTAACAGCCAAGATGGTCAGGTCTAGTGGAATCAAGATCAAGCAGCAATACTCGCATCGTTCAATCTCCTTTACTTCGATTATTAGTCGTTCGTCCCTGCAACTGCTGCAGCTCCCTGCAAGTAATTAGCCCTTGACTGCTCCGAGATTCCCATCGTTTTCGGATGGAAGCTGCGTGTATTTGATTTTTATATTCGGGTATTTCTCTATAAATTTCTCGATAAATTCTTCGCGGACCGTCTTGATGCTGTCGCTCCAGTCCATGATACGCAGTCACCTGCTTTGAGAATTCGCCTGAATCCCCCGCAGCGGTACCGCTTGCCGTGCTCTCGTTCTGCCCGGTGCCTTCCTTGGTTTCGTGTCGTTATCCCTTCCCCCCTAGAATGATAACGCCTTGTTCCTGCGTTATGTTCAGTATAAGAGTTAGGCCTTTTCTTTGTCGATGTACATAATCTCCGGAAGATGTACATTTCAACACTAACTTGAAGATTTCAGCACGTTTTCGTTTACATTGTGATAACCATCAATGCTATAATAAAGGCAACCATTTTCATTAAACAGGTGATGCTCATGCTGAAAATTAAATCTGTACATTTTGACGATTTCATCCCGAATTGGCGTACGCATTCCGAGGTTATCAATTACAATGTGCTTGTTCTTGTCATGGAGGGCAAAGTTTCTTACAGGATTGAAAACGAGGATTATACCGGTGAACGGGGAGACTTTATGTTTATTCCGCATGGCTCGCGTCGCGCCGGAGAAAATCATCTCTCCGGCCCACACCAAAAATTTACGATCATCTTCAACTATGAAGTTGATTCCATGCCATTCATTCCTTTTCTTCACGATAAGAAATTTGTACAATTCAAGCTGTGGAGGCTTCAGTACGTGCAGCGAAGATTTGAACGCTTGTATGAGGAACTGCGGCAGGGGGAGAACTTTAGAACCTTCATTTGCCACGGCATCCTGCAAGAGCTGATCGGCATCATCGCAAGAGAACTGGAGAAGCCCGAGGTTACACCGATCAAAACGAAATATGCCGATATGATAAAACACTATTTGCTTGACCACTACCGCGAACAGATTGAGATCAAGGATCTGGCAAGATTGATTCAGCGGTCGCCGAACTATACGATCGCCGTATTCCGAGAGGCTATCGGACAATCGCCGATCAAATACATCCATCAATTGCGCATGATAGAAGCATGTAACCTGTTGCTGAACTCCGACATGTCCATCTCCAATATCTCAAACTATTTAGGCTACTATGACACCTCTTACTTTTTCCGGATATTCAAGAAATACACCTCGATGTCACCTACAGAATTCATGACCCACGGGAACCAGCAGGACGCGGCCCAGTTGTTCACCTGAGCTCGGTACCATACCAAAACAGCCCGCAGGTATCTGCGGGCCTGGTTATAAAGAAGGAAGCTCAATATTTATTCAATATCTTCAGCCGCAGTCGCAAAGTTCGGCAATGCAAAAAAAAGCTGACTTCAGGTTTTCCCCCAAGATCAGCTTTTTCTTCAACAACTACCGCTTCGCCTTATAAAATTCATGATAAAGCTTCATGAGCGCCCTCAATGCTAATCAGGTCTTCGAGATCTTCCCCTGTATTGTCGAATTTTTTGATGTTGTGGACACAACCCAAAAAATCTAAGCATGTAATTCTGTGTCCTTATCACATCGCCGGGATTTCAGAAGGTACTATTAAGAGTTTTACATCGATTCCTTTTTCATCGCGCGCTTTTAAGTCTTTTAAAAACTCAAGGAAGCCATAACGAGGTTTCCAACCAATTGTCTTTTCAGCCTCAGTAAGGTCATGTTGTTCCACTTGGTCAGGCAATTCGATTTCGTATTTTTTTAACAAATGAATTGCACCCGGAACATGTGTCTCACACCACTCTGGACCATATTTTTTGAAGTTTTGGATTGTTTCTATAGGCATACCGTGATTAGTGTGAACAATTGTACGAAAAAGACCCACTCTCTTCTCCAAAACTGCCTTGACCGAGGCAACTGTAGCATCAGCAACGTCCCTTCTATCCACACCATTACGAAGCAACCGTGCTCCGAACTCTAAGTAGGGGCGAGGTAAAAACTCATGGTAACGCAGCATGGCTATCGATGCACCTGTCATTTCATGATAAGACTTACACAGATCTTCCCCGATAACTTTAGTAACGCCATAGACGGATGACCATCCGTAGGCCATTGAAGAAGCATATACAATAGATTGAATCCCAGCTTGCCTGCATGCTTCAAGAACGTGGAATGTTCCATCTACATTTACAGCAAAAATCGTTTCATCGCTTACCGGTGGATTATGGGCAGAATGCCATGCTGCTAGGTGAACAACCGCATCCATTCCTTTTACAGCTAGTCGTATATCACCAGGGGTTCTCGTGTCGCACCTAACAAAATCGATTTCTCTCAAATCGTCCGTATTTGGAGGCATAACATCAGCCATCCTAACCGATAAGCCCGCTTGAATTAATGCTCTACAGACAGCTTGACCACCATTGCCGGCAGCACCGGTTACAACTACTTTCATGATCTCACACCACCAAACTTATTATTTAAGTTATCTATTCGTCATCCTATTGATACACCCTTTTTCCAAGTGCGCTGAATTAACGATTAATCCCGATCGTCACAATTTCACAAGAACCAATCGCTAGAGATATTTGGCCGTCCGTGTCAGATTCAATATGATGCCTATTATCTTCCAATATTGAACTTTTGTAGAAATAATAGCATGGAAGGTTAGAACGAAGTGTCAATTCAGCATCTTGGAAGTCCATGTTGTACCAACGAAGCAGCAGATCGTCCGTTCCTTCATTTATTTTCATTGAGGAGAAAGCCAGCTTATTGCCTTTCCACTGGAACGGCGCAAACGTTGGAGCAATGCTTCCTTGATGAATATCTGTCTGGCATGAAGTCCACGGAATTTGGAACTGATAGGCCTTCGCATAGGCGCCTGACTGTACACCGTCTCCGTTATGTGGAAAGATGGCCATACGAACGGTATGCTCACCCTGACATTGMGCTTCAGGCGTCGGAAAGAAGCCCCAGTCGCCAAGCTCGCCAACCGCTCGAAGCAGCGTAACTGCAATTGTATTACGACCATCGCGCAGCACTTCGTATTCATTTAAACCTAAGTTGGCTACAACAAGACCTGCCCCTGCCTCGTTCATATCAACGAATGCCTGCTGATGCTGTGTATTGCTTGGGTTTTCCCAATTAGATGCCGGCAAAATGTCCCGCTGAGGGATCTCAAACATGGAATCGACGCGATGAACTTGCGTGCTTAGATCGGTTGGGAACAACATCCGCAAACGATGGTCTTTGGCTTGGTTGTTAAAAGTAGCGGAGATCTCCACCCCTTTGCCGTTGCTGCTCAGGCTTACAACCGTACGAATCTGAATCGGTACCATGCGCTCCGACCGCTGTGCTTTCCGGTGTTGAAAAGGAATCAATGCGCGCTGTTCTTCTTCGAGCACTTCGTCAGCAGACGCAGGAATTTCCCATTCGATCAAAATTTCAATAGAAGCCTGGTATGGATGATCCTCTAACACCCGAATTTGTGCATCCACCCCATAGGTGGTGCGCGGCGTTTCGCCGGCAGGCTGTTTATATATATATTCGTTGCCGATATCCCCTGTATTTTCATAAATGCCTAGATCCCGGTAGATACAGCCGTTTACTTTGTCTGTCAAGCTGAATGAACCGTTATCGGCGATTTCAATCTTTAGCGATTCATTTTCCAGCACACGGTCTCCCGCTAGAACCCTGGAAGCCTGAATCTCCGCTTCACGTTTAACCCAAGCATACGCCTTCAGCCCTAATGCCGGAACATTCTCTGCTTCAAAGGTAAGTTTCACCTTGCGGCACATATACGGTTGGCGGAATTTATCCTCCGGCAGATCGTAACCGAATTGAATTCCGAGATCTTGGGACATGCATGGAATGGCACGCCCATTCTCATCCACGAGCATCATGCCTGAAAGATCCGCCGACTTCACGATATCGCTGGCTTCCTCTTGCGTGTATTCGTCATACAAATATACACGCAAGGCATCTAGCTCCATACTCACGACACCTGTTCGCTCCCAACCGGATGTATTCATAACTATGACCGGCAGGGCGTTGTCTCCCATTCTGGCAAAGCTCGACGTATCTACAATTCCAGCAATGGCTCGTATGCTCTCATCAACGATCGCTTCAGCCACATGTTTGCTTTTATCGAAGCGCGTCACCATTTCTCGATGCACTTCATCTATAGAACAACCGCATATGCTGTCATGCGGATGGTTTTGCATCAGTGTTTTCCAAGCATACGTGAACAGATGATGCGGGTATCTCTCTTGTGCTTCAAGAACATAAGCTAAAGCGGCCAGAGGTTCAGCTACCTTTTCCAGCATTGCTTGTCCTAACTGATTCATTTGCTTCAAATATACGCGGGCGGAAGCGGTGTTCACGAGCGTATTCCAGCCGTCTGTACGCTGACTGCGAAGCTCGCCTTTTACAATAGATAGCTCATGACTCAAGGAGTGCTCAACAGCCTGCAAGTAATCTGTAAAATTGGAATGAATAAAGATTGTATCCGGATAAAGCTCACGCGCGACTTGAACCGCTTCGGGCAAATCCAACTGAATCGGCTGATGGTCGCAGCCATTCATAAAGAGCAGCTCGCCCATTGATGCGTATTTCTCAGCATCCGCCAGCTTCTTCTCCCAGTAAACCTTCGCTTCTTCGCGGTCAACAGGAATTTCAGTTCCATTATTATACCAATTGGCAAAAAGGATACCGAGTATCTGGGAACCATCTGGTCCTTCCCAGATCAGCTCTGAGAACGAAGATTCGTAATCGCCATCAGAAACGGCATTGTTAAAGCCCGTCGGCTTAACGCCTCGACCAAACAAAGCATTCGTAATCCCAGACTGCTCCATCAATTGCGGTATTTGACCTACCAGTCCGAACGTATCGGGAAAATAGCCGATCTTCGCCACAGTGCCGTATTTCTTCGCATCTTGGTGCCCGATCTGCATATTCCTTACGTTGGCCTCGCCGCTGGTCAAAAATGCATCCTGCAGGATATACCAAGGACCGATCAAAATACGGCCGTCTTGAACAAATTTGGCCAATCTATCCTTTTGATCAGGTCTGACTTGAAGATAGTCCTCAAGAATGATCGTTTGTCCGTCTAAAAAGAAGCTGCGATAATTCTGATCTTGATCCAGTTTATCCAGCAGCGTATCCACGAGCTTTACGAGACGAACATGATGCTTTTCATATGGCAAATACCATTCCCGATCCCAGTGTGTATGTGAAATGATATGCGCTGTTCTCTTTGTACTCATCGTTTGACTCCTCTTAATATGAATAAATTTAGAATATTTTTGATGTTGGTGTAAGTAAGGCCAACCGATTCGAATCGATTGGCCTTTGTCGCTTATTTACTTACAGTGGAGTTGAAGCTGGATGGCCCATGCAGTTACTTTTGTTGCGCTATGAAGGCATCTAACTGCTTCTGGTATTCCGCAAGAACCTTATCGATTCCCRCATCATTTAAGCGGCTTAGGAATTTATCTTTCACAGATGAAAAATCGACGACCCCATTCATAAGCGGACCTTGAGCTGAATACTCAGATGCAATTGCTGAGACTTTAGCCAATTCTGCTTTTACTGGCTCAGTGTTAATAGAGAAACCAATAAGTGGTGTTTGTACGGCACCATTATCCCAGGTTTTAATGACATCAAGTTGCTCTGGAGTAATGTATTTACTGAATTTGTTATACCTTAAATCTGTCCAGGCCCAGCTAATCGGGAAATATTGTTTATCGGGTGAGATTCCTTCATAGGTAGCACTATTACCGTCGGCCTTGAAGTTTACATCTTTAACGCCCAAGGAGAATAAATCATAGTTTTCCTGACTGCTGTGTAGCCAATTGACGAACGCTACTGCTTCTTTCGGATGTTTGCTTGTCGCTAATACCGATAACAGATTATCTGCACTAGTGAAGATATATTTAGGCTTATCCGATTCAAATTGTACAAATTCAAGCTCAGCATCCGGAATGTTTGTTTTTAAAGCATCAATAATTTCAGTAGGACGCAGGATATTAGAAGGCATCGCAGCCATTCTTCCTTTGGCAAAATCACCATTTATGTCTTTGAACATATTAGGATCACTCGGCAGATACCCTTTTTTGTACCATTCTCTTGTTTTATTTACATACTGCTCATAAGCTTCTGAAGCATATAAATTTTTAACCTTAAGCGGTGTTTCATTCACATCAATATAGAAGAAGCTTCCAGTAAAATCTCCATTGGCAAAATAACTTGGCGCTATTTCTCTGACAAGTCCTCCCGCTCCCCCTGCTAGTGGAGTGATCGTCGGATCATTGGTCTTAACAGCTTCCAGATACTTCTCGAAATCAGCCGAGCTTTTAATTTCCGGTAACCCGTATTTTTTACGCAAGTCACCACGAATTTGGAAGGTATCATTGCTTTGAGCAACAGGAACGACACGTGGAATTGCATATGTTTTTCCGTCAATCCTAACTGCCTTCCATACAAAGTCCGAAATATCTTTTAGTAACCCGGGACCGTCGCTTTGGAGAAGGTCATCAAGAGGCATTAACACATTCTTGCTTACACCTTGAGATAAATTGGAAATGTGAGTCCAAGTTAAGTCATATTTTTCTCCTGCCGCCACAACTAGACTTTGTTTGTTCGTGTACGTTTCCCATGGTACAAAAGTATAGTTCAACTTCATATTTAAACCGTCTGCCTTAAGTTTCTCTGCAATAGCTGTATTAACGGCGTCCAGATCCTTTGGCGGATCTCCCGGGAATAAGATATTTAGTGTAACTTCTTCACCAGTTGCTGTCGTTTCAGTGCTCGTATCACCCTGCGTTTCCGGCTTATTAGAAGGCGTATTCGCATTATTTGACGTGCCGCAGCCTACTAATAGCGTTGATATTAAAACAGTTGCAATTATGCTTCCCATAAAGAACTTGCTTTTGAACATGTTATTCGCTCCCTTGTTATAATGTTGTATACGTTGCCCGCTCTTCCGGAATCAACCCTTGATTGAACCGACCATAATACCTTTGACAAAATATTTCTGAACATACGGATAAACGAGAATAATCGGTCCAATCGTAATTAAGAACATCGCGAATACGATCGTTTCTGAAGGCATCTGTCCTGATGCAACATTCGTATGCTGACTCATATAGGCAATCATCGAATTAATCCGATACAATAAGAACTGAACGGAGAACAGCTTCCGATCATCAATTAACCACAGGGACATCGTGAAATCATTCCAATAGCTTAAAGAAGAGAATAGACCTATAGTGGCTAATATCGGCATAGACAACGGAGTAATGATCTTATAGAAAATATACCAAGGGCCGGCTCCATCGATTTCTGCTGATTCTGAAAGCGCAGGTGAAATCGATTTGTAATAATTCCTAAGCAGAAAAATATTAAATGGATTTATCGCAATCGGCAGGATAAGGGCCCAAATCGTATTTTTCAAATGGAGGTAATTAGTGACTACAATGTACCAAGGAACCAGTCCTGCGCTGAATACAATGGGTATAAAGATAAGCAGGGCAATGATGTTGCGATATTTCACTTTTTGCACGGACATCATATAGCCGAGCAGCGATGATAAGATTAACGAGATGAATGTACCTACAATGGTTACGATGATAGTGATTTTATAGGCATTAGTCACAATGTTGTCTTGGAAGACGATCTTATACGCATCTAATGAAAATAAATCAGGGATGAACTTGTGCCCATTCAGAACGATAGAGCTTTCATCCGATATGGAGACCATTATCGCTAGGATGAATGGGACCAGTGTAACCAAGGAAAAGATGATGAACACCAAATAAATGAAAATATCCAGCCAGCCAAACTTGTTCTTCAATTCAGTCACCTCTCTAGCTGTTTAAAATAAGGAATAGTCCTTATCATAACGTTTGACAAGCCAATTGCTGCCTACAACTACTAGGAAGCCAAGGACAGATTGGCAAATTCCAATTGCAGTGATCATACCGTATTCCTGTCCGCCATTGATTAAAGCACGGTAGATATAGGTGTCGATCACATCCGTCGTTGAAAACAACAGCCCATTGTTCTCTACAATTGCATAGATGAGTGCAAAATCCCCAAAAAATATTCTCCCTATGGACAGCAGTGTCAAAATAATAATAGTAGGAACTAAGTTTGGCAGCAAAATGTACCGAATCTTTTGTACCCGAGAAGCACCGTCTAGAGAAGCCGCTTCCATCATCTCTTCATCAATGGATGTAATAACAGCGAGATATATAATAACGGAATACCCCACATTTTTCCATATGCTTGCCGAAGCAATGATTTTCACCCAATATTGAGGTGAGGTATACCAATCAATTGGCACACCATGGAACATTTCAATCAATTCGTTCGCAAGACCGTTCTCACTTTTGAAAATTAAAAGGACTAATTTCCCAACAATGACGAAGGAGAAGAAATAAGGCAAAAACAGGATACTCTGAAACCATTTCTTCGTTACATTACTCTTTATTTCATTCAATAGAACTGCGAACACTACGGCGAGAATTGTTCCCCATAAAATTTGATTGAAATTGATCCAGAACGTATTAAATGTTATTCGCAGAAAGTCACCATTGGATAGAAAAAATTTGAAGTTATCAAACCCGCTCCATGGACTTCCAAAAATCCCCTTCACCGGATTAAAGTTTTTAAACGCGATAATGATTCCCGGGTAAGGCAAGTAAGAGAAAGCAAATAAGATCAAGAGGCCCGGAAGAGCCATCAGATAATAAGCTCTGTTCATCCACAACTCCCTTATAATACTGTTGCCAATTTTCATTTCCATATCTCCTTCCTCTCGTTGTAACCGCTTACCACATGTTAAGTGATGTTCAATTATTTGAAAATAGTCAAATGTTTTGAACCTGTTCTAATCTTGGGAAACGCTTACTTCGCTTAAAATCACGATAAAAAACGAATTTTATGTTCTAATATTTTGTTAATGTTCTAATATTGGGATCATTTCTAGATATATTGTTTTTCAATATTTTAAGCACTATACTTGTTTGAAGAAAAAGCTTATTCAGTCAACTTTCGCTACAAACAAATCACCGATCAACGGATACTCTGACATCATCACAAAAGCAGGACAGAGAATTTCTCAAAGGGATCGATTTCGAGAAGGTGAATTCATGAAATTAAAATCATTCAAGTCAAGTATCATCTTCTATTTCGCCCTATTAATATGTGTTTCTCTCAGCGTACTCGGTGTTATCAGCTATCAAACCTTCTCTAATTTTACGAAAAAAGAGATGATTAAGAGCACCACATCGATCACGAGCCAAGTGAATCAGAGTCTAGACCTGTACTTAAATGAAGTCAAGGACTCCCTCCACTTTYTCGCTATCGATCAGAATTTAATATCCATTCTCGAAGACTCTATAACAGAAGGCGAAGTGTATGAATCTCAACAAGACCGCGAGCGAATTTCCATTCTGCTCAATAATATCTTCTCGGAGAAGTCCGATATACGCGGTTACTTTATTTACAATTACGATCATCGCAAGCAATATATCAACAGCGCCCAGTCCATTAATATTGAGTCCCCTTTTTTAAAAAAGGTGTGGCTCGATTTTAAGGACACCAAATATGCCCTGCAGATCAAATTCTACGGGGCTCATAAGCCTGAATATTATGATAACTACAGTAGTACATCCGATCTTAATAACGTAATTACGATTGCTGCCAACATTAAGGATGCCTATGATCCGTCCAATCCGAATCTGTATGGTGTTGCTGTATTCGATTACAACATTAATAAGCTCAAAAATATTTTTGAATCGATCCAAACAGAGCTTGGCATACAATCTTTTGTTGTAGATGACGGAAAACAGGTGATTTACCAATCAGCCCCCTCTCTGATCCTTACCGATTCAGATATGGAAAGCTTATTTCAAGATACTTCGGGGTATTGGACACGTATGGTTAACGGAAAAAATATGCTTATCGCCTATTCAACCTCCTCGGTAACCGGCTGGAAAACCGTAAGTATGCTTCCCTTCACCCAGTTCAACAAGAAACTGTCTGTTATTCGCGATACAACCTTGTTTCTACTGACAATCATGATTGTCATTACGATTGTCCTTGCATCCGTCATCACCATTCGTACGACGCAGCCCATCTTAAAATTGGTTGCCTTTATGAAAGAAGTCGGTAAAGGTAAGTTAGACATCCGGATTGATCGTCAAACCGAATACGAGGAAATTATGGTCCTCAATAGAGGCGTTAACAATATGCTTGATAGGATGAAGGAGCTCATTGCAAATTCTATTAAACAGCAGCTTCTACAGAAGGAAGCCGAGTACAGTGCTTTACAAGCCAAGATGAATCCTCATTTCCTTTACAATACACTGCAGTCTATCTCGTCATTGTCCATACTTGGCAGGAATCAGGATATCGAGCTTGTTACGCATTCCCTTAGAGAAATGCTGCATTATTCGTTATACCAAATGAACGAAATGGTTAAAATTAAAGATGAAATACGTTCAGTTGAAAATTATTTGCGCATACAGAATATCCGTTATGACGGTCGTCTTCAATTCGTTTTCCAAGCCGATGACGATGTACTGGAATACCCTATTAACAAGTTTATTTTTCAACCTATCATAGAAAACTCCATTTATCATGGGTTGGAAAGCAAAGATGGGATTTGGATCATCAGCCTCCTTATTCAGAATGAGACTGATCATATCCGCGTAATCATTAAGGATAACGGGATTGGGATAACAGAGCAAAGGTTAAGCATAATCAATGAGGAGCTTTGCTCTACAACAGCGAGTACAAGCAGAATAGGACTAATGAGTATTGCAAATCGTATGGCATTGAGGTTCTCATCTCAAGCCAAATTAATGATCGAAAGCGAATGGGGACAAGGAACGACAATCACCCTGATTATTCCTAAAACTAAGTCATTGGGAGATGTACGGGATGCTAACGACTTTATTAATTGATGACGAACCACTGACGACGCAAGCGCTACGCAAAATTCTAGAAAACCATTTTCCTAATATTGAAATATTGGGGGAAGCGACAAATGGACTTAAAGGTTGGGAGATCATCCAAGACCGGGTACCCGACTTCATTATCACTGACATCCGAATGCCGAACTTGGATGGTTTGGAGCTCTTAGAAAAAGTACGTGATGCAGAGCTGCCAATCAAAGTTATCCTGCTAACCGCCTACGGAGAATTTGAATATGCGCRCCAAGCACTCAAGCTTGGTGCATCCGGTTATTTGCTTAAACCTTATATCCAAAGCGAACTCATCAAGGAAGTATTTCGTGTCACCAAAGAGATTGAAGCTGAGAACGGATATAAGAGCATCTTGTCCAAAGCCATCCCACTCTTTGAAGAGAACGCCTTGAAAAAGCTGCTAGTAGGTAAACTGGATTCAAATGGCTTAAATGAATTTTTAGAATTGGCAGAAAGCCGGTGGGAACAATGTGTGGTCAGTGTCTTTCAGCTAGGAGGGTCAAATTTAAAAGCAGAGGAAATCGAGGAAGTCATTAAAATTAGCATTACAGAGGAAATGAACAGCCATTTGCTTTATTCCGGTTATCACGGAATCAGTTTTTTTCGCAAACTTAACGAAATTATTATGATTCATGCTTCTAAGGACACCGACACGGATGCTGGGCTCATTCAAGGCTGTATTCGAATCTTGATGAATTATTTCCATAAACCTTTTAAGGTGGGGTCCAGCCAAAGCAAATACCCCCCTCAGCAATTGCCAGAAGCCTATGAGGATGGTCTTCAGCATTCTACTGCTATTCAAGATATCATTGTTGCAAAAAACACAATGGATCACCAAGGTGTCTTAATTGATAAAGCAGTAGAGTTTTGTAAACGCTATTATACGACAGACATTAATCTGCAGAAAATAGCTGACCATTTGGATATAAATAAATTTCATTTCTGCAATCTGTTTAAGGATCAATTACATGTAACCTTCTGGGATTACGTGACCAATCTGCGTATAGACCACGCCAAGAATTTACTTCAAACCAGTGAGGAACGAGTCTCTAGTATAGCTATTCAAAGCGGGTATATTAACTCTAGTCACTTTGGACGAGTCTTCAAAGAGATCACCGGGGTTACGCCAGCTGAATATCGCAGACAGGCTAAGACGTCTTAACTATGCCACTCTATCAAATATTGTATTTAAGTTTTAATAATCTGATTTCTGCTTATGACATTAAAAAAACTCAAAACCCTTGATTTTCAAGGGTTTTGAGTTTTTATTTGGTGGAGCTTAGGGGATCGAACCCTCGATATACTCCATATAGTGATTGACTTTTTCCGGCATGGTTTCCGCCATCCAGCTCTCTTACTGTTTACGTATGATGACCGCGCGGTTT
The DNA here is from genome assembly GCF_056398325.1 of Paenibacillus sp. 01T443. Taxonomy (NCBI): domain Bacteria; kingdom Bacillati; phylum Bacillota; class Bacilli; order Caryophanales; family Paenibacillaceae; genus Paenibacillus; species Paenibacillus sp. 01T443. The sequence continues at coordinate 38,835 of NZ_JBFTPE010000032.1, forward strand.
TTTGCCGCTCCAACGTTCGTCGACCTCATCCAAGGAAGACTGGTATCTCGTGTCCACACTAAGCCGGTACTGGTTCGATGTGTTTTCCAACGAGCAGTGCATCAAGAACATACCGAAAATCAGCACATCTCCCGCTTCGAATTCGGTCGTCGCCCATTTGCCACCAAACTTCTCCGTAATGACGAGTGGATCATCCGTATAGTGACCGATGCCGATGTCGTCGCGATCCGCGTCTTTGGAACCGTATGACTTCTTCAACACCTCAAAGTTATGTGAATCGAGACATATCGCGAGACCACCCATCGCATAGTTCACGTCTCCGATCGGTGACCATACGGTATACAGTTTATGTGTACCGCGGCCCATATACACGATGTCGTAATGTGCTCCAGTGAAATCGCCTCTCCCGACGGCGCGAAGCCACTTGTAATGATAAGTAAGTGATTTCTTTCCAAGCAGCTTGTCGAAAAATCCCATGATGTGATTCCCGTTCAGCACACTGAGCAGCTCAGGCAAGTCTTCATTCGAGCCTCCCATGAAGATCGTTCTGCTGCCGTCCGCCATGACACCGTCTTCAAGCAGCGTATCTCTATCCAGCTTACCCATCTTATCTATCTTCTCCAAGATGCTTCGACGTGCCTTGAGCACTTGCTCCCTATCATGAAACCCACGAATAAGCAAGTAGCCATCTTCCGCAATCCGATTCTTCAGGGCATCAAAATCATGCAGAATATTGTTTGAATCCCTTAATTCCGTTAAATGCGGTCCTCCGAGCTCCAATTCGCGGTTGCCTACTTTGAGCAGCATCTAAAACACTCCTTTATACGGTGATAGTTCCATTGTATAAGCAGTCTCTTCTCCAATCCATGGAGGACATTCACCAAAACATGTATAATCGTACTGAATACAAAGAAAGGATTGTGAGTCATGTCCTATATGGATATTCCATATGAGCTGGATGAGCATCAATCGAGTCCTCCATGCCTCTTCAAGTCGATTTGGAAAGTACAAGCGAACGATACCTATCAGGTCGCCAAACCGAATGGTTTTACTGCTCCTGGAATGTTCGTTACTTTTGAGGGAAAAGGTGCGATTTCGCTGGCTGGGAGCAGGTATGAGCTTGATGCCGGAACCTATATGATCGTCCCACAAAACATGCCTAGCGCTTACCAGTGCCTAGGCGGAGATTGGAAATTCTACTTTGTGGACTTCGACACGCTAGGCATGGCACATCAGCTAGAATTGCCAGTGGGTCAACCGGTATCCACCGCTAAAATACCAAAAGCCGCCCGCTTATGCGAACGGCTAATCGACAGTCTTATTGTCCATCCCAAAGGTTACGAATACACAGCCCATCTCGTTATCCAAGAGCTGCTGCTGCTCTTCGCAAGAGAACAACTTGCCAGCGGCCCAAGCCGCCACCCCGAACTAGACGATATTTTATATCACATGCACAAAAACATCGGCCAGACGATCCCGATCGACGATTGGGTTCGGCAAAGCGAGTTGTCGCGGACCGTTTTTTTCAACCGCTTCCGATCGAGGACCGGTATGTCACCTAGCCGCTATATGCAAGAGCTTAAGCTGGCTTCCGCCAAAGTTGCTCTTGAGACGACAAATTCTTCAGTGAAAGAAATCGCCGCCGCCCTGCAATTTTACGACGAATTCCATTTCTCCAAAATATTTAAACAACGATATGGAGTTGCTCCCCGTGCTTACCGACAAAGTATCGTTCTATAAAGGCAAACCACTGATACTTGTACAAATGTCGTGCTAAAGGTATCCAAATACCGGGTTTATGAATCGTCTCTCGTTTCGTTCAACGTCTCTTAACGTACTCGAAGGAGGAAATGCCCGACCTAAATCCTTACAACTATTAAATAGAGGAGCCGCATGACCGCCATACAGGCAGCATATTTATAATTCGGCAAGGCAATATCGTATACCGACTTTTTATATAATCCAGCCAGTAAATTATTATCTGGCTATAAGGATTATAAATACTTCTCCGCTTATTTCGGCAAGCTATGCGGAATCAGCGCCAAGGAATATAAAATGAAAAGCCTGTTCTCCTCCGTCGAAGTAATCTTATGATTTTAAACACACTTTAACGGAGGTCTTCTAATGCAATTACCGAAAAATCTAAGAATTTGTCGATTCTCCACCGTCCACATGGAGCACTTGCCCCGTAAAGAAACACGAATCGTCGGAAGTGAAATAAACATTAGTAGACGCAAGCTCGAAAAGCTGAGCAACGCGTTGCATCGGATTAAATGCTCCATAGACGGCGATTTCATCCGAAGAAAAGCTTGCAGTTGTTCTATTATACGCACATCTTAAATAGGAAGCATCATGTCGCCTGCGCCTCGGCTGCCTTCGGTTTTCCGAGTCTCTGCCTGTCCCTCTGCAACAAATACATGGCGAATAGAACACCAATTCCTCCGAGCACCTGATACACCGTCAGCGATTCATGCAGCAAGAAATACCCCGAGGCGGCCGCCGTGATCGGAAGCGTGTACCCGTAAACAGATGCTTTGAATGGGCCCAGACGGGCTAGGCTCCAATTGTGCAGCGTAAAGCCGACCATGGTAGCCAGAATGGCCGTATATGCGAGGCTGATCCAACCGTGAGACGAAATGCCGGCGAAATAGGCGGCGTCCGCCTTCCACAGTACATACGGTAGCAGCGAAATGGCGCCGACCGTCATCTCCCAGGAAATCAGCAGCATAAGCGGATAGCGCGACGTCAATCTGCTCATCAATATGAGATAGAAGGCGCCAAAGAGGCTTCGCAGCAGCAGCAGGCCATCCCCGCGAAGCCTATCCAGCCCGAAATGCAAGCCCTGCTCGCCACCTGCCACAATCACGATAACGCTTACGAAAGCAAAGGGAAGGCCGATCAGAACCCGGTACGACAACCGGATTTCCTTGAGAGTAAGCGAGATGATGACAGTCAGTACGGGCATGAAGCCGCGGCCCAATACGGAACCGTTAGCCGCGTTCGAATACTGCAGCGCGTAGGACAGCAGCACCTCCATCCCGATCGCTGACAGGATGCCGAGGAACAAAATGCGGCCCAGATCGCGGCTTTCCATGCGGAGGCTGATGCCCTTTTGGCGGAAATGGAAATAGGTAACAAGCCAAAGCAGCGGGGCTATTAGAGCATAGCGAAGCCCGTTGAACATGACGGGATCCCATTCGTGGCCTCCAATTTTCATCGAGCTGATATTGATGCCCCATAACAGGTATACAACCAAGAAACCGAGATGCGGGAGAAGGAGCTTTTGGGACATTTTTGAAAAATCCGCCTTTCCATAGCCATAGTTATCCCCCACTATACGCCTCCTTCACCATTTGATCAAAAAGCGCATTATGGAGCTTTCACAAGAAAAACCCGGAAAAACGTCGGCTGACGATGATTAGTCGGGTTAAATGCGTGCGCCGCATAAATCTGGGCTCAAGATATTTCCCAAAAGCACCCGGCAAAAAAAAGGCAGCCGCATTCGCTCGTCGGCGAAGAGACTACCTTGTTTTGCTTTTATCCGGCTATTTTCACGAACTGATCCGCGAATTCCGCCATGCGCTGCGCCTTCGGCACGGCGGCATCGGCCTTCTGGTAAACCATCCTAATCTTGTCGAGCGACAAAATGAGCCACTTCAAATCCCGTTTGTTCGCTTCGATGATGAGCTTCTCCATATCGGACTGCGGCTGCACCTTCATCAAATCGTCCAGCAGCTTCTTCGCTTCCGTATTCGTGCTTGTGTAAATGTCCCGCCCCTGCTTCGCGCAATGCGTAATATTGGTCAAATTCTCGCGGGCAACCGTCCGGTAATCCTCGATAATCCGGTCATGGGCCTCCACAAATTCCGGATCGCGCGACAGATACAGATGGTCGAGCGGATTGAGTCCCGGCAGCGGATCCTCCGGCAGCTCTTCGATCTTGCGCAGCACCTGCTCCGTCATAGACACGTAGCTGTCCAGATTCATCTTCATGCCGGCGATTGCTTCCGTCGCCTGGCTCGTATTTTTTACGGCGACGAGCACGATGGTCAAATATTCGAAATGCACCTTATGAAAGTTCAATGCATAGGCGGCAATCGGCAAATCGATCAGCTTCACGATTTTTTTATAAATGAATTTGTAAGCACTGACGACCGTCTTCTGATTGACGACAGCCGCCTTATCCTTGTTGGCAAGCGCCTTGTCATGCTCGAGCCGATCCTTGTTCCGGTCGCTGAGCGTAAAGGTGAAATCCATCTCCCTGCCCCCTCCTATACGGTTACAGCCGCTGGTTCTTCCTCTTCGTCCGCAACCGGCTGAGGATTAAGCAGCGCGTACAGCTGGGCTGCCGCCTGATCCTTCGATTCGAGAATTTGCAGCGCCAGCTCCCTCATCCGGACCTCCGTCTGCAGCAGGTCGTTTTTCAGCTCCTTCTCCCTGACCGATTGCAATTGCAGGTTGCTCGAGTATTCGTCAAGCGCCTCGCCCTGGCCGAGCACCGCATCGACAACGATGCCGTCCGTCCTAAGGACATGGTTGTTCGCGGCCATAATGATGCCTGGAACCTTGATTATCGATCCGGTTGATTCATCGGCGTATGCGGAATAGTAGTCCTTCTTGACGCGCAAGTAATTTGACGCCGGAATGACGCTTCCGTTCGCATCCTTCAGCACCGCTTCTTCAACGAAGGAGTGGTGAATATCCTGATAATCGAAAATGTTCATGAGCTGGTACATGATCGTATTGCGTATTTCATCACGCTTCTCCGGCACGATAATTTCCGAAAGCAGCTTACCCAGCTCAGGCAGCGTAACCTCTTGATAATAGCTGTTGCCCTCCCCTTCGATTTTCTCGTCGCGGTAGAAGCCGATCCGCACGTCGACCAGATGGAGCAGCGTAATAAATTCCTGGTTCATTTGGCGGAAAACAAAATTCAGCGTTCTGCTCATATTAATATTCTCGATCTCGCGGACAATCGAGGTCTCGTCGGTCGTCGTCATCTTCACCTCATAGGTCGTATCGATCTGCATGTCGCGGCGGGCGGACGCTTTGGACACATGCTTCTGCGTCGAATTGACGATGTTCTTCGTCAGTTGCTCCCTCGCCGCATTCGTCGCGCCGCTCGTCGAAGCGCTTGCCGACGCGTTCAGCCAGCCGCCCCAGCTTACTCCTACGCTTGCTTCCAGCTTGTAATCGTTGCTGGATTCGTAGCCGGTTTTGTTTGAGGTCTCGTCCCCGATCGACAGCTCGAATTCGCTTGCGATATCGTCGGTCACGGAATCGAGAATAGTCGATGCGCTCTTCATCGTCTCTTCCTTCTGGGTATAGGTACGAATGCTGATCTTGCTTTTCTCACCCGGAAGCAGGGAGAAGGTTTTCAGTGTGCGCCCCGCGCCGTAATTGGCCAGGAAGGAGGATAAGCGGTACGATTCGATTAGGATGATACGGTTTTTCCGCGAGCTGACTTCCGGCAAAATCGTCACGTTCACCTGGGTAGCCGCCTGCATCGTATTGCCGGACATATCGGTAGCGCGCGCTTTGATGACGCATAATCCCGGCAGGTCAACCTTCACCGTCGCTTTCCATTGTGACCAGTCGCCTGGCGCCTTCTCAACCGCACGCACATAAACCGGACTGTTGCCGAGCGAAACCTCCACGACCTTCACGCCGCCGCTGTCAGCCGCGGTGCCGAACACTTCAATGACCGCTCCTTTCGTATAAGTGCCGGCGATCGCCGCGTTCAGCGCCGGCGACGTAATGCTGATCGTAGGCGCGGTCGTATCCACGCTCACGTTTAGGCTCGTTTCTCCTTTCAAGCCTGCCGCATCGTAGCAGCGCGCAATAATCGAATGGTTGCCTGCCGGAATCGACAGCCCTTTGCTCCAAGTGGCATAGTTGTTCGGCGTATCGACCGCGATCGGATTTTGCCCGTCAAGAAGCAGCTCAACCTTTGTAACTCCCCGGTTATCCCCCGCCGTTCCTTGAACGGTAATATTTGCGGCCGGGCCGTTGTTGGTCGAAAGAACTGCGCCAGCTGCAGGCGATGTGATCGCAATCGTCGGCGGCGTCACGTCCGGAGCCTGCTGCAGCGTCACGTTGATTTTTCTCGTGGTGATGTAAGAGAGTTGCTCGTTTGAGTGGTACGCGTCCGCCTGTAAAGTAACCTGGCCTTGATCCGTTATCACGACGCCCGAAAGCACCCAATTATCTCCGGAAAGCTGAGCTTGCTTCCATGCGCCCGAGCCTGCCTTGACCATCACCCTTGAAACCGTCCCCAGCACGGCCGTTGCCGTTCCTTTAATATCGATCACTGCGCCTGTATGCGGACCCGTGATATTCGTGCCTGCTGCAGGAGCGGTGAAGGAAGCCGACACGGATTCTTCAATCGGATCCTCCTCCGGCGGCCAGTCATCGTCATCACGCATCTGGTCGTCAATAGGAGGTGTTTGGTACGGATCTCCGCCGTCCGTCGTCGGCAGCGGAGCGAGAGCGGCCCTGAGCGCTTTCGGCTCGGAATACTCAGACGCAGCAGGAACGGAAAGCGCATAATCGGACACGAACCGGTGCGACCATGCGCCCATCATCGTACGGAACAGGCTGAGCTTCTTCCCTTCCCTCGCCTGAAGCTCCACTTCCTCCTCCGTCAGCTCGGTGAGGTGCGTCGTCATCCGGTCGCCGGAGCGCTTCACCTTACGCAGTTCCTCTACCGGCAGCTGCGGGGAACTTGCCGTCCCGAAGCTCAGCGACGCCGCCCCGAAAGCGGCCTTCGTCTGAATGCCTGCTTGCGGCGGCAGGAAGCAGTTATCCGCAATGTCGAGCTCGATATACGTTCGGCCGCTGTAGGTTGTCGGCTCCGGCACATTATAATTAAGTACGGGCGCTGTATTCTCTGATGCCATATTTACTGCTGAATCGTTCGTTTTTTTCTGAACCATATTCACCGTCTCCTTTGTTTTCAACTCGATTCGTTGATGGCGACTTCCGCATTCCTCTATCCGGCCCGCCGTTCACAATTCGGAGTATACATTGGCGCCGGCTTGGTTGAGGAGGATGAATTTTTATCACCCCTGCCGTTAGGCCGGGTGATAAAAATTCACCCTACCGGACAGGATGCGTGCTTGCTATACTATCTTTAACTAATAAGAATACTGACTTACCGGTATATGCGGATGGGGGGAAGACAGATGGGCAGCATACGCGTCATGCTCGTGGAGGACGATCCGTTCTGGCAGCAGAACTTAAGCGCGGATTTGGCGGAGGAGCCGGATATTGAGGTTGTTGCCGTAGCCGGCACAAAGGAGGAAGCGTTACTTGCGGCTTCGCGCCATCCGATAGACATTATCCTGATGGACATTAATCTAACCGGCAACAATCTCGACGGGCTGGAAGCCATGAAGGAAATTATGTCGGAGCTTGACAAGGAAGAAGATATTAAAGTCATTATGCTTACTTCCCTCACCGAAAGGGAGGTCATTATGAAGTCGTTCAGGCTAGGCGCGCTCAATTACATTACGAAGCAAAGCTACAAAGACATCGTCCGCGCGATCAGGGAGGCTTACGAAGACCGCTCGACGATTCACGCGGACGCGGCCCGCATCATGCGCAGTGAAATAAAGCTTATGGAGCTCTCACCCATGGAACGGGAAGTATTCGATCTGCGCAAGGAGGGGCTGAGCAAGCAGCAAATTTCGGAAAAGCTGCATAAGTCTACGAATACGATCAAATCGCAGCTGAAAAGCATAAAAAACAAACTGATGCATTTCAAGGGCGATTAAGTCGGCTGTTCTTGGACGGCAGCTGCCGGAGAAGCCATGACAGAAGCGGCGGTGCCTGTCTGCATGTAGCGCCAAATCGGGAAATGAAGCATGACTGACGTCCCTTTCCCCGTCTCGGTATCCGCGATGGCCAGGCTGCCTCCGTGCTTCCTCATGACCAATACGCAATAAGGCAAGCCGAGGCCGTGATTGCTCGAGTTTTTCTTGGTCGTATAGAACGGTTCGAAAATTTTGCCGAGCTGCTCCTTCGGAATGCCGCAGCCGCTGTCTTTTACCTCTATGGTGAAATGCCGCTTGGATCTCATGGCCCGGAGAGTAATCGTGCCGCCCGTCTCTTCCATGGCGTCTACAGCATTATGGACCAGATTGGACAGCGTCTCCTTCAGATGCAGCAAATCACAGGTCAGCTCGCCGCCTTCATCCTGGATCTGCACGACCTCGACCGAGCGTCTCTCCAGCAGCGGCTGCATCGGATGCAGGACGGCGTCGAATAGCTCCTTCACCCAGATGCGTCCTTCGTTAATCACGATATCGTCTGCTTTCTCTTTGATTCTCCCCACCATATCGAGCAGATGCGCCGTCACCGAATGAATCTGGTCGATCGACTGCAATGACTTTTCGGACTGGCCGGAATGAATGAAGCCCTGCGTCTTCTCCGTCAAATAATTGATTTTCTGGATTTCGTTCTTGATGGAATGGTTCAAAATGGATACGCCCATCGTCAACGCCCGCATTGAATAATCCAGCCGCTCGCGCTCGATTCTGAGCTTAATGCCGAGGAAGCCGTACTTAACCGTGTAATAAATAATGACCGCAACGAGGCCCAAAATAATAACCGCGTTAAGTTTCCATGTTCCGTTGCTCACCAGATCGAACTTCCACTCCCCCATCGACAGCCAGACAAAGCCAAGATAATCGGACACGAATGCCCACAGCGTGCCGAAGGAGAACAGAATGGCCACCCGTTTCTTGTTCCTTCTCTCGTAATATTCCTTCTCGCGCGCGAATGCGATATGGTAGAAGGCATATCCCAATAGGAAATAAAAGCCGCTCCACCAGCGGAAGGTGCTGACATCGAAGGTGCTCCACGGCTCGCGTAGAAGATGAACCGTAAACAGCATGGCCGCGGGAATCGCAAGCAGAAGCGATAGCAGCAGCCGTTTTTTGTCCGACGGGACAGCCCCGATCCACAGCCCGCCCATGCATGCCGCAAATGGAAAAAAGTAAAAGTAAACGTTCATAGCCGCCGCGCTGAGTTGGAAGATCGCGGTGCTCACGAAAGGCGACAGCCATCCGTAAGGCTGGAGGAAGGGAATGATGACCAGATGGACGGAGAAGGCAAAGCTCGACATCCCTCCAATGATTAGCGTCATGCCGATCCAGAAGTTGCTCTTAAAGCTGTAAACCAGAAATACGATACCCATGGACCAAAGCGAGAGGAACATGAGAATGTACAATAAGCCCACGAACAACCCCCTACCTTTATCAGTACGATACTGGTACTGCAGAATACTTCCATTTTATCACAAATTTTAAAACTGGCATATTTTGAGATTTCACAAGCGTTGCATTAATGTTCTCTGAATATTCATAATATTCAATTTTCTTTGTGTCTGAGCATAAAAAAATCCTTTACAATGGAATGGAAGGTAGTACCTGTCCAAAATCCAGTGAAAAGGATCAGCTTATGGACAAGAATACCCTATTTTCTTCATTTGGTAAATGACTTTCTCCAATTTACACGAAGACGTTCACGATCGAATTGCTCAGACCGGCCAAGATAAATACGTTAATAAGCTCACCACGCCAGCTTATCTTAAATTGTTTCTTCATGCCCAATTGCAAGGACGTGATGGGCTTCAAGATATTGCTGACGACGTGTTATGCAAGGAATTTCAGCAGGAACTCGTGCTTGAATCAATCAATGCTGCGCAACTTTGTCGGAAGCATAATCAGGTTGATCCTGACCTGCTTCAGTTGGTCTTCGAGCGATTGGTCACGCAAATTCTAGCACAGAGAAATCCCGCAGCCTTCCGCAAAGACATGAAAATCATCGATTCCACCACATTTCGCACTGTTTACAGAAATATAAATGGGCTGTGTTTCGCCAGTCGAAGGCGGGAATTAAGAAAATAAAATACACGTCGAATTTGACGTGTATTTTATTTATATTATTCGTTGAACAACACTATTAAGCTAGTGCGTCCTGTAGATGACATTTTCATCTCTTCGCCTTATAAAACTCATGATAAAGCTTCATCAACGCCCTCTTCTCAATCCGCGACACATAACTCCGACTAATCCCAAGCTCCTTCGCAATCTCCCGCTGCGTCCGCTCATCCCCGCCATGCTCCAGCCCAAATCGACCGATAACGACTTCCTTCTCCCGGTCATCGAGTATATCCAAATTCTTATATATTTTACTTTTCTCAATTTTGAGCTGCACCTTATCCACGATATCATCAGCCTCAGTACCGAGGATATCGATCAACGTAATCTCGTTGCCTTCCTTGTCCGTGCCAATCGGATCATGAAGAGACACGTCCTTCCGAGTCTTCTTCAAAGACCGCAGATGCATAAGTATTTCATTCTCGATACCACGAGCCGCAAAAGTCGCGAGCTTCGTGCCTTTTCCAGTCTGGAAACTTTCGATGGCCTTGATAAGTCCAATCGTACCGATCGAGATTAGATCCTCGAGATCCTCACCTGTATTGTCAAATTTTTTGACGTTGTGGACACGAAGCAACGTAAAATCCCCTTTATTTCAATAAAACAAAAAAGAGATGCCGTCAGTCCCATGACCTTCCAGGTAGAGTGTCATCTCTTTTWGATGAATTATACTCTCCGCACCGAATAACCACTATTTGTAATACAGTTCACTATTGTTATCCTCGCTCCTTTACCCAAGATACATAGTTAAGAACCAAAACAGAYCCAGGTTTCGAAGGTTCTATGTGTCTGCTTTGGGAAAACAAGTGCTGTGAATACAACTTCTATTATTTCCGCAAAATAATAGGCATTTGTTTGATWCCAAACATCAACCAGCTGTCGATTCTCTCCAATGAATGGGAGCGATCGAGGTGRAACTCAGGAAATCGATTAAGCAGCGTTTGAATGGCAATTTTACTTTCCAAACGAGCTAATTGCGCTCCTAAGCAGAAGTGAATTCCGTGACCAAAAGCAAGATGGGGAATAGGACTCCGGTGGATGTCGAAGATGTCCGGACGCTCGAATAGGTCTTCGTCATGGTTGGCCGAGCCAATCCAGATATTGACCATTTGTCCGGGAGTTAGTGTTTGTCCGCGTAGAACTGTAGTCTTTTTTACCGTTCGAATCATCGTTTGAACAGGGGAACAATAACGAAGAACTTCTTCAAGAGCCTGAGGAACCAAAGAACGATTCTCCAAAAGCTGCTCTTTAGCATCAGCATTGCTATCGATCATAAATAGTGCCGAGGAAATTAGGTTGGTTGTAGTTTCATTTCCCGCAACAAGCAGCAGGATGCAAAAGCCGATCACTTCCAGATCGMTTAATTGTTCGCCATCTGTTTTCGCACGGACTAGACGACTAATCAGATCATCCTGCGGTTCAAGCCGTCTCTGATCCGCTATTGCGGTAAAATAAACACTCATCTCTTGTTGGCATTGATAAAATCGCTCGGAGTTGTTTCCGACCAGCGCATCCGACCATTCTTTGAAACGCTTTCGATCTTCCAGAGGAATACCTAGCATTTCGGCAATGACGATAATCGGTAACGGACTTGCAAAATTATGAAGCCCATCCATCTTACCGCTCGCTTCCATTTGGTCACATAACTCATTCGCTATCGCTTCAATCTTTGGCGTCAGTCCTTCAATAACCCGAGGAACAAAAGCTTGAGAAACGAGCATCCGCAATTGCCGATGTTTAGGCGGATCTTGTCTTAGAAYACTCGCTTMAATCGGATCTTTCATCGTTTCGACACCTTGCGAAGAAAAATGCTCGTGATCGGAAAAAATCGTTTTGACGTCCTCGTATTTGAAAACGTCCCAGGAATYAGTCTCCTTTTTAAACAATAAGGGGGAGGAGGCWCGCATTTCTTTAAAATAAGACAAAGGTATCAATTCATTAGCCATTCTCCAATCCATATGTTACACCATCGCTTCCATCTAATWTTAYTATACTGACTAGTCAGTRTAATAACCCCAAAAAAGGGCGGTTACTCACCGCTAGTCAAAAACAAACCTGATGTAATGATCGTATAAAAGAATTGTTCAATATGATCACGGGACAATTCTTTGTTGTTATTCAAAAAATAATTACATGCGCTGTCGAGCATCCCAACGATCCCAGCCGCGGCCAAATTGCAGTTAACATCACGAAGCACGCCTTCTTGCTTTCCTTCTTCTAAAACGTTTGCAAGAAAATGAATGTAGTCAATTCTTAGTTTCTTCAGTTCTTCGAGCACTTCCTGATCGATACCGTTGGATAGTTCATTGAAAACGATATGCGCTAAACTGCTTGATTCCAAAAACAGATCGAGGTTATGCCTGATGATCCTTTTGATTTGTTCTTCCAAAGTRAAAGTRGATTTAAGATCGGCCTGAACTTTATTAATAATCTCCTGAAAACCATCCTTAACAAGCGTCTTAAACAATTGGGCTTTACCTGGAAAGTGATAGTAAAGTGTTCCTTTGGCGACATTGGCTCTCAAAGCAATTTCATCCATACTTGCCCGATGGTAACCGTTTTCTGAAAATACTTCAACCGCTGTTTGGATAATTTTCTCTTTACTCAAGGTGATCCGCCTCTCGTTAATTTAGAAAAAAGAACAACTGTTCGTTCAAATCCATGGGAGGCTATTTACGCTGTGGAGTGCGACTTCTCCGACTGACCGACCTTACCTCTTCGCCTTATAAAACTCATGATAAAGCTTCATCAACGCCCTCTTCTCAATCCGCGACACATAACTCCGCGAGATCCCGAGCTCCTTCGCAATTTCACGCTGCGTCCGTTCATCCCCACCATGCTCCAGTCCAAAGTGGCCTATAACAACTTCCTTCTCGCGGTCATCGAGTATATCTAAATTCTTATAGATCTTCGATTTCTCAATCTTCAACTGCACCTTATCCACGATATCATCAGCCTCAGTGCCGAGGATATCAATCAGTGTAATCTCATTGCCTTCCTTGTCCGTGCCAATCGGATCATGAAGAGACACGTCCTTCCGAGTCTTCTTCAAAGACCGGAGGTGCATAAGTATTTCATTCTCGATACAACGAGCCGCGAACGTCGCGAGCTTCGTACCCTTACCAGTCTGAAAGCTCTCAATTGCTTTGATCAATCCAATCGTCCCGATCGAGATCAAATCCTCGAGATCCTCACCTGTATTGTCGAATTTATTGACGTTGTGGACACAACCCGATGTAAAATTAAACATGACCTCATCGCTGCCAGCGATGCGCTCTCCCACCGTTGGGGATTACACTGCCCAAAACGGCTGGTTTAGAACTTTTCTTATTCCCCATTACAATCATTGCAAATCGACGATAAAAAGTTCAACCATAATTAAAAAAGCCCTAATTGGATTAGGGAGAAAACATGAATCATACTGGTTGATAACAACTTTAATAGAAGCATTTAAACATGATTACTCCTTTTTTGCTAACATATTTAGCAAAACTGTTACGACCTCCGCTCTTGTCGCTCTAACTTGTGCCGCGAACCGGTTATTGCCTTTTCCATGTACGCGCAGCCATTGCAATGGCGCTTCAATGCCAAACAATACAAAAGCAAATAAAAAGGATGCCAGCCTCGGCTAATCGCAGCTGACATCCTCACTGATTAAGACTCTACGATCCGCTGGCAACAATTCTGCTGACTGATCTTCTTAATTCTTATCCATCTCCAAAATACGGAGCAGAATTGTAATTACTTCCGCTCTGGTTGCCACTGCATTGAAGTCAAACTTGCCGCCTGCCTTGCCCTGCATAATCCTTTTTGCAGCTACTGCGCCAATCGCGCCCTTTGCCCACTCTGGCAGTTTAGCATGGTCAGTAAAGTTTGCTGCTTTGTCCTTTTGGTCTTCCAGCTTCAAAAAACGAGCAATCATAACCGCAAGCTCAGCGCGCGTCAAACCGCTATTTGGACGCAGCGTCCCATCCGCATAGCCGCTTAAAATTCCCGCTGTTACTGCCTGTTCAAGCGCTTCTTTTGCCCATGGAGCAATGTCAGCTTCATCTTTAAAGGCATGCTGCTTTCCATCGCCCTGTACAGTCAATGCGCGGGATAACATCACTGCAAATTCCGCACGGGTTACCGCCGCATTTGGCTTGAAGGTTTGATCCTTGTAGCCAACCACAAAGCCTTTTGTCACTGCCTTACGAATCGCAGTTTCTGCCCAGTGTCCGGCAATATCCTTCAATTCTATCTGGTTCTCTTGATTTCCGCCGGTGTTGCCTCCGTTGTTACCGCCGTTGTTGTTTTCAGGCGTTGTATCAACTAATATAATCGTCAACACCTGCGGCTGTCCTGCGCTAAACTCAAACGTTAGCTTCACTGTACCTTTTTGTAATTTCGCCAAGTAAGCCGTCGTAATCGTTATCTGATCGCTATTCACAACATAATCAGTCCCAGCCTGCAGCAGTGCACTGCCGTTCTTAATGGCTGTCAGTGTATTGCCTTTAAGCTCCAGCTTTATTGTAGCTGCTTGCTGCTTGCTAGGGTTCAAATCAAATTCAGCAGCAGCTGGGCTGATTTCGCTATCCTGATCGGTATCTTTGATTTTGTTAAGAAGATCCGTCTTAACTTCGCCGTCTGCCATAATAGTGACAAAGTTGCGAGCAATAGCGATATCGGCAGCTGATCCAGACGCGAGAGCCTTTGAAACGGCAGCCCTTGCCGATGCTTCAAGCATTTCATTGTATTTGCCTGCGCCTAACAGATATACGTCTGTAAATGAATTTGAATTTTTTAATTGTCCACTTTCAACTTCAAAGGTGGATCTGGTGCTGTCTGATTCACGCGAGCCGTCAGATTCATTGAGCATAATTGATATTCCGATTCTTCCGTTCGCGAGCTCCGATGTAGGATTATTATGAACAGTATTAAACGGAATCTTTAAATCGTAAATAGTCGTTTTCATATCTTCATCTCTCGTAATCTTTGCCACGATATCAGTTGTCGGAGCAGTCGGTGCATTGGCGCCTGTGGGACGAGTCCAAGCCCATATTACATCTTTGTTGTCATTGGTGAGCGCGAATCCCAATTCATTCCGCGTAGTACTGTTGGTTGCAGGATTGTGTAAATCAATGCCTAACTGCAAATTATCCTCTCTCCATATATTGCCGCCAGTCTGGCTATTGAATTGCACGTCATCTGTAACGACAATATACGCATATAAACTGCTGTCGTCCCATGCGAAATGCGATTCTACGCTGAGGTCTTGAGGACCATCCCATGTTCCCGAAGTTACATAATCTTTTGTGTCCAATACAAATGCCGGAGTTGCGGCACTCTTTGCCGGATTTTCCGCGTCGGCAGAACTTACCTTTTCAGCGTAAGCCGCGTCAATTTTTGCCGTATAGGTGTATGATTTTCCGTCTTCGAGATGAAGCTCGAATGTAACCAGACCTGCAACATAATACGGTAAATCAACGGTTACGGATTCGCCTGCCGCAAGCGCGTTAAATCTAATGGGAGTAAAATCTTTAGCATAGGCAGCCGGGGAAAAAATTGTCAATGTCCCGGGTGCAGAGGCTCTTCCTCCGACATTATACTTAACGTTGAATTGTTGTTTATCTCCGTTTTTGGTTAGGTTAAATACAAATGGTTCCGCAATTAAATCCGAGCCGTAAATGCCGTACGGATTGCCCACTGGGGTGCTGTTTCTCAAACCGGATGCGTAATAATTGTTGCTAAGTTCTACCGATGTGCCACCCTCGCGCAGCATAGCATACACATTATTATTCTGTCCGTTCTTGGACGGCTGGAAGTAAGAAGTGTATACATGCGCCTTACCGCCGTGGACATCTATACCCGGATTGCTGCCGGGCAGCTGAGTGAAGTTTGCTTGCTGTAAACGAACGATACCGTTATTTACGATCGCTCCCGCTACGGTCGGGCTTCCCCAGAACGCGCTGTTGTACAGAACAAGTTCGGCGCCTTGGTGGATTTTTGCGGTATTAGCTGCCTCGCCCATTCTGACATACGCTCTGCTTGGCTCCGTCGTGATGTTCGTATTAACCAATTCCGAGTTGATCGCGATTATTTTGGTGTGTTCGTCCGCGTCTTCCACATAGAGAGCGTACGTGGTTCCGTCCGAACCGTGACCAATCATCGTCATTTTTCCGGGGTATGCGAATTCGCCGTTCCCCAGGTCTCTTTTCAGGAAGTGTATGCCGTATACCGAACCGAAAACGAAATTGTTGAAAATCGTCTGGTCTTCCACATCGGCGAATTTGAGCGCACTCATGTATCTTTGTACGAATCCGTACAAATCGCCGGTAGGTGCCGAATATCCTTGACCTCCCGGAAGTCTCAAAGCGTAATGCGGATTGAATTGCATGTTTCTGATAAATCCGCCTTCCGCACCTCCTCCGACCCAAATGCCTGCTCTGAGGAGCGTGCCTCCTAAATAATCAACATAGTGACCATCGGTTTTATATGAAGCCAGGTCTATTCCTTTATCCCCTATCGGGATCGTTAAGTTGATTGCATATASGCCTGCACCTTGTCCCTGTACCAAAAACGGTGTTTTTAAAGTTTGGTTGGGGTTGTCGAGATTGACGCTGGTTATATTTGTTTGCGCAATGTTAAGTCCTCTGAGACCTGCATTGGCCTTAAGCTGAATAAGAGAACTTCCGTTTTCTCCCTGAGCGCCACCGGTGTAAGCTGTAAATATCGCCGTGCCGCCGCCTTGTGTATGGTGCTGTACGTCCCATGTTCCTCTGAGTTCAACACCCTCTGGAACGATGACAGGACTATTCAGTCTATATCTTCCACCCGGCAAATATATCGTGCCGCCGCCGTGATTATCTTTAATATAGTCAAGAGCTTCCTGCAATTTTGCAGATATATCCACGGTCGGCGCGTTGCCTGTTAACGAGCGCGGGAAGTCAAGTCTAAGCACTGCGCTTGATGTCGGTCTCGGGTGTACGTCAATATCTGTTTTTACGTCTTTCGGAATAGGTTCAAATAGATAATCAACATCATTAACGATTTGTACTGTGGTGTTATTACCGTCAGCCTTAACGTCAAGTTCAAGGTTATCGATGTGAGCGGCAAGGTTAGCGCTCTCGATGTTAAGGTTATAACCGGAATTTACCGATTTGAATGTTCCGAAGTTTGTTCCGAAATGTGCATGTTTGTCTGCCTGTTTGAATTTGCTCTGACTGACTAATGCGTTGCCTCGGCCCAGTAAGTTCAGCGCGTAATTGTCATATTCGTCGAACGTACTATCCTCAAAGGATATAACTCCGCCTCTGGCGTTGCTTACAATCGGACCTTTGAATGCAACTCCGTTGAATTGAACAGAAGTGTCGAAACGTTCGTTGAAATAGACTGCCGTGTCGCCTCCGAATTCCGAGTTCGAGAGAAGCAGACCGAAACCGTTAACGTTGTCAATGTATATACCCGTTTGACTGTCTTCGATTTTCAATCCGTAGAACTGTGCGTTCGGAGCTTCGTCGCCGCCAGGTTCTCTTCCGATCCACATCCCCGTCTTATAGCCGGAAATATTCAATCCAGAGACATATTCCCAATCTGATCGGTGCATCATGAATCCGGTAGCGTTCGCTCTTGTGTACGCTCTCGCGTCCGAAAGAGACGGTGCGCCGTCAAGACCTGAATTCGCCCAGTATTTCGGGTCAATGTCAACGTTCTCGATACGTCCGATGTCTGTACATGTGTGAACCACGATGCCCTTGTAGAGAGCCGTCATATTGCTGTTTACAACATAATGCATTTCGCTCGGCAGGGAAATGAATCCTCCCCAAGCGTTTACGAGAGTAACGTTATCAAGCGTCACGCTGTTTCCGGTTCTCTGATAGAACGTCCACGGATACGGAATTCCTTTTATGTCCTCAAATTCCCCTGTCTTCTGACCATCTGCGTTTCTCTTTTCAACAGTGGTTGTAGCATTAATATCTTGATTCGGATACCATACTGAAAGGTTCGTTACACCTGTGCCTTGTTCCATGTCTATGAATCTATCGGACACGTTAGCTACTTTTTTGCCGCCTGTCTGATTTTCTCTCTCGTCAGAGTCAACATACGTGTCATAATTGGCGGAATTATGTCCGGCATAGACTGCGAGAATGGTTCCGTCGATTTTACCGTCGTAATCGTCCGCATCCGGGTTATCCCATTCGCCACGGAGCTGTACGCCTGCCCGCAAATTTAAAACTTGTTTATATTCGTAGGTTGTACTGCCTGTTGTGCTTTGAACGCTTATTGTGCCGGTAGTTTCCGTATGGAACGCATAGGTTCCCGCCGGAATATAGACTACGCCGCCGCCGTCATTATAAGCCGCATCAATCGCCGCCTGGAAAGCCTCTCTGTTATCGAAATTAACTAAGCCTTCCGCTTCTGCCATCTCTGCCGTTTTCGCACCGAATGCGAGTACGTTAAAATCCGATATCGCCCAATCTTTCGCATCGTGTTCCTGAACGATTGCCGTTCTCATGTGTTTTGCGTAATCATATCTATCCGGAACTGTGAGCACAAATGTTTTAGTCTTGGTTACAGGAGCGGCTACCGGACCTCTTTTTACCGTCGCCGTGAGCGTTACCTCACCGCCGCCGTCCGGACGGTTTGTCGGTATCGCGCCTGCAGCGGTTATGAGGGTAGCAGCGGATGTCGTCCATGTAATATCCGTCATGTTTTCACCCACTGATGGAAGAACTAAGTTCGTCGTCACATTAGCCTCAGAAGCATTCACGCCTTTGATTAAATCCCATGTCAGTTTATTCAACATATCGTTTACCGCATCCTCGTCCGTTCCGGTACCTGTTCCGCGAACGACTATATTAAATGTTTTAACAACCGGTGTTGCCGTACCTTTGCTTACTGTCGCCGTGAGGGTTAAGGCTGTATTGGCTTCTTGACGGTCCACTGCGCCGGTGTAGCTGTTTATTACCGTGTTATTGGTAGATGTCCACACAATGTTCGTACTCGCCGAACCCGACTTAGCAAGAGTCAAATCTGTTTCAACCAGATCCTGTCTAGTATTCGTGCCCTTGATAGCGTCCCAAGTCAGCGCGTCCGAAACAAGTTTTACCGCTTCTTCATCCGTTGGAGGAATCTCGGTTATTCGTATGCCCTGTATGATTGCTCCGGTTGTACCGATACGGAAGTGCGCTCCTTGATTTTGTGCTCCTATCGCAAAATTAGCTCCGTTAAGCACAACTTTTGAAGTCACCCAAGTGTTTCCGCTTCCTATCGCTGGAATGCTCGCTGATCTATACGCTTCAAACCCAGAGAAACTGCCGGGATATATGGTGTTATACTGTAACGAAATACCGCCTGTTGCGCTCGGTCTCCAGTATGTGACCGCTAATTCGACCTTGTTTGCTTGCTTGAGTTTAAGGTCGTCTACAATTACGTACATAAAGTTGCCAACCTTCACAGCGCCTACACCGCTTTGAGTGACTACATCCACTGCTGTACCGCCGTCTCCGATGAGGCTGATGCCTATGCCGTTGCCTTGAAGTCCTTGATACGGTCCCGCCGGATCTCCACCGTCGCCGAATCCGCTTCCAATTGTATCAACTGCATCAAATGTTTCAGGATCGTTGAAGTCAATGAACACTTCAGCAAGTTCGTTAGTCGTACTGGCTACTGTCAAATTAAAAATTACATGAACAGGTGCTGCATTACCTTTGGTTATTGTCGCCGTAAGGGTTACGGCTTTTCCTACGTCAGGGTCGCGAGTTACACTGCCAGTTGCGGTATCTATGATACCTGACGGTTCAGCCGACCATACTATAGCAGTATCATTCGCACCCGTTGCCTTAAGAGTCAACCCCGTTCTTACTTCGGATTGAATAGTATTCGAATTCCTAATCGTGTCCCATGTGAGCTTATTTGCTGCGTCCGATATTGCTTGATTGTCGTCAAGATGCTCCACTTTAACTCTTGTATGTGTTCCTGCGAAAGGATATTGCGTATTTTGAGCCGTGCGTGCGAATGTATAATATATGTTGCCTGTTGGTTTTGTAAATGCCGCAGTATAAACGCCTGTATCCAGAGTACCCGTCGTCCAATCGCCGACCGCAGGAGCGTTACCGGTAGTGTTGATCGCGAACTGCACAGCCTGACCGTTTGTCGGCGCTGCTGAAGATAACGTAATGTTGTCGGTTGTCTCAACAGCCGTGGGAATGGGTTTCGGCGAATCCACGGTATTCTGGAAACGCGGGTTCTTGATATAGATGTCGCCTTGGGGCACGGATGACCATTGCATTTGCAATCTCCCTGCCTGTACCGTGTCCAAATTAACGGGATTGAAACCATTCGGAGAATTGGCTGCTGATAATTGCGCATAAACAGTAATCCATTCATTAACATGACCATTTTTGATTTCGTTAACATTAAGGTTAAGACGCG
This sequence comes from Paenibacillus sp. 01T443, assembly GCF_056398325.1. Classification (NCBI taxonomy): domain Bacteria; kingdom Bacillati; phylum Bacillota; class Bacilli; order Caryophanales; family Paenibacillaceae; genus Paenibacillus; species Paenibacillus sp. 01T443. The sequence continues at coordinate 59,192 of NZ_JBFTPE010000032.1, forward strand.
AATTGGTGTCAAGATTGTTACCGCCACTTGCCATGGCGATCCAGTTATTGCCACTGAGCTTCAAAAGGTCCGTATGCGTAACATACATATCAAAAACAAAATATTGATTCGCGTAAGCTGATAAATCCTGATTGCCGCCGCTATTGACAAAACGGGCATCCCAAAGCCGTTCAGCGCCGGCGCCTATTTTTCCAGCACCCAACTTAACCGCGTTATTTCCGTCCGGCGCAATAGCGTTGTTCGTCCCCTCTTCTATATTAGGAAAATACGTCGCAGCCCGAGCGTTTACCTCCGCTGGCACGGCTCTCACCGTCACGGTAAAAGTTAGCGCAGCACTTGCATTGCCCTTGGTTATTGTCGCCGTGAGTACTACGGTTTTGTCTATCTCTCTATTCAATAAACGATTTACGCTTCCGGTGTTGCTTATTGCCGCATTGTCCGAAGACCATACTACGTTAGTTGTTCCTATTGTTGTCGGTAGACTAAGTTGTGATTTTACATCGTTATTCGAAGTATTACTGCCTTTAATCGTATCCCATGTCAGGGACGCCGCCGCCTCGTTTACCAATGTTTGTTCGTCAATAGACGTTACAGTAATTCTTGAAGACGCGCCGATGAAGTTGTAACTACTTTCTGCTTTCGCGCGCGCGAATACATAGTAGGTGTCTGCTGAAGGTAATGTGGCAAATTGATGAGTATAAACATTATCGTTTTTACTTCCGTCCACCCAACCGGATGCGGGAGCGATACCCTCTTCGCTTATTGCGAATTCCACAGCTTGCCCGCTAGCCGGTGCGTTCGCAGTTACTGTTTTTGTTGCCACGTCAAGTGCGGGAGTCGTTGACGGTGAAACCGGAACGCCTAACGTACTTTTCTGGAAACGCGGGTTTTTTATGAAAACGTCGGCGCTAGGGACATTAGTATCCCATTGTAGATGCATGGCCAGTCTGGTTACTTTGTCTAGCCAGGCGTCATTGAAATTCCCGGCTACGGCACTTGACGTCGATAACTTCGTATATATCGTCGCCCATGTGCCCACCGCTGCATTTGTAACCCCGCTCAAATCAAGTTGGAGACGAGAATCGACGTTAAACTTTTCCGCAGCGGGATTACTGTCGCTTACTATGACGAGCCAGTTATTTCCTTGCATATTTTTAAAGCTCGCATTGGGAATATACATCTCGAAAACGAAGTAGCCGTCCTTGTAAGCGGATACATCTCTTAGAGGCGCCACGCTCGGCGTGAAGAGGTTATCCCAAGGACCCCCGCCCTTTGAGGTTCCGGTGTTTAAACTCCACGCTTTCTGTCCGTCCGGCGCATCGGCGTATGTCGCCGTATTACCATCTGCACCTGCATTTACGGTCAAAAGAGATACGGCATCTCCCCATGCCGCGCTGACTGACATAGGCGGAGAAGCCAAAGTAAATAGCATCGACGTCACAAGTAAAAATGCTAATAGCCGTCTTTTCATCATTCTCAAATTTCCTCCATATATAATATTTTCAGGTTTTGAAGAGATCCCCTAAATCTTTAAAACCTTCTTCACTTAAATACCAAACCTCTAGCGTTGTATAAAAGTTATCTGTATTTTCAAAACTTTCTATGATTTTATGTAGTGCACAAAAAAGTGATCCTTTATAAAGGAATGCAACGCGGAAGCGAAGTTAAACATGCACTGTTGCAAATCTATCGGTGGCTCAAGGTATTTCTTTGGCAAAGCTATGACGCATGGTTTGAACAGATGAGACGGAGACCTAGCCGACCCTCAGCTATGCTGCTTTCATCTTGATATGAACCTCTCATGTGTGGCCTGACAACACATTCCCGCTTTTATGCTCGCCGCCGCATCACCTCTACTATTCCATATGTCCAATCTTGTAAAAGCGCATCCGTCCACAATCGACTCGATGTTAGCGTTTTCACAAGTTCAAAAAAATAACAGGATTCAAAGAGCGATAAGCGTACGTGCAAATAACGTAATCTCACTACTTCTTTTAACCCTGTAATAATTTCCCGGAATACAATCTGTATATTGTGGACTTATCTTATCATACGAGTGTTGCAATAAAGTTCCAATGAGGTAGTCTTATCCTTTACGGGGGCAATATTAATTTAATGAAAACGCAACGCTGTCTCGCTATACTGGCAGTTAACACATATCGACTACGACGAGCAGGACGTGGCATGGCACTTATTTCGTTCTAATGAACTGGCTCAACCGAAGTTTAAATTCAATCTTGATTCCAAGCCTATAGATTTCAATTCCTCCAATAATCTTCCGAAGCAGAGAGGCTCCACCAAACAATAAAAAAACCACTTCGAATGAAGTGGTTTGAATTTATTGTTTGGTGGAGCCTAGGGGGATCGAACCCCTGACCTCATCGCTGCCAGTAATGAAGTCTAACACACAATATCAATGTTTCGCCTTATGAAACTCATAATAAAGCTTCATCAACGCCAATTTCTCAATGCGCAACACATAACTCCACGAAATCTCTAGCTCTTATGCAATAACCTGCTGCCTCCACTCATCACACCATGTTCCAGCCCAAAGAGACCGAGAACTACTTCCTTCTCACGGTCATCCAATATTCAGCTCCGCTCCAATGGTTTACGGATGCGTCGGGCGTTCCCCATTACCCCCTCAAGTTAGTCTTTCCCCCAAAAATTAAATAGGACAATGAAAGTCCCAATTTTCGTTGTCCTAAAAAATATACAAACGCATGAACCAGCTTAATTTTTAACCACTCAATAACTAATACTACTTCTTTAATATTTAGCCTTTCTTTTCAAACGTTCCTTCAAGTGTCCGCAGCAATATTCCTTTAGCATCGGCATAGCTTAAGGACTCTAATTCCTTTAATACTTCCTGAATATATGGCTTATCCATCAAATGTTTAACCATTTAGCTACCTCTATCTTCAAAAGTGAATGTCCCAATAAAAACAGATACAACCAGCTTATCTCTTCGCCTTATAAAACTCATGATACAGCTTCATGAGTGCCCGCTTCTCTATCCGCGAGACATAACTCCGCGAGATCCCTAATTCCTTAGCAATCTCCCGCTGCGTCCGCTCATCCCCGCCATGCTCCAGCCCAAAGCGGCCGATAACGACTTCCTTCTCCCGGTCATCGAGTATATCTAAATTCTTATAGATCTTCGATTTCTCAATCTTCAGCTGCACCTTATCCACGATATCATCAGCCTCAGTACCGAGGATATCGATCAAGGTAATTTCATTACCTTCCTTATCCGTGCCAATCGGATCATGCAAAGAAACGTCTTTCCGCGTCTTCATTAAAGAACGCAGATGCATAAGTATTTCATTCTCGATACAACGAGCCGCGAACGTCGCAAGCTTCGTGCCTTTTCCAGTTTGGAAGCTCTCGATTGCTTTAATCAATCCGATCGTGCCGATCGAGATCAAATCCTCGAGAGCTTTCGCCTTCACGACTAAATTTGATTTAGCTTTCCACAACCAACTTGATGACAGTATCGAGCGGCTCCCATTTTTCTTTAGGAACTTGGATCGAAACCCCATGTTCATTTTGTTCGAATGGAACCGAAGTACCGTCAAGCAATTGGCACTGTATGATTTTCTGCTGAAGCGCCGGTAACACCATGTTTTCAAAAGCCGTCATATCCTGAACATGCAAATAAAGATGATTGCCTTTGCATGTCATGCCATATACATTGTCTACCGGCTCGAGCGGCCCCGCCTGAGTTCCATAAATCGATTCCCCGTTCTTCTTCATGAACGCTCCAATTTGCTTTAACCGCTCCACTTGATTTGCAGGTATTTCCCCTTCTGGATTAGGAGCAACGTTAAGCAGCACATTGCCGCCGCGGACAAAACAGTCAATCATTAGCTTGATGATGCTTTCCAGCGGCATGACTCTTTCTTCATATTCATAAGACCAATGAAAAGCGATCGTGAAGTTTTTCTCCCAGTCGATGGGCATGATGTTTCCGGTAACTTCATGAGGACCTTCGTCGCATTGAAAATCGCCGATCCATCCGGATCGCGGATTGATTACGCATTTGGGCTGGTTGCTTCTTACCAATTCGTTTAGCCGGACCGGATCCCAGAACCAAGCCGCGGTTGCATCCGTTCCGCTATGAGCCAGCCAGCCTCCGTCATACCACATAATATCGATCTGCCCATACCGCGTATTCAACTCCCGGATTTGCTCATAGCATTGCTCCTTCATCAACGCCGCATTATCGGGCAGTTCCTTCGGCTGGAAGTATCCTGGAAAACGCCAATCCATTGGCGAATAATACAATCCGACCCGTAGTCCAGCGTTGCGGAAGGCGTCCGAATAATCTTTCACAAAATCGCGTTTCGCGGCGGCATGCATGCTGTCGAATTGTCCGTAGCTGCCCGGGCTATCCCAGAGCGCAAAGCCGTCATGATGGCGGGTTACCATAACCGAATACTGCATGCCGGCTTCCTTGGCCAGACTGGCCCATTACTCCGGATTCCATTTTTGAGGATTAAAATCATCGGCCAGCTTCGCATATTCGTCTGTGGGAATATTCTCGTTGAACATAACCCATTCGCCGCGCCCAAGTTTGGAGTAGAGTCCCCAATGGAAGAAAAAACCGAGCTTCGCATCCCGCCACCATTGCATGTCCTCATCGCTCAGGTTCAGCCAAGTGCCTCCACACCATCCTTGCTTTTCAACACAATACTGCTTTTTAACATGGAGGCGAGCTCGGCGTCTAGCAATTTTTTATTGGACATATTCTATCAAACCCCTTCATTCAATAAAATTTCGTTGTTTGTCATTATAATAAAGCAACTTAACTTCAAATAAAATCACATTATTTTAATGTCTATGAAACAAAAATACGATTTTTATCACATCACGTTTTTGAATCACTTAAGGTATTCTTTGACGCTGTGATCTAATTTTCGGGCATTCCACGTCTTTTGTACACTTTTGTCTTGTTATGAGAGATGGATAATCCGAAGTATTTTATGAATTTCACAGAGCCGTATCCTTGCAGTTCATTATTCGTTTCTATACACGGTAGCCTATCGATGGGGGAATTATCGAATTTTTTAAAAATATAAGAATTTATAAGTTTCAGTCTTATAAACAGCCTTAATCGCCGAACAAGTTGGATACAATAATCCGGCCTATTTTATCCGCGTGTTTAAAAACCATTTAACGTTGAAAATTCCTAATCGGGTGGCGGCTTCATGGACCTTTAGACCGTTCTCACGGTACAGTTGGAAAACGAACCAATGGTTGAGATCCTGGACGGGTTCTTGGCGAGGCATATAGAAGGAGGCACTCATAGTGCTATTTAGTGTATAACACCAAATACAAAAACTTGGTATATAAGGACTTAACCGCTTATTATACATATGTACAAAAACTATCATTTTGTGAAGATGTAAAAGGAGCTGCTGCAGCAGCTCTTTCTTCGTTTGTAAAGGGGCCTTCATTGAACTAAAGTCCTGCTGATTATATCATAAGCAGCTAACAAATTTAGCGCGGGATATTCAATAAAATATGGCTAAAGCTCGTCCCTAGCAGTGTCCCTGTATTCTTGAGGGGTCATTCCGGTTGCTTTCTTAAAGAAACGAGTAAAGGATTGCGGCGAATCATAGCCGACCCGAGTCCCGATCTCCTGGATCTTCTGCACTTCTGATGCAAACAGCTCCTTCGCTTTCCTGATTCTTGCGTCTTCAATGTATTCCGACACGTTCAGACCTTTCTCCTGTTTAAAAAGGCGGGATAGATAAGACGGATTAAAATGGACGCACTTAGCCAATCGAACAAGCGAAAGCTCTTCAGCGATATGCTTATCAATATAATGGCAGACTGCTGCTATGGCTTCAGCAGCCCTGCTGTTCTCGACGTTTCGTCTAAGCGTGAATAGCAGCCCTGCTGTCCTGGAGAGGTAATCAAAGCCTTCCTGCCACGAGCAATGCGCATCAAAGCGCAGCAATGCCGCTGTCGGAACTTGTTCGTGAAGCTGTCTGCGGTTAATGTAGGATATAAGCACCAAAGCCAAAGAATAATATAACTCCGCAGCTTGGGCACCTTCCGCCAGCCGTCCGGTGTCGATGGGCATAAAAAGTTCTTGCAGGAGTTCCATGAAAGCATCCTTCCGCCCGCCTTCCAAATGACCGGCAAGCTGTTCGAACTTCTCACTGCGCACTCGCTCTTTCGTCTGCCCGGCCGGATCGTTCTCTTCGATTTGTACGGTCATCACCATGTTTGCGCCGTCACCAGCTCGGTTGTACTGCAATTGCCTGATTCTCTCATAGGCATCCGGTAAAGCTTCCCAGTCGATAAGCGTCCTGCAGACGGTAAAAGACGATTCTAATTGGAGGGAGTCGCAGCAGACGGCTTGGATATGCTCTAATGTACCTTCAAGGAACCGCACGATTGTTTCATACGTCTGAGCCGATTCGGCCGGCGAAGTACTGTCTTCCGGCTGGATCAACCAAAGCAGGTCGCCATATCTGTCAATCAGCCCAACGGATCGTGTTTTTTCTCTGAGATAGCCGTCTCCAAGAAGCTTGACGGCTAACGCCGCTTCCTGTCTCTCGGTAAACAATGGCAGTGATCTTGTCCGAATCAAACTGCCTAGAACCAGCAGGACCGGTTTGTGAGGATCGAGCAGAATATCCAGCTTCCGGAAGTCTTCCGCTCTAACTGTCGACATGCCTCCTTCTGTACCGAACAGCAGATGACGGAAATAATCGCCATGCGCCAGTGTCTCTAGTGTGTTTCGCTGTTCCGTCGCCTGCTGCAGAAGATGATCCTTCTGCAGCTCTCCGTCCAGCTCCCGTAAAACATCACGCACCTCGGCAATCACTTTGGCATTGCCTTCCGTCTTCAGCAAATATCGCACGCCACTTGCCTGAATCGCTTTGTAAATGGATTCAAAATCATTATAGCCCGTCAAGAAAATAATCCGGCATCTCGGCCAGTTCCGGCGAATGATCTCCATCAGCTCTAATCCGCCGATTTCAGGCATTCTTATATCTGAGAGAACAATGTCGATCCGGGTGTCATTTAACCAATCCAGCGCTTCGCTCCCGGAATAAGCTTTGTAAATGTCCAGTCCCGGTATGCGCAGATCACTCAAAATTTCGGCTAATCCATCCGTAATAATCTCTTCATCGTCCACAACGAGCAGTTTATACAATTGATTAACCCTCCCCCAGCGGTACTCGGATCGTTACCCGGATTCCTCCAAGCTCTCCTCGAGTTAAGTGCAGGCCGCTACCCTCGCCGAAAGTGATGACAAGCCGGCGATGAATATTCACCATTCCTGTCGTTTCAGTCTTGTCATCCTGATGTACTATTGCAAGGGAAATTCGCTCAAGCTCCTCGTTGCTCAAGCTGTTCCCGTTGTCTTCAACGATAATGCATGCCCAATCTTCGAAGCGTTCAAATTGAACCGAAATGACGCCATTTCGCGCCATTTTTTCGAGACTATGTTCGAACGCGTTCTCAATAATGGGTTGCACAATAAGCCGAGGAACCAGTATCTCCTCAAACGCTGCAGGCAAATCGTCGAACCGGACCTGAATTCGTCGTGAAAACCGCAGCTTTTGAATTTCGGTATACATCTTTGCATGATGAATCTCTTGCTTCAACGTCACCTCATCCGATGCATTACGGGTCACAAACTGGAAGTACTCGCCTAGCTGAACAGAGAACTGTTCGATCCGCACATTGTCCCCTCTTTTGGCCATCGTGTTTATTATAAAGAAGCTGTTGTACAGAAAGTGCGGATTAATCTGCGATTGAAGCTGCTTCAATTCCGAGCGCTGCGCCAAAATTTTCTGTTTGTACACTTGATCGATAAGCGTCCTCAAATTGGCCACCATCTGATTGAAACGAGCATAGATATAACGAAACTCATCGTTTGCATCGTGCGCGATGGCCAACTCGAGATCACCGCTTTCCAGACGACGGAATCCTTTGACCAGCTTAAGCAGAGGTTTGTGGATAAACTTGTATGTCGATAAGGCATAAACCATAATGATGATGAGAGAGACTAACGCGAAAAGCCAAGCCCAAATATAAAACTTGTCTAGCGGCCTTCTTACGATCTGCTCCGGGATATACCGGTAAATGGACATATCCAGATGACTGGAGTAGGCATGGGAAACGAAATAGGAGCGGCCTGCAAGCTCAAGCGATTCAGAATTGCCGTCAGCTATTTTCGAGAGATCATTCTTAAGCTCTTCCACGTCCTTTGTCCGACTGACTCCTTGTCCGCTTACGAGAATTAATCCGGCTTGGCCGCTGATAAGGACGGCAGAGCTATCCGGATACACATTGAATTGCTGCAGTGCTTCCTGGAGCTTCAGATTGTCAAGCCCGATTTCAACGATGAAGAGCGGCTCTCTTTCTATCGTTCCGGCAGGCTTGGCTGCAATAAGGAGAAGATGACCCTTCCATTCCGTCAATTGGGTTTGCTTACCTAACAGCGCGCGCATAGCTTCATAACGCTTTTCGTCAAAATCTTTTACACCGTTAATGGCTGAAATAGTTTTGCCGATCGCCCGAATATGAACGTTGACATCCAAGATGTAGTCACTGCTGTTCTGCATTGTAATGGCACGTCCTAGAACCGAATTGATGCTTTCCATCCGTTCAATGTCGCCCATCGATTCCCAAATGATAGCAAGATTGTTCAGATCGGTGTCTTCCACAAAGCCGTACTGAAGGAGCTTCATTCGCTCAATTTCATTCTCCAGATCGTTCAGATAGAACGAGATTTGGGAGACGGCCGTCTTCGAGATGTCTTCGCTCGCGGTTCGGATGCCCCAGTGATAAATATAAATGCCGAGCAGAGCGACAGGCACCATGATCAGCAGAAAGGTGACGATCAACCGGATGAAGATTGTATTTCGTAATGAGAATTCGGGACGTCTAACCAAAACAGTTTCCCCCAGATCTTTTCCTCTAGTATACATCACCCTTCTCCGGTACCTGCTGCGCTATCCTTTTACGCTTCCAAGCACGATCCCCTTAACAAAGTATTTTTGCAAGAAAGGGTAAGCGGCGATAATCGGGAGTGATCCGAGAAAAATTTGTGACGCTTTTAACGTTCTGTCCGAAATAAGAGCCAGATTCATCAAATCTTCGCGCGACATCGAACCAAAATTCATCTGGATGACAATCGTTTGAATGTAGCTCTGCAGCGGATAACGAATAGGGTCCCCCATCAATATGAGACCGTCGAACCAGCTGTTCCAGTGCTCCACCATCGAGAACAGCGCAAGCGTGGCAATTGCCGGCTTGGAAATCGGTACATAGATTCGCCATAAGGTCGTCCATTGTCCCGCTCCGTCGATAATAGCGGACTCCTCCAGCTCTTTGGGCACCTCACGGAAAAAATTAAGCAATAGCACGATGCTGAACACCGGAACCGCACCGGGTAGAACCAGAGCCCAGATGGAATCCAGCAGACCAAGTTGTTTAATCGTAACGTACCACGGGATAAGGCCGCCGTTGAACAGCATGGTCACGAAGAAAATCCAGGCATACACGAGCCGGTAACGGAAATGCTGCGTCTCTTTGGATAACGGATAGGCAACCAGAATCGTAAGCAAAAGATTCAGCGGGGTACCAATGGCGATTCGCTCCAGAGAGATCAGCATAGATCGCCAGAAGCCTTCCCTTCCTGCCGTAAATTCATAGGAAGCCAAAGTGAAATCCACCGGCCAAAGCTTCACATAACCTGCTGATGCAGCGGCGTTGGAACTGAACGATAAGGCGATAATATGAAGAAGCGGGAGCACGCACAGGAGAGCAACCGCTATCAGAAATACAGCGTTCACGACAGCGAACCAGTCGAAGCGCTTGCCGGTTTTCGGTGAACGGTTCATGATGGATGAATCCGATTTGGCAGAGTTACCTGACATGGTGGAACCTCCTAAAAAATTCTATATTTAGCGAACCGGTAAGCAAGGAAATACGAGCCAGATATCAGGATGAGAGATACGATTGATTTGAAAAATCCGACAGCAGTAGCCACGCCGTATTGCGCATCGAGAAGTCCGATCCGGTACACAAACGTATCCAGTATATCGCCGCTCTCATATACTTGAGGGCTGTACAAGTTGAACACCTGATCAAATCCCGCATTCAATAACTGACCGAGACTAAGCACCGACAACAGCACGATGACCATTCGCATCCCGGGCAGCGTAATATACCATGCTTTCTTCCAGCGATTCGCGCCGTCGATCGTCGCAGCCTCATACAAGCCCGGATCGATGCCGGTAATAGCCGCCAAATATACAATAGTTCCGTAACCGAAGCTTTTCCAAATATCTGAGACGATCAGAGTAGCCGGAAACCACTTGTTGTCCCCCAAAAAAAAGATGGGCTCGATGGAAAAAGACTTCAGCAATGCGTTAACAATGCCGCCCGAGGGGGACAACAGATCGATCAGAATGCCGCCAAGCACAACCCATGACAAAAAATAGGGTAGATAAATCGTCGTTTGGATCGACCTCTTAATCTTCTCATTCTTCAGCTCATTTAATAGAATTGCGAAGATGATCGGTATAAGCAGACCGAGCACAAGCTTAAAGCTGGAAATGTAAAGCGTGTTCCAAAGCACCTGTCCAAAGCTCGGCAGCTCCAAAACATAGCTGAAGTTCTCCCACCCCACCCATTTCTGCTCACCGAAAAGCCCTCTGGCTGGAATGAATTTTTGGAAAGCGATCGTGATCCCGGCCATTGGAATATATGAAAAAATCACGATTAACAGCAAACCCGGTAAAATCATCAAGTGAAAAGGTAGCTCTCTCCTCGTCCTTGCGCTCTTCATTGTATTTTCCTCCGATGCATAGGCGGGGAGAGCCGCCATGAATGCGCGCTCCCCCTGTTAGCCTCTACTTATTGGATGCGTACCAATCATTGACTTCCTGCGTGATTTGATCGCCGCCAAGCTTCTTCCAATCTGCGACGAACTTGTCGAACTCCTCGATCGGTTGGCCAAGGATAATCTTGATGAACACCTCGTTTTGCATTTTCTCCAGTGTCGTTTTACGCTCGACCATTGTTGCTGTTGGTGCGCCTACAAATTTGTCAAGGAGGAACAACTTGTTCTTGTCGTACTGATCGGTAATTCCCATCGAGCCTTCTGGACCGTAAATACGTTCCCAGCCCCATACGGCAAAGCCTTCGGTAGCGCCGGAATTGTAAAGATCGATCTTCTCCTGAATCGTCTGCGCTTCGCCCTTAAGTGTCGACATATCGCCGGCTTTGCGGGCCGCATCGATCTGACGGAACGCCTCGAGATTTTTCTTAGGCGGAGCCGGGGTTACCGGCGATAATTGCCATACGCTTTCAGCTTCCTTCGGCGCATAATACTTATCAAATTCAGCCGTTTCACCCCAGTTTTTCTCCACGTGCATATTGAAGAGCTTGATTATCGCTTCCGGATTTTCGGCGCCTTTTCTGACCGCGAAAAATTTCGTGGTACTGAACTTCAGCGGCACCTTCGGCGTTTCACTCGTCTCCGATACGATCGGGAACGCCCGCCATTTCGCGTTTTTGTCGTTATCCTTGCTCAGCTGGAGCGGCCAGATGGAGTTCCATTGCTCGCCATACTCCATGCCGATTTTCCCCGCCGAAATCTGCTCGGCCACCTTGCCGCCGTCCTTCGTTCCGAATTCCTTATCGAGCTGTCCCTGCTTCACCATGTCCTGCAGTACTTGCAGAGCTTTTTTCACCTCAGGCTGAATGCTGCCAAACTCAAGCTGTCCGGATTCGTTCTCAACCCAAATATTCGGATATGCTTTAAAGCCGGCCATAAAACCTTCGAGGCCCATAGCTCCTCCCCAGAGACCTTTGGTCATGCCGAGACCGTACGTGTCCTTCTTTCCGTTGCCATCCGGATCGTTCTCGGTGAATGCTTTTGAAATCGCCAGTACATCATCCATCGTCTTCGGAGGCTGGAGCCCGAGCTTCTCCAGCCAATCCGTGCGTACCCAGATAAACATGGAACGTTCGATCGACGGATCCACCTGCGGAATGGCCATCAGCGTGCCGTCGTAAGTCGCAGCGTCAAAAGGGCTAGTCCCTTCCTGCGATAAAATATCCTTCAGCAGCGGAGAAGCATATTTCTCATATAATTGTGTCATGTCCTCGATCTGATCTGAATCCGTAAGCTGCTTCAGCTGAATCGCATTGACCTGAATAATGTCGGGCAGATCCCCGGATGCGAGCGTAACGTTCATCTTCTGCAAATATTGATCCGAGGTGTCCGAGCCTTTGACAACCCATTTGTATTTGATTTTGATGCCTAGCTGCTCCTCGTAGATGCGGGACCATCTGTTGTCTTCCAGCGTTTCGTCCTTCAACACGCCAAGCACGTTGTTCTCGACGACATCGCTCAGGCTTCGGACGGTCGTCACTTCAATAGGCGGATCAAACTTTCCAAGCGGCTCCGCGACCGTCTCGTTTCCAACAACCGATCCATTGCCGGTGTCAGTCATATTTTGCTCTGCCGACCCATTGTTGTTCCCTCCGGTATTGGCGCTGCATGCCGAAGTCAGCATGACCGCCGCCAGCAGCAGCGTCATTCCTTTGGTATAGGAGTTTTTTCGTTTATTTTGTTTCATTTCCGAATCCCCCATTTCAATATTTGTGATATGCCGTTTATGATGGCTACGCTTTCATTATAATGTTCCACAATTGCGCCTAACAATTTTCATCTTTTTACTTTGTTAACCCGCGTTTACTAATTGCAAGCGCTTACCAAAAATACTGCCATTTCGAATATTCGTCATTATACGAAGTTCCTTCGCCACAGCAAATACCCGACCTTTTCGATTGAGAAAGGGTCGGGCTGCGTACGTTGTCGCTTGCATACCGATCATATGGAATTACAAATCTTTGATGCGGTTATTCTTCCATTTCACGATAAACAAAATAATTGAAATCCGCATGCTTTCGGGCACCGCTTAAATCCTGGACGCACACGCCGACGAACGCTCCGGTAAAGCCTTGGTCGAGCAAAAATCCGCCGCGCTTCGCCTCCGCATTCTCGTCGGACATCCGCCCGGCCTCCAGTTCGGGCCCGATCGCCGTCCATTCGTGCCCGTCAGCCGAATAGTGAAATTGGGCCGTTTCGTAGTTCAGCGTCAGCTTCAAATAAACCCGCTCCCAGCCGTCGACGGAAATGTCCCGCTCCAGCGGCTCGTCGTATTGCCCCTGATTACTTGTCAGGATGGTGATGCTTTTGCCCAGCTCTTCGTCACGGCTGATTCGCAAATAAAACCAGTTTTTCGCGTTGTAGTAGTAAACCAAGCCCGCCATCTGCTGATACGTGTCAGGCTCGAATTCGACTACTGTCTCGGCTTCGACCGCGAACGACTGCTGCCGGCGCGCGACGAGGCTCTGACAGTGGGCCGAAGAGAATGATTCCCGGCCGCGCAGGCGCAGGAAGCCGGGCCGTTCACGCAGCGACAGCCAAGCATCGTCCGCTGGCTCCCGAAGCGTGTTCAGATGGATGCCGAGCGTCTTTCCGTCAAAATGGTCCGTTCCGGTGCCATGCGCCGATTCGTCAAACGGGTGCTCCGGCAGCCCTGCAGGCGCAGCTGTCTCCAGCAGCGGTTCATTCCCTCCGCCTGCCAGCCGCAGCCACCCCTCCTCCGTCCACTCGACCTTCTGAATCGCGGTTTCCCGCCCCAGATTGCACATCCGGGAAGTCTCTAGCGGCCGGCCGCAAAGGTGAACCATATACCATTCGCCGGACGGCGTTTCCACGAGATCGGCATGCCCCGCCCGCTGAAGCGGCAGCTCGGGATTGTTCCGTGAAGTCAGCATCGGATTCGCAGGATCGACCTCGTAAGGACCGAAAAGCGATTCAGAGCGAGCGACCGTAACCGCATGATTCCAGCGGGTGCCTCCTTCCGCGGTAATCAAGTAATAGAAGCCGCCCTTGCGGTAAATATGCGGTCCTTCTGTCAGCCCCAGCTCCGTTCCCTCGAAAATATTGCGGATCGGACCGACCAGCTTCCGTTCCCGTTCGTCGTACTGCTGCATCAGAATGCCGCCGAAACGATTCCGCCCCTTGCGATGGTCCCACACCATGTTAAGCAGCCATTTGCGTCCGTCCTCGTCATGAAACAGCGACGGATCGAAGCCGCTGCTGTTCAAGTATACGGGCTCCGACCACGGCCCCTTTATATCGGATGCGGTTATGAGGTAATTGTGCGTGTCCTTGAACGGACCCAGATGGCTCTTCACATCGGTATAAATGAGGTAATACGTCCCGTCGCTGTAGCTCAGGCACGGCGCCCAGATGCCGCCGGAGCTCGGGTTGCCAAGCATGTCGAGCTGGCTTCTCCTCGTAAGCGGATGCGCCAGCAAGCGCCAGTTCCGTAAATCACGGGAGTGATGAAACTGGACACCGGGAAACCATTCGAAGGTCGACGTGGCGATATAATAATCTTCCCCGACGCGAAGAATCGACGGATCTGGATTAAAGCCCCTCAGAATCGGATTAGCTATCGTGCTCATAGTTGGCGTTTCTCCTTTTCGTTTTTTGGACTATTTACCGGCACCTTCCGCCGCTAGCGCGCGCATGCCGGCTTCCAGAGTCCGGATGATACGATTCGTGTCGTAGACGCAGCCCTGCCAGGTTCCGCCGCTGGCTGATTGCAGCGCGGCCCACAGACGAGTATCGTCCGGGAGCCCGGGGTCCTCCGACAATCCGGGATGAGGCGCTCTCGCAGCGAGAACAGCCGAGCCGGCTTCCGGCGTGCCAGGCTGCGGGCCGCAGCCGACCATATGGATCGAGCCCTCCAGCTTGCGAGTGTCGATACGGATGTCCACCCAATCGCCGTCTCGAAGCAGTCCGACGGGACCCCCGGCTAGCGCCTCCGGCCCAATATGGCCGATGCAAGCGCCGGTCGACACGCCGGAGAATCGGGCATCGGTCAGAAGTGATACCTGCCGGCCGAAGGTCAAATGCTTCAGCGCGGACGTCAGTTGGTACGTCTCCTCCATCCCGGTGCCCGACGGGCCGCGTCCGATCAATGCCAGAATGTCGCCCGCTGAGATGCCGCCGGTCTTAATCGCACGGATCGCGTCGCGTTCGGTCGTGAACACTTTGACCCGGCCTACATGTCGGAATACACCTTCTGCATCCAGAACCGAAGGGTCAATCGCCGTCGACTTGATCACCGATCCTTCCGGCGCGATATTGCCGGTAGGGAACGTGATGGTTGGTGTCAGGCCTGCAATCCGCGCCTGGTCCGGGCTGTAGATGACCGTGTCCGGGTCGATGCCTTCCCGCTCAGCGAGATAAGCGCGCATGCGCCGACGCCGCTCGGAAGTCTCCCACCAGTTCAGCGTCTCGTCAAGCGTGACGCCTGCCGCAGTGAGCACGCTTACATCCAGAAGGCCGAGGCGTCGAAGATGCAGCATGACCTCAGGCACGCCGCCGGCCAGAAACACGCGAACTGTTGGATGCGGTACGGGTCCGTTCGGCAGCACGCTGACGAGCCGCGGAACGCTCCGGTTAACCTCCGCCCAGTCCCCGGCGTTCGGCACCGCGAGTCCCGCCGCATGCGCGATCGCTGGGATGTGCAGCAGCAGGTTGGTGGAGCCGCCAAAGGCCGCATGAACCGCCATTGCGTTTCGGATGGACGCGTCCGTCAGCAGGTCGCCAAGTGTCAGGCCACGGCTTGCTAGCGCCATGGCTGCCCGGGCGGATTGACGCGCCATCTCCGTCCAGACCGGCTGGCCAGACGGGGCCAGCGCGGCATGCGGCACAGTCAAACCCAATGCCTCCGCCACCACCTGCGCGGTTCCCGCCGTGCCGAGGAACTGACAGCCGCCGCCCGGCGTCGCGCAGGCTCGGCAGCCGAGATCCGCAGCCTCTTCCAGCGAAAGCTCGCCGTTCGCGTAACGGGCGCCGATCGTCTGGATTTTGCCGGCGTCCTCTCCATTCGTCGGCGGCAGCGTAACGCCGCCCGGCACGATAACGCCGGGAAGCTTCTTCATGCCGGCAAGCGCCAGCATCATGGCCGGCAGCCCCTTGTCGCACGTTGCGACGCCTATAACGGCAGCTCTCGTAGGAAGTGAGCGGATTAGCCGCCGCATTACCATAGCCGCGTCATTGCGATACGGCAGCGAATCGAACATCCCTGTCGTGCCCTGCGAGCGGCCGTCGCATGGATCGCTGACATGGGCGGCGAACGGGATGCCTCCCGCCCCGGCGATCTCTTCAGCAGCCGCCTTCATCAACAGGCCGATCTCCCAATGTCCGGTATGAAAGCCGAGCGCGACCGGCGTGCCGTCCTCGCCACGGATACCGCCAAGCGTGCCCAGAATGAGCACCTCCCTGCCCTGCAATCGGTCCGCCCGCCAACCCATGCCGACATTCTGGCTCCAACCGAACAGGTCGCCGCTCGGCGCGTTAAGCAGCAGCTCCGGTGTAAGTGGCAGCTTGCCGGATGGTCCCGGCGCATGCGTGGCCACCTCGAAATAATGCTCGTCTTCCCTGCCCATCACAGCTTTTAACAGATCCTCCATCGTGCGTTCCCCCTCCCGGTTAAGGCTTCACGAACACCGTTTTCACCGACGTATAAAACTCGATCGCCGCCTGTCCCTGCTCGCGCGAATGGGAGCTGGAGCCTTTCATGCCGCCAAACGGAGCCTGCAGTTCTACGCCTGCCGTTTCGGCGTTGACGCGGACGAGCCCTGCATCCGTTTCCTGAACGAACTTCAGAGCATTACCGATGTTACGGGTATACAGCGAAGCACTGAGGCCGTATTCCGTATCGTTCGCGAGCTCAATCGCCTCATCCAGGTCGCGCGCCTCGATCAGCGCCAGCACCGGCCCGAAAATTTCCTCCCGAGCAATGGACATCTTCGGGGTCACCCGGTCGAATACGGCAGGTGTCACGAAAAAGCCGTCCGCGAGCGCCGAATCAGCCGGCCGATCGCCGCCGATGAGCAGCTCCGCGCCCTCCTCCTTGCCCTTGCGAATGTAGTGCAGCACTGTATCATACTGCTTCCGGTTGGCGCAAGGGCCAAGCCACGTATCCGCGTTCAGGCCGTCACCGACCTGGAGCGTCTTCACTTTCTCGAGCAATTTCGTCCGGAAAGCATCATAAACGTCGCGCACGACGATCACCCGACTCGTTGCCGTACATTTCTGGCCGGTGGAGCGCAGCCCTCCGCTGATCGTCGCATCAACCGCAAGATCAAGATCGGCGTCGGCGGCGATGATGATCGGATTTTTTCCGCCCATTTCCAGCTGATACTTGGCCCCGCGGGCCAGTGCGAGCTGGCCGACACGCTTGCCGACGGCGCCCGAGCCCGTGAACGTGACACCATGAATGTCCGGGTGCTCTGCGATCCCCTGCCCGATGACGGCGCCGTCGCCGATGACCATGTTCACCACGCCCGCCGGAAAGCCGGCTTCATGGAAGCAAGCCATAACCAGCGAAGCGGTAACAGCCGTCTCGGCTGCCGGCTTCCAAACGACGGTGTTGCCGTAGATCAGGGCAGGCGCCATTTTCCAAACTGGAATCGCTACAGGAAAATTCCATGGCGTAATAATGCCGACAACGCCGAGCGGCGCACGTGTTGTGAACATTAATGCTTCCGCATCCGTCGCCGGAATGACCTCACCGACTGGTCGCATTCCCTCGCCTGCGTAATAGCGCAAAATAGCCGCGCCGCGAGCTGTCTCGCCCTTCGCCTCGCCGAGCGTCTTGCCCATCTCGAGGGTCATCGCCCGCCCGACTTCCTCCATTCGGCTTTCCAGCAGATCTGCAGCCTTGAACAGCAATGCGCCGCGCTGGGCGCCGGTCAGCTTGCGCCAGGCGTGCCGGGCCGCTTCGGCGGATGCTACCGCAACGCCTAGATCCTCGCGGTCAGAGTCGGGCGCTTGCCCGACGATTTCGCTGCTGCGGGCCGGATTAAATCCGGGCTTGCGCCTGCCGGAGATGGGGGTTTTCCATTCCCCGCCGATATAGTTGTCGATTGTCGCAATTTCCGTGTTCATCGAATGTTGGCTGTTTGCCATTGCTTTATCCCCCTTAGGCGTGAATAGGAGCCGTTTCCAGCTCATGAGTGCAGAGTACTGTGTTCACCAATGTCCCGATGCCTTCGATTTCAATCTCGATCCGATCGCCGGATGCCAGCGTGAACTGGTTCGGCGGAACAAGACAGGTGCCTGTCAGCAGTACCGTACCGTCGAACAGGTCGTTATCCCGCTTCAGGAAGTCGGCCAGATCCTCTAGCCTGCGCTTCAATTGCCCGGTACCAGCCGATTCTTCAACGACCAGGGCTTCATCCCGGTAAATGCGGCAGGCAATCGAAAGCGCGTACGGGTCAGCCACTGTTTCCGCCAGCCGGACGAACGGTCCGATTGAGCATGATCGCTTCCAAATTTTCGCCTGCGGCAGGTAAAGAGGATTTTCGCCTTCGATGTCGCGGCAGCTCATATCATTACCGGCCGTGTAACCGACGATTGCGCCGGTGCTGTCCAGAACAAGCCCCAGCTCCGCCTCCGGAACCTGCCACGAGGAATCGCTGCGCAGGCATACCGCATCGCCAGGACCAACGGTACGGGCCGCGGTCGATTTCATGAACAGCTCCGGGCGCTCGGCCTCGTATACTTTGTCGTAAAACGTGTCCGCGTCAAGCCGCCCTTCCGTCGCCTCGTAATTCCGTGCCTCGCGGCTGCGCAGATAGGTCACGCCGGCCGCCCATACCTCCGGCGCGTCCAGTGGCGTCGTCAGATCCAGCGTTTCCGCCGGCACTCCGAGCGGCGAGAGGCTGCCGAGCAGCGTCTCAATATAGGCCGCGGTTGTCTGTCCGGCTGTACGAGCCTCTGCGACAAGCGCCATCAGGTCCGGCGCATCCAGCCGGTAAGCTGCTCCTTCTTCCGTCCTCACTCCTAAATAGATTCTTGAAGCTTCCCGATAACGAAAAATACGCATAATGACATGGCCTCCCGTTTTTTGTTTTATAATATAAAACCACGTTCTGATATAATGAAAAACGAAGACCCGGCCAGGATCTTTGCGCCTCCAAGCATTATCTTGGGCGGTGGCCGAGTCCGCGGGAAATCTGTTCTGACGTTTCCTGCAAATACAGGACGAACTGCGCCAATTCCTCATCGCCGACCGTAGACGTCATAGTTGAAATGCTGACCGCCGCCGCAACGTGCCCGCCGTGGTCGTATACCGGCGCCGCGGCGCAGCGGACGCCCGGCTCATTCTCTTCTCGGTCATAAGCGATGCCTGTAAGCCGCACAGAGCTCAGTTCCTTCTGGAAAGCCGGCTCATTCGATATCGTATGAGGCGTATGAATAGAATAATCGTATCCCTCCAGCAGTCGCGAAAGCTCGGCCTCCGGCAGGAACGCCGCCAGCATTTTGCCGACTGCGCTGCTGTGCAGCGGAACGCGCCGACCGATCCGGGAATACCGGATCGCAGCTTTGCTCCCCTCGACCTTATCGATATAGACGCCTTCCGCTCCGTCCCGGATGACCAGATGAACGGTCTGTCCCGTCTTCACGGACAGCGCTTCCATCGGTCCTCTCGCGATCTCCCGGATATCAAAGCCCTGCAATAGCAGCTGCCCCTTCTCCAGCAGACGCATGCCGAGCCGATAGAGACCGTTCTCGTCCTGTTCAATGTAGCGATGAAGCTGAAGCGTCTTGAGCAGAGAATGCACGGTACTCTTATGCAGTCCAACCCTGGCGCTGATCTCGGTAATTTTCAGCTCGCGGTTCTGCTCGTCGAAAAGATCAAGAATAGTAAGCGCCCGGTCGAGCGATTGTATGATCGGCATGGAATATACCCCTCCTTTCGTTCTATAATATAAAACAATGTTCTTAAATATTGTACCAAACTATCGACAATGTCGTCTAGCTGCTTATCTCTTTTGAAGTCCACGCAAGTGCACGTATAGGTAGTCGAGAAACCAAAGTTCCATGATACCATGGTTTTTTTCACCATTGTACCTATAAGGAATCAGTCGCTAGACAAGTTATCTAAAAATGAGTTGGGAAAAATGGTATAAATCGTTCTTCCAAACCGGCCAATCGTGACCGCCGCTCTCCTCGTACCAAATGTGTGGCACATTATTCAGTTTCAAATAAGTATGCGTCCGATCGCTGACATGCTTAAGATTATCCAAAAGCCCGCATGACAACCAGAGAAGTCTGAGCTTAGACGACGCTTCATCCGGTTCCGGGACAAGCAACTCGGGCTCCTTCGTGTTAGGCGCGGAAGAAAAACCCCCAATCCAAGAAAATCGATCGAGATTGCCTAAACCGATGTTGAGCGATTGACCTCCTCCCATCGATAAACCGGCAATTGCACGGTTCTCTCGCCCCACTAGAACTGGATAGTTCGATTCTATATAAGGTATAAGATCATGAAGCAAATCGGATTCGAAATCTTCGAACGCCTTTAATTTGTTTGCTTCAAATAGGTTCCCCTCCGCCCGGTCGTTCTGCATTGCACGACCGTTGGGCAAGACCACGATCATAGGCGCAAGCTTGCGGTCTGCATACATATTATCAAGAATCACTTGCGGCCCCGCATGATTGTACCATTCCGCTTCGTCACCGCCGATACCGTGCAATAAATAGAGAACGTTATACCTTTGATATTCGGAATAACCGGGAGGGATGTAAATCATCGCTTTGCGCTTACTTCCCACTGTCATTGAGAAATACTCAACCGTTGTTATTTTTCCGCGGGCAATGTTTTCCCTGTACTGGTCATACCCTGGCTGAGCGGCGTGACTTATAGATTCATCGTGATCCGGATTCATCATATTCCCTTCCCCTTTCTGATTGCACTTGTTTCATATCCAAAAATTATAAACTTTGCAAACTGCACTAACAACCTGTCAATTGATACTTCTCACTCGTACGTCAAAGTTAGAGTTAGAAGGGTCGTAGAACCATTATTTGACAGGTTGTCGACCTTAACCCCCGAATAGTACACTCGTTCTTGCAAACGCATACATATTACTCCTAATAAATAACTACACCGCTTTTTCTTTCTCTTCCTTATAGGCTTTAGGCGCTCCATCTACCATCCGCTTCGCCCAATCCAAGTACTACCATGAATTTACATATATCAAACAAATAAAAGGAGATGAGTATTAATGATTAAAAAGAAAGTCAGATTGGCAGTAAAGCTTCTGCTGCTTATGGCGCTAGTGATGTCGCCAGTGCTGCTGAACGGCAAGAAGGCAGAAGCGTGGGTTGGGATGCCGATGTCCAAGCTTCATGTAAGCGGCAACCAATTGGTGAACAGCAGCGGACAACCGGTGTTGTTAAGCGGATGGCATCAGCCTTCGGGCGCTTACTGGACGTACCAAAACAGCAATTACTACCTGAATCAGAATGGCGGGAATCGACATGCGGCGATCTTGGCGTATTTGAAGGATATCACCGACACCTTTACGAGCACCTCGGCCAAATACGGTAACAACCATGGATGGTATATGAATCAGGTACGTCTATTCATTGACCGGGAAGACATGGGCGACGTTGCAGCGGGCACTTACAATTTTGCCGGCCTGCAGGCCGTTACTCAGAACGTCATCATTCCGTATATCAACTATGCCAAGACCAAGGGCCTCTATGTCACCCTCGGCCTCGATTTCACTTTAAGCAATAACCAAGCGACAACTCCTGCCAATCTCGCTAAGTTTAATCAGATTTGGGGATACCTCGCTGATCAACCAGAAATCAAAAGTGCGGATAATGTTATGTTCGAGCTCATTAACGAGCCAGTGCTATCTGATGTCAATGGTGTTTGGGGCGGACATCCTTCTCAATCCAATTTCGTTGATTACTGGAACTCGCTCAAAAATTTCCAAAATTCCATGATCTCCACGATTCGCGGTAAAGGCGCGGATAACGTCATCTGGGCATCGGGACTTGGTTGGGATCAATACTATCAACTATGCGCAGCCTATCCGCTGACGGATCCACTGAACAATATAGGTTATTCCGTACACTGGTATCCGGGCTATGGCGCCTATGATGATTACAATCCTTTGCAACAGCAATGGGACACCAATATTAAGCCCTGCGCCGATAATTATCCAATTAATATTACGGAAACAACCTGGTTCAAGACCCAACCGGGAGACTCCTCCTACTGGGATCTGTTCAACGGCTCGAACGCGGGCTTCGGCAAAAACACCAAGGCGATCTTCACGGCAGCAGGCAATGTGAGCATTGCCGTCCATATGAACGGATTTTTATTGAATCCCGGCACGAGAAGCTCATTCGCAGACCCGACAGGCGGTTTGATGTATGATGGCAATACTGCCCGGGACGGCATGGCCCGTTTTATTTTCGAATGGTACTATGAACGCGCGCAGTTTAATCCTTGGAACGGCGTATGGAATGGAGTCACTAATGGCGCGACTTATAAGATTGTAAACCGTGCTTCAGGTAAAATACTTGAGGTTCCAGGCGGTCAGAACACGAACGCGCTACAGCTTCAACAGTGGACGGACAACAATACGACAGCACAGCGCTGGGTCGTCACGGATCAAGGCACCTACAATAACTATTACGAATTGCGAAGCGTAAGCTCGTCCGACAACAAAGTCATGGATGTTCGTAACGGAACAAAAAACAACGGGGAAGCGATTCAGCTTATGCAGGATCTCTCCAATACCGCACAGCAGTTCCGATTGATAAGAATGAGTAACGGGTATTGGAACATCCTCAACGTGAACAGCAATAAAGCGGTTGAGGTCGTCGGTTCCTCCACCGCCGATGGAGCGAAGATTCAACAAAATCTATACCGCGGCGATCTCAATCAGCAATGGCAACTGGTACAAATTAATTAGCAGGAAGATATTTAAAAGAAGGTATCCTAAAAGCCTTGGCTTCTAGGACACCTTCTTTAGATTCCTTCATTATCGCCTCCTTTAAGCTCCAAAATCTGATCTTTTTATACACTCCCGTCGTTCTCCCCGCTTAACGGATTGTTTATGTAAAAAGTAGGGCGCTCCTGGCTGGATCGCTGCTCGAAATATTAGCGACCGGTCTTGTCCTCCCCTTCGTACGGATACAGCTAGTCATCCGGCTCCGGCAAGCCGACAACGACTCCTCCTTCTCCCCTGATCACGGCTTTATACCATGGCTTCGTTCGCAGTCATATCCTCCTTCGTGTAATTCAGCAAAGCCCCTGTAGAGATCCGGTTTCCATCGAAGTCGTAGATCGTCAATTCCCTAATGGTTTGGGTCGGTCCTATGGCTGCTACCATAATCTCGCTAAGCTACTTGATATTCGCAATCTGATCGGTCGAATAAGATGCAGCAACCTTCGTCCGTCTCGATCAGCAGAGCCTCCGGTAGCTGCTTGTAATTCACGATTGGCATTCATTACCTTCCGCTATGCAATCCCCTTCAATTATAATGATATTGATTATATAAATTAACTTCTAACTCAATTTTGCTTATAATTAACTCAATATTGATAGAGGGTGAATATCTTTGCTGGAATACCGTCTCCTAGAAAAAGTAACGCACGGTTCCTCTGACTTTCCGTTCGCCGTCTACAACGTAGATTACCTTTCGGGAAATCAGTCTATCCTTCCGTTGCATTGGCACGAGGAAATCGAGTTGATCTATATCCGAGCGGGACAGGCCGTATTCTCCGTGAGCCATGTGGAGATCCCCGTGCAGGCTGGCGATTGTCTGATCGTCAATTCGGGTGAGCCCCACAGCGGCTATAGTGATTCCGCATACGGTTGCTCTTACTCCGCTATCGTATTCAAGCTGTCGTGGCTATCCGCCCTGCATCCCGATTTCTGTCAGGAGCAGTACTTGAATCCGCTTCTTCGTGGAGAATTTATGTTCCCTTCCCTGTTGACGCGACGTCGAGTGCAGGATCAGCTAGGGATTGGCCGAATCGAGGATCTGCTCGCGGAATACCGAAACGAACATGGCGGATTTCAGCTTGGCGTCAAGGGACGGCTTTATATGCTTCTCGCGGCTCTCTACTCACATTTGATTCCAAAGCAGCTATACGAACGCGCCAATCCATTAAACACGCACAAATGGAAGAACCTGCTTCAAGTGCTGGAGTACATCGACGAAAACTACAAGTCTCCGCTCACGCTTGACGATTTGGCGTCCATCGGCTCTATTTCGCCGTCCCATCTGTGCCGGCTATTTAAGGAGCTGACGGACATGAGGCCGCTGGAATATATTAATCTGCTCCGAGTTAACAGCGCCGCACTCATGATTCAATTCGGCTCATGCAGCATGCTGGAAGCGGCGCTTGAGAACGGCTTTCAGCATCTAAGCTACTTCTCAAAGCAATTCAAGAAATACAAGGGGATGTCGCCTTCGGCTTTCAAACGCCTGCAAGGGAGAGCTTCATTCCCAAACTGACCGAAATAAATGTCTTAGTAGATTTCTCGAAGGAGGAAAAACCATGTATAAGGTGCTTATCGTGGATGACGAAATTTTTGTCCGCAAGGGGTTGATCAGTCTAATGGATTGGTCGTCACAACAATTTGAAATCTGTGGCGAAGCGGAAAACGGGGAGCAAGCACTGGAGCTTATTGAACTACTGACCCCGGACCTAGTCATTGTGGATATACGCATGCCCGTGCTAGACGGTCTGGAGCTGATCCAAAAGGTGAAAGCGGAGGGCGACCATCAACCGCTGTTTATCATATTAAGCGGGTACCCCGACTTCTCTTATGCTCAGCAAGCTTTTCGTTTCAATGTGTCGGATTATATCCTCAAGCCGGTTGATGAACAGGAGCTTACATCTACCTTAAAAAAAATAGCCAATACGCTGAATCAAAAACAGCTCTTATCGATAACGAGAGAAAAGCCGCTTGTCGAAACCGTCATCGAAAGCTTGCTGCAGACCGAGCCCAGCGAGCAAGTGATGGCACGGATTGCCCATGCGCTGGAGCTTCCACTCACCTCTTCCTATACGTATATCATTGCAGAAATACAGGATAGGCTGCCTCAAGGGGAAAT
Organism: Paenibacillus sp. 01T443; assembly: GCF_056398325.1. Taxonomy (NCBI): domain Bacteria; kingdom Bacillati; phylum Bacillota; class Bacilli; order Caryophanales; family Paenibacillaceae; genus Paenibacillus; species Paenibacillus sp. 01T443. The sequence continues at coordinate 84,201 of NZ_JBFTPE010000032.1, forward strand.
CGACTATTTGCCCGCACTGCAAACATCGCTCCAGCAATATTTTCATCATGAGGGACAACCTCTGCTCATTCATGTACGCGCGTACAATCAATATGGCTTTATTGTGCCTCAGTTGTGGCTGGACGAGCAAAGCGAGGCAGAGCGGACGAACTACGGCAAGCTGCTTGATATGCTGGAGGCGGAGCTTGCAACGACAATAGCTTTGTTTATAGGCTATACGGCAAGCCATTTAAAAAATATCGCTCATTCCGGAATCAGTGCCGCGGAATGCTTGAATTATCGTTTTGCCGCCGGCTTTAACGGTATCTTTATGGCATCGGACCTGCTGGAGCTGCCCTTATATTATTTTGATGTGGATGAAGACCTGCACAGCAAGCTCATTTATGAGATTGAAGCGGATCAAAAGGAAGGTTATAACTCCGCTATTGATGCCATTTTTATTGCCTTTCAGGAGAGGCATTTCGCTTCAGGTGCAGTTACGAATACGATAAGGCGAATTATGATTGCTATCATCAATATCATCCGGCAGCTGGAAGGAAACGAAAAAGATCTGCAATGGTTGAACGAGTTGCTCAATTGGCAGATGAAATACCGCAATTTGAAGCAGCTAAGGCATGTTTTTTTGCAATTTATAGAAGAAGCGGCTAAATATATCGCGGAAAAGCGAGGCGAAAAGAACGAGGGCAGTATTGAAAAAGTAAAAAAATATATCGACAGCCACTACAAAGAAAACATCTATCTGAAAGGGATTGCTGCCGAATTTCACATGAATCCGGTCTATCTCGGACAGCTGTTTCGCAAAAATTACGGCGTTTATTTCAATGAGTATGTGCTTTCGCTTCGCATCGAGGAGGCAAAGCGGCTGCTGCGGCAAACGAAAAAACGCATGTATGAAGTCGCGGATCTCGTAGGCTTTCAAAATGCCGATTATTTTGCTGCCCAGTTTGAAAAGCTGGAGAACATGACGCCAACGGATTATCGCAATAAGATGATCGGTAAAAAATAAGGAGGCTCCCCCTCGTGCTCAACTTTCATTTTCATCATTTGAAGCTCCGAAACAAGCTGGTCTTCATCTATATTGTATGCGTATTCGTACCGATCGTACTAACTAACGTGATGTTCTATCATGTGACAACCATTAACATAAAAAATCAGAAAACGGCAGATGCGGAACAAGCAATAAATCAATTGAAAGCAGAATTAGGGGCAGTCATTGAAGATGCAGCAGGTATTTCCTATCTGTATTCTATTAACAAGCAGCTCAACGATCATTTAAACATCGTTCATGCGTCTCATGATCGCTATGTGGAGTCACTGAATGCCATTTCGAATCTGTTCAACCGAGCCGACAAGGAGTACAAAACCATCAGCTCCGTTGTCATTATGAGTGACAATCCGACGATACTGGCCTCGAGCCATATCATCAGACTCGAGGACGAGATGCGGAACACGGATTGGTATCATCAAATCAAAAATTTTAATAATACGTATCCCTATTTGTACGTAACGTCCGACAGTATCAGCGTTATTCAAAAGCTATCCGATCGCCGGACCGAGACGTATGAGCATGTGATGAAAATAGACTTGAATATGGATTATATTACTCAAATTCTTGATTTATCCAGCTTTAAGGGGGACTTTTACTTTCTGGATCCGTCTAATCAAGCTCGTTACGGCAGACTGTCCAGCGGTCAACCAAGTGTTCAGATCACAACAGGGCAGCCACTAAGCCTCAAAGATATACCCAGACCCAATAAAGCAATCGTCATCAGCAAGCAATATCATAATAATCGCTATTTGGGAGACTGGACGGTATACGGGGTCTTGGATGAAGAGAAAATTTTGTATGATGTCAGACAATCAGGGCAATTTATCCTTTGGTTTGCAGCGATTAATTTTCTTGTGCCTACGATCGTAATCGTGCTTGTTTCCCGCTCGATCCATACACGCATTCAAAAAATCCTGAAACACATGAAGTCCATAAAAGGCAAAAACTTTGAACGTATTCCTTATCATCGGGAAAGGGACGAGGTAGGCGAGCTTGCAGTGGAGTTCAACCGAATGAGCGAGCGGATCGAAAACCTGATTAATGATGTGTATGAAACGGAGATACAGAAGAAAGAGCTGGAGCTGAGCCAAAGACAAGCCCAATTACATGCGCTACACAGTCAGATCAACCCTCACTTTTTATTTAATGCGCTGGAGACGATCCGAATGCGAAGCCAGATGAAGGGCGAGATACAAACGGCCAAGACAATTCAAAACATGGCAAAAATCTTTCGTAAATCGATTCTTTGGAAACGGAGCTTCGTTACGATTCGCGAGGAGCTTGAGTTGATGGAAAGCTTCCTGGAAATTCAGAAGTACCGTTTTGACAGTAAACTGGAGTATCATATCGAAGTGGATCAATCCCTTCTGGATATTGAAATTCCGAAGATGACCTTTTTGCCGTTTGTGGAAAATGCAAGCATTCATGGCATCGAGAATGTGCCGGGCATTGGGTATATTACGATTCAGATCGCGCAAGAACATGGTCAGATTGTCTTCCTCATTGCGGACAATGGGGTGGGCATGGATCAGGAGAAGATACGGGAGCTTCATCATTACCTCCATGAGGAGGCTATCATGGGCGATTCCATCGGAATGAAAAATGTCATTACTCGCCTGAAAATATGCTATGGTGAATCGTTCACCTTCACAATTGACAGTCATCCGGGAGGAGGATCACGGATCATGCTGCGTCTGCCACTGGACAAAAAAGATTGAACCTGCATAAGAAAACCTTAATTATTCAAAGACCGATCTAAGGTTTGCTATATAACAATAGTATGCGTTTTCTTCTATACTGAAAGTGCTTACAATACTTTGATAGAGAAAGGGGATACAACAATGCGCAAGAAAAAATGGCTGCAGTACAGCCTGGCCGTTCTAACGGCTACGACAATCCTCCTTGCTGGCTGCTCAAATAATAATTCAGCAGGAAGCAACACAGAAGCAGGCGGAACGAACGGAGAGGTCAGTACAGACCCGGTAAGATACGATTACTTCGCCTTCGGTACGAATAAAGACGTGATTGCCAGCAACACAACCATCGGCAAGATTCTCCAGAAGCAGACAGGTGTCGATTGGAAGATGGAGTATGTTGTAGGGGATGCTAGCACAAAGTCCGGTGTCATGATTGCCGGCGGCGATTATCCCGATGTCATCTCTCCGGTAGGCGAGCTTTCTAAGCTCTTGGATGCAGGCGCGTTCATCCCGCTCAACGATCTAATTGAGAAGTACGGTCCTAACATCAAGCGTGTCTACGGCGACTATATGGACAAGATGAAGGATGAGGAYGGCAACATCTATATTCTTCCTTTCACTGCCAATGTAAACGGCTATTTGATGGAGCCGGACGCGTCCAGTACTTTTTGGATGCAGCGCCGCGTGCTGAAAGAATTCGGGTATCCGGAAGTGAAAACGCTTGATCAATATTTTGATCTTATCGAGCAGTATCAAGCCAAATACCCTTCTGTTGACGGAAAAGGCACGATTGGCTTCCTTACGTTCGCCGGCACCCCTGGTGAGTTTTTCACCATAACCAATCAGCCGATGCATCTTGCCGGATATCCGAACGACGGCAACGTCATGGTTGACATGGAGACCCATGAAGCCAAGCTTTATATGGGCACCGAATATGAGAAACGCTGGCTTGCCTCATTAAACGAGATGAACCGGAAAAGCTTGCTTGATCCGGAGACCTTTACCGCTAACAAAGATCAGTACCTGGCTAAGCTTACGTCCGGCCGCGTGCTGGGATATGCCAACTATTCCTGGCAGATTGGAGATGCGACCAACAATCTGAAAGCGGCTGGCAATGACGACCTTCGTTATGTGGCGCTTCCCATTGTCTTTGATGAAAGCATCACAGATGCCTATATTGATCCACCTTCCTTCGTCAACAACCGCGGGCTCGGAATTACCGTGAGCGCTGAGGATCCGGTACGCATCATTAAATATTGGGATAACATGTTGACAGATGAAAATCAGAAGCTCCTTCAATGGGGTGAGAAAGATGTCACCTACTCGGTAAATGAAGAAGGCCGTTTCGTCATGAGCAAGGAGCAATTAGCCAACCGCAACGACAATGAATTTAAACGTACTTACGGCTGGGCGTATTTCGATTATGAGTGGCCGCGTTACGGCAACAACTCGGTGTACGAGGACGGCAACGCTCATGTGCCCACCAGTCAGCCGGAAGTAGCGGCGGTCAATTACACAGAGGGTGATCTAGCCTTGCTAAAAGCCTACGGTCTGAAGACCTTCTCCGGCTTCTATTCCAAACCAGTTGAGCGCCCATGGTACCCTGCCTGGAGCATCGAGAAAGTACAAGGCTCTCCTGAACAGATCTTCAATCAGAAAGCAGGAGATCTCCAGCAGAAATACTATCCAAAAATGGTGTTTGCTTCTGAAGCAGCCTTTGAATCCACTTGGAATGAGTATATTGCAGAGTTCAACAAGCTGGGTGCTGCCGGTTTCGAGAAATTCATGACCACTAAGGTGAAGGAGCGTATCGCAGGAAATTGGTAGGCGGCAGCTTCTGAATCATAATAATGAACCGGGAAAGGTGAAGTCACTTCACTTTTCCCTTCTACACTTGTTAGAGAGATACAGTTTTAGCCGGAAGGGAGACGGATCGGTGGAGAAACATGCAGTACAGATGGCAAGATCGACTTCTGAAGATTCGCGCCTGAGAACCTTATTCAAAACATTGTCTAAACAGAAAATGCTGATGCTGATGTCGTTGCCTTTTCTCATCTGGGTCATCATATTTAAGTATCTTCCGCTCTGGGGATGGACGATTGCTTTTCAAAAATTCAGATTGGCAAGGGATCTATTCGACCAGACCTGGATCGGATTGGATAACTTCAGGTCTTTGTTCAAAGAACAACAGTTTTATCTAGTCCTGCGCAATACGCTCGTTATGAGCTCTATCAATCTGGTGCTGGGGTTTGTAACGGCCATCGTGCTGGCACTACTGCTGAATGAACTGCGTAAGGTCTACTTTAAGCGGGCGGTGCAGACGATCAGCTACTTGCCGCATTTTATTTCATGGGTAGTAGCTGCAAATATCGTGCAAACAGCGCTGGCGCCCGAAGGTATAGTCAATGTGTTGCTGCTCCGAATGCAGCTCATCGATCATCCTATTCTGTGGTTGGGGATAGGCGAATATTTCTGGGGTATCCTCGGAGTAACGGAAGTGTGGAAGAATGTCGGCTGGAACACCATCATTTACTTGGCCGCCATTACGACGATTGACCCTACTCAGTATGAAGCAGCAGAGATGGATGGCGCTTCACGCCTTCAACGGATGTGGCATGTTACGCTTCCAGGCATGAAGCCAGTCATAATCATTTTGCTGATTATGAATCTGGGTCATATTCTGGAGTCCGGGTTCGAAGCGCAATACTTGCTCGGCAACGGTATTAATGTTGAATTCTCGGAAAATCTGGATATATTCGTCTTGAAATACGGCATGCAAATGAATAACTTTGGCTTGGCGACCGCAGCCGGAATGTTTAAAACCGTGGTCAGCTTCATCTTCCTCATCGCCGCCAACAACCTCGCCAAACGGATGGGCGAAAGTAGATTGTACTAAATGAAAGGAGGCTAAGGCTGTGGAACAAGCCAAATCAGCACGAAATTCTTCAATGGGCGATAAAATTTTCGATGTGTGTAACATCATTTTTATGATTATCCTAATCATTTTGACCCTGTACCCCTTCTTGAATATGTTTGCCTTGTCGTTTAACGATGCGAATGATTCGATTCGAGGCAGCATTTATATTTGGCCACGCGAATGGACTCTGAGAAATTTTGAATATGTGTTTAACGAGTCTAATGTGTTTTATGCGACCTTTATCTCCGCGGCACGGACAATCATCGGGACGATCATCTCCGTGTTTTGTACGGCGATGCTGGCTTATACGATCAGCCGTCCTGAATATGCATTGAAAAAGTTTGTAGCTATTACCTTCATTTTTACGATGTATTTCAGCGGTGGCTTGATTCCGAGCTACCTGCTGACCAAAGAGCTTGGAATGTTGAACAGCTTCTGGGTATACATTATCCCGGGCATTATCGGCGTGTTCAATATGATTGTTATTCGTTCCTTCATTGAAGGTTTGCCGGAGGGCATCATGGAATCGGCTAAAATCGATGGCGCCGGAGACTTTACCACATTTGTGCGTATTGTGCTTCCGCTTACTGTTCCTGCTCTTGCTACGGTGTCTTTGTTCGTAGCGGTATCCCAGTGGAACTCCTGGTTTGACGTATTCTTATACAACTCTTCACGGCCTAATCTAAGTACCTTGCAGTACGAACTGATGAAGGTGTTGTCCACATCAAGCGCTACGACAAGTTCAGGCGGCTCGGCGGCTGATGCCTTTGCTAATGCGCAGGGAAATGTAACGGCGGTTACGCCAACATCGGTTCGCGCAACGATGACGATCGTAGCCAGTGTGCCGATTATTATGGTCTATCCGTTTCTACAGAAGTATTTTGTCAAAGGGATGGTCGTTGGCGGGGTAAAAGGCTAAAGCAAAACGGCTATTCAAAGAGGCTCAATCTTTCGAGATTGGGCCTTTTTATATAGCTAGCGAGCACTAGTATCGCACGACGCCTTTTTTCAGGATCACATAGCAAAACCATGTTTTTAAAGGCTGGCTTTTCCTGTATATGCATAAATAGATAATTCCCCTTGCAAGTAATGCCACAAATATGGTCTACCGGCTCGAGCGGCCTGCGTTCTTTAGATGGCTTCGCCGTTCTTCTTCATGAAAGCTCTATAGTGCTGACGTGCACGTCTGAAAATTGGGCTGCTTGAAAATGTCAGAAGTCAAAATTCTCGTTTCCCCTCGGTACAGAAACTCATTCTTTAATAAATTTACAGCCTCGTAGTAAGATTTCCCGATATCGACGGTCGATTCGACAGCTTCTCCCACGACCGCAATAAATTGTACATTTTCAAATGCAAGCGTTTTCAAAAATTCACAATACAAGCCTGTAGCATCGAAATTATTTAACCTCGTTTCACGTAAAACTACTCCTACTGTTGAGTCATGAATGAATACAACACCCTGTTCACGATCTTCAATATGTCTCATTAGTTTCAGCATCGCAGTCTTGGCGTATGAGAAATCTGCATAACCGCTTACGATGATAAATTGACAATCCGAATCAAGCTTGCGAATTTCTTCAATCAACTGAAAGCCATTTATATCAGGCAAACAAATATTAATGACCATAAGATCAGGCCGTAAATCCGTATACAACAATAAAGCCTCTCTTCCATTGCTTGCTTCACCAATTACTTCAAAGCTGTGACTTTTCCAATCGACCATCACTAGCAATTCCTGACGTATTAGCTTTTCATCATCAACGAGAATGACCTTACTCATGGGACCTCACCTTGAATTAGTAATATTTGCTAGGGTTGGGATAAAATCCGGGAATAACCGGGGGATTTGCGCCTAAACCATCAATGAAAGTAGCGCCATCGAATATGTAAACGCTTACTTTTTTTAAAGCCGAATTTATTGTCTTGTAGTCGGCCTTCATACTAACCCTCATTTTCGCTATGCTGACAATTCTACTCACACTCCCGATTTCTTGAATTTCTCTTCCAATACGGATTATATACGATGTTATAACACTAAACCTTGAATTTCAGGACAAGAAGTAGCATGATATAGACTTCCATCTACTCATCGACTTGGGGGGATACGAATGAGCATTAAAACAATATCCTTGATTTTCAATCCATGGATAAGCACAAAACCACCCCCTGCACTAGAGTACAGGGGGCGCACGGAAATGCCCGCTTGCTAAAGCAAATTGAAGCCAATGACTGAAACTCACTCTTTCGATAACTCTGATGCGCTACGACATCCCAGCTTTACTTGAATCGTTTCATTTATCAGAAGATCCAGCTCTTGACTCTTACTTATTTCATCGGGATTAAGGAGATTATATTGATGTAATAAAGCTAATTGATATAATGCATCACGCAAGATTTCAATATCATTCTTACTCAGTCCCCCCTCCTCCTTTCCGAAGAGATGAGAGAGTGATAGTCCTCATCCTTGTACCACATCCGGAAGCCGCCGTTCGGCAACGGCAGCACAAGCATCAACAGGCTTGAAGGGCCGATCATGCATCCGTCAAGCGACGTCCAGCATGTGGCGCCAAGACATTCGGGGTTGCCCGCAGCGTTCAATACAGCTTAATCGATCTCGCTAGAAGCAAGAGCTCTGGTACAAATGTGGAAGCAGTCCTTAAGGACGACCGATCCGAGATAGAGTATTATATTTTTCCGATGAGATATTTCTGTTTTCCGTCCCGTAAAAATACCGGAATCGTGCTTAGAGGTGCTTCAACATGAATGGTTTGTCCGCCTGCGAAGATACTTCCTGTACGTGCATCAGTCCATTTTGAACCTTCAGGCAAATATACCTCTCTTGATTCAGCGCCTTCATAAAGGATTGGGGCAACCAACAGATCCGGACCATACAGGTATTCGTTCGTCTTTTATATCCCAGACCTTATCGTCATTCTGGAATTCATAGAAGAGCGGCCTCATAACCGGCGCACCTTTCTCATGGGCTTCCTTCATCAACTCACGGGTATAATCCCTTAAGGCTTCCCGCAATTCCATATATTTAACTAATATATCGTAGGCCTCGTCCCCAAAGCTCCATACCTCGTTGTTTCCGCCTGTATTAAATGCTTTGCTGCCGTCTTTTCTGAATACTTCCTTGCCACCCCTGCGATCGCCATGCAATCTCATAACAGGGCAGAAAGCCCCCCATTGGAACCATCTGATTAGCAGTTCACGGAATTTGGGATCGTCCGGGTTACCTCCTGCAAACCCTCCGATATCCGTCGTCCACCAAGGGATCCCCGCCATCCCCATATGAAGGCCTGCAACGATTTGTTTTCTGAAATCCTCAAAAGAAGAGTGAATATCTCCCGACCACACTAATGCGCCGTATCGTTGGCTGCCTGCCCAAGCGCAGCGAACCGTGTTTACGATTTTGTCCTGTCCTTCCGCCTGCATTCCGTCAAAAAAGGTTTTGGAATAGCGCTGCGGATATATATTTCCGATTTGAACATTAGGTCCCATAGCGTAGCGATAATTATCAAAATCATACACATCGTATTCAGGTTCTGCTTCATCCAGCCAGAAGATGTTGATTCCATAATCATAATAATTCACTTGCAATTTGCCCATACATACTCCCTGGCTTTAGGGTTTGTAGCATCAAAATAAATACTGGAAGGGAACCAATCCATCATGGCAACTTGGACTCCCCTTTCAGCTTTAATCAAATAACCCTTTTGGCGCATTTCTTCAAAATTATTAGCATAAAGAGCTGTTTTCATGGCTGTCTGCTTCTTTTCTAAATAAAATAGTTTCAGATTAACACAGCCCCCTTTGCTAAAAGGGGGTTTAATGCATTAACATAGTTCCCGCTCACCACATGTCCGAACTGTACTTAGCAAGAGATAATAATATTATTGTTCAAATTCATTTCTTAAAATGGACTCATATCTATCTAAATCAATTTCCCTGATTTTCCGACCTTTTTTCGACCATCTGAAAGGTAACTTTACTATATTGACTTTAGACAGTTAAAGGATTGCGATTAAGCGTTGTGGTTGGCGTCACCTTGAAATATTCAAAACAATTATATTCGTATAGTTGAATATTCCTGAATTATTTAAGCCAATAATATCAATGAGAACGAATACGTTGGAAATTACATTATCTTCATGTACTTTTGGGGGACATAGCAATGGAGTTGAAATCAGAACATATTAGTACATCTATTGCCCCGAATCTAGAAAAGTTGTTACAACAATTTGCAGATAATGATTTTATAATTGTCCGTAACTTTAGTAAATCTGACGATTCACTGTTAGCTTCTATTGTTTACTTAAATATCCTTGTGGATGAAAAAACATTAAACCAACAAATCATTCGTAAAATGACTGAAGATATTTTCGTTCAGCAGGGACAAGCAGATGAGGTAATTATTGAGTCGTTTCATTCTCTAGGCGAGGTTAAATCGATACAGGAACTGGATGGAATTGTGAGCCTGATAGCAAATGCGGGTATTGTTATATTTGTTGAAGGCCGCTCCGAAGCGTATGGCATGATGTTGCCCGGATACAACACACGTCAGATAGATGAGCCGAAGATTGAAATTAATGTTCGGGGGCCGCGCGAGGGATTAACTGAAGATTTGCAAACTAATCTTGGCATGGTTTATAGGAGACTGAAAACACCTGAATTAAAATCAAAATCGTATATAATCGGGAGCCAAAGTCAAACAAAAGCTATCATTTTATATCTTGAAAATCAAGTGGATCCAGAAGTTCTAAAGGAATTTCAAAGTAGAATCGAATCCATCGACTTGAATGTTGTGGTGGATAGCGCTCAAATAGAGGAATGGGTTCAGGATAGCACCTATTCACCTTTTCCCCAGATCCTATATACGGAAAGGCCTGATCGAATCGTTAGTGCGTTAAATAGAGGGAAAATTGCAATGATAGTTGACGGAACGCCGAATGCCTTGATTGCCCCTACCTCGTTTTTCGAAATGCTRCACCCAAGCGATGATCTATATGAAAGATTTTATTTTGCTAATTTTTTGCGTTTCTTACGCTTGATCACACTATTTATTTCATTGTTTGGACCTTCGTTATATATCGCTTTGACTACGTTCCATCTGGAAATGATCCCAACGCCGTTAATAATGGCTTTTCTTTCCGCAAAAGCGGGGATCCCCTTTCCTACTTTTGTAGAAGCAATTATCATGGAGGTTGCTTTCGAGATCTTGCGGGAAGCTAGCCTGAGACTGCCTCGAGCAGTGGGTCAATCCGTCAGCATCGTGGGCGCATTAATTATCGGGGAAGCCGCTGTACAATCGGGAATCGTGTCCCGTCCGATGGTAATAGTGGTGGCGATGACGGGTATTGCATCTTTTACCATTCCTTCTTTCAGCACCGCTATCGCTTTTCGTTTGCTGCGATTTCCAATTATTTTTCTTTCGGCTTTTGCTGGTGTATTTGGGATCTCCATAGGCTTGTTCGTTATCATTTTACATTTGTGCTCCTTACAATCCAACGGGGCCTTGTTTTTGGAGCCGGTTGAATCTGAACGTTTGATTCAGACTCTGAAAAAATATGTGCTATTCCCGGTCCGATATAGAAACAATTCGAAGTAAGGCATAATGAATGGAGATATGCACCAAAACTAGGGACGTTATTGATTGGAAGTGAACCAGAAAAGAATGAAGAATGTTAAATGGTTCCTCATTGTGTGTATGCTTGTGTCTTTTATGACAGGTTGTTCGCCGGATGTTATTGAAATTAGCGATATCACATTGGTAATGGCAGTAGGTATCGATTATGACATGGAAAAGAATAAGTATGTACTTACTGCGTATTGTGTTTTACCTTCATCCGCAAGTACGGAAAAATCAGGAAAGCTCTCTGCATGGGTTGCAAGTGCAACAGGTACCTCGATTTATGATGCTGCAAAAAATTTGCGGAATCAGGCTAGCAAAAAAATGATATGGCAACACAACAAATTCATTATTGTCGGAGAGAGTGCAGCGCGTCATTCTTTTTACGATATCGTGGATTTTTTAACTAGGAATCGTCAAGTACGTATTACCAGTAATCTGATGGTAAGTGACGGAAAAGCGGCAGATAAACTGAAAGTGAAATCCGAAACGGGAGATTTACTCTCGAATGAATTGTTGGGAAAAACACGGAATGAAATGGATTGGGGTAAAAGTATCAACCAGACGGTAAAAAATATTGCGAATTGGAACTCCAATCCATATAGAGGCTTTGTTGCGGGAAGGCTGAAAAAGTCGAAGCTGTCCAATAATTCCCATGAAGTGCTTGTTTCGGGTGGCGGTTCCGTGTTTGATAAGGGAAGGTTTATTGACTGGTTGGAGGGGGAAGAGGTACTTGTCGTTCATTTATTGTCGCAGAAACGTCAATGGAAAGACCTTGAATTTATCGAAACTGTGGACTTCAAGTCTACGAAAGTGACATTACTTTTTCAGGTTGCCAAGCAAGCCATATCCAGCAGTTTATCTGACGGAAGTCCAAAATTGGATATTTATTTGAATTTTAAAGCAAATTTGAGTGAAACGAATCATCGGCTAACGATCAACAAACAGCACAATCTTGTGGAACTTGAGCAAGCGGCTTCCACGCACATGGAAAACATCATACGCAACAGCTTGAATCGTTTCCAAAAGGAATTAAAAGTGGATCTTACTGGTTTCTCTGATTACTTCATCCAGTTTCATCCCATTGAGTGGAAAAAAATGAAAAATGAATGGATGGACATATACCCTACGATTCCAATCAACGTCCATGTCGATGTAAAAATTGATACTTTGGGAATGATCCAAAGTATAGGGGGGAAATAACATGCTTGTTTATGCAGTAGGATTCATTTCCATTTGTTATGGAATCAAAGAGTTTACCCGCTTATGGAGAAAAAGTGCTAAATTCAATGCCTTGGTGATGCTGTTATTATGTGTAGTGACGGCAGGCTATTGTCTCCCAGTCATCAGCAATGCTTTGCCTACAGTCGAATCTTTGTATAGCTTCGTTTTTTATCCAGTTTCTCATTATTTTTTAAACCTTTTGCATATTCATTTGGAGAATTTATGACAGTATATCAAGATAGAATAAACCACGCCCAACTCGCATGCCTCTGTTTCAGTTTTTTGTCGGGCTTCTCGACATTGTATTTGCTCGAAGCGAAAGTGGTAAAACATGATGTATGGATATCAAACCTTTTGGCCACTTTCGTTGCTATTGGGGTTCTGCGGCTTTTATGCTATGTACAATGGCAGTATCCAAATTCATCTATGATGGAAATATGCGAAAAGTTGTGTGGAAAATGGGTTGCGAAGCTAGTGCTCGTCATTTATCTTATTTATTTTCTTGAATTAGGGGGATTGGCGTATCGAGGGTTAGCTTCCTTCTTTACAACAGCGATCCTTCCTAATACATCTTCGCATGTATTAATTTTTTGCATGGTACTGGCAATTTCTTATGCCGTTTATCTCGAACTAGGTGCGATAGCTCGCGCTAACCAATTGATCCTTCCCTTATTTGTATTGGCCATTTGTGTAATTAGTATTTTTATTTTACGGGAAGTGGAGACGAATCCCTTCCTTCCGCAATTTCAAAGCGGATTATCGGAAATAGTCTATGGAGGGATCCTTTCTTTCGCATTTCCTTTCGGAAAGATCGTTGTCTTGGGTTTTCTTTTATCACGGGTGAAAAACACAAAAAAAATATTCACAAGTTCCATCATAGGATTATCGTTGTCCAGCATTTATTTGATTGCATCAAGTTATTTGACGTTCGGATCGCTGGGAATGACTTTGACGAAATCGGCAACGTTTCCCTTTTTTTCAGTAATTCAATTGGTTAAATTCGGCGAATACATGGAAAGAATCGAAATCGTAATCATCGCAATTTGGACCATTACCACTTTGTTTGAACTTGTTGTGATTCAATATGTGTTTGTAAAGGTCATGGGACATATTTTCCGGTTTAAGGAGTCGAAACCGCTTGTTTTGCCCGTAGGTTTGTTATTTTTTGCTATTACGCAGAATAGTTATACGCGTTTGTCGGATGTAACGTTCTATAACTATGAAATTTTACCGTTTTCTAGTCTGGTTCCGACAGCATTCATACCTGTCCTACTAGCCATTATGGCTATGATAAGGAAACGACATGTTTGAATTGCGGATTGAAGGTTCAAGCTGCTAAGTAGAGCGACTAGATGTACCTGCTCGAGCGACCCCCGCAAATTCCCGAACCGAAGGATCCCGAAGCGTTGGACAACTTGCTACCTTGGTCGCTTACCGTTGACTTGTCGTGTGTATTTAAATCCTGATTACAGCTCTCTGAGCCCTCATCTTCATGACAAGGTGGGGGCTATTTGACGCTTACGAATAAACATTCCTAATATTGGATCGCTCACTTTTCTCCATTTCACCCAGAATTCGGGTGTTGCTTATGCATTTTGATTATTTTTACGATATTGTTTTGGTGTTACATAATACCTATCCATAAAGATCTTATAGAAATTTGTATTAACTAAAAACAACATTCAATTGAACATTAGGCTAAAGCCCATTCCAAAGCACCGCCGATCTTATCATTCCAGAACTCCCAAGTATGGGCTCCAGCCGTTTCCTCGTATATGTGTTCAATCTTCTCGCTAATCAGGAACTGATGGAACCTCTGATTGACATCGAGCAGAAAGTCTTCGGTCCCGCAAGCCATGTAAATTCGCGGAATACTTAAATCATCTTTCTTCAAACGGAGAACCAGCTCCTCAGGATCTTTATCGCTTCCCAACACCTGTTCGAGGTCTCCGAAAACGCTCTTATAATAGCCGTACCCTGCGATTCCGTTATGATGACCGGGCTGCATCCGCGCGATATTGTAAGGGATCAGCGCCGAAGACAACGCAATGATCTGGCCGAACGTCTCCGCGTATTTCAGGCCGTTCCGAAGAGCCCCGTAGCCCCCCATCGATAAACCGCCGATGAAGGTATCTTCTCGTTCCAGCGATACCGGGAATGTCCGCCGTGTAAACTCCACCAGCTCCCGGCCAATAAATTGGCCGAGCAGCGTTTCACCTTCTTCGTCGTCCAGATAAAACCGGTTTTCCCCAGCTGGCATAAATACTGCAATGCGGTACCGGTCCGACAGCTCTCGTATACGCGAGAAGCTGATCCAGTCCGTGTGGCTGCCGCAATAGCCATGAAGCAGGTACAAGGACTTCAGCGGTTTGCCGCCCTCGCCTTCCGTTTCCGGTCTATCGAGCGGTAGCAGCGCGTTGAACGTGACTTCCCTCTTCATGCATGATGAAAAAAAACTTATTTGCATCATGGCCATATATGCATCGCTCCATCATTTATTTATTTATTGTTATCCAAAACCGAGAGAAGAGCTTCCTGCCGATTAACCGGCAGAAAGCTTCCACAATGTCGTGAGATCATAGTCTGGCTTCTGCTTTGCCATCAATTAATAATTAAACAATCTTAACCAATTGGCATTGCTGATTCAGATCGCCGCTTGCCTCCACTTCATGGTTCCAAGTATACTGCGCAAGAAGAATCCCGGCGTTTTCTCCTTCAAAGTATAGCTGTCGGTTATTGCCAGGGGCAACCTGCCGATCACTCAAAGTTTGCGGTTTCGCGTGCCAAAAACCATTCTTTAACAGGTTTTACGCCAGAACGCTTCGTAATATGATAAGTTGATTAACTATTATGGAAGGAGCTTTTTAATGACAGACCGATTGCCCCCGCAGGAAAGAGAGACTCCCATGGCAGTGCATTCTTGGGCCTATCGCGAGATGATCGCCAAATCGTTACTTAGAACAGGCAACAACAAACGATTAAAAGCCGCTATCGATAAGGCGAAGAGAGGCGAAAAAGTGACGCTCGCCTTTATCGGCGGGTCCATTACTCACGGCGCGGGAGCCGATCCGCTCCATACGGCCTGTTACGCCTACCTGACATATGCCAACTTTAAGAAGACCTTTGGCCAAACCGGAGGCGAGGCCATCCGTTTGATCAAAGCAGGCGTAGGCGGCACGCCTTCCGAATTGGGCATGATTCGTTACGATCGGGATATCCTGCGAGACGGAGCCGTTCAACCGGACATCGTCGTCGTGGAGTTTGCCGTTAACGACGCCGACGACGAGACGGAGGGCGTCTGCTACGAAAGCCTCGTCCTGAAAGCGTTGTCCGCCGAAAACTCTCCAGCCGTTATCCTGCTATTCAGCGTGTTCGAAAGCGATTGGAATTTGCAGGATCGGCTGTCCCCTATCGGTCGGCAATACGGGCTTCCCATGGTGAGCATCAAGGATGCGGTGACGGAGCAATTCCGCAAAATCCAAGCCGAGGGGCGCGTTATTTCCAAGCAGGATTTCTTCAGTGATATTTATCATCCTACGAACACGGGACACGCGATTATGGCTGACTGCCTGAGCTGGCTGTTCACGGAGACCGATCGTTCCGTAATGGTTTCCGAGGATACGGTCATTGATTTACCTTCTGTAATCGGTAACGATTTCTCAGGCGTTCGCTTGCTGGACCGCCGCAATGGACCAGACATGGTCAAGATTGATGAAGGCGGCTTTCGCGCAACCGATTCTGATCTGCAATTCGCGGAGATGGACGACCATTCTTTCGGCACGCCGCAGTTCCCTAATAACTGGATGCATACAGCCGAATCCGACAGCGAGAGCTTCATCATGACTCTTCGCTGCAAGAGTCTTCTTCTCGTTTACAAAAATACCGGTAGGGACGACTTCGGAGATGCCGACATATGGTTCGACGGTCAGCATGTGAAGATGGCCATGTCTCATACTGTGAAGTGGACGCGCTGCCACGCCGTCATCTTACACCGTTCGGAGCTATCTGAGGAGCATAGGGTCGAGATTCGAATGGCCGCCGGACAAGAAAGCAAGCGGTTTACGATTCTGGGCTTCGGTTTCGTGAATTAGAAGAAAGATAGCTTAAAGATAGGGAGTTGCTCGCCTCGAGCTACCCCCTTTTCGTTTATAAAATTCTCAAGCAACATCATTCCATATACAAGCAACGTCAAGCTATAGGCTGGAAAGAGTAGACATGATTTAATACGAAAAGAACACAACATGAACCTAATCCCTTGGTACAGTGACAGGGGTATGAAAGGATGGAAAATGAGAGTGAATCCTAACAAAACGTTTGGTCTAACACCCTCCATGGGGTGGAATTCATGGAACACCTTCACCTGGGATATTAACGAGCAGCTGGTTCGGGATGTCGCGGATCTTTTTATCTCGGAAGGCTACAAAGATGCAGGCTACGAATATATCGTGATCGACGACTGCTGGAGCTTGAAGGAGAGAGACGAGAACGGAAAATTGAAAGCCGATCCTATCAAATTCCCCAGCGGCATGCGGGCGCTTGCCGACTATATTCATGCGAAGGGCTTGAAGTTCGGCATGTATTCGTGCGTAGGCACCCATACTTGCGCCGGTTATCCGGGCAGCTTCGAGCACGAATTCCAGGACGCCCGGTTATTCGCCGAATGGGGAGTAGATTTTTTAAAATACGACTTTTGCTTTAAGCCCCGCCATATCTCAGGCGAGCTGATGTATAAACGCATGAGCCTCGCGCTCAAAAACTGCGGCAGGGACATCCTGTTCTCCGCATGCAATTGGGGGGAAGACAATGTGTATCAATGGATACGCGAATCAGGCGCCCATATGTACCGGTCCACTGGAGATATCCAGGATCACTGGGACTCCATTAAAAACTTGACATTATCCCAGCTAGATAAGGAATGCTATACCGGCTCCTTCTGCCATAACGATATGGATATGCTCGTAGTCGGCATGTACGGCGGAAGCAACAATGATTTTATTGGCAGCAAGATTGGCGGTTGTAGCGACAACGAATATAAAACCCATTTCTCGTTATGGAGCATCATGGGGTCTCCGCTTATGATCGGCTGCGATATCCGGAACACGAATCAGGCCACAAAGGACATTTTGCTGAACCATGATCTCATTGCAATCAATCAGGACATTGAAGGCCGCGGTGCATACCGAATCAAACCGGAACCGCAATGGTTCCATTCGGACGATGTTTTTATGCTGGTAAAAGTACTGACGAATGGGGATCTGGCTATAGGCTTCTTCAACCTAAGCGACAGTCAGAGAGAGCTTTCGCTGCAGTTCTGGGACATTGGGCTTCCTTATGCTTCGGGAATATCGTTGTCCCTGTATGACTGCTGGGAGCACAAGGAGCTCGGCGTGTATAAGGAACGATTCTCTCCCGTCGTGCCCGCTCATGACTGTCTGGTCGTACGGGCTAAGTTGGTCAACTAAATGGGGAGCAGAACGTGCAGAGAATGCCGTGTTCCGCTCCTGACGGATGACGTGGCTATCTATCTGAAGCTTGTCTCCCGAATGACGCAAGACTTTTTATGCATCAATTGCCTTGGCGAAAAACTGGGCTGTGGACGCGAACCCATCGATAAATTGATTAGGTATTATAGAGCTTCCGGAAAGTGTATGCTGTTTCGTTAGCCGGATAAGCGCCATGCAGCGTCAAATATTCCGTTGGAGTAAGTGACGTTGCTTTTTTGAATACCTTGGAGAAATACAATTGGTCCCCATAACCAACTGAGAAAGCAATCGATTTGATAGACAATTCGGACGTTTTCATCAACTCGCAGGCGCGCCGGACACGGAATGCGATCAAATAGCTAGAGATAGGCATTCCCGTTGCATTCTTGAACAAGCGGAATAAGTAGCTGCGCTCCAGTCTCACGGCGTTAACAATATCCGAGACGGTCAATGTGGTTTTCCAATAGTTCGTTTCGATATATGCTTTCGCCAGCTCTACATAATCCGTAGTTCGGATCGAATACTCCGCAGGAAAATATTCCATATAGTAAGATAGCAGCAGACGCAGCCTGGCTTCGGCACGTATTTTTTCAAAGGGTGCACCCCCTGCGATCTCTACGATTGGAAAATGCGGCAACAGATTGACTGGGGACACAGGAACAACCGGCTTATCTGGAACGAAGCCCGTCTTGTCCAATAAGTGCCGGGCTTCGTCCCCAGTAAATTCGATCCATACATATACCCACGGGTCCTGTGGGTCGGGGTAATAGTAGACTTCCGTATGCGGATAGAGGATAAAGCTTTCACCCGCTTTTAATGGGAAAACGCCATGCCGTGTTTCCAGAACGCCTTTTCCGCCAGCTATGTAATGCAATGCATAAATATCCCGTACGCCCGGTCCCCATTTGTGCAGATTGAGAGGCTTATAGCCGCTGCAGGTACAGATTATTGGATGGCTCATGTATGCAAAACCTTTCATTTTGTCCGTTGGAGCAAAAATTGTTTAATTTCCTCCGAAAGCTTTTTCATTTCGATACACATCCCACAACGAAATATTTCCAAAACCATATAGTTGATCGTATTGTCAAATTTTTTGACGTTGTGGACACGAAGCAACGTAAAATCCCCTTTATTTCAATAAAACAAAAAAGAGATGCCGTCAGTCCCATGACCTTCCAGGTAGAGTGTCATCTCTTTTAGATGAATTATACTCTCCGCACCGAATAACCACTATTTGTAATACAGTTCACTATTGTTATCCTCGCTCCTTTACCCAAGATACATAGTTAAGAACCAAAACAGACCCAGGTTTCGAAGGTTCTATGTGTC